>JAEUTY010000038.1 GCA_016787805.1 Flavobacterium sp. | reverse complement strand
AGTTTTTTATCCAATTTATGCGCCATATATTCAATAAAACGCGATTTTCCAGTTCCGGTTGGACCTTTTAAAAGCAATGGAATTTTATTGGAATATGCATGTGAAAAAATTTCTTCTTCTTTTCCTATAGAAAAATAATATGGTATTAATGAAGCCATTTTTAGAGAATTATTATGGTTTTAATTCAGATTTGTAATTAAAAAGATTTGGGTTTATTTTTATTGAAATAAAAGCCCAATTATTGCCCGCATTCTTATTTCCACCTTTTAAAACTTCCATTGATGTTGTTGCAAACATTTGGGAAAAACCTGCATCAATAGTTACATAGTCGTACATTTTGTATGCTAAAGTAAAGTCTAATTCAGTTCCTAAATAACTGTCTTGTTTTACTCCAGTTTTATAAATTGATGCTGCTGAAGCAAAATAATGAGGCGTTAATTTGGCTGAGAATTTATTTTTTTCATATCCTAATGTTGCGTAAATATCTATTAACCCAACAGAATTAGCATGATTTCCAACATAGAAATAATCCATATAACCATTAAATTTGTGATTAGTACCATATAACGGATTAAACGATTTTACATCGGTTGATGTGTCATTTTGATCTTTACCTGAAAGTCTCTCAAAACCTAAAGTTGTATTTAGAGTTGCTGAAAGCTTGTAACTAATATTTGCTGACAAATAGTTGGCATTAACTGATTTGTCAGATAGTTTTCCTGTCTGTAAATAAGCTGCTCCATCGATATTTAAGTTACCGTTTTTGAAAACCAATCGTGTACCAATCGTTTGGCTGTAATCTACTTTTTCATCTGTTCCAACTAAATATGGCATTCCGTTATTTAAAACTAAAACGCTTAGTCCTAATTTTTTTAAATCAGTATGATACCATAGATATTGTAATGATTTGTATTGAGGCACTGTATAATTTTCGTAAAAATTTGTTTCCTTATTTGCGTTCAATGCAAAACCAAAATGAAATTGATTTTTAGTATTTGGATTAAACTTTATTAAAAATGCATCATGACTTCTTGCTTGTGTAAGCCAATCTACATTTCCAAAAATTCTTGCATCATCATAATTAATCTCTTGGCGACCTAATTTGAATGACAATTTTTCATTCATTTTCACTTCACCATAAGCTTCATGAAAAGCATTATTAGCATCTGTTTTTGAGGTTGTAGCTACATCTCCCCAGGTTTTAACATTTTGAGGCGAAACACGCAACATAACATTTTTAAATGAGTATTCAAGTATTAATCTAGTTCTTTGCGTAATAAATGATGCGGCCTTCAATGTGTCAGGTTTTAACGTTCCATAACCATTTCTATTTTCAAATTTTGCACGTAAGTCTGCATTAATATCAAATTGTTGTGCAGAAATTGTTATAGTTCCTAAAATGGTAATAAAAGCAGTATAAATATATTTTTTCATAATATTATTTATTTACGGTTTCTAAAATTTTATCCACTGTTTCTTTATTATTTACTCCTAAACCTTCTTGTTGATGAAGTAAAACGCCTTCTTTATCAAAAACACTTATAATGTTAGAATGTGAAAAATCCATAGGTGCAATTTTTTTGTATTTTACAGCTAGAACATTAGCAAATTCTTGAACTGTAGTTTTTGTGCCTTGTAGAAAAGTCCAATGTGGTGCATCCATAAAATTATCTTTAGCAAATGTTTTTAATCTATCAGGAGTATCTACTTCGGGATCAATGCTTACTAAAACAAAATTCAAATTTGAAAGTTTATCTTTGGGCATTTTAGCCTCAATATCACGCATATCGGCAACTAATCTTGGGCAAGCTGCTTTGCAACTAGTATATATCATTACCATTACGGTAACTTTTCCTTTAAAATCTTTTATTTCTATGGTTTTGTTATCTTGAGTTTTCCATTTGCTCGTTAAATTAAAAATGGATTCGTCTGAAATGGATTCATTACTTGTCTTGGAGTTTTTTTTACAGCCAAAAAGAGATATTGCTATAAAAAAGAGGATTATTTTTTTCATGGTTTTTTTGTGTTTAAAGTGTCTTTGACACATCTAAAACCTAAATTTTTCACTGCATAATTTGCTTTTAGACTTCCTCGAAAAGCGTATCTAATGAAAGCGGCATAATTCATTAAATCGGAAGCGTTTAGTGAACCACTACCACAGAATAGGTTTTTATCTGTGGTTACATCACTTCGAGATTCACCAGTTAATAAAATAGAATTAAAATCAGAAGTCCATTCCCAAACTAAACCATGTAAATCATAAACACCATAATAGTTTTTGAAGGTTTTTCCAATTTCGTTGTTAAACGTTTTTGGTTTTTCATACCAATCTAAAATGTATTGATTGTTTTCTTTTATTTTTCTTGCATCGGCAACATTTTCATTTGCCATAGCAACAAATTCCCATTCATCAACAGTTGCTAATCTTTTGCCTTGACATTCGCAATAAGCGTTTGCTGCATACCATGAAACATTTGTAATAGGACTATTTGGTTTTACGTCTGAGGGTAAAATGGTGTCGTTCTTCCAATTATTTAGATAATTACCATCTGCAAAAAGTTTTTTTATTTGCGATTTTCTCCATCTTTTATTTTGTTTTACAAAGGCTAAAAAGTTTTTGCTTGAAACAGGATAGACATCTATAAGCAGATTATTTACCTCTACTTCTTTATTTTTCGCTCCGTAAAGAGGAATGTATTTTCCTCCTTTTACTGAAACCATCGGCGCTTCTACTCCAAACGGTTTATCATTTGAAGTAGAAACTGATGGAATAGTTATACTTTCTAAAGTGTTCGTTTCTTTATCTTTCGAGCAAGAAATAAACACAATTACGACAAACAGAAAATATAAACTTTTCATGGAATTAACAATTTACTTTTTACTTCTAACCGCTTTAACCATAGCAGGAGTAACCTCTTTTTTAGAATTGCCCCAAGTGCTATAAACATAAGTTAATACATTTGCAACCTCTTCATCAGTAAGTGTTTGTGCAGTCATAACGCTATTGAATTTTTTGCCATTGACAACAACTTCGCCCGTTTTTCCTTTAAGTACAATCTCGATAGCTCTATTCACATCTGCATTTAAGTAGTCTGACTTAGCTAAAGGAGGAAATGCATTTGGCAAACCTTCACCAGTTGCTTGATGACATGCAAAACATGTTTTGGCATAAATTGATTTTCCATCTGCAATTCGTTCAACAAGTGTTACTGCTTTAGGAGCTTTTGCTCCTGTCTCATTTGGCATGGTTTGAATGGTGCTGCCTTCAGGATGGTAAACCTCATCCGATTGAGTTCCTGAATAGATTGTTTTGTTTTCGTCTCCACTAACATTTATTAAACCTAAACTACCTTTGTTAAAAGTTCTAAAAATAGAATGGTCTACTATCACTAATGATCCAGGAACATCAACTTTAAAGTCAACAATTGCAGCTCCACCAGCAGGAACAAGCGTTGTTTGTACATCATGATTTACGAGTGAACCACCTTCTACATGAACATTGTCAAAAATTTCTCCAATAACATGGAATGAAGAGACTAAATTAGGACCACCATTTCCAACAAATAGACGAATAGTTTCACCAACTTTAGCTGTAAGTGCATTATCACCAGTTAACGAACCTGTTTTCCCATTAAATACTACATAATCTGGTTCTTCTTTAACGGCTTTTGCCATGTCAAAAGGTTGTAGTCCTTTTTCTCCGTTAGCTCCTTTAGTATAAAAATCACCTTGCATAACATAGTATTCTTTATCAACAGGAGGCAAACCTCCTTCGGGTTCAACCAAGATAAGTCCATACATTCCATTAGCAATGTGCATACCTACAGGTGCAGTTGCACAATGGTAAACATACAATCCTTGATTCAATACCTTAAAAGAAAAGGTTACTTCATGTCCAGGTGCAACAAATGAGGATTTTGCGCCACCACCAGGGCCAGTTACTGCATGTAAATCAATGTTGTGAGGCAGTTTATTATCGGGATGGTTTTTTAAATGAAATTCAACTTCATCTCCAATTCGGGTTCTGATAAAACTTCCTGGAACAGAGCCTCCAAATGTCCAATAAACATATTTTACACCATCTGCCATTTCGCCTTCTTTCTCAATAATTTCCATATTGACAATTAGTTTTTTGGCTGGTCTATCACCAACTGGCTTTGGTACAAAAGGAGGTGCTGTTAATTCAGCATTTATTGCCTCTCCTTCTACTTTTATTTGTGATCCATCCACTTTTTTGTTTTCATCATTTTGTTTGCACCCAATAAATGCAACTAAAGCAAAAACTAGAATAAATATTTTTTTCATTATTTTTAAATTTTTAATTATTTTCTATTTCTAAAGCTTCGTCTGTTGGTTTCCCATATTTAATAAAATCATATATAAAAAGACCAATTCCTACTGTAAACATTGTTGCGCAAATAAGTAAAACAACAAAATGAATTTCAGTTTCTTTTTGAACTTCCATAAACTCCATTTTTAGTTTACGTTCCATATATACCTGAGCTACACCAGCTACACCAAATGCTACAGTCATTCCAAGTATTCCAATATTTGAAAGCCAAAAAGCAGCATTTCCATGTACGCTATTGTAACGTTTTCTGCCTGTTAAGTTTGGCAAAGCATAACTAATGATAGCTAAAACAATCATGGCATAAGCGCCCCAAAAGGCATAGTGACCATGCATTGCAGTGACTAATGTTCCGTGTGTGTATAAATTTGTTTGAGGTATTGTATGAGCAAATCCTAACAAACCAGCACCTATAAAAGATACAATTGCTGAGCCTATTGTCCAAAATAAAGCAATTTTGTTTGGATGACTTTTTTCCCCTTTTCTATACATATTTACGGCAAATAATGCCATTGCAAGGAAAGCCAAAGGTTCAAGTGCAGAGAAAATTCCACCGACAATTAACCAAATTTTGTTTACTCCAATATAATAGTAGTGATGCCCAGTTCCTAAAACACCTGAAAGGAAAGTTAAACCAATAATAACATACAGCCATTTTTCGATAACTTCTCTATCAACACCTGTTAGTTTTATCAATAAATAGGATAAAATACCACCCATTATTAATTCCCATACACCTTCAACCCAAAGGTGAACAACCCACCAGCGGAAAAAAGAATCCATTACTTGGCTATCAAACCAAATCATTCCTGGTAGGTAAAGTAATGCTGCAAATAATAATCCCATGGATAATACCAATGAAGTTGTTGTTTTGCGTTTTCCTTTGAATAAAGTTCCTAAAATAAGACCTAAAAACAATAAAACATTTACAACTACAAGAAAATCTAATTCCCTTGGAATTTCAAGAAATTTTCTACCTTCCCAATGGTTCAAGTGAAAACCAATTAGAGCAACAACTCCAACAACAGCAAGAGAAATAAGCTGAACATAAGCCCATTTTACGCTTATCAATTCTCTTTGTGCTTCTTCAGGAATGATATAATAAGCTGCTCCCATAAATCCTGTTAACAACCAAACTACTAATAAATTGGTGTGTACTGCTCTTGCAGTATTAAATGGAATGATGTCATGCAAACCTTGCAATCCAATTCTATCAAAACCCATGATAAAGCCGTAAATTATTTGTAATGAAAATAATAACATACATAAGGCAAAAAACCAATAGGCTATTTTTTGTGATTTATATTTCATTTTTGTTAGTTTTATTGTTTGTCTTTCGCTAATGGTGAAACTACCCTATCAAATCCATTCAAATCGATTTTTCCAATCCATTTAAAGTATGCAATTACTGCATCTGCTTCTTCATCGGTCATTGCATAAGCAACCATTTTTCTACCTCTGGGTTGCCAAGGTTCTTTAGACATTAGAACTGCTTTTACATAAGCATCTCCTCTTCGGTCTATAACTTTTGTTAATTCAGGGGCGTAATAAGCTCCTTCTCCAAGAATAGTATGACAACCCATACAATTGTTGGATTCCCAAATTTCCTTGCCTCTTACAACTTGTGCATCAATTTTGCCATAGTTGGTTTGGTCATTTTTTGGCATGAACGAGTAAATAGTTAGCCCTATGAAGACTAAAAATGTAACTAATGTTCCTCCTAGAAAAAATGCCCTTGCTTGTGATTTTGATAGCATAAATTTTAGTTTTAGTTAATTAATTTAATAAAAGACAAAAATGTCCTTTATTAATTTTTAACAAAATTCCGAATAGATGTTCTTATAAAACATGATAAAAATCATAATTGTTAAATAAAAGACAGACGCATCTGAAATTGAAATAATATCTTATTTTTGCTAAAAAAATGTTTTCAAAGAGTTGTGAATATGCAATTAGATCAACAATTTTTATTGCAACACATTGTTGCAAAGAAGGAAAAGTAGGGCTGAAAGAAATTGCTAATGAAATAGATTCTCCTATTGCTTTTACCGCAAAAATTTTACAAGTGCTAGTTAAAAACAATATCATAAAGTCGAGTAAAGGTGTTGGAGGAGGATTTATGATTTTAAAAGATGACTTAAAAACCATTAAACTTTCAGACATTGTAATGGCAATAGATGGTGATTCTGTTTTTTTAAGATGTGGATTAGGTTTAAGTAATTGTTCAGAAAACCACCCTTGTCCTGTTCATGAAAAATTTAAGTTTGTAAAAAAAGATTTAATTTACATGTTAGAGCATACAACTCTTGAAGAACTATCCTTGGGTATAAAAAAGGGGCAAACTTTTTTGAAATATTAAAAATAAAAAAGGCGTGAATTACGACAATTCACGCCTTTCTTTTTTAAAAGAAAAACAACTGAATTAATAATTATTATTTGGGTAAGAGAACGTCGCCAATTACGTGAATAATTCCGTTTCCAGTTTCAATTGAAGCTACAATTTCAGAACCATTTACATACGTTTTGTCGTCCTTTTTAGTGATTTTTACTTTTCCACCAAAAACCATATCAAACTCTTGTCCGTCTTGCATATAGTCGGTTTTTAGTGTTCCAACATAGGTGTGATAACCTAAAATATTTTCTAAATCGCCTTTTTTCTCGGGTTTAAGTAATCCTTCAACAGTTCCTGCTGGCAATTTGTCAAAAGCAGCATTGGTTGGTGCAAAAACGGTAAATGGCCCAGCGTTACTCAACGAAGTTACCAATCCAGCAGCTTTAACAGCCGTCACCAAAGTGGTGTGGTCTTTACTTGCAACTGCTGTTTGGACAATGTTTGGAACAGAAGTTTCATCAACTACATTTTCCTGACCACCAGAATTTGCATCAGTAGTTGCTACAGTTGATTCTGATGCTGCTTGTTCACTTTGCTTGCAACCTATGGCAATTAGTAAACTTGCCAATAACAATGTTTTAATTGATTTTTTCATAATAAATACTTTTATATACTTTCAAATTTATACACACAAAGTACCTAATTATGAAATAGTTATTTTATGAGTGTAATCATAATAATGGAGGATTTTTAACTTTTTTTATAGAATAAAAAGCAGTGATTCCAATTCCAAGAACCAAGACAATTGCCGCTCCTAAAAGTAATTCATTTACAAAAGGAATAGGTGTGTAGCTAAAAGAAGCAATTCCTTGTATAGCAAGAATAATTTCGTTTAATAAAACACCTATAGAAAAAATTATTACTCCTCGTTTTATTTGATTATTGAATTGAATTAAGTGATTAGCATAGATATAAAAAAGCAAAAATAAACTAATGATTGCTAGCAAAACCAGATGCAAATAGGCAATCACAATTGGTCGAAATCCAAATGCTAATTTACTTAAAACGGGAATTGTTGAACCTAATTGAAGCAGGAATTTCACACTTAAAGCAAAACCGACGAAAAGTAATATATAACGCAGAAAGAAAGGAAAATTTTCTAAAAACTCTCTTTTTGTCTTAACAATAATAATTAAAAATCTAAACCAAGTATAAACTTGAACAAACGCTGCAATTACGGTTATAAGGTAAATCCAAATCGGTAAATCCAACCAAAGAGTAGAAAGGAAATAAGCGGGTATACAGGATGCAAAAAACAGCCAAAAGGTTTTCTTGAAAAATAGGTTTTCAGATGATTTTAAATTTAGAAAAGAAAACAACAATCCCATACAGGCAAAGAAAAACCAACCGTTATATTGAAAATGTAAATAATAGTAAATAGAAGCTAAATATTCGTTTTGATGGATGTTTTTTGTAACCATCATGTAGGCCAAAGCGAATGTCCCTAATGAAGAGATAACATTAAAAAAAAGCGCCGCTTTAAACCAATTTTTTGTTAATACTTCATCAGAAATTAATTTCAAATCTTTCACGAAATAATAGGCAAAAACACATGAAACTACAATCGAAGCTGTAGAAAAAATTATAGAAAACAATCCATAACCTTGAATGATGAAAAAAACCAACATTCCATAGGCACAAATCAGATTAGTGGTTAAAAGCGAATTGTATTTTTTGAAAAATCCATGCTCTATTTTCTTATCTCTTCTATCATCTTGAGCTTGTTGAAGGGCTATTTTCTTTGTTCTATTCTCTAAAAAAACAATCATCAACACCATCAAAGTATGAGTAATCCACCCCGAAAAAGCAAAATGAGAATGAGAATGTTGCAAATGTTTTTGGTCCAAGTAAGGGAACTCAAATCCAATTTTGTAACGCATTAAAAGCCCAATAAGAGCTACAATTACTAAATTTAATAATGAAAATTTTAACCAAAGTTTGCTATTAAAAAGCATTAGAAATAGATTTTATGATTAACAATATCAATTTTTTTGTTAGCCTTCATTTTGCTAATTACTCTAATAACGGTTTCTACTCGTAATCCTGTAAAATTAGCAATCTCTTGCCTAGTAAAAGGAACCAATTCCTTATGATCACCGTTTCCTTTTTTGTTGGCATTTAAAAAAGCTAAAATTCTAAATTCAGGTTTCTGATTGATAATATACTTAGCAGTTTTTGCTTTTGAATGAATTCTATGCGCCATCAAGTTCAAAAATTTCTTTTGGATGGAAGGATACTCGTCCAAAATCTTCAGAAATTTCTCTTTTGAGAGTTTAATTATCTTAGAATCTTGAAAAGCAACAGCAGTTGCTGGATAGCGCTCATTAATAAATAAAGGAGGTTCACCAAAACTTTGTCCATTGCAAAAATAGCCTTGAGTAAACTCTTTACCGTCGTCATTAGAGTTGAACATTCTAACACAGCCTTCAACAACCTGATAATAAAAATGAGCTACTTCATCTTCACTAATAATAACATCATTCTTTTTGAATTCTTTTGAAATTGCGCCCCAAGTATATAGTAAATCTAAATCTATTTGCATGATTGAAACGGTGTCTTTTAAGGAGAAAACCTGTATATTTTAAGCAAGTTTACGTCTTAAGGTTACAAAATTACTTTTTATAAAGTTACTAAAAATATGACTATAATCATATAAAATTGGTTTTCTCTTATTGTAAATTTGCCTTGTGAAAAAAATTATAATCATAGTAGTCCTTTCCATTCTTCTAAAACCAATTCTTCCGGTTGTAGATTATATTATCAATTATGATTATATTTCAAAAGTCCTCTGCGAGAACAAGACCAAACCCGAACTTAAGTGTAATGGTAAGTGTCATTTGATAAAAGAACTAGCTAAAGTAGCTGATAATGAAAAACCTATTAGTTCTGATAAAAAAACCTACTCATCTCAAGAAATCGAACTTTTATTCTGTAATGAAATAACCGAAATATCCTTTAGACAAATTTATTTTCATAATAAAACTTCTATTGGTGACAACTATGCCAACTTATACTTTCACTCGGTAAGTTGTTCCGTTTTTCATCCGCCTACAATTATTTCTTAAAATCAATTGAGAAATAAAGTATACGAGTAAAATGAACTTCGTATAAGCCAACCTCTAAATCAAGTTGTTTCTAAGTCAAGTTCTATTTTCAATTCATAAAAATGAATTGATAGGATTCTTGTACCCTAAATTGACATAAAAATCTTTCAAAAGCATAATTAAATAAACTTCAAGTTAAAAAAAATGAAAACTCTTTTTAAAAAAATATTTGCCCTTTTTGTTATGGCATTAGCAATCACCTCATGTTCAAATGATGACGAAACTACTACTCCAACAGTTAATGAACTAGAAGGCTTAACTAAATTTAAAGAAATTACAAATACTACACATACAATTGAGCTATATTCTCACACAGGATCAACTGTTCAAGGCTATAATGAAATCAAATTAAGAATTAAAAACAACGCTAACAATCAATATGTAAAAAATGCAGCGGTTACTTGGATGCCTGTCATGCACATGGCTATGATGAACCATTCTTGCCCAAATTCTGAAGTTGAAAAAATTACGACAGATGGGACATTATATGAAGGTTATATTATGTTTCAAATGGCTCAAAATGAAACAGAATATTGGGATTTAAAAATCGATTATACTATTGATGATGTTCAATACACCATGACTTCTGTAATTGATGTTCCTGCTTCTACAAAAAGAACTGTAAATACATTCTTGGGGTCAGATGGCACAAAATATTTAGTCGCGTATGTTGACCCCCATCACCCAAAAGTTGCAGTAAATGATTTAGTTGTTGGTGTTTGGAAAATGCAAGACATGATGACATTCCCAGTAGTTGATGGTTACTCCGTAAAAATAGACCCAAGAATGCCTAGTATGGGAAATCACGGTTCACCTAATAATGTTAATGCGACACAAGCAACGGCGGGCAATTTATACAATGGAAAATTATCACTAACAATGACAGGCTATTGGAAAATAAACCTTCAATTGGCAAAACCTGATGGCACAATTGTTAAAGGTGAAGAAATCACAGAAACGGTTACATCCAGCAGTATTTATTTTGAAATAGAATTCTAATTGAATTTATTATAAAAAGGTCAAATTCAATTTCGTTTTTGACCTTTTTTAATTTTATCCAAATGAAAAAATTACTCTTTTCAATTATTTTAATTCACCTTTTTTTATTTGTCTCTGCTCAAGATACAAATAAGAGCGAATTAGTAGAGCAAACCCAAAAAGATACTTTGAACCCCATTCAATTACAAGAAGTCATCATAATTGGAAAAAAAGCCCAGCTTTCAGACAAACAATCTAAAACATTAACAACAATAGATGACTATTTGCAAAAATCAGCAAAAGTTGACATGATAAAACGTGGTGCTTATGCTTGGGAACCAATTATCAATTCAATGCCTACTGAACGAACATTAATAACAATAGATGGAATGAGAATTTTTGGTGCTTGTACAGACAAAATGGATCCAATAACATCATATGTAGAAGTATCCAATTTATCTGAAGCTACCATTTGTTCGGGTCAAGAAGGTGCTTGTTTTGGGAGTACGATAGGCGGTTCTATTGATCTAAAAAGAAACCGAAACAACTTCGGTAATCAAAAGTGGAATTTTAATTTAAACTCAGGTTTTGAAACTAACAATCAACAAAAAATCATCGGAACTGCCCTAAATTATTCTGATAGTTTATTTTATGTTGATACTGATATTATGTTGCGTGATGCCGAAAATTATAAAGCTGGAAATAATAAAGAAGTTTTGTTTTCGCAATTCAAAAAATTTAATTTTTCATTTACATCAGGTTTTAAATTAAGTAAAAACAAGTTGGTTGAAGGTTCGTTAATTTATGATAAAGCTACCGATGTTGGTTATCCTGCGTTACCAATGGATGTTTCTATTGCTGAGGCAATTATAACATCTTTAAAATATGAATATGTGCCTTTAAACTCCATTGTAGTAAATTGGGAAACAAAATTATATTTCAATACCATTATGCACAAAATGGATGATACAAAACGTCCATTTGTTCCAATTCACATGGATATGCCAGGTTGGAGTAAAACCTATGGATATTATTCAAAAGTTAAAGTTAAATATTATAAACATAACCTATTGCTCAACTTGAATTCGTTTTATAACAGATCACTTGCCGAAATGACCATGTATCCAGCTGGCACAAATGAAAATCTAATGTTTATGTTAACTTGGCCAGATGTCATCACTTTTTATAACGGATTGTTTGTTGAAGATAATTATGCTTTAAACTGTCATTCAAGTATCAAAGCTTCAGCTTCAATTGGTAATCATTATAATAAAATAGCAAGTGAACTTGGATTAAATAGTTTGCAAATTCTTTACCCCGAAATGGATGCACAAAACAGCCGATTTTTAAAAAGTTGTTCAGCAAATTATAACTCTTCCAAAAATGGATTTGAGTTTGGATTTGGTGTAGCTTATGGAGAAAGAGCACCTTCTATAACAGAGGCTTATGGCTTTTACTTGTTTAATAGTTTTGAAAATTATGACAACATTGGAAACCCAAATTTAAAAAATGAAACTTCTTTAGAAGGAAATACATTTATAGGTTTGAAAAAAGAAAAAATAAACCTAAAAATGGCCTCATCCTATTTTCATATTTCCAATTACATTGTAGGAAAACCAGACGCAAGTTTGATTCCAATGACAATTGGCGCAACAGGTGTAAAAATTTACACAGCACTTGATTATGCTACCATTTTCAATATAAGTTTGACTTCTGAAATCAAATTTTCTAGAGAATTAAAATGGAATATGCAGTTAGTTTACGGCAGAGGAAAAGATTTTAATAATGTGAATTTACCATTTATTCCTCCAATAAGTTATTCAACATCAATAGCTTATTCTAAAGAAAAATTTTCGTCAGAAATTGTAATTCAAGGAAATGCAAAACACACCAATTTTGGAGCCATTTACGGTGAGGACAAAACACCAGATTATGCAATAATTAATGCTAATTTCGGATATAAATTCGACATCAATAAAAATAAATTAATCACAAAATTTGGAATTGAAAATATCATTGATACTTATTATTCAACTTATTCAGATTGGAATAATTTTCCAAGACAAGGAAGGAACTTTTTTGTGAATTTATCGATAAGTCTTTAAATAATCGCATGGTTCAATATCTAATAGACACAAATAATAGATATAAAGAAAAATGGTGTAAAGGGAAAATTATTTATCATAAATATCATAGAGTATAAGTTGTTTATCACGAATTTTCGTTAATATGATGGAGAAAAGAACACTTAACTAATTGTCGAAAATTCGGTAAACAATCATAAAATCAAATTGGTTCGATGTCAAATAAGGGTTTGAAAAACAAGTAACTGACAAAAAACCAAAGACTTACGGTTCGATAGTAAGTCAAGAGGGGGAGCAAAAAAGAAAGCCTTTACAGAAATGTAGAGGCTTTTTTGTTTTGCACAAATTTAAAATTCTTGTAAGAGCATCTAACTATTAATCAGAGCCCCGATAGCTATCGGGGTTTATTCGAGTCCGCCTAGGTGGAGGAGCTTTTTAAAGCCTAGCACAAATGTTAGGCTTTTTTATTAAGAGCTAATTTGTTTATAATTAAAATAAAGCCGACACAATAATTTGTAGCATAATTTTTACCTTTACCAAAAGACAAATACTATGCAGGCTAAACCATTTTTAAAATGGGCTGGTGGTAAAACCCAATTGATTACAGATATTGAAAAGGCATTACCCAAAGAGTTCATTGCTCAAAAATTCACTTATGTAGAACCATTTGTGGGCAGTGGAGCCGTGCTATTTTGGATTTTAAATAACTTCCCTAATGTTGAAAAAGCAGTAATAAACGACGTTAATGCTAATTTGAATTATTTGGCGTTCCCTTCGGTCGGGCTTTCCACTACAATCTTTTCGCTCATTCTTCGCAATAAGGATTTTCATTTCAATCCCTAACGCAACTTCCAAAAAACACATGGATTTATCCTTTAATAAAAACATAGCAACTGGTTATACTAGTAACTCTCAAATCGCCAGATTATTGACAGAGAATTGGGTTTTAAACAATTCATATTGTCCTAGTTGTGGAGATTTGCCATTAAATGAATTTGAAAACAATCGCCCAGTTGCTGATTTTTATTGTAAAAAGTGTAGTGAAGAATTTGAGTTAAAAAGCAAAAGCGGAAAATTATCAAATATAATTACTGATGGCGCTTACTCTTCAATGATAGAAAGAATTAGTTCAAATAATAACCCTAATTTCTTTTTTCTAACCTATACAAAACAATGGACAGTTAATGATTTTCTCATAATTCCAAAACAGTTTTTCACTCCAGAAATTATAATAAAGCGTCCACCATTATCAGAAAATGCTAGAAGAGCAGGTTGGATTGGTTGTAACATTGATATTTCAAAAGTTGCAGATGCTGGAAAAGTATTTTTGATTAAAAATGCTCAAACTATTAATAAAGAGTATGTAAAAGAAACTTTTAATAAAACATTATTTTTAAGGACAAAAAGTAAAGATGCAAAAGGTTGGATTTTGGATGTTATGAATTGTATTGATTTAATCAATAAAGAATCATTTACTCTTGATGAAATATACAAATTCGAACAAAAGCTAAAAATTAAATATCCAAACAATAATTTTATAAAAGATAAAATCAGACAACAATTACAGCTTTTACGCGATAAAGGAATTATTGAATTTTCAGGGAAAGGAACATACAAAAAATTATAAATGAAAAAATTTATCTTTATAACTAGCGAAGGAAATACGTTTTCTCCAAATGGCAGTGAAATAAAAAATATGCAAGTAATAGGAATTGTTGAAAACGTTAAAAATCAAGACGAAGCAATTAAAAAACTGATTCTTGAAAATGAGTGGATAATTGATGCAGAATTTAATATTGGAGAGTTTTTGTGCTATGAAATAATCTAAAACATTCATTTTAAATTCAAAAAACGACCTTCAATTCCAGAATTTTTTAATATTTCTGCATTTTCCTTCCCATATGCAATAAATACACTCGGTGCTCCTGGTGTTCCTGCTTGAACTCCAGTTACATGATAAAATTTTATCCTACCTTTAACAAAAAGAATAGCATCTGCGTCTTCCCATATGTGATTAAAAAAACATTTTGTTTCGGTCCTTGCAAAAATTAAAGCAATTCCATTTCCATGTTTTTTTAACTTTTCAATCCATATCTCCATACCTTTTCCATAAGGAGGGTTTAAATAAACCCGTCCAAACCATTTTTTAGTTAAACCGTCATCTATTGTGTTGTAATTAATTTCAGCATGCACAAAAGGAGGATTAATAGGACTACATGGATCCAAATCAAATTTACCTAATTTTTTTACTAAACTTGGAGGAGTTAGCCACTCTATTTTTGTATTTTCACAACGCTCAAATGATGTATTCATGCATATACTTATTTGTGCAAATATTAGATCATTATTTTGATTTAGCAAATATAAAGTGATCATTTTCAGTTATTTAGAATAAAATCAAAATTTGTATTGAATTTCAGTCAGTTGCAATAAGAGTAATGCATTTGTAAGAATTAAATCTCAAAATTTTAAACGTCATCACTTGGGAAAAAAACAATCCACCGCCTAATTTTTCGTGTCGTTTTTTCACACATTCGGCTGAGCTTATCATTTGGGCGCGCAAAAAAGAAAAAGTGCCGCATTACTACAATTACGAGTTAATGAAACAACTCAATGGTAATAAACAAATGAAAGACGTTTGGAAATTGCCAGCCATTGCTCAATGGGAAAAATCGTGTGGCAAACACCCAACTCAAAAACCATTGTCGGTTTTAACTCGCATTATATTAGCATCGACCAAACCCAATGCTTGGATTTTAGATCCGTTTGCAGGAAGTTCAACTACAGGAATTGCAGCCAATTTAGCCAATCGCCGTTATTTAGGCATCGACATGGAAACCGTATTCCTCGATATCAGCAAAGCTCGAAAATTAGAAATCGAAAATCCAAAAATAGCAGAAAGTTATAAGCAAAAAATCAGTGGTTTTAATACTAAAAATGAACTTACTTTATTTTTACTAGAAGAACCTAGTGAACCATATAGTCAAGAACTTTCATTTAAAAACCCATAATCCAAAAACTACTGCGTCATATCAACGTCATATAAGCGTCATAGTAACGTCATAGATACGCTATACCTTCCTTTTCTCTCGTTTCATGTTTTCGAAATGATTTCTTATCTAAAAAATTCACAACCCAAAACCAACCCTTATATGCCTAATATGGTAAAAAAAACAAAATGACGCAGACTTATAATCCGTAATTAAAAACTCAACTCCCTTTGGTGTCATTTATGGTTTTCATCCAACCCAAAAAGTAGGGTTTTTACCCTTGTACTTGTTTTACATAAAGACAATCAGCGCTTTAGTGAGTTTGTGGTAAATCCTCAAAAAAATTAACATTTCTGTCGCTTATTTTGACTTATTCTTAAAAAAAGAATCTTTATTTTTGGATGCTTCCAATTAAGTAAGCTTGCTATGAAAAGAATTTTATCGAAAAAAATGCCTTTGGCCTATGTCATTGGTTTATTTGTGGTTGTGGTAGTTGCCACTGTTGGTATCACCCAATGGATGCAAAATACCAACAACGCGCCAACTAGTACAGCTCAAAATTGTGCCGTCAAAATCAAACGCCTCGACGGCTACCAACACATCAAACCGATTATGTTTGCCGACGAAGAATGTCCGTCGGAAAGCCTTTCAACACTCAATCAATCGATCAGTTCTATTATTGGTGCTTACCAACAAACGCAAACCGTAACCGCTGCTTCGGTGTATTTTAGAGATTACGACTCCGCTCAATGGACAGTGGTCAACGAAACCGAAGAATACGAATCGGGCTCACTGTTCAAAGTACCTGTTCTAATTACTTTTCTCAAAATGGAAGAGGAAAACCACGGTGTATTAGACAAAAAAATCAGCTACAGCAAACCGTTTTCCTTAGCCAAAGAAGTCAATTTCAATTCCAAACACATTGAATTGGGCAAACAGTATACGGTACGCGAACTGCTACAATACATGATTGTGTATTCCGACAACAACGCCACCTCATTACTCATCGCCAACATCAACAAAAACACTATTCAAAAACTATTCGAAGATTTGGGCATGCCAAAACCTAATTTTTATGCGCCTAAATTTTATTTCACCGTACAAGGGTTTTCCCTTTTTATGCGAACCATTTACAACGCTTCGTACTTATCTAAAGAAAATTCGGAGTTTGCCGCCCAACTTTTAAGCCAAAGCGACTTTAAAGAAGGGTTGCTAAAAGGTATTCCCAACGGCACTCCAGTAGCGCACAAATTTGGTGAAGCCGGCGATCAAAACCAAGTACAGCTCCACGAATCGGCCATCATTTATTTGGACAACAAAACGTATTTACTTACCGTTATGACCAAAGGCAAAGACATGAAATCGCTCAGCAAACTATTAGCCGACATTTCAAAAACCGTTTACGATACCCAAAAATCGGAACCAC
Organism: Flavobacterium sp.; assembly: GCA_016787805.1. Taxonomy (GTDB): domain Bacteria; phylum Bacteroidota; class Bacteroidia; order Flavobacteriales; family Flavobacteriaceae; genus Flavobacterium. The sequence continues at coordinate 138,363 of JAEUTY010000038.1, read as the reverse complement.
TCAGCAGTCTTTAAGGCATTTTAAACTCTACCTCTAGCCTTTGAAAATGTTATTCAAGGGCTTTTTTTATGGATTCCATTTTTAATAGCCATTATTTTTTTAAAACCACAAATCAATCGGTTTGTTTTTATTATTTTCATAAAAATGAATTTAAAAGGTCATTTTTACAAGGGTTTGTTTGAAATAAAAAACACAATTTAATAGTTTTACCCAAAAAAAACTAGGGTTGTTTTATAAAAATAATCAAAATGAGAATTCAGAAACGTTGGATCGCCGCTTTTGTCATCACCTCGTTAGTCGCCCTTACAGGATTGTTTTGGTCACACCAATCGGCAATAGTAGGCAAAGACTTCAATACTACGGAAAGCATCAATTATGCCGACGTGGCTTGGTTGCTTACGGCTTCGTGTTTGGTATTGCTAATGACGCCTGGACTTTCGTTTTTTTACGGCGGTATGGTGGGCAAGAAAAACGTCATTTCTACCATGCTCAAAAGCTTTATTTGCCTTGGCGTGATTAGTTTGCTTTGGGTTACAGTGGGTTTTAGTCTTTCTTTCGGAAGGCCGGTTGGTTTTACCATCGACGGAACCTATTATGGCGTTATCGGCAATCCGTTGGACTTTGCTTTTTTTGATCAAGTAGAAGCCTTACCGCACCAAAGTTTAGGCACCACGATTCCGTTTATCCTTTTTGCCCTTTTTCAAATGAAATTCGCCGTGATTACACCGGCTATCATAACCGGCGCGCTGGCCGAACGCATTCGGTTTGTCTCTTTTTTGTTATTTATTTGTTTGTTTGCCCTTTTTATTTACACACCTTTGTGCCACATGATATGGCATCCTCACGGCCTTTTGTGTGGCTACTTTGGTGTTAAAGATTTTGCTGGCGGCACTGTAGTTCACATGAGCGCAGGCTTTGCCGCATTAGCTGGCGTCATCGTTTTAGGCAAACGCAAAAACAGTGAACATATTCCTACTAACATTCCGTTTGTACTCCTCGGAACAGGTTTGCTTTGGTTTGGCTGGTTTGGCTTTAACGCAGGTTCTGCTCTCGCTGCCAACGGAACGGCCGCGATGGCTTTTGCTACAACAACTATTGCTTCGGCTTCGGCCATGCTCACTTGGGTATTTTTTGATCGAATGAACAAGCGACGCGTTTCAGCTTTGGGCGCGTGTATTGGCGCAGTAGTTGGGTTGGTTGTTATTACGCCATCGGCAGGTTATGTAACGATTCCGCAGAGTATTTTCTTTGGCTTTATCGGTGCGATTGTTTCCAATAAAATGGTGTATTGGAAAAAACTCAAACAAATTGACGACACTCTCGACGTATTTGCTTGTCACGGCGTTGGTGGCATTATGGGTATGCTACTCACTGCTATTTTTGCACAAGGTGAAAACGCAAGCTTACTTCACGGTGGTTGGGGCGTTTTTGGTCACCACATGCTGGCTTTGATTTTGGTTTCGGTTTTTACGTTTGGTGGAGCGTATTTGTTGTTCAAAATTACCAATTTCTTCATTCCTATTCGTGTTTCGGAAGAAGCCGAAGAATTGGGGTTGGATTGGTCGCAACATCGGGAGAAGTTTTAGGTAATTTTCGGGGTTAAGGTTTCGGATTTTGAGTTTTGAGTTTTTAATATTTGAAACTTATTTGGGATTTGTTTTTTGTTTTTTGGAATTTTCCCCTTTTGGAATTTTGAATCTCTAAATTTCGTTAAACTGTCGTTCTTCTTTGTTGTATTCGGCTCTGATTCCAATTAATAGAAACTCTTTGCTTAATTCTTTTTGTTGTTTATCGATAGCCATTAACGACGCGTGCATCAATACCGAAACGATTTGCGCTCCTGTTAATTCGTATTGCGTGGCCAACTGCTGTAATAAGTTTTCGTCTATTGCAACGCCTTTTGGTTTTGAGTTGTTCCACAAGCGTAGTCGCTCTTCGATTGTTGGTTTTGAGAATTTGACAATGCTATTAAATCGGCGTAAAAAGGCATCATCAATGTTATTTTTAAAATTTGAAGTCAAAATTACCAAGCCATTGAACTGCTCGATGCGTTGCAATAAGTAACTTACTTCTTGGTTGGCATACCGATCGTTGGATGATTTGGTGCTGGTTCGTTTTCCGAAAAGCGCATCGGCTTCATCAAACAACAAAATCCATTCTTTGTTTTCGGCTTGTGAAAAAATTTTCTCCAAGTTTTTTTCGGTTTCACCAATGTATTTAGAAACGATTTGCGATAAATCAATGCGAAATACAGGACGATTGAATTCTTTTCCGAGCAAAGTAGCCGTAAGGGTTTTTCCAGTTCCTGAAGGACCATAAAAGAGCGCTCTATAGCCCGGAGCAACGTTTCTATTCATTTCCCATTCCTCTAACAAAACACGCTGGTGTTTGATCCACAGTCGAATTTGATTGATTTGCGAATGTATACTTTCGTTGATTACCAAATCCTTCCATTGCAGTTGAGTTGTAATTTCTTTGGCCGGAAAATTGGCGCCGAATTTGGGTTTTAATTGCTCCCCATAGCTCAACAAATGAACTATTTCTGATGGGAGAATTAGTCTTCCGCTCATAAGAGGTTCACCTTCTTTTACTTCCTCTAAAAACAAAACACCTTGTTTGGCAAACCAATAATTATCGGCGAATAATTTTTGAATATCCAATCGGTGTTGCAGGTTGTTTTTAGCTAAAATGTATTGAGCCGTTTCGCCTGTTGGAAGCATTCCGCGGTGATTGCCTTCGCGAACGCCACCAAATTCAGGCAAATCACCACCATCTGGGTGCAATTTTTTGCTTATTTTGTCAAAAAAATTAGGCAAAAGATGTGGTACCAAAGCCAACAACAAAACTACGGCCTCTTCGTGTGAAGTAGGTCTTCCTAAAACATCTGAAAAAGAGTTTTCAAAATTGAATTGTTCTTTTGATTCTTCATCAGAAAATTGGGAAATAATGAATTTTTTTAGGGCTTTGAAAGGCATTGAATATGAGATTTACTATATTAAAGATTGAATTATTGACCGTTAAGAGTGGATAAATTGATGATTAATCATTAACAAAAAACTCAATGTCTGACTTTTCTATTACTACTCCAGTTAATTTTTCTTTTTCTATTTTTTCCTTAACTTTTTCAGAGATAAGTAATCCAGTTCCTAAAGGAAACTTAATCATATCACTATTATAATTAAGAGTCACTTTGATAGGCACTAAAACAAAACCGAACCCTTTTTCGTGCCAAATTTCAGTAGATTTTTTTGAGTAATCCTCGTAAGAATCTGTTTTTATTACATTTCCTCCTTTTCTTAATGCTGGAGAACTATTATCTCCTATAAAAGATGATTGTGAAAAGTTTACAATTTCTACATCTTCAATGCAACTTACAATATAGTAGGTATACTTTTCATTGTTTTTAGTCACGGTAATTTCTAAAAACCGAATGTTGCTTAAATCAAATTCCTCCAAGAAATTTTTAAATCTTTCACTAATAATTAAATAGCTAGAAAAAAAATTACTACTCAAAACATCTGTCATAATAGCTTTTCCATCTGCTTTAAACTTACTAAAGTCTAAATTTGGGTTGATATGGTCTAATCCTATGTAAGAATAAGTACTCATACGTTCTGGATTGTTATTTTCTGGGTCGATAAAATTAATAATTTGCGAATCTTTTGACCCAGTAACTTTTTTATCAACCGAATAACTTATTCCATAATAATTTAGTTTTCTCATATGTTATTAAAAGATTAAGTCGTCAATTTTCTTTGGATTAGCCAATTTTAGATTATCTTCTAAAATTGTATCTATTTGTTTAGCAAAATTATCCATAAATGTTTTTACTTCAGCTTCGGTAACTTCATTGATACTTGCTTTTTTAACTACATTTTTTAGATAAAAATCAAAATCTGAGCTCATTTTCTTTAAAACATTTTTGGTGTAATTTGGGTGACTTGCATGAATTCCGTCTTTTAAATCATCTACTCTACTACTGAATTGTTTCAACCATTTTGAATTTATTTTCCCATTAAACTCAAAACCTCCATCAATGGCTTTTCTTAATATGTCAGATTTTTGTATTAATTCAACTGGAATTAAATGGTGTGCCTGATCAAATTCGCCTGCCAATTCTTTTCCTGCATTTTTAGAGATAGCTCCTCTGTTTTTTATTGTATCTGCAACTTTTTTTCCATAATCTCTTAATACTTGATCGTAATTGAAACTGTCCACACCATGAATGACTTCTTTTCTAGCAGTATCATCAGCAATTTTTAAAAAGTCATCTACGTTAGTGGTTCCGTCCTCTAAACTTTTGACAAATTTAGACTTAGTACTTCCTTTACCGATTCCGACAAGAATTCCGTCAACTTTTTCACCAGTTTTAGTAACAAATTTTCCTGATTCACCAACTTTCACTCCCCCTTTATCAACCACTTCTTTAATGTCTCCACTGGCCAATAACACCCAAGGATTAATACTTCCATAGAGATAGAATCGGAAACCTTTTATTACAATTTTGAAGCCTTTAAATTTAAATCGTTTCGCTAAGCTTTCACCCAACTCATCCAAACTTTTTACTCCTTTAGACATACCTTTTCCAATTCCTTGAATTAGGAACTTGGCTTTACCTGCTTGTTTTACAAGCCCTTTCCCTGAAGCAACCAAGGCATTTTTACCTGCTTTTAGAGTGCTTTTGACTCCAGTTTTGGCCATAGTAAAGACTCCTTTTGCACCGCTTTTGGCTGCTGTTTTTAATACTTTAAATAAAGCTGCTGAGTCAAAAAGAAGAATAAAAATCAATTCTACTAAGATAATACCAATAGCTCTTGCTAAAGCTTTACCTGCATTTACAATTTTGCCTGCCCAACCATCTACCATATAGTCTTTGAAGAAACCAGAAGCTTTTACCATGGCAGCTCCCATCATTATTGCGGCAAATATTTCTAATGCTGGTGGTATTAATCCGAATATCGCTCCACCTGTTGCAATAGCCAACGCTGTAATTACCAGCACAATGGCAACTCCAATTCCAATATATGTTACTTTGTTTTCTTCCCATTTCTTTTTAATTCCAGCCCACATTTGTTCTTTTAAATAGTACAAACGAACTGCTGGACTCCAAGGACCAACCATTTTCATTTCCTCTGGCATTGACTCTGCTGTGGCTGCTTCTTTACCATCGCTATTTGACGCCGAAGTGTCCATAGGTGCTTGTTTGTTCTGGTAATCAATAAACCAATCTGCTTGTGCGTACGGATCATCAGGAATATCGTTCTTTTGGGTGGTTGACGCTGGTACTTCTGTTGATTCTTCTGTAGTTGGATTGGCAAATTCTTGTTTAAATCCTTCCATAGTATTTTCATTTTCTCCAAAATGATACTCGCCATCACCAACTGATAATTTTGACATTAATTCAGGGCTCAGTTCTAAATTATCAGTAACTGGATCAACATGGAAATCCTCTTCTTCATAGGATTGTTTTTGCAATAAATCTCCCAATTCACTATCTGAAGGAACATTTTCAGCCGCTGTCGCTACAGGACCAGATTTTTCAAAAGGTAAAGGCTGTGTAACATCCATTCCTAAAAACTCTTCTGAAATTTGACCCATAAAATGGCCTGGCATCTCGATAGCTGAACTAACCAAATTGGCTAATCCTTCTAATATTTTAAGAATTCCAGCAACTATGAAATTCACAACATCCAAAATGAAATTGTAAAAGGCTTGCAGAGCTCCTAAAAGCGCATCTATTGCAGAAGCTAAGAAATCGAGAATTGCTGTTATAGCCTTTTTAAATAAATCAAAAGCTTTGTTTACAAATTTTTCAGCTTTATCAACAAAATTGTCGATTTTTGATTTTATTCGGTCTCTTAATTTTGGGAATGCTGCGAGCGCCACATCAACAAACTTTTTAAGTACAGCACCAAATGCTTTGATTAAACCAACGATTGCTTTTCTGGCGAATTCAAGTGCCGCAACAATTAGTTTTTTGGCCAAATCAAAAATAGCTTTAACGGCTTCGCGCAGTTTTTTGAAAATGAAGTTTAATGCGTCTTTTAATGCATTTATTAGTGCCGAAGCTTTATCAGCCAACCAACCGAAGAAGCCTTTGCTTTCTTTCTTTTTTTCTGCCTTTTTTTCTTCTGCTTCTTTTTCCGATTTCTTTTTTTCTTCCTTAGCGTCGTTATTGGCTTTATCAATATGACCTTGAGCTGTTTTTTCTCCTTCGGTTTTTTTGGTATTTATTTCTTTTAAACTTTCTTTCGCCGCATCGCCTGAATTTTTAACAAACTCGTTTTCGGTATTGTTCAATTCTGTTTCCCATTCTGATCTTGATTTTGTTACATCGCCTTGGGCCGTTTTAACTGATTTGTTTTGAGCATCTTTAGATTTCTCTTTTTCAGCTTCAATCTTAGTGTCTGCATTGTTCTCTTCATCAATAACTTTTTGGTCATGTTCATCTTTCGCTGTTTGGTATTTATTGCTTTCCGCGCCAATTTTAGATTGAATTTCAGGGCCAAATTGAGCATCCAAAAGAGCTGGATCAATACCTTCTGGTTTAAAATCTTTAATTGTTGTTATTTTGACCTTGGTCGCCGATGGTTTGTGGCTAGTTTGTAGTTTTTTATTCCCAGGTTTTTTGATAATGTTGTTTTCACCATAATCTTTATAAACCTCTTTTGAAGCTTCAGTTTTTTGAAAATTAACTTCGTGTAATTGAGCATCATGATCTTGCGACACCGTATTTACATCTGCTTCACCTGAAAGATCAACCGATGCTTTTTCATTCATTTTGGTTGGAATTTCTTCGGTATCGAATTGCACTGCATCCAATTGACTTTGAGCTTGCGATTCAATTTTGGTGGCTCCAACGGTTTGAAAATTAAAAACGGTTTTTTTCAACAATGGCTTTTCTGGAAACTTCATTTCCTCTTTTCCAAACGTTTTTATGGGTCCCTTGGTTGTTTTGTTGGCTCCTCCTTTTTTACCAAGCTTTTTATTTGCCGCAGCATTTTTCTTTGCCTTCGAAGCGTCTTTGTAGGCACTACCTTCGTTTTCGTTTACTTGAGGTACTTTTTTTATTGTTTTATCCTTTTCAGATTTCAAAGCACTCACACTATCTTGTTGCGAGGCATTGAATGTTTCGGCTAATTTAGAAGCTGGAGTTTGAGATAATGTATCAAAAAAAGCACCCGAATTACTACTTGTCCCTTTTTTGGCAGATGGTTTTTCAATTATTAGTTTTTCCATAGTAATAATTGTTTAGTTCCAGTGACAAGTTAAAAACTCATTCATCCAAGGTGTTTTTATCATTCCAATTCCCCAAGGAAGTTGCGCCAATAAAATATCGTAGCCTTTTTCTTCAACCCATAATTCATAGGAAGTAGAATTAGAAACATCTAGCTTACCTTCTCGAATCAAAAACGTTTCGCGCAAAGCTTCTATAGATGATTTGCTCATGGAAGTCCAATATTCTAAAACGGCTTCCAGTAAATTTTGGCATTTTTCTTTTTCTTTTTTAGTGATTTTTTGCTTGATATTTACCACATCTTCAATAGGTAATCCGCACAAAATTTTATTTAAAACAAGTTCGTTTTCGAAAAACGTTGTGGTTCCTGTTACCAAATACTGAGTCAACAAAACAGCTTTATGTTGCGATTGGTTGTTTTTCCAATTGCCATCCTTAATCAGGTTCAATTGCTCAAATAATGGTTGCAAAAAAGGGTGAAAAACAACCAACCCAGAATTTGAAATAAAATAAAAATCTGAAGAATTGTTTGTCCCTTTTTTGGTTTCATTACAATCTTGCTCTATAGGAAATTGTTGATCTTGTGAGGAAGTCAATTGTTTTTTTATCTCTTTTAAATATTCTGTTTGGTTAGTACTTGTGTCATTTTGAAGTTGGACAGATACTGTTTCAACCCAATTAAAAAATTGAATTAAGTCGGAAACATTTATATTCCAATGGGTTTTTGACAATCGTATCAACTCGTCAACAAGTAAACTTTTGGATGTTGATTTTAAATATAAAACGCCTATCCATTGCATCAATTCAATCCACAGTAAGAAAAACATTTTATCTTGTTGAAAACATTTCAATATTTCCGTTTTTTTTAACTTACTGTATTGAAGTTGGGCTTCTTTATTAAGTGATAAATTCATTGTTTTTTCCTCTAAAACTTGAAGAAAAAAAGATTTAAATTGAAATGGGAAAAGATCAATTTTTGGAGTTATTTTATCTTTAAAAAAATCAGGAATTGCCATTATCCAACGTAACAATCGACTCGGATTTGTTTTAAAAAAATCGATTAATTGAACACTAAACTTTTCCGAAATTTCGATTGCTAAAAGGACATCGTCTAATTTTTTTGAAATAGAATTTTCAGGCAAAGTACCTGTCACTAAAAATTGAAAGAGCAATTGTGAAGCAAAATTTGACTTCGGAATTAACCGATTGTTATCAGTTATAGTTCTACTTTGATTAGTATTAACAACTGGTTTATTATTTTGCAAAAACGCTTCTATTTGATTTAGTGAATGTTGAATTAATTCATTTTTCCAGTTCTTAGGAGAAATGGTAGGTAAATTCAATTCCAAACAATCGATGCTCCAAATTTGATTAGGGCATTCATATTTTTCAAAAAGCAAATCCAACTTTGGGTAAAACTCTTTTTCCAACAACCCTCCTAATTGCTGATGCAATTCTTTCCCAAATGGTTGAGAAGAACAGTCCACATTTATAGTATGTTGTTGAATTAAATGCATTTATGTTTTCTTTTTACAAAGGTTTTACAGTGTTTTTTGTTATTTTGTTATTAATTTGAACCACATCAATCGTTGGAGTATGGAGTGTAATTGTGGTAAAAATAATATCACCGACTTGTAATACGTCTTGCAAATCGTGAGGTTCAATAATAATGGTAAATTTACCTTTGAATTCATTAAAAATTAAGTTGGCAATTTTAAACCTTTTACCTGTTATACTTTGTTCCACCTCGCTTTTGACCTTTACCAAAAAATCCATTTCAAGAGGAGTCAAATCTCTTTTAATTGACTTTAAAATTTGAGTTAAATCGGCTTCTCCGTGAACAAATGAATACGAATTAGTATTGGATTCTAAAATTTTTATGTGCAACATCACATTAATAAATTGACCCGCGATTCCTCTAATAGAATACATCATTTTAGCATTATTTGACAAATCAAATAGAGAAACATCACTTCTAAAATCAATTCTTTGAATTGTAGATCCAGCTGCATTTTCAAGTACTGTCAAACGATTATTTTGTTCATCGTTGATAAATTCAACACCATTCAATCGATTGTTAATTTGGGTTAAATCAGTTGGTGTGTTAAGTTCATTACAATCTAAAATATCCTTTAAAACAGCATTAGTATCTACAGCTCTTATATTTCCGTTAGTAATGAATTTTGAATCAATATCACTTACTATTTGTGTTTTTGGTTTTCCCATGATTATTATTTTTGAATTATACTATTACGTATTGAAATCTTTGATATTAAAATCTCTATCTCCAAAATCACCTATTGGATTTTCAACCGTCATTGTTTGCGAATTTCGACATACTTCGCCCAATTGAGTGATTATTACCGTAAACTGAGTGACGTTTTCGTTGAATTCAAATAGTTGTGTTACCGTTTTTTGAGTTGTAGTAATTGATTCCATTCCTGTTCCGAAATCAAATTCATATTCGTGTGTATCATTATCATTTGCATTGATGAAAGTAAACTCATTGTGATCGTTTTCATTTCGAACCGCTGACCAATTAAGTGAAGTAGGTTCCAAAATTTGGAATTCAACCGTGTTACTGGTTTCACCATCAACAGCATACGTAAGAGAATACATCTTAGGTGTTTGAAGTGAGGCATGATTTGGATTAAGATAATATTTATCACCGCTTTCTTCAACTGCTAAATGAGCATCTCCTGAAAACTCGCCTCCGAACTTACCTTTAAGTGTAATTTCGTGTACGCCATCAGCATCATCTTTGCAATATTTGTCTTGATCCAAACTTATGCTTAATGGCTCGATGGTTTCTATTTTTACTTCAACCGTTGTACCGTCGCCACAGCATGCATAAGGCAAAAAGAAATCAGCAATTATTACTTGTTGAAACGGATTTTGGTCTACTGAAGTATTTGTATCATATTGAAGAACTTCTTTAATATTTTCTAGCAAAAAGCCACTCATTTCAACCGAATAATTAGCGTTCAAATTATGTTGAGCCACTTCTAATAAGTTGGTTTTGATGTTGTCTGACTCGGCTTTGCATTTGTCAATTGAAGAAGTGTTGGGTTTAGAGATTTGCGATTTGTAATCTTTAAATTTTACACTTCGCTCGATGTCTTGTTTAACGCTAATTTCAATATTGCTAAAATTATTTTTGTATGCTTTTATAGAATTCAAAAGAGCAGTATGAGATACAGGCGCAGCTGGTGCTTTAAAAATAGTGGTATCAACATAAACTAAAACCAAAGTTCCTCCTTTGGTTACACCCGCTTTATGCTCTAATCCTGGGTGTTTTTTCATAAAGGTTGAAAAGAAAAGGTCTTTGTAAATTTTTTGCCATCTCAAGTTGGCTTCTTCATAAATAACCGTAAACGGATCTTCTAAAAACAATTCGTTAATATCGTCCAAACGGTCAATAAGATCTTCGGCAATGGTACTCAAAGTAGCTTGATTGAGCTGAATACACCATCTGTGAAATAAAAAAACATAATTAAGCTGTTTAAAAATTTCATAAAAACTAGTGAAATTGGGCAAAAATTGTTTCAAGTCATTCGTCAATAAATTTTTCATCTGACTTAAAATACTTTTAAAACTAGCAATGCTATCTTCGGTCATCAATCCAGTTAAACTCGATTTTCTCAAGTCCATCCAATTGATAACAAACTCGGTAATGTTGTATACTCTTTTACGCGCCAAATCGTAATCGGTTTCCAAATCGTCCCAACGACCATCAAATTTTAGGATATCGACTTGTTTGTTTACAAAATCTACTGCATTGAGAGCCGTAATTTTAAATGGTAGCGCATAACTATCTTTAATTAGATTGATTTGTTGTAAAGCTGTTTTGTAATTTTTCCCAATATGACCTTCAACTCTGAAGAAATTGTAGGGTTCTAAATCAAACAATAACGGTTTTTGAACCGAAAGTTTCGAACTGTAATTGGCCATTTCCGAATGGTACGATAAAACAGTATCCGATTGGTCTTTTTCGGCCAATTCAGGGTTCCATTTTTTATTCAAATTCAACACATCATCATAATAAAATGGAATTGATTTTTCAGATAATGGAACATTGCCGTATACCGAAGGCGTTATTTTAATTTTGGCACTTGAATCGTATTTGTAGGTGCTGATAATTTGAGCTAAACGTTCGAAAAGTAAGGTGATTTTTTTGAGTTTATTTTTCTCGTTTGTAGACGTATTTAAGGCGTTATAAAAAGGAGTTCTGTAATTGGTCGAATTAGTTGAATTGGTTCCTATAACAACGTGAAACGGAAATAATGCTTCGTTAACGCAACAAAAGCTAGGGTTCAATTTTTTGAATGCAACTATTTCGTTGTAAGCTTGGCCAATATCAAAAATCCAATCCCATAAATATTGAACCGAATTACTTGTTTTATAAAAATTGACCACCTCATCCATTTTGTCTTTGGCATTTTGCAACACTACAAAATTGGGGTTTGCAGGCAAAATAGTTTTAAAGTCTTGGTAAACTGTGTTGATAGAAGTAGCTATTGAATTCAATAAACTAGTGTCATAAATTTTTTCAAATCCTTTTAAAACTTCAGCTCCAGTTACAATTTTTTTGTAAGGAACGTTATATCTTGGCAGTTCAATTTCATCATAATTGACAATACTAGGATACTCCGTCAACAATAATTGTGTTGCCTCTTCAATCGGAATTAAAAGAGGACGAACGTTAAATTCCATCCGTTTACCCTTGTCATCACAATTGGTTGTTACGCAGTTTTTTTGGTCGATAAGAGCGACTTCCAATAATAAAATGATCGCTTTATCTTCAAAAAAATTATCCGGAATTGGAAGCATTCCCTCGACCGTTGAAGTTGCGGGCAATAATTCGATGCAATTTTTTATAGGAACATATTGTGTTACATGTTTAAAAATAGGATCCAAGTGAGGTTCCTTCAAATAATCGGGTTGCAAGAAGTTTTCAGACAATTCGTACTCTCGATAGTTGGCAAAAGTAGTTTCCTTCCAATTGATTTGAAATCCTAGTGAAGTTACTGCTGTACCGCAATCAATTTTTGCAGAAGTTGATGTAGGAAAAGTAAGGTCTAATCCGCACACTATTCCTAAGCCTGTTAGATTTTTTCTTGTAATACGATCTTGTTCTTCCAAATGACTCACAATTGTATTGAGGTCATTTTGACTCAAAACCTGATCGGCTTCAAAAACAGGGTAAATGGTTGTATTATATGCTTCCATGATGTATTTTTTATAAAGTTCCTAATGATGAATTTCCTAAAATTATGGGGTTTGTATTTTCGCTTAATTGACAATCGTAAAGATTTCCTTCAGGATATATGGTATTGAGTTCTTTGAGTGCTGCAACTAATGCCGAAAGAACCACTTTGTACTCGTTGATGTCATCATCTGTCAGTTGGTTTGCACAATATTTAGTACGATACGTTCGATACGCTTCTAACCAATCTCTGTATTTGGTTTGAAAACCAATCATATCCTCAATATTTACCCAACAAATCTTTAACAACACATGTGCTGGCGCTTCTTGACGGAAAATTTTTTCGGCGTATTTTCTAAAAATTAAATTCTTGAAACGCGACAAATAACCTGGTAAAACAATCGTTGCTTTGAACGAATAAGGGTCGTTATTCCCTTCGTCTAAGCATTTGTCATTCAAACAAACTGACAGCAAATCATCGTCAGAGAAAGTGCCGTCAAACGGACGAAGTAAAATGTGTTCCAAGCAATAAAAATTCTCGTAGTAAATGTTGAGGATTTTAATCATTTCTTGCAAATAATCAGCTGCTTCTGTTTCGGTACCAAATGGAGTATCGAATCGGGCAATTTTTACCGAATCATCAACTAAGTACAAATAATAATTTCCGCCGTAAGTGTCAATTTGATAAAGGTTTTGATCTAAAAAATGCAATTGTGCCCAATTCCATTTGTTTACTAAATCAACGCCAGGAGAAACAATATGAAACAAATAATTTTCATCTTCCGTTTCAACTGTCCATTGTGTTTGAACGCTATCTTCTGTGACTATATTTCGTAGAGCGATAGTATTAATTCCCAATAATTTAGCCACTCTATTTTCGTAACCTCCACGATGATTGGTATTCCAAAAAGGTTGAAATTCTAGTTCATTATCAACTAGTGATGCATTTATATAATCCATTCCTAAACCGCGATTACTACTGATTTCGGGATACGAATTGATAAAATTCTTTTTATCCAAAATCAAATCTTCGTAATCAAAAGCCAATGCGCCCATACCCGAAGTGTCGTGGGTAACTTGGTACATCATAAATACATAATCGTTAAAACTTTCGGCAAAACGCGCCATTAGATGATCGAGCACTCTATTTTTTCGATCGTAATACAACGCTTTTGATTCGATTAATGAAACATCGTAGTCGGACTCTCCATTTAACAATTTGGATGGCAAATTTGTTGCATATATTTCTTTCGAATAAAAATCTTCACCAGTTAAAATATTTTTATCCAAATAGGTTGGAAAATACGTTCTACTTTCACCATTAACATCGGTATTAAACAACTCTTTAGCGTTGTACAATTGACTAAAAAAATCCGCTAATATTTGTTCATAAAAAAACAAATAGCCTTTGAGTTGTTTGACTTGTGCTTTTCGAAGCGCACTTGCTTTTTCAGAAACATTTTTCTTTCCTAGTCCGTAATTAGTAGGAAATTCATCCTGTATGCTATAGTAATGATTCAAATCAAAAAAGTCACCAGTAGGTACTGCAAAATCATTGTTGCTGTTGATTAATTTTTTCTGATTGAATTGCATTTTATACATATCAACTTTTTGATCTACCAACATCAATTGGTACTCCGAAAGTAGAAATGGTATGTTTTTTTGAAACAGTAATAGTTTTGATTTTTTTGGATTAAACACTGGTTTCACCTCGCCAGAAAGTGTCAAAACCCAACTTTGATTTGTTGATCCATTGATTGGCATTCCTAACATATTATAGGCGCTCATCATTAAGTTTTTTACCGATTTAACTCCTTTAATTTCCATCAAAACAGCTATAATATCAGAAGCGTGAATTGCTGTTGGCAATTGTGCTTTGTTGACTTCGGCATCTTTTAGAAATCCGTATTGCAATTTAGGCCCGAGAAAAATATCTTCCGAGTGTAACCCTTCATTAACCAATTGGTTTAAAGTATAAAAATTGATTTTTGGGCTGATGATTTTATCAATAGCAATTTGAATTTGAGTCATAATTTCTATCGAATCTTCACCTGGTTCAATTTCGATATCGGCACAAACACCAATATCTATTTTCTCAACCACTTCTTTACACAGATAATCTTCCGTTAAGTTTCTGTTTTGTTGTAAAACCATTTCAACCGAGGCAAAAATGGAACTGATTTTTTCTTTTTTCTGTTTGAATTTTGAAATGACATCACACAAATTTGCTTCATTATTTAAATAATCTAAAGCAATATCAACTTCCGAACTGTCTTCCGAAAAAATACGAAAATGCAACGAGTCCGAAGGATCACTGTATCGATTCACGATCAAAAAAAGCACATTTTTGTCTTGTGTTTTGGTAATACTTTCAATGGTAATTTTAGATGGCGTGTTCATCAAAGCAAATAAATCGGCATTGGGATGATTCCAATTCGTAAATTGAGGAACAATTTTTAGATTAATCCATCGGTTTTCGTGCCAGAAAGAATACTCTAATAAAAGCGTGTTCAAATCGCCCAATTCTGGATCTTCTTCTAATTCGATTTTGACTTTATTCAGTCCGCGAAGCAACAATTCAGGAATTAATTTGTCGTTTTTATCTTTGTTAGAAAGACTGAGTTTATCTTCAATTTTGTTAAGGTATAAACTGGCTTCGCTATGATGCGGCAAGTGATAACCATTTGCATCAACATTTCGTTGTGTTGCCAATACCCAAGCATTGGAGATACCTTTGATGTCAATTAACAATTTTCGGTAATCCATTTCGGTCAAAGGAGCATTGGTAAAAATATTGGCCGCAGTAAAAAAAGAATTATTTTGGATAGCACCATTGGAGTTGGTCAGCAAATCTTTGATGTCAAAATCAGATCGGTAACCCAATTCGGTAATTGCATAACACAAAACGTCCAAAACAGTAATCCCTGGATCGTGCGGATTGTAGTCGGTCCAAAATTTGTTCCCCAACTTTTCCACATATTTTAAACCTTCCTCAAACAAAAAATTGAAATCTTGTGAAGGAAGTAATGCTCGGTCTTTATTGATGAAATAATCTGTAGCCATGATGTGGTTTTTTATATTTCTTGAATGTGATGGGTTTCATTCGGAACAAACAAAGTGAAATCCGTTTGCGGTGTAATCTTGTTCAAATTTTGAATTGGATTTCCAACTACTTGAAAGTTTTCGTTCAAAACATACTGAGTTACTTTAAAATCAGTTATATAATCGACAAAACTTTGATTATCGATTAGTTGAATTATTGAAGAAAACTCAATTTCATTAGCAAAATTTACTTCTGTATTCTCATAAGCCCATGGGCTCAAGTATTGGTTAATTGTTTCTTTTAATTGTTTGGTATACAGCCTTGTATCCATCCCCTCAACGATGTGAAACTTCACCATAAAATTAATTTCTACTTTTTCCAAACGAGGAGGTTTCACATTGATTCTTGCATGTGGCGAAGCTATTTTTTGGAGGTGTTCTTTGATTAAAATCATTTTATTCAAACTCAGAAATGGTTTCCAATTAACTATATCTGTGCTTGACGAACGAGCAATTGGAATAAGCGTAATATAACCCGCAGAAACATTCGAAATTTTAGTATCATAGCGGTAATGGTTTAATGTTTTTACGCGAAATACATCTGGAAATTCTTGCAAAATAATTCGTTCATAATCCCAAGAGGTAATTGCTCTATTTTTGTGACGCAATCGTTCGCTTGAACGCATATAAAGAAATTCGTCTTTTTCTTTTACTTTCCCACCAAACGAGCTGTAAGGCTGCGTGATTTTTTTAATTTTATCAAATGAATCGTACGTTTTGGTGATTTTTTCTTTTGAAGTCGATTCAACAAATACGACTCCCGAACCTTCATAATCAGTTAAAACTGCTTTCAATGCTTGTGTATGCACGCCAATAAACTTGCAAACTGCTTGAATATTTGAAACCGAAATTCGCAACCAAAAATTGGAAGCTTCTAAAACAGTATTGGTTGTTGTACTGAATGCAGGAACTGTAATAGAAACCAAACCTGATTGGGTTAAAAAGCGTGTTTCATCACCAATTGCTTCTGGCTCTAATGATGTCCAATTATTTTGATGCAAATAGTGCCATCTAACGGTTGCTGGTGGCAATAACGGGTTGGCCGTTCCTTCTTCCAATTGCAATAAAAGATTGAGCCCGTCTTTGGGAAGCACATTTTTAAATCCGAGATAAATCGCACCTTCAAGTGAATTATTTCTTGAAAAAAAGAACTCTCTTCGAGCAATCTTTTTATACCCAAATGGCAACGAATGATAGAGTTCTATTGGGTTATTTTCGGTTGTTTTACCTGATAATTTAATCGTTTCATTTACTGAATAATGAAATTCAAAACTTTTGGCTCTAGGTTTTTCTAAGAAAGTAGTATTGTATTTTGTTGCTTCTGTAGCAGTGGCTGTTTTGGCGCTAGCATTGATAAACGCTTGCAGAAATTTTTCTCCAGCATAAGAATCATTAGCCAATTCAATTCTGATTTTGCCATTTGAAACGACATCTTCACTCACTACGTCTTCGAAATTATAATTTTTTAAAGGAAAAGAA
Source organism: Flavobacterium sp. (assembly GCA_016787805.1). GTDB lineage: Bacteria > Bacteroidota > Bacteroidia > Flavobacteriales > Flavobacteriaceae > Flavobacterium. The sequence goes on along the minus strand of JAEUTY010000038.1, from coordinate 121,339 downwards.
TTGCTAATTTCTGTTGCTTTCTTAACCGAAACATATTTCCCTTTTGTTAAAATAAAGGCAGAAGTTAATTTTGATATATGATCATTTGATTTACCTTCTTCAGGAACCAGCACAAAAGTAGCTGTTGCGTTTTTCTTCATAAAAAACTCATTAGAGCTCACGATAATTCCGTTGCCTTTTTTTGGAAATTCTCCGAAAGGAAAAAATGCTTTTTCTGCATCAATTTTGCCAAAATCTGAATCCAAAACAAACGATTTGAAATTTTGCACTGAAATATTGAGTTCAATTGTATGAATTGATTTTAGTATTCCTATTCGTTTGGGAACTATTTTCAGAACAGGAAAAGAAGTTTGAATTAACAATTCGGGATGCAATTTGGCATTGAAAGGAACTATTTTCTTCACTGTTGAAGGAATCAATAAGCTGATGAATTGATTTTCTAGTTTTTTATCTTCTTTAAAATTTTCATCAGGGAAAACTTCAATCACTTTTTCTTCACCTGTTAGGTAAAAATTAAAGTCTTTGGCAAGATACGTTTGGTTATTGAACCGTAAATTAATTGTTCGTTCGCCACTTTGCAAATACAAATTTGGGCTGGCAATCATAATTCCTTCTTTGAACAATTGGGCATTGTCTACAAAAACATTGAATCCTTCATTGGTTGCGTTCAGCGGTAAAAGATCAGACTTATAATATTCATTGTTTTTGAAATGCGTGCTCAAAAAAGAATCCAGTTGAATTCCGTTAATGGTTTGATCGGCTGTGGAACTATAGAATTTTTTTTGCCCTAACGAATTTTTATCGGCAGGAAAAATGGTGTTTTTCGGAATTAAAAATGGATTTGTATCATACGGTTCAACTACCAAATGAACATAGTCGGGTTGAGCCGATTGGTTTTCGATGTGAAGCACATCTTTGTAATAAAAATTGAGGTGATTTTTGGTAAATTCATTGAGCTTGTCTTGGGCTACTCGTAATAATTTTAAAAAAGAAAGAAAAAGAGTATAATGCGGTGTATGCTTATCGTACGAATTCAATTGGTAATCGATGGTTGAATTGGTAAAATCTTTCCAAGAAAGCAATAATCCGAAAAGCTGTTGTACATTTTTAACAAAAACATAGTTTTTCATCAAACCAATAATATCAGAAGAACTGTTGATTTGATCTTGAATAAACGTTAATTTTTCAGTAATGGCGTAGGATGTAGACAGCAAATTTTCCTTCACAGATATTTCGTCGTCTACCGAACCAATTTTAGTTACCAATATTTCAAATTCGTCTTTAATTTGCTTGAAATAGTCTAACAATAACTCTTGTTGATCTAAAAAGTTTGCATTTAAAGCAATTTCATTTTTTAAAATTTCATATTGGTTTTGCAGTAGTTGTATGTTCCAATTGGCGATTAAAATTAAAATAGATGTGGTTTCATTTTCATAAAAGCTAGTCCAATCGCCTTCAACCTCATCAAACTCGTTGTAATAGTTAACGTATTTAGAAAGTTTTTGAACAAACACAATAAAGTCTTGTTCTTTTCTTTCATCAACAAGAAAAAAACTCGTTTGCAGAGCAGGACGAACTCTGTCATTTTGTGTCGTTCCTGTTCCTGTGTGTATCGATAATAATGAGTTACAATTTTCCATTATTGTTTATTGTTTAAATACGTTCCTTCTTCTAAATAAAAAGGATACACAAAATTCTTTCTCGAATTAGTGGCTTTAATTTGATAAATCACCTCTATATTAATCACACCATTATTGGTTTCTTCATTAAAAAAGTCAACATCAATAAGGTCAATTCTTGGTTCGTACAATAGAATTGCGTTTTCAATTATTCCCTTTATTTTAGTCAAAAGAGTAACGGTAATACTTTCGTATAGCAAAGCTGACAAATCGCACCCAAAGTCAGAGCGCATAACTCTTTCTTTCAATTGTGTTGAAAGTAGAATGTTCAAACTTTGGAATATATCGGTTTCGTCTTCAACTGTTTTTACCGTTCCCGATAAATTATTGAATGTTGGTGGAAAACTCCACCCTTTTCCTAAAAATGATTCTTTTGCCATGGTTTATATACTATTTATCCTCCTATTAAAACGGTTGGGCAACCTACTGTTATTGTTCCTCCATGCGCAGTTGAATCGCCCATTCTTGCGGCTGGTTTTCCTGCAATTTGTACTGATGATGATCCCGCCACTATAGAATCAGGTGGTCCTGTACACGTACAATTGTCTCCTACAACAGCAGCAGGCATGTTGGCAATCAAAACTGTTGTATTGGCTCCAGGCAAAACGGGGCCGCCAACATGAGGCTTTGGTCCATCGGATGCTGGACAAACATGCATATCTCCAGTTCTAGCAGCAGCTCCCATTTTTTAATTGAGTTTAATCATTGTTCCTTTTAATTCCATTGTACCACTTGCCTCAGCAGCCACTTGAACACCTTCTATTTTGATATTTCCTTTAGCTTTGACATTAAAATCCTTACAACTTTCGATGGTAATTCCTTTATCGTCCATCACAATTTTGTTTTTGTTTTCATCTTCCAAAGTGATTCCTTTTAAATCATCGCTAATTGTTATTTTGTTTCCTTTTTTGGTACTGAGTTCGATGACTTTTTTTTCATCATCCATAATGATCTTAGTTCCTTCTTTGGTAACAAAACCTTTGATATAGTTTTCTTTTGCGATAGGAAAAGGCATGGTATTGGTGCTACTATATACGCTTCCTAAAACTATTGGAGTATCGGGATTATTCCCCAAACAGCCAATAATTACTTCATCATTCACATTTGGAATAAAATAACTTCCCATTTCTTTAGAAGCATTCATTGTAGCTAATCGAGCCCATACACCTTCCCCTTTTTCAGACAAAATTGGGATTCGAACTTTAACTCGAAATTGATTATTTGGGTCTTCTTCTATTTGAGTTACAATGCCAATTTGCAATCCGTTGATAGTATTGGATTGACCTACTTGAGCTTGACTATTATTGACTCCTGAAGTAGTATTTTCAGTAAATGATTTTTCGTTTTCAAATCCGTACGTGTATTCCGTTCTCCAGCAACCATTTTCAATGGTATGCACTTCTTGCGTAATTAAAAAAGCTTTATCATCAACATCGGGATTAATTTTGCTAAAACCTATAAAATCGCCAGCTTTAGCCTCTAAATTACCATAAGTTGTCACTTTACCATGAACTGCAGCTATATTGCTTTTTTCTTTGATGGCATCAACAATTCGTGTTAATGTTGAAGGTTGATAAGTGGATTGATTGACCTTTATTGTTTGCTCATTTTTTGGTCCGCTTTGTTCGGATGTAGTTTTTTTTATGGCCTGTGATTCAATATCCCATGTTTCAATTGTTACGGAAGATTTGATTCGCTCAGGATCTTTTTTACCCGTAAAAGAAAACACATTGAGTCCATTTTCAGCAACATAGGCCTCTTTGGTCGTTTTTTTTAGAATATCAATTCCATTGAAATCGCCGTTTCTAAGAGCTATCATTATTCCTACAGAGTCTAAAAACCCAACTAAATAATCCCAAGGAACAGTAGCCGAGTTATGCGTAATTATTTCCTCTCCCCAAGTACCATTAAAATCTGAACCTAATTTTAATTGAACATTAGAAGTATACGTTTTGAGCTTGTCGGCAAATTTGTCTTTGTTATTTTCATCGACTTTGGTCGGTTGAGCCAATTTAAATCCAATGTCTTTACACTCAATTTTGGTCACCACTTGGGTGTCATCATTCTGTTTGTGGAGTGATTTTATAATTCCTTTAAAAAAAGTAACCGATTTGTTTTGGTAGTTAATCTTTACCTCAATGTTTATTGGCGTCTCCTCTGATTTTCGAACTAACGAATCGGTTGGCAATTTTTCTTTGCTATCAGTTGTTAATTGATTGGAAATGAACGTAAACTTGGCAAACGGAATTTTGTTGAGTTCAAACTGAATGCTTGCATCTTTTAGTAAAGTATCTAACCCAACATTTACACCATCTATTAAAAACTCTAATTTTAATAGTGTGTCAGAGGGAAAAAATGGCTTTAAAGATAACATGACGCTTATTTAATGGGTGGAAAATTTATTTTTTGACCTGTATTTACATTTCTGAAACTAAGCAACTTGTTGTTTTTGGCTACATCAATGTAAAATTCATTGTTCTCGTAAATTGATTCTGCCATCAAAGGCAAACTATCATTCATGGTTACAACTCGTTCGTGCGTTAAATCGGGTGAACTCTTTTTTTGTTTGGCTACCATCAATTTGTAGTCGACAGTTCCTTTGAATAAACATTTCACTTTAGCTCTGATGGGGCGACCATCTTTTCTGAAAAGCGAGTATTCAATATCCATGCTTTTTAATCGACAACTCAAACTATATCCTCCCCAAAGTAATTTGAGAAAAGCCGTTTGGTGTTTTTCTCCATCATAACCCATCAATAAATTTTTGAATTCTTCGACTTGTTTTTCAACCGTATCAACTTCTCCAAACGGATTAACAAAAGCTGGTTTTAGTGCTTCGCCAATGTCACTTAAGGTACTTGAAAGCGATGCGATTCCTTTACCGTCAACAATTTTTCCAGGAGGGACAACTCCAGAACTATCAAAAAGAAAATCAAATGTTACTTCCTCGCCTTCAATTTTATTAAATTTCAAATCGCTCCCTGTAGTTCCCATGGCTTGTCCTTCACAAAAAACAACATTGTGTTTCATGGTGTATTTTTCGGGATTAAGCTGAACGAAAATGGTTTTTTTAGGAGGCTCTAAGTATTCTTTTGAATTGAATACTTCAATTCGCATTTTGTCGATTATTCCTAATATTCCTTCTATCATCTTTCTTGTCTTTCTTTAATTTTTTCTAATACTTTTTGTGTACAATCACGCACAATCTCCGATTTTAGTTCGTTGATTTTCATTGGATTGAACTTTTGAAATGCATTCGAATCGCTTTCAGAAGCCTCAGAAACAGTTACTTTGATGTGTAATTCTTTAATTTCAATAGCCATAATCTTTAGAAACTAGGGATTGGTATTTCTTTAAAAAAGTTGTATTTCAAGGTTACCGTTTCAATAACAATTTTGTTTTCTTCGGCGTTAAAATCACTAAACTCATAGCTTAAAGGAATGGCATGTGAAACATACCATGCCTTTATAGGAATTCCGTCTTCATTGAGTAATGAAACCACTAAATTGGCAGGGTAAAAAATATAATTCTCCAAAGCCTGATTGCACCACATAGAAAGAGCTGAGATATCCGATGTTAACCCTCTTTTTAAGACTAAATCTTGGTAGCCCGAACGCAATGGTAAATTGTGCTTGAATTTATTTTGCCCACCTTCTGTGTAGGATTCGGTTTCCATAGTTACTTTTAATCCGTTAACACTTTGGAACTTGGTGTCAATCGAAAATTGAGGTAACAATTCAAACACTACAGAAAAGTGAAAACCTACTATGGGATCATTACTTGGCATGGTGACTATGATTTGTATTCGATAGTAAATCCGTGATTTGCAATTTCAACTGTATCGATTGCAGCTTCGTTGGCGTCTGATTTTAAATCTGTACATTTTAAAGACACTATAAAACAATCTTTTACCGTCCAAACTACTTTTGGCTGGTGATTTTCGTCTAGTAAAGAAATAATTATTGTTCGCTTTTCTACAGTATTTTGAGCAACCGTATTGTACCATTGAAAAAACTCATTGTCGTTGACAAAAACACCTCTTTTTAAAGTAATTCTTCCATTTTTTTGTAATCCGGGATATTGTTTTTTGAAGAACTCTGGGCTCGAACCTACTCGATGTTCTATAACATCCATTTCTTTATTCAAGCCTGAAACTTCTGTAAAGGCTATTTTACTTCCGCCCCAGTTTACACTGAAATGGAACTTTGGTAGTGGAAAATCAATATTTGGCATGACTATATTTTTTAAAAATTAATAAATTTGATTACGATTTTTGTTGCATTTGTTTGAATTCTAAAATGATGAACTCTGCTGGTCTTGATGGAGCATAGCCAATTTTAACAATCAATCTGCCTTCTAAAATGTCTTGTGCTGACATTGTTTCATTTAATCCAACTTGTACAAAAAAGGCATGAGAAGGTTTGGCTCCAGCTAAAGCTCCGTCATTCCAAAGTGTTGTCAAATAATTATCTATCATTCCTTTTACACTCACCCAAGTTTGAGCTACATTAGGTTCGAAAACAAACTGAGCACACGCTTTTTTAGCCGATTCTTCAATCATATTAGCTAAACGACGAACATTAACATAACGCCAATCGTTGCTGTTGCCCGCTAGAGTCCTTCCACCCCAAACCAAAAACCCTCTACCCACAAATTTTCTCAATGCATTGATTGATTTTCCTGTCTCGTGAATGTTCATGTTCTCTTGGTCAGCGTCGTTAATATCATCGGTCAATCCAACAATTCCGTTGATACTCACATTGGCTGGTGATTTCCAAACTCCTCTAGTTTTGTCAGTTTGAGCATAAATTCCTGCAATTGCTCCTGATGGTGGAACAGTATTCATATACTCTGATAATTTGTCAATAATAGCCGAATAAATTGGAATACTTGAGGTTAGATTATTCTCTTCAAAAAGCATAAAATCACTCAAACTTTTCACCACGTTATCCATAGAATTGATAATTGAAGCATGAAGTTTTTGAACTAACAATTGAATTTTTGCAAAATCTGGTTCATTGTGAGCTGGAATTGGTCCTGCCACAGGGATGGCTACACTAATAGCGCCAGTATATGGATTTGGAGCTGATTCTGTGTAAGCTGAAATTGTTCCCCAAACACTCAAAAAATCGGTATTGTTATCTAAATTTGATAAATCATCAACATCTGTTGTTCCGTCAACTTTTTTAAGAATTTCATACGCTTTTTTGAAATCAACCAAACTTTGAGCATGTTGTATCAAGAAATTAGTTACTAAATCTTGGCTAAACAAACTGAATTTTGTACTTGTCATCGTAGGAGATAATGGTTTACCCAATACTTTTAACAAGTTCCAACATTTATCAATGGCCGTTTTTAATTTAGTATGTGTATCGATTGGAATTTGATGTAACTTTTTAGGATTAGCTGTATCTGAAGGTGCTACAGCAGGATTCCAAGCAGTATTTACAACTCCATAATCAGTTGCTATTTTTTCAAATTCTTCAATAGCTTCTTTCAGCGGAATATTGGTTGAATAAATACCTTTAAAATTTACTTTATTTGCGGCAACGCCATTAATATCCATAAATCGGAAAGAATAAGGATATGCACTTTGCAAAGATGGATAATAAGAAGCTCCATATTTCAAATTTTGATTCCCGACAGCATCTCTAAAAGCAGCACTATCATCAACTAATCCATTTTCTTCTTTTACATCCAGAATAGCAAAACGATCCATTAAGTCAGAACATTGCAACAAAGCTTGTTGTTGAACTAATCCTAATTTAGTTGCTGTCAGGTTAATTGCATCTGGGAACAACAGCAAGGTTGGTTCGTCGTATTTGCGTAATAAATCTAACCCATCAATAAACAAATTTTCATCACTTATTGCTGTAGTATAGCTTCCAACCGAAACGATATAACAAACTCCACCACCATTTGCATAAAACAATCGAATGCTGTTGTAGAGTTTATAAATACTTTCTTGAACCACACATTTGTCAGTTGGAACCAAATTTGAATCCAATTCGACCGCAACCGAACTTGGTGATGGCGCACCTCCAAAAGTTTGTTCAAACTCCATAAAAGAGGTGATTCGAGTAGGAACTGACGGTCCTTTTTCCGTGTAGCCTACAAAAGCAGGAATAGCCGTTGCAACTTGGGCTATTGAAGGAGGAAATGCATCAATCTCATTGATATATACTCCAGGTGTTTTAAGAGAACTTACATTCATGACTTTTTTTATTTATTGTTTATAATTGTTTTTTATTATTTCTAATTTATTCTATTGGTGGATGAACTTTGGTTTCTAACAAACCTGTGATATCGTCTTTGTTGCTTTCCCAAAGGTTAATGTTTACTTCTTTAACAACTGACTCTTCTTCAATTGTTGAAACCTGAACCGTAATTAATCGCATTTTAAACAATACGGAAGGCATGTATCTTGAACCTAAATACGACCACATTTGGCTTAGTTGTTCTATACTTAAACTCACTGATTCAAAAGCGATTTTGGTATAATTTTGCTTGTCTACGTCTGATTTTCCTAAATAAGTAGTGTAACTAATTAACTCTGTTCCGTCATTTTTGTAGTACAAAGAAGTGTTTTGTTGAAAAAAATTAATGATGTTTTTTAACTTATCAATCCCGTCTAAATATTTTGATAAATCTTTATTATATGAGCTAAACAACAAAGAGATAATGAGATGTTTTGTTGGATGAGTATACCGATCAATAGTACTCTGATCATTAGAATCAGCAATATAAAACGATTGGTTTTTAAGCGTTTTATCTTCTTCAATATTAATAATAGACAAAATAACAGCTGTTTTGCTTAACAGGAATTCATCTCCGTCATTCAATGTCGCAATATTAGAAATATCAATAAAGGCATCCGTTGGATCAATTAATTTACCTAGTTTTTCTATGATGTTTTTGATGTCCATTTTTATCGATTTGGAAATAGTCTAAACTTATTCAAATCAACAAAATATAACTCACGGAATAACAAGGTAAAATACCCATTTTTTAAAGGTGTTTTTCCTTTATCTTATTCCTTGTTTTCCCTTCAGAATTTGTTGTTTTTGAAACCATTTTTTTCATTACTTTTATCTAAAAAATAAAACATGAAAAACACCTTCTATTTACTTTTAATGATTCCTATACTGAGTTTTTCGCAAAGCGATAAAGCAAGTATTGAATTGGTTTTAAATAATTGGCATAGGGCTGCAGCTGAGGCAAATTTTGAAAACTATTTTGGTGCATTAAGTGATGAATCCATTTTCATCGGAACCGACGCCACCGAAAATTGGGATAAAAAAGCATTTCAGAAATTTGCCAAACCTTATTTTGACCGTGGAAAGGCATGGAATTTTACCGCTTTAGAGCGCCATATTTATTTTTCAAAAGATGGAAAAACAGCTTGGTTTGATGAATTACTCAACACCCAAATGAAAATTTGCCGCGGCAGTGGTGTTTTAGTAAAAGAAAAAAAATCTTGGAAAATCAAACATTATGTGCTTTCGATGACCATTCCTAACGACAACACCGACGCAGTAATAAAAATAAAAGCGCCTATTGAAGACGCTTTGATCACTAAATTGAAAGAATAATTATTTTCTAAGATTGTCCAACATTACTTGTGTCATGCTGTCCATTTCAAATTGATGCTTCCAGTTCCAATCACGTCGAGCAGATGAATCATCGATGCTTGCAGGCCAACTATCGGCTATTTTCTGACGGAAATCGGGTTGGTATGATATCCTAAAATCTGGAATGTGTTTCTTGATTTCTTCAGCGATTTCGGCAGGTGTAAAACTAATTCCAGCCAAGTTGTATGAAGAGCGAATTTTAATATCTTCCGCATCAGCTTGCATAATTTCAACCGTGGCGCGAATGGCATCGTCCATGTACATCATTGGTAATTTGGTATCTTCCGACAAAAAACACTCAAAACTTCCTTTTTCCAAAGCTTTGTGGTAAATATCAACGGCATAATCGGTTGTTCCACCTCCAGGTTCGGTAGTCCAACTAATTAATCCTGGGTAACGAATACTGCGCACATCTACACCGTATTGATGATGGTAATATTCGCACCAACGCTCGCCAGTTTGTTTCGAAATTCCGTACACGGTTGTAGGTTCCATAATGGTGTATTGTGGCGTATTTTCACGTGGAGTTGTAGGTCCGAAAACCGCTATACTCGAAGGCCAAAATATCTTTTTAATTTTTTTAGCTTTCGCCAGATTCAACACGTGAAACAGTGAATTCATGTTCAAATCCCAAGCAAAAGCAGGGTTTTTTTCAGCGGTTGCCGATAGTAAAGCTGCCATCAAATACACATCAGTAATTTGGTATTGCTCAATTAAATGTTCAATTTGATTGTAATCTAAGGCATTAACTACTTCAAAGATTCCGTTGTTAACGATGTCATTATTTAGTTTTCGTATGTCGGAAGCAATCACATTTTCGTTCCCGTAAATGGCTCGTAATTTGGTGGTTAGTTCGGTTCCTATTTGTCCGCATGCACCAATGATTAAAATTTTAGTTGTCATGTTTTGTTTGTATGTAGTTGCAAATATAACCATTTCGTAATTCGAATTTCAAACTTCGTATTTCGTACTTATCATTAATTTATAAAACCTTTCACATATTCGCTTTATCAAAACCACTACTTTTGTATTTTTGCAATAAAATCTGGTCAATGAAATTCCAATCGACAGTTATTCTTCTTATTGCTCTTTTTTTGTTTTCGTGTCAAGATGAAAATAAAATTCGTTTCATTGAACAACAAAAAGAAGCCAAGAAAAAAGAAGTCATTTTTAACAAAATCAGCAAAGCTTGGGTTTTCAACATTCGCCCTTTGGATCCAACCGTTCAAGGAAAAATCAATAATTGGATGGAATGGCGATCGTTTTTAACCGAAATCAATCAAAAGCCAAAAAGTACGATTGGTGCTTTTCAACGCAAAGCAAAAGTATTGGCCAAAAAAGCCACCGAATTAAAGAATAATATTCCTTACGAATTCAATAAACCACAAGTTATCAGCCGAATTACAGTGATTGAAACCAAAATAAAAGCAATGAATTTGTTTATCAATTTAAATCAAATTCAAGATGCTAAAGTGGTTAAAAACATTGCCGAAATCAACCAAGAAATCTCTTCTTTACAATTGCAATTGGAAGAAATTGTGCGTCGTAGCCAAATTCCAAAAGAAGCGGGCGAACCTGATCGAATTCGAATTCAAGATACAACAAGAGCGATACCAAATACAATGACTCAAAAACAGATAGGCGTTGAGTAAAACGAATATTCTTCAAGTCTATGAAAAATCGGCCAAAGTCAATCTTTTAGCCGATGCGATTCAAAAAAGAGATACTCGCCTTCAAATTAAAGGTTGGGCTGGATCGTCGTTGTCATTCATCATCAAAACGGCTTTTGAAAAGAGCGAATTACCTTTTCTTTTATTGTTTCAAGACAAAGAAGAAGCCGCGTATTACCTCAACGATTTAGAAAATTTAATCAACGACCAAGACGTACTTTTTTACCCAAGTTCGTACCGCAGACCGTATCAAATTGAGGAAACAGACAACGCCAATGTATTGCTTCGTGCAGAAGTGTTGAACCGCATCAATTCGCGCAAAAAACCTTCCATCATCGTTTCGTATCCTGAAGCGATTTTCGAAAAAGTAGTCACCCGAAAAGAACTCGAAAAAAACACACTAAAAGTTTCAGTTAACGACCAGATTTCTATCGATTTTATCAACGAAGTTCTGTTTGAATACAACTTTAAACGCGTTGATTTTGTATCGGAACCTGGCGAATTTTCAGTTCGTGGCGGAATTGTTGACGTGTTTTCTTTTTCAAATGATAATCCGTACCGAATTGAGTTTTTCGGTAATGAAGTTGATAGTATTCGAACTTTTGATGTAGAAACGCAATTGTCGCTTCAAGCACAAAAAAAAATCAGTATCATCCCGAATGTTGAGAATAAATTTCTGAACGAATCGCGCGAAAGTTTCTTGCAATACATCAACGAAAAAACGGTTTTATTTTTGCAAAACACCGATTTGATTGTAGCACAACTCGAGAAATTATTCGACAAAGCGAGCGAAGCTTTCGAAAAACTTTCCAAAGACGTGCAACATGCACAGCCTGAAGAGTTGTTCATCAACCATCAATCGTTCCTCAAAAAAGCATTGGATTTTACAGTGGTGGAAATCGGAAGCGGAACCACATTTACAATCGATAAAACCATCGAGTTTCACATTCAACCGCAACCTTCGTTCAACAAACAATTCGATTTATTACTCAATAAACTCAACGAAAATCACTTCAATGGCATCAAAAATTATTTGTTGTGTGCCAATGAAAGTCAAGCGAACCGTTTTCATGACATTTTCGAAGATTTAGATTCAGAAAGCCACGAAGACATTCGCAAGCAATACCAAACTACAGTTTTCCCTTTGTACCAAGGTTTTTATGACGAAGAAAACCAAATTGCATGCTACACCGATCATCAAATTTTTGAGCGTTACCACAAATTCAACATCAAGAACGGCTATTCGAAAAAGCAAACCTTGACGTTGAGAGAACTGACTACGCTTTCTGTAGGCGATTATGTGACGCACATCGATCACGGCATCGGAAAATTTGGTGGTTTGCAAAAAATTCAAGTCGAAGGCAAAACCCAAGAAGCAATAAAACTTGTGTACGCTGACAACGACATCGTGTACGTAAGCATTCATTCGTTACACAAAATATCCAAATACAACGGCAAAGACGGCGCAGTTCCTAAGATATACAAATTGGGTTCTGGCGCGTGGAAAGCCTTGAAACAAAAGACCAAAGCGCGTGTCAAACACATTGCTTTTAACTTGATTCAATTGTACGCCAAACGCCGATTGGAAAAAGGTTACGCTTGTGCCCCCGACAGTTATTTGCAAAAAGAATTGGAAAGTTCGTTCATTTACGAAGATACACCCGACCAAATCACAGCAACAAATGATGTAAAAATGGACATGGAAAGCGATCGCCCAATGGATCGTTTGGTGTGTGGTGATGTAGGTTTTGGAAAAACAGAAGTTGCTATTCGCGCGGCTTTTAAAGCAGTAGACAATGGTAAACAAGTCGCTGTTTTGGTTCCTACAACGATTTTAGCGTACCAACATTTCCGCACTTTTTCAGAGCGTTTGAAAGAAATGCCTGTCACAGTCAATTATTTGAATCGTTTTAGAACCGCCAAACAAAAAAGCGAAACTTTACAAAAATTGGCCGAAGGAAAAGTCGATATTATTATCGGAACGCATCAATTGGTCAATAAAGACGTGAAATTCAAAGACCTTGGTTTACTGATTGTGGATGAAGAACAAAAGTTTGGTGTAAATGTAAAAGATAAACTAAAAACTATTGCGGCCAACATTGATACGTTGACATTAACCGCAACTCCGATTCCGAGAACGTTGCAGTTTTCGTTGATGGCGGCGCGCGATTTATCCGTAATTACAACGCCACCACCGAATCGTTATCCGATTGAATCGCAAGTAGTTCGACTGAATGAAGAATTAATTCGCGATGCAATTTCATATGAAATTCAACGCAATGGTCAAGTATTTTTTATCAATAATCGCATTGAAAATATCAAAGAAGTTGCTGGAATGATTCAGCGATTGGTTCCCGACGCTCGTGTTGGTATCGGTCACGGCCAAATGGACGGCAAAAAACTCGAAGATTTAATGTTGGCGTTTATGAATGGCGAATTTGATGTTTTGGTCGCCACCACCATTATTGAAAGTGGTTTGGATGTACCGAATGCGAACACGATTTTTATCAATAACGCTAATAATTTCGGTTTGTCCGATTTGCATCAAATGCGCGGTCGTGTGGGCCGAAGCAACAAAAAAGCGTTCTGTTATTTTATTACGCCACCACATTCGATGATGACCAGTGAAGCGCAAAAACGCATTCAGGCACTAGAACAATTTAGTGAGTTGGGAAGCGGATTTAACATTGCCATGAAAGATTTGGAAATTCGTGGTGCAGGCGATTTATTAGGTGGTGAACAAAGCGGTTTCATCAACGAAATTGGTTTTGAAACTTACCAAAAAATCATGAACGAAGCCATTGACGAGTTGAAAGAAAACGAGTTCAAAGACTTGTACGAAACCGAAAACGACATCGAAACCAAAGAATATGTCAAAGATTTGCAAATTGATACTGATTTTGAGTTGTTGTTTCCCGATGAATACATCAACAATATCTCAGAGCGATTGAATTTGTACAACGAATTGAGCACGATTAAAGACGAAGCACAATTGCAACGCTACGAACAAAAACTCATTGACCGATTTGGAGCATTGCCAAAAGAAGCCGTTGCATTACTGAATAGCATTCGAATTAAATGGAAAGCGACTCAAGTCGGAATTGAAAAATTAGTCTTAAAACAAGGTAAAATGGTGGGCTATTTTGTGGGCGATCAGCAAAGCGATTTTTACCAATCCAAACGTTTCATGAAGCTACTTCAGTTTGTACAACAAAATGGTAATTTGTGTAAAATGAAAGAAAAAGAAACCAAAAACGGCCTGCGATTACTCTTGACTTTTGAAAACGTAAAAAGCATTAACAAGGCGTTAGAACTCATCAATTTGATATAAATCGTATGATTTGATGCGCTAATTCCACCACATCTACTTTCTCAATCGGATGAATCGTTTTAGGCAACACCAATAATTGTGAATCCTTAATTTTTCGATGTACGCGAATGGTTTCTTCTAAAGTAACCATCGCATCTTTGTCGCCCACCGAAAGCAAAACTGGAATCGAAATTGATTCGAAATCACTGTTATTCAGTTCAGGATTTTGACCTAAATTGAGCATCATTTGGGCTGTTTTGGTCATTAAACCTTCCCAATTAGTTCCGTGTAATTGCGCTAAACTTGAAGCATATTTCGGTACTTTTTCTTTGATTATTGTTGGGTTTAACATCGCCGCTTCTTTTTGTGCTCCTTCAATCGTCCAGTTTAATTTGGTTGCCAAAGTGAACAGTCGCTGAATTCGTTCAGGGAAATGTTTGGCCAAATACAAACCTATGTATCCGCCCATACTGTAACCAAAAATTGGTATCGAATCGATTTGATTTTGATCTAAAAAGGCAATGACTTCATTGGCAAAACCTGCAATTGTAAAGTCATTTTCAGGCAATTCGCTTCCGCCATGACCTTGGAAGGAGAAACTGTACACATCATAATCATTTTTCAACGATTCTTTTAAGGGTTGCAGACTTTTTTCGCTTCCGAGAGCGCCGTGAAGTAGAAGTAGTTGTTGCATGGTTTTGTTCTTTTTTGCCACGGATTTCACAGATTCAACAGATTAAAATCAATGCCAATCAGTTACATCCGTTTTAATCTGTGGTCTGAATTATTAAAAATAATAAAACGCTTCTTCAATATGTTCGATATGAAAATCGTTGCCTTCTTTGTTAATGGCGATGATATCAAAACGAACTTCCACATCCAAATCGCGCGACGTTACGTATTCGTTGACCGCTTTGACCAACAATTGTATTTTTTTTGGTTTGACAAAATCTTGTGGTAAACCAAAATCGATAGACGAACGCGTTTTGACTTCTACGATGGCCAAAATGTTATCTTTTTGAGCTATGATGTCTATTTCGGCTTTTTGAAACACCCAATTCGTTTCCAAAATTGCATAACCATTTTGCTGTAGAAAATCTACTGCTAGTTCTTCGCCGAGTTTTCCGAGTTCGTTGTGGGAAGCCATTTTTTAGTATTCAGTCTCAGTCTTCAGTTATTGAAAAACTACTTTACTTTCCAAATCATTGGCTTCTATCGAGACTTGTTTTCCGATGATTAAAGCGCGATTGTCGGCCATGTGTCCGGCTGGGAAATTGTAAATGATGGGAATGTTGTATTCTTTGCAAACATCCTCAATAATTTGATTGGCGTTTTTGCCCCACGGAATGTCGTTGTCTTTCATTTTGGTCATTCCGCCTACAATAATTCCTTTGATACTTTCCAAACAGCCATTGCGTTTGAGGTTCATCATCATTCGATCAATATGGTACAAATATTCGTCTAAATCTTCCAAAAAAAGAATTTTATCGGAGCAATCTATCGACGATGGAGAGCCAAATAAACTGTACAAAATCGATAAGTTTCCACCTACCAATTCTCCTTTGGCCGAACCGAAACGATTCATTGGATCACAAGGAACAGTATATTCTAAATGTTCTCCGAATAAGGCTTTGCGCAAACTTTCTTTAGCTTCTTCCGTTGCTTTGGAACTCACAGGCATGATGCCATGAATCGATTGAAAACCCATCGTATTCAAATGACTATGCAACACCGTAACATCGCTAAAACCTACAATCCATTTTGGGCTTTGTTTGAACTTGGTAAAATCCAATTTATCAATCATACGAACGGTTCCGTAGCCACCCCGAACGCACCAAATTGCTTTGATGTTGGGATTATCCAATTGCGTTTGAAAATCGGCAGCACGCTCGTCGTCGGTTCCGGCGAGTTGGTTGTTGTCGAGTCCGATGGTCTTGCCAATCACGACTTCCAAACCCCAACTTTTGAGCCAAGAAATGGCAGGTTGTAAGTTGTCTTCAATGTTTTTACGTGCAGTGGCAACAATAGCAATCGTGTCGCCTTTTTTTAAATACGGTGGTGTAATCATTTTCTTTTGGGAATGAAGTTGTGTAAAGAATAGAGAGAATAGAATATAAAGAATAGATTTTTGCATTTGTGATTTTGACTTAGTAGCAAATGTATAAAAGTTCTTTTTATTAGCACGCGGATGAAACGGATTTTGCGGATTAACACTGATTTTATATTGAAAACAACTGCCCTAGCCCAGATTGCAGCGGCATCCTTTTGTGCCGATTTTTATCGGCACAAAAGATAGAGCGGAAAGCTGGAAATAGCTTCAAATAAAAATGATAAAACTCTCAATTCTATTGCTTATTTTTGCATTTTATATACCTAAGTTACAATGTTAGAAAATCCAAAAAGATATACAATTACGGCGGCGTTGCCTTATACGAATGGTCCGATTCACATTGGTCATTTGGCTGGTGTTTACGTGCCGTCGGATATTTACGCGCGCTATTTGCGTTTGCAAGGAAAAGATGTGGCGTTTATGTGTGGGAGCGATGAACACGGTGTTGCCATTTCTATGAAAGCCAAAAAAGAAGGCATTTCGCCTCAAGAAGTGATTGACAAATACGACGGAATTATTCGAAAATCGTTTGTTGATTTCGGAATTTCGTTTGATAATTATTCGCGTACTTCGGCTCAAATTCACCATGATACCGCGCAGGCCTTTTTTAGAAAATTGTATGATAATGGTGATTTTATTGAAGAAGTGACCGAGCAATTGTATGATGCCAAAGCCGATCAGTTTTTGGCTGACCGTTTTGTGACTGGAACGTGTCCGAAATGCGAAAACCCTGAAGCGTATGGCGACCAGTGTGAGCGTTGTGGTTCGACGTTGAATGCGACGGATTTGATCAACCCTAAATCGACCATCACAGGCGAAACTCCGATTTTGAAAGAAACCAAACACTGGTTTTTGCCGTTGGACCGCTACCAAGATTTTTTACAAAAATGGATTTTGGAAGACCATGCCAAAGACTGGAAAACCAATGTATTAGGACAAGTCAAATCGTGGTTGGACGACGGTTTGAAACCAAGAGCAGTAACCCGCGATTTAGATTGGGGAATTGACGTTCCGGTGGAAGGCGCAATTGGAAAAAAATTATACGTTTGGTTTGATGCTCCGATTGGTTACATTTCGGCTACCAAAGAATGGGCGGCGCGTGAAGGTAAAAATTGGGAAGAGTATTGGAAGAACGACGACACCAAATTGGTTCATTTCATTGGGAAAGACAACATTGTATTTCATTGCATCATTTTCCCAGCGATGTTGAAAGCGGAAGGCAGTTTTATTTTGCCTGATAATGTTCCGGCGAATGAGTTTTTGAATTTGGAGGGCAATAAATTATCGACTTCGAAAAACTGGGCCGTTTGGTTGCACGAATATTTGGTGGATTTTCCAGGCAAGCAAGATGTATTGCGTTATGCCTTAACGGCAAATGCTCCCGAAACCAAAGACAATGACTTTACTTGGAAGGATTTTCAAGCACGAAACAACAATGAATTGGCGGCTGTTTTTGGCAATTTTATCAATCGTGTGGTGGTGTTGACCAATAAATATTACGATGGCATTGTTCCAACTCCGAATGAATTTACAGAAGTGGACGAGCAAACTTTAGCTGAGATAAAAGCGTATCCATCGGTGATTTCGAGTTCGATTGAGCGTTACCGATTTAGAGAAGCTCAAGGCGAAATGATGAATTTGGCACGATTAGGCAACAAATATTTGGCCGATGAAGAGCCTTGGAAAATGGTAAAAAGTGATCCGGAGCGCGTTCAAACTCAAATGTATGTAGCTTTACAAGTTGCCGCGGCGTTACAAGTTTTGTGCGAACCCTTTTTACCTTTTACGTCAAGTAAATTAGGCAAAATATTGAACCAAGCTCAGCACGGAAATAACTGGAAATCAATTGGCGAAACGGCTGAATTACTACAACCAGGTCATCAAATTGGTCAAGCCGAAATATTGTTTGCCCAAATTGAAGATGCCGAAATTCAACAACAAATAGACAAATTAGAAGCGACTAAAAAAGCAAATACAATGGAAAACCAAGTAGTCGAACCGCAAAAAGAAACAGCAACCTTTGACGATTTTTCTAAATTAGACTTACGAGTAGGAACAATAGTTGAAGCCGAGAAAATGCCGAAAGCCAACAAATTATTGGTATTGAAAGTCGATACTGGAATTGATGTAAGAACCATCGTTTCGGGAATTGCCGAGCATTTTTCGCCTGAAGAAGTAGTGGGCAAACGCGTGACGGTTTTGGTGAACTTGGCTCCAAGAGCTTTGCGTGGCGTTGAAAGTCAAGGGATGATTTTGATGACCAACGACAAAGAAGGAAAATTGGTTTTTGTGAATCCGGATGCCGATGGTGTTGGGAATGGTGCCATGATTTCGTAATAATTGTTTGAGATGAAACGTGTTTATCTATCTTTCTTTTTGTTATTTTTCTTGAATTGTTTTTCGCAACAAACGGTCAATTCATTTCCTTTGGTTCTAAAAAACAATCGTGATTATTTTCAAATTGTAAACGATTCTACACAAGAAATTACTCTTTTTATTAGCGATAAAAAAAGAGTTAAAGCCATTCTTTTGAACAAAAACATGCAAATCATAGACTCAATATCAACAACACGTCCTGAAAAAAAATACGTTGATATTGTTGGTTATAACAAAAAAGGCTCCAACTATCGCTTGTATTGGGCAACCAAAAACAACAAAGAGCTGTATACAGAATTGTATGATTTCAGCAAGAAAAAAGTAACTTACAATACCACAAATTTGGTTTTTAAAAACGAATCCATTTTTCAAAAAATTTCGGTTAATGGTAACTTTTATGTTATTACTTCTTTAGAAAATAGTAACATTTTGAAACTATACAAGTATGGGAAAACAGGTGTTGTTGAAGAAAAAAGCATTGATGTTACTGGAACCAAATTTTACAATAGTTCCAACAAATTAGTTTCTCTTTATGAGTTCTTAGCGGAAAACACCTATGAGGATTACGACAGGCAATTACAAGCCATAACGGAACAAAGTGTGTCTTCGTTGGTCACCAACTCCAAAAAAAGAAAATTATACGTTTATCACGATTCTTTTGTCATTAGTATTGATAACAATCCTTCGTTTACACAAAACCTAACGGTTAATTTATCTGATCTAAGTTTTAAAAACCTTTTAATTCCTCAACCATACATTGACACTCCTGTTGATGAAATTCCAAATTCAAACTCCTACATTTTTGACTCCAAAATAATTCAAATTAAGATTAATAGTATGGAGTTTGCCGTTTCAATAAAAAAATTGGATGATGGTACTGAAATAAACACTTTTTCGGGTAAAAAAGATATTGAGATTGCGTTTAAAAATTCGGAGATTATTCAAGAAAACGGCATGTATGACAGTTATCGTATTTTAGAAAAATCCAATCAATTTATTCGAAAAGTTAATAATTCAACTCCTTCGATAACTTGCGATTTGATGGACAATAGTTATTATGTGACATTAGGCGGAATTTCTGATATTGTAAGAAGTTCAGGAATGGGTTTTGGCATGAATACTGGTTCGATGGGTACTGGATTATTTGTTACTTATGGTCCAAATTATGCGTTTCAAAACTTGGTCACATACAAAGAGAAAAAGGTGATTTATGTGAATTGTTTATTCGACCTAAATTTCAACCATATTCAAGGAGAACCTAAAAAATTAGCTTTTGAAAAAGTTCGGAAATTTGTAGATGAAAGTCCGGATATTATTGACAAACCTATTTTTTCAAACTCTGAAAAACTATACAAAGATGTTACTTTATTTAAATTTGGTAATGGTTTGTATGTTGGTAGTTACAACAGTCCAAATAACGAATATAAAATCTTTAGTTTTACAGATTGATTTTTGAAAAATAGTTTAACTTAAAATATTTTCAGTCACGAACTCTATAATCCTAACTTATATACTTTAATGAAAAAAACGATATTTTTATTTATAATTATAACTGTTAGTTTGCACTTACACAGTCAAACGTATACGACAGGTTTTGGTATAAAATTGTCTAAAAAAAGTGTGGCATTTAGTTATGTTGACAAACAAAAAGATGAAGCCTATTTGTTGGTTGGAAACAACAAAATTGTAAAATGTACGCATTACGATAGTAATTTTGAAATTAAAGATTCGATGACCGTTGCGCGTCCTGAAAAAGAGTTTGAAAGCATTGCTGGCGTCAACAAGAACGACGAATTCATGTCGGTTTTTTGGATCAATGAAGACCATAATCAATTGTACCAGCAACATGTAGATTTCAAAACCAGAACGGCTTCGTTTGCCAAAAAACACAGTTTTGATTTTGCTACGCAGAAAGTAATTCAAACCTTTTCATCCAATAATTGCTTTTATTTATTGACGATTACTACCAATTCGAATGTACTCAATTTGTATACTTTTGATTCAAATGGGAAAGAATCGGTGAATAAAATTGATTTAGGAACCAATAGTTTTTTTAATTCTGATAGCGAAAGTACCACACTTTTCGAAGTGCTTAAAGAGAAAATAAGCGGATTTGACACGGCTTTTGAACTTCCTTTGATTGACAACGACGCTCCAAACTCGCTAACAATTACAGCAAAAAAAAGAAAGTTTTTTTATACTCCGAACGCATTATTTTTAACGATTGACTCCAATGTTCAATTTACTCAAGTCATCAAAATTAATCTTTCGGATTATCAGTTTTCTATACAGCAAATTCCCCAGAATACTTATTCAAACGATGGTTCTACCAATGCCAATTCGCTGTTAGTCGACCAAGTGCTTTACCAAATTGTGGCCACAAATCAAAAAATGGTACTTTCGGTTACGAGCTTGGATGGAACGTTAAAAAAAGAGTTTGCTTCCGACAAAAACAATGCGTTTGATTTTAGTAATTCGGCCATCTTAGAATCGACTGTAAACCCGAGTTACAAAAAAAAGAAAATAGAAAATACAGGTCAGTTTGTATCGACTATGAACGCAATGAATTTCGGATTATCGTACTACAATTATAGTGGCAAAAACTTGCTTACCATTGGAGGTGTTACTGAACACGTAAAAAAAATTCAAACTTCCAATGAAGGATCGCCTGATATGTCAATTTACTTTGGGCAATTCGGATTGATTGGATCGTTGGTGTATGTTGTTCTTTTTCATCAAACACAGACCAATTATGATTTTGGAAGGGATTTTACCTATTTCTACACTTGTTTAGATTCCAATTTCAACAAAGTTGAAGGTGAAATATCTTATACTTCTTTTGATTTAATCAAAAATTTCTTTACTTTCAATCCTTCCGCAGTGTATCCGACTGTGATTTCGTTAAAAAAAGGGAATTATTTAGGTTATTACAAGGATGAAAATAAGAAGTATACTGTTTTGAGTTACGATAAATAGTTAGCTTATTCTTTCACTTACTAAAAAATCATGAAGAACAAAATCTACATTATTGCTTTATTTTTGGGTTGGGTTTGTCATTCGCAAAGCTATATAACTTCGCTTCCGTTTGTGATGAAAAAAGACGGAAAGTCATTTAGTTATGTAGATAAGTCGAAGGATGAATCGTATGTTTTTATCTCCAATGCCAAAAAAGTTCGTATCGTTCATTACGACAATAAATTCAACTCATTGGACACTTTAATGACTCCAATTCCGGGAAAAAAAACGGATAATATGATTGGATTTACCAAAAACGAATCGAGTATCAATTTGATATGGACCACAAATAATGCCGAAAAGTTTTTGTTTCAAAACTTAGATTTCAAAACCAAAAAAGTAACGATTACTTCGAAAGAGTTAAATTTTAATCGTCAAAATGTGGTACAAACTTTTTCTACTAATGATGCTTTTTATTGCTTAGCTGTGGTAGAACAAAGTAGTGTTTTAAAGTTGTATCGTTTTTCCAATCAAAATGAGTTAGAAGTGAAAACTTTTGATTTTAGCACAACTTCTTTTAGTGATTCAAATAACGAAAGTTCAAATTTATATGACTTGTTTGAAGAGAGCTTTGAGTCGATAGAAGCGTCTTTTGAACTCCAAAATATGGATGTTAGTTTACCCAATTCGTTAGCTATTTGTGCCAAAAAACGCAAGGCTTATTTAACTGAAAAAGAATTAGTGTTGACATTTGACAACAATTATACGTCAACGCAAGTGGTCAAAATCAATTTAACCGATTATACTTCAGCTTCTTTCATAATAAATAAACCAGAAGAAAAAATAGTAACTCATCAATCCAATTCGTATTTTTTTGAAGGCAATTTATACCAATTTAAAGTTTCGAAGTTTTTACTATTGATGAGTATAAAAAACCTGAACGGTGAGGTAATTAAAGATTTTTCTACCGATTCCCATACAGAAATTAGCTATAAAAACTCGGATTTTTTGTGCGAATGGGTCAACAAACACCAAGAAAAAAACATCGAAAACACTTACCAATTTGTAACCAAACTTTCTGATTATAAAGTGGGTATTTCGTGTTACAATTACAATGGCAAAAACTTAATTTCATTTGGTGGCGTTTCCAATCGAATCAAAAAAATTGATCCTAATGAAGACGATTATAATAACAGTGGTGTGCCTTTAATTCCTTTTCAATATGGTGCCATTGGCGGATTACTTTATGCTACTGCTTTTGTACTATTAGGCGGTTATGACGGAACCAGTTTTTTCTACAATAACTACAAGTCGAGTCGAAATATCATTTCTGTTAATGCTTTGTTTTCTAAAAATTTTGACCAAGAATCCGATAAAATCAATAGTTTTTCGGGCACCAAAATGTGTAGCTATTTCAATGGTTTTGCCGAAATTAAATATCCTACTTTTTTTTCCACCAACGGAAAAGCATATGTAGGTTATTATAATGAAGATGCAAAACAATATGTAATCATGAAATTTGAAAATTAAAAATTGATGAACCAATTTATATCTCAACTCCCAAAAGCCGAACTGCATTTACACATTGAAGGTTCATTTGAACCCGAATTGATGTTTGCTTTAGCGCAACGCAACCAAATTGCAATTCCGTATCAAACTATTGAAGAAGTCAAGCAAGCGTATCAATTTTCGTGTTTGCAAGATTTCTTGAATATTTATTATGCTGGCGCCAGTGTATTGATTCACGAGCAAGATTTTTACGAACTTACGATGGCGTATTTGACCAAATGCCATGAGGAAAATGTACTTCACACCGAAATTATGTTTGATCCACAAACGCATACACAACGTGGAATTTCGTTTGAAACAATCATTAAAGGAATTCGTCGTGCGCAAGAAGAAGCCCAACAAAAATGGGGAATTTCATCGTTGCTGATTATGAGTTATTTGCGTCATTTGTCTGAAGAAGAAGCTTTTGAAACATTACAACAATCGTTGCCTTTTAAACATTGGATTATAGCTGTTGGTTTGGATTCGTCTGAAAAAGGAAATCCACCTTCCAAATTTTACAAAGTATTTGAAGCTTCCGCTAAAGAAGGTTATGCTTTGTTGGCTCATGCTGGCGAAGAAGGTCCAGCCGAATACGTTTGGGAAGCTATTGACGGTTTGAAAATTATACGCATTGATCACGGAAATAATTGCTTGGACGATGAAAAATTGGTCGATGAAATTGTAAAAAGAGACATGGCTTTGACGGTTTGTCCGCTTTCCAACTTAGAGTTGAGAGTGGTTACGGACTTAAAAGACCATCCGTTAAAAACGATGTTGAACAAAGGAATAAAGGCGACTGTAAATTCGGATGATCCTGCTTATTTTGGTGGTTATTTGAATCAAAATTTTATTGCTATACAAGAGGCTTTACAGCTAACTAAAGAAGAGATTATTGTTTTGGCTAAAAACTCTTTTCAATATTCGTTATTGGACGAAAATAGAAAGAATGAGTTGTTGAATTTAGTGGACGAATACGCAACAAACAATTAAATTATGTCAATAAAAGTTATAGCTTTTGATGCCGATGATACACTTTGGCACAACGAACCTTTTTTTGATGAAGCACAAGCTAAATTTTGTGAATTGTTTAGTGATTATGCGTCACATCAGGAGATTTTACAGTTGATTTTGAGTCATCAAGTGAAAAATTTGCCTTTGTACGGATTT
Source organism: Flavobacterium sp. (assembly GCA_016787805.1). Classification (GTDB taxonomy): domain Bacteria; phylum Bacteroidota; class Bacteroidia; order Flavobacteriales; family Flavobacteriaceae; genus Flavobacterium. The sequence goes on along the minus strand of JAEUTY010000038.1, from coordinate 96,890 downwards.
GGAATTAAGGCTTTTGTACTTTCAATGATTGAATCGGCTTTGGAATTGACAAATCATCAAATTTCGGGATTGGTTATTGAAAAAATCATTCAAATTGGTAAAGATTTGCTTTTAAAACCAGTTGAATTATTGCCTCATGTGGAAGATGTTTTGAATCAACTTAAAGGCGATTATAAATTAATTGTGGCTACAAAAGGCGATTTGAAAGACCAACACCGAAAACTACACGATTCAGGAATTGGTCATTATTTTCATCATATAGAAGTAATGAGTGACAAAAAAGAAGTTGATTACGAAAAAATGTTACTTCGTCTTGATATTAAACCCGAGGATTTCACTATGATAGGCAATTCTTTAAAATCGGATGTTTTGCCTGTTTTGAATGTTGGCGGACACGCGATTCATATTCCGTATCACACGACTTGGGAATACGAAAAAATTGATTTTGAGATCAAACACGATAACTTTAGATCGGTGGTTGACATTATTGAAGTGGTTCCTTTATTTAAATAAAAATGAAGCAAAAACTTGACATTGATACTTGGAATCGCAAAGAGCATTTTTTGTTTTTTAATCAAATGGAAGAGCCTTTTTTTGGGATTACAACTCCAATTGATTGTACCAAAGCTTACCAAAAAGCCAACGAATTAGGCGTTTCATTTTTCACTTATTATTTGCACAAAACATTGGTTGCGGCAAATTCAATTGAAAACTTTCGTTACCGAATAAAGGATAATGAAGTGTTTATTTTTGACCGAATTGATGCTTCGGCTACCATTTTGAGAGACGACAAAACGTTTGGATTTTCGTTGATTGAATTTAATGAAGATGTTCATGAGTTTGCTACAATTGTCAAAAGAGAAATTGAACGTATTCAAATAACTTCAGGGCTTTTTACCCGCGACTATCCTGAAAATTTGATTCATTTTTCGGCATTACCTTGGGTGAATTTTACTTCATTTTCTCATGCGCGAAGTTTTACATGGCCTGATAGTTGCCCAAAGATTTCATTTGGTAAAATGGTGGAAGAAAATGGGAAAAAAACTATTTCAATTTCAGTTCACGTTCATCACGGTTTGATTGACGGTTACCATGTTGGTGAATTCATTGCCTTGTTAGAAAAACTGATGAATAATTAATTGATGTACGTCCAATTGATTCCATCACTAATTACTGTAACCGTTCGCAAATTACCTTCATACATATAAATTTGTGCACTTCCAACAGTTGAGTTTTTAGGGAACAATAACCCCACAGCCGTTGTTAATTGTGCTGTAACTGAGTTTTGTATATTTCTAATCACATAGGTTCTACCTGGAAAAAGTATTGGGTTTGGTAATTGAAATTTATCGTCGGTTGCTGTTGGACTTATTGAGATATAAACTCCATCATCAATTAGCACTGCTGAACCTCCACTGCCAGAACCATTGCCAACAAGGTTAACCACCTTAACCGACAAATTACCATTGACATCCAATGTACTTTGCGGATTGTTGGTGTTAATTCCAACTTGTGCACAGTTACTTTGAAAACAACAACAAAAGAAGACCAACAAAAGCGATTGCTTTAGGTATTTCATTTTTTTAGGGTTAATTTATTACTGACAACTTAATAAAGATATTAAAAATTTTAGAAGTTAGTAATACAATTGCTCCCGAAAACGTTTTCGTGTTGAAAAGTTCTTTCAAAATGTCGCATTCCTTCTACTTCAAAAAGCAAAAAAGCGATAAAAACAAGTTCTATCGCTTTTATTTTTCTGATTACAATGCATTTAAGAATGCGATTATGTCGTCGGCATATTTTTGAGTTTTTTGCTCTCCGAATCCCTTGATTATTTTGAAATCTTTAATTGTCTCAGGTTTGGTTTTAGCAATTGTTATTAACTCCGAATTATGGCAAATCATAAAATGAGGCAAATCCAGTTGCATTGATTTTTCATTTCTCCACTGTTTTAATGCCTGATAGATTTTTCTTTCCTCCTCTGACAAATCTTCGTCTTTTAACACTGTTGTTTTGAGTTTTTTTGGCAAATAAAAAACAACTGTTGACCAGAAATCTTTGCTTCCTGTAGTCACAAAACTAGCCGACGTTAATTTTACATCAACTGAATCTAGAAAATCATTCATTTTTGATTGATCATTCAAACAATTTTCCTTGTCCAATCAAATATTAAATACTTTGATGTTCATTTTTATCACAGTATTATTTCCCAATCAGCAATAACTCGTTGATTACAATATCGGTTACATATCGTTTTTCACCATTTTTATCGTCATAACTGCGGTGGGTTAACTTCCCTTCAATGGCAATTTCTTTTCCTTTGGTTACGTACTTCTCAATGATTTCGGCTGTTTTTCCCCAAGCTGTTGCGCGATGCCACTCGGTTTGTTCCACTTTCTCACCTTTAGCATTGGTGTAATTTTCATTAGTGGCTAGGGTAATTGTGGCTACTTTTCTTCCTCCTTCTAAGGTTTTTACTTCAGGATCTTGACCTACATGTCCGATTAATTGTACTTTGTTTCTCATGGCGTTTAAATTAAAATTGATAATTGATAATATTATATTGTTTAAGTTTTAAAAATTAAACCAAAACGATTTCGTTTACTATGACTTCTGTAACGTATCTTTTCTCTCCATTTTTATTATCATAACTACGGTGGGATAATTTTCCTTCTATGGCAACTTCTTTACCCTTAAGTACAAACTTTTCTATAATGTCTGCTGGTTTCCCCCAAGCGGCTACCTTGTGCCATTCGGTTTGTTCTACTTTGTCGCCATTTTCTTTGTAATATACTTCTTTGGTAGCAATAGTCATTTTAGCAACTTTTTTCCCTCCTTCAAGGATTTTAATTTCTGGATCTTGTCCTACATGTCCGATTAATTGTACTTTGTTTCGCATGGCGTTTAAATTTAAGTGAATAATTTTCTTGACTTTCTGAAATCATATAACTGATCCCTTTTGACGATGCAAAGTTGTGACATTCAACCTGCTTTAATCGGTAATTAATCATTTACTATCGATTGTAACTATTTGTAACCGTTTGCAAATGGATTTTTTAGTATATTTGATTGATTTTAAAATATTTGTATATGCCTAGAACTTGTTTAGAATGCCACGAAAAAATTGTAGGACGAGAAGATAAAAAATTCTGTAGTGATGGCTGTCGCAATGCCTACAACAACAAAATGAACAAAGACAGCAACAATTATATGCGCAATATCAACAACAAATTGCGAAAAAATTACCGTATTTTGTCGGAGTTGAATGTAGATGGAAAATCCAAAACCACGCGTACAAAATTATCAATAAAAGGGTTTGATTTTGAGTATTTTACATCCATTCTCAATACCAAAACTGGGAACACCTATTTCTTTATTTATGAACAAGGTTACCTGCCTTTGGAAAACGATTATTACATGTTGGTCAAAAAAGATATTTAAAAAATTATTTCTGCTAACGAGCTGCTGAAGTAAATTTCAATTCCATGAAAAAAAATTATTCTGCTTTATACTTAATGTTGGCGCTACTTGCGTTGATTTTTGGTGTTTTTTACTTTATGACGCCACAAGGTTATGATACTACTGAAGCGCCACTTTCTGAATTTTCAACCAAAAGAGCTTTAGAAAAAGTTAAAGAAATAGCCGCAAAACCACACTATGTTGGCTCTCAAAACCATGAAGAAGTCGCTCAATATTTAGTTCAAGAGCTTAAAAACATGGGATTACAGACTTCGTTTCAGCAAGGTTTTACTATGACCGAAAAAGGTACGTTGGTACAATCAAAAAATATTTTGGCCAAAATTGAAGGTTCAGCCAATACTAAGGCGTTGGTTTTACTTTCGCACTACGACAGCGCACCACATTCGTACTCGAATGGCGCGAGTGACGATGCTTCGGGAGTAGCCACTATTTTGGAAACCGTTCGCGCATTTTTACACAACAAAACCAAGCACAAAAACGACATCATTATACTTTTTTCTGACGCTGAAGAGTTAGGATTGAATGGTGCCGCACTATTTGTAACAAAACATAATTGGGCAAAAAAGGTGGGTTTGGTTCTGAATTTCGAGGCTCGTGGCTCTTCTGGACCCAGTTATATGTTGATGGAAACCAATCAAGGAAACGCTAAAATGGTTGAGGCTTTCTCAGCTGCAAAAGCGCAATATCCTGTTTCAAATTCGTTGATGTATAGCATCTATAAAATGTTGCCCAACGATACTGATTTGACCGTTTTTAGAGAAAGTGGAAAAATTCAAGGTTTTAACTTTGCTTTTATCGACAGTCATTTTGATTACCATACTTCGCAAGATAAATTTGAACATTTAGACCCAAAAACGTTAGCACATCAAGGCACTTACTTGGTTCCATTGTTGAATTATTTTTCTAACGCCGATTTAAAAAATTTGAATTCAACCAACGAAAAGGTCTATTTCAACGTTCCATTTTCATTTGTGAGTTATCCGTTTTCTTGGATTTTACCTATGGTAATTATTGGTTTTGTATTATTATTCCTCTTTGTTTTTGTGGGAATGGGAAAACATATTTTGCGTTTGGATCAAATTATTAAAGGATTTTTACCACTTTTCGGTTCGCTTATAGTTGCAGGTGGAATTACATATTTGGGATGGAGATTACTACTTTCCATTTATCCACAGTACAATGACATTCTTCACGGATTTACCTACAACGGTCACGATTACATTTATGCTTTTGTGAGTGTGACGCTGGCCATTTGCTTTCTTTTTTATAAAAATGACGGCAAACGCAATCCCGAAATGAACCAAACCATTGCTCCTTTGTTGATTTGGTTGATTTTGAATTTGGTCATTGCATTTCAGTTGAAAGGAGCAGGATTTTTGATAATTCCGGTGCTTTCAACTACTTTGATGTTGGGCTATTTTGTAGTTTCTCAAAAATCGAATCACTTTTTCAACTTAATTTTATCGATTCCTACTTTAGTAATTTTAGTACCTTTTATACAAATGTTTCCTATTGGTTTGGGATTAAAAATTTTGGTTGGAAGTAGCATTTTGACTGTTTTGAGTTTTGGTTTGCTCATACCTATTTTTGGTTCCTTTCCGAGAAAAGGAATTTGGGCATTGCTTTTTACTTTATTATCTATTGGATTGTTTGTGAAAGCGCATCAATCATCGGGATATGTTTATGGAAAGGCAAAACCCAACAGTTTGGTTTATATTTTAGATGGTGACACAAACAAAGCCAATTGGGCAACCTACGACACTAATTTGGATGAATGGACTAAAGGTTATTTAGGGGAAAAGCCAAAAGACGCTCAACCATTAAACACCAATAAATTATACAGTAAATACGGTTCAAAATATACTTTTATGGCCGATGCTCCTATCAAAAATATCCCAAGACCAACGATTAATTTTGTGAAAGATTCTGTGGTTGGAAACCGTCGTTATTTGAAAATTGTGATTACTCCTAATCGAAAAGTCAATCGCTATGATATTTTTGATAATGGGAAAACAACTTTTTACAATTTAAGAGCCAATGGAGCCAAATCGATTGAGGTGAAGAGCAACATCATTGGCAAAAAAACCAATAAAATTTTAAGTTATTACGTGGTTGATAATCTTCCTTTGGAGTTGGAATTTTCGATAAATGCAACTGCAAAACTCGATTTGAATTTGATAGAAAGCTCGTTTGATTTGATGCAAAATCCCTTGTTTTCTATGGCCAAAAGACGCAATTGGATGATTCCGACGCCATTTGTTTTGACGGATGCCGTAATTGTGAAACAGCAAGTAAAACCCACTATAATCATCGATAAAAAAAGCGACGTAACCGGATTACAATAATCTATGTTTCGTACCGTTTTTTTTATAAATTAACTACAATGAACAAAGTCCTTCTATTGAATTTATGCCTTATTTTGACAGCAAATTCTTGTCAGAACAACAATGACGAAACGGCAATTGAAGATGAAATACGCTACCGAATGCCAGAAGAATCTGAACCACATGAAGGAACTTGGTTACAGTGGCCTCACCATTATCAGTATGGTACAGCATACAGAGATGAAATTGACCCAACTTGGGTTGCCATGACGCAAGAACTAGTTACAAGCGAAAAAGTTCACATTATTGCTTACAATGATGTTGAAAAAAATAGAATATTACAATTGTTGAATAACGCTAATGTCAATTTAACCAATGTTGATTTTAAAATTTTTCCAACAGACGATGTTTGGGTTCGTGACAATGGTCCAATTTATGTTAGAGACAAAAACAATCAACTTGTTATTGAAGATTGGGGATTTAATGGTTGGGGAGAAAAAGCCGATTTTGAAAACTGTGATGCCATTCCCTTCAAAATTGCACAACAACAAAGCCGAACCGTTGTTAATTTAAACAATCAAATGGTCAATGAAGGAGGCGCAATTGAAATTGATGGAAACGGAACATTATTGGCTACCAAAAGTGCCATTTTGAATACCAATAGAAATCCAGGTTTATCACAAACTGATGCAGAGGCAGTTTTTAAAACTTATCTTGGAACTACCAATTTTATATGGCTAGATGGTGTGGCAGGATTAGAAATCACCGACATGCACATTGATGGGTTTGCTCGATTTGGAAATGCATCAACAATTGTTACAATGCATCAGAACGATTTGTTAGAATGGGAAGTTCCTCAAACCGATATTACTAAATTGTATGCTGCAAAAAATAAAATTGGAACTGTCTATAATAAGGTATATTTACCTTTGACTCAAAACAATGTTATTACAACCACTGGAAACAATTTAGGATACAAAGGTTCTTATGTAAATTACTATATCGCCAACACTAAAGTTTTGGTTCCGAATTACAACGACCCAAATGATGCTGTAGCCAATCAGCTTATTCAAAATTTGTATCCAAATCGAACCGTAGTCGGAATTGACGTTCGAAATTTATATGCAAACGGAGGAATGATACATTGTGTTACTCAACAACAGCCACAAAATTAATGGGACAAATTAGTATATTAGGTTGCGGTTGGCTCGGATTACCTTTGGCCAAATCATTGCTAAAAAACGGTTTTGTAGTAAAAGGTTCAACGACTTCCAATGCAAAAATTTCTACCTTAAAAGAAGCAGGCATTCTTCCTTTTTTAATTCAAATTGAAGAAGAAAAAACAACTGGAGATATGGTTTCTTTTTTGGAAAACTCATCAGTACTAATCATCGATATTCCGCCCAAATTACACAGCAATTCCTCGGAAAGTTTCGTTTCAAAAATTAAAAACCTGCTTCCATTTATTGAAAATTCATCCCTAGAAAAAATACTGTTTGTAAGTTCGACTTCGGTCTATGCAGATGATAATTTGGTTGTTACGGAAGCTACACAACCTCAACCCGAAACCGAAAGTGGCAAACAATTGTTGTTGGCTGAACAGTTACTTCAAGCTCATAGTCAAACAACAGTGCTTCGTCTTGGCGGATTGATTGGTAATAATCGTCATCCAATTCATTTTTTATCGGGAAGAACTAATGTTGAAAACCCAGATGCTCCGATTAATTTAATTCATCTAACGGATTGTATTGGCATTCTTCATAAAATTATTGAAGCCAACTGTTGGAACGAAACCTTCAATGCAGTTGCGCCTTATCATCCAACACGGAAAGAATATTATACCCGAAAAGCAATTCAACTGAACTTGCCGGTTCCTCAATTTGATAAGAGTAAACCTTCGATTGGAAAGACGATTTTGAGTGAAAAATTAATTGCAAAGTTGAATTACACCTTTAAAGTAAATCCATTATGACAACTAATGACATCATAGGAACTATAGGCGTTGGCATTATTTTAGTTGCTTATTTTTTGAATAATTTTTCGCTTATCAAACAAAATGGCAACCTTTATTTTATACTCAACGTTATTGGTGCGAGTATTGCTTGCTATACATCGTACTTAATCAACTACATTCCCTTTGTGGTGTTGGAAGGAACATGGGCTGTAGTGAGTTTGATTGGATTGATTCAGAGCACAAAAAAACCCCAAGAATTAGCTTGAGGTTTTGATTTATCTTTTACCAGATTTTAACTCGATTTTCTGGTTTTACATATAATTTGTCCGTTTCTTTAATGTCAAAGGCTTTGTAAAACTCATCTACATTGAGTAGCGGCACATAAGCGCGGTACATTCCGGGAGAGTGTGGGTCAGTTTTCACTTGATTTTTTATTGCTTCGTCACGTGCTTTACTTCTCCAAATTGTTGCCCACGAGATAAACAATCGTTGTTCTGGCGTATAACCATCAATTAAACCTGGGTTTCCGTTTGCTTTTAAGTACAATTGCAAACCATCGTAAGCTGCATTGATTCCGCCTAAGTCACCAATGTTTTCACCTAAGGTAAATTTACCATCTACAAAAGTGCCTGGAAGCGGCTCTAAAGCGCTATATTGTGCAGCTAATGCGCCACCCAAACCTGTGAATTGTTTCAAATCGTCTTCAGTCCACCAATTCACTAAATTACCATCGGCATTGTAACGCGAGCCCGAATCGTCAAAACCATGTGAAATTTCGTGGCCAATTACAGCTCCAATTCCACCATAATTTACTGCTTCATCGGCTTTGTAATCGTAAAATGGCGGTTGTAAAATGGCGGCCGGGAAAACAATTTCATTATTGGTTGGATTGTAATATGCATTAACTGTTTGTGGCGACATTCCCCAACGTGTTTTATCAACTGGTTTTTCTAAATCTTCAATATTTTGTTGGAAACCCCATTTCGAAACATTTTGCATGTTTTCATAATAGCTTCCGCCTTCTTCTTTGCTTTTGATAACCAATTTCGAATAATCTTTCCATTTATCAGGATAACCAATTTTAACCTTTGATTTTCTTAATTTTTCAATCGCTCCTTTACGCGTTTCAGGTGTCATCCAAGGTAAATTATTGATTCTGTTTTCAAAAGCTAGAAAAACATTATCAATCATTTTTTTGGCTTTTTCTTTGGCTTCTGCAGGGAATTTCTTCGCTACATATAATTTTCCTAAGGCTTCACCCACAGTTCCGTTTACTACTTGTAAAGCACGCTCATCTCTTGGACGTTGTTTTTTGGCGCCTTGCAAGGTTTGGCTGTAGAATTCCCAACTAGCTAATTCGATTTCAGTTGTTAAAACGTCGGAAGATTTGTTAATTAGAGTCCAACGCAAATAAGCCTTCCAATCATCAATTTTTTTAGCGTCAAAGATAGTTTGCAACGCCGTCATGTATTTGGGTTGCGACACGTTCAAAGAATCTACTGTTTTAATTCCAACACTTGAAATGTATTTTTGCCAATCGACAGCTGGAGTTAATTTTTGCAAATCAGCCACCGTCATCATGTTGTAAGTTTTTCTGCGATCTCTGCGTTCAACGCGATTCAATCTTGGAGTAGCTAATTCGGTTTCTAAAGCAAGTACTTTTTCTGCATCAGCCTGAGCTTGTTGATCGTTTAATCCTAAGAATTTCAACATACGTGCAACGTGAATCACGTATTTTTGTCTTTTTTCTTTTGAATCAGCATCATCCGAAACATAATAATCTCGGTCAGGTAACCCTAAGCTTCCCAAACCAATATTCACGATGTTTTTGTTGCTGTTTTTGGCATCAGGATTAACGTTAATTCCGTAAAAACCAATTCCTCCTACAGGAGCCATTTCTATAATTAGATTGTTAACATCTTGGACTGTTTTGACCGCATTGATTTTGGCTAATGTTGGTAAAATAGGTTTTACGCCCAATTTATTTCTTGCAATCGTATCCATGTAAGTAGTATACACTTTTACTGCTTTTGCTTGATCTGATTTTGGATCTAGTTTTTTGTTGTTGACCGCTTCTTTCAAAATAGCCAGAGCATCTTTATCAGTATTTTGACGCAATTCATCAAAACTTCCCCAACGCACTCTATCACTAGGAATTTCTGTTTTGTCAAACCATAAACCATTAACGTATCTGAAAAAATCATCGCCAGGTTTTACGTTTTTATCCATGAATTCTAGATTAATTCCTGGATTTTTTTGTTGAGCTATACTAGAGCTTAATACAAATAAAGAGCAAAGTACAATGAGATATTTGTTGTTCATGATTACTTTTTGGTTATTTTTTTTGTTGTTATTTGGCTATTAGATTGAATTTTAACAAAATAAATTCCAGTTGAAACATTAGTCAAGTCCAATTCCAAATTGTTACTGTTTTGGTTGTTAATTTTTACTCCCATCTTTTTCCCTAATACATCAAAAACCTCTATACTATCAATTGCAATATCGTTTTTAGCAATGTTGAAAATGCCATTAGAAGGATTGGGATAAATAGTTAAATCATTGATGTCAAAATTGGCATTTGATAGTGTGCCGCTAATTAGAAAATCATCAATCACAACTCCCTGTGCTACAACAGATTGATCAGATTGAAAAACAAATCTAAAAATGATATTTGTTTCCGAGTTAAAATCAGAAAGCAGATAGTTGTAAGTAAGTAAATCACTATTGGTTCCTGTCCATTGAGCTCCAACACAATTGTAACAGTCTGTTCCCGATGTATCTGGAGTTCTATCACTATTGTACCAATTGGTTCCCATTGAACCTAAAACTTCCCATGTTTGACCAAGATTGGTTGAATATTGTACATATAGAATATCCCAGTTGTTTTCTAAATCATAAGCCAATTTAAAGCTGATTTGTGGGTTTGCCAGTTGCGTCAAATCGTAACATTCTGACACTAAGAACGATTTAATCATATCAGGATAATTACCTGATGTGTTTGTGGTATAAACTTTATTAGAGCCTGTTGCTAAAAGTCCACCTGTTTTTACATCTCTAGTCCATATCCCAGTAGCGCTTCCCTCATCATTTTCTAATAAATCATCTGAAGTATTCTCAAATGTATTGGTTAGATTAACAGTTCCTGAATCATTAATATAGAAAACACCTTGCGCCGAATTATTATCAGAATAGGCGTCATTTGGGATGTTTGATGTAATTTCAAAACTGTAAGCTCCTTTAGCTAATGAAACAGTAGGTAAGGTAATCAAAGTTGATTCGTTTGGATTTAAATTTCCGCTCCAAGAATAATTGTAAGGTACTGCGTTGTAAGCATAATCAAAGTTAATGGTTGTAATTGGATTTTGACCATTGTTTTTAACTGTAACTTGAGGAGCAACATCGCTATTACAATTTATATTTACCGAAGAAGGATTAACTATTTCTGTTAGTTTAACATCATTGGCTGGAATTTGAACAGGAATAGATGATTGCCAAATTCCTCTTCCATAAGTTGCTGCAACAATTTTAGCATCTTCTAAATTAATTTCTAAATCAGAAACTGAAACATTAGGTAAATTAGTATCAAAAGGTTCCCATTGTGTCATGGTATCATCACGATAGTAAACTCCTAGACTTGTACCTAAATACAAAGGATTATCCGAATTTCTTCCTTGGTGAACAATTACATTTTTTCCAATACTTGGTAATCCCTCAGATATCGAATTAAAAGAATTTCCTCCATCAGTCGACATTAAGGCTTCGCCATCTATTCCTGAAGTAGTAATATAAATAATATTACTATTAGAAGAATGTACATCTATAGAAGTTATATCAGCTGGAGCAAAATATACCGATGAAAACGTTAGTCCTTTATCAGTGCTTTTAAAGAAATTATTCCCATCAGCAACATACATATTGTTGTCATTGTTAGGATCAATAGCTATTACTTCAAGAGTATTTCCGTTAAATGCGGTATTGTTTTGTTGTTGCCAATTGGAACCATTTAATTTGTACAAATTAGTATATCCAGAGAAAAGTTCTCCGGCAGAATTCATTGCTAAAGGAGTTATCCAATTACCATTTTCTCCTCCTGGCGCACCAACCGAAGAAGATAATGTGTTTCCTCCATCATTACTTATGTACATATTTCCACCACTTTGAATAAACCCGTAAAACAAATTACTATTGGTTGGATGTACAGCAGTATCCATTCCATCAGCGCCATAATAGTTTTTCCATTGACCGTTGCTGTATGCATATCCTCCATTGTCTTGTAAACCACCTACCATTTTAGAAGCTGTTTGTTTGGAAACAGAAATTCTATAAAACTGTCCTATTTGAGCTGTAGCCGTTTTATCGGCAAACGAATTGGCGTTGTCTTCAGAAACATAAATTCCGCCATCGCTGCCACAATATAATTTGTTTGCAAAACATCGTAAATAATGAATATCTGCATGAGTGTAAGCTGCTGCATTTGGATCATTCCAATTATTAATTTTAGTTGAAGTAGCTCCACCATTAGTAGATTTCCAAACATTTAAACAACCTGTGTAAACTTCATTTGCATTGGTGGTTGATACTGCAAGAGCTAAATCATACCACGCTTGTGATGATTCAAAAATATTGGTGTTATCGGATGTTTTAGTCCAATTGCTTCCACCATTTGTTGAACGGTAAATTCCTTGAAAACCATAGCCAGAAGTGGCGCTTAAAATGTATATATATTCTGAATTTGCTGGAGTTACATCCAACAATAATCGGCCTGAGCTTGATGGTAATCCAGTTGTTATCATTGAGAATGTTGCTCCCGAATTAATTGAACGATAAAATCGATTATTTGAAACCGCATAAACGGTTGATGGAGTTCCTGGTTTTAATCGTATTCTACCTTGAGAAAAATCGCCCGTTTGTACTTGCGTCCATGTTGCTCCAGCATTAGTCGTTCTGTAAATTCCGTCACTAGTAGCCACCCAAAGCATGTTCGAATCGGTTGGGTGAATTAAAATATCGCCCGCAAAAGTATCTGTATTTGAAAAACTTAAACCTGTTGTATTCCAAGTCAAACCACCATTTGTAGATTTCAAAACACCAACTGAGTAAGTATCCGCCGCGTCGCAATCTCCAGTTGCAATATATATGGTATTAGAATTAGCGTAATCAACTGCTATTCCTGACACACCAATTTGTGGTAAATTATCACCAAGAGGAGTCCAAGCATCGCCGTTGTTGGTTGATTTCCAAATTCCTCCAGCAGGAGTGCCCATATACACTGTAGCTGCATTGTTGGGATCAACTAAAATAGTATTCACGCGCCCTTGACCCGATGACCAAGAACCTGTGTTGGTATGTGTAAACGGCCCAACCGATTCCCAATTGCTCACTGCAGATAGTGTTGCATTTGAATTGCGTTGTAACGATTGCCTTTTTTTAGCATTAAAAGCATCCCACATTTGTTGTGGCGTTATCAAATAACCTTGGCTATTGGTTTTGTTTCTCCAATGATTTTCCCATCGCATAAAAGGCTTATAACCACTTCCTTTTTTACTTTTATCATGAGTTTCCCAATAAGCATTGAATAGCGTAACTAAGTCATCGATTGTGGTTTCTGACTTTTTAGCTACTTCATTATCATTCATCCAAGGAGCTTTAGCATTGTATTGCGAATAACTCAAGGTTGTTAACAAAAACAAAGCGAAAAGTGAAATTTTCTTCATAATAGTTAATTTTTTCCAAATATAAAGAAATAAACTAAAGTTGTACGACTCTTTAACATTGGTTGTACATATAATTAACAGATGTTTATTTAAATTTGCAGAAATTTTTTAGCATGATTCCTTTTCTTAAAAAGTACAAAATCTTTGTTGGATTTTTTATTGTATTTTCCATTATAACCATTTCATTATTTTATTCGGTTTTAAAACCATCGAAAAAGCTACTAATTTACAATCCAAGCGATGTAAATCCTGAACTAGTTGATTCAACCGTTCAATATGTTGCTAATAAACATACAATTGCCGATTTTAAATTCATCAATCAAAACGGAAAAACAATTACTCAAAAAGACTACGAAGGAAAAATTTATGTGGCCGATTTTTTCTTTACAACTTGCCCAACAATTTGTCCGAAAATGACTAATAATATGGTTTGGTTGCAAAGTCAAATCAAAAACAATCCAAAAGTGATGCTGCTGTCTCACTCGGTTACACCCGATATCGATTCGGTTCCCGTATTGAAACAATATGCGCTCAAAAAAGGGGTTATCGACTCCAAATGGAACTTGGTTACTGGTGATAAAAAAGACATCTATTACATTGCTCGTAAATCGTACTTAGCGGTAAAAACAGGAAAACCAGATGAATTGTACGATATGGTTCACACTGAAAATTTCATCTTAGTCGATTCTAAACGAAGAGTTCGCGGATTTTACGACGGAACCAATTTGGACCAACCGACAGAATCTGGAATAAAAAATGTGAAACAATTACTTGAAGATATTCTGTTTCTTTGTGAAGAAGAAAAGTAAGTGTTTGGCAAACTAGACAAAATCTATATTTTTATTAAACTTGACAAAAATCATCTCTTTTACATCTCAAATTCCTACTTTTGTATTTTAATTCAATCTAAATAAAAGGTGAATCCAACGTTAAATCAACTCAAAATCGGACAAAAAGGCATCATTTCTGATCTGAAAATTGATGAAATTCCGCTTAAGTTACTTGAAATGGGTTGCTTGCCGGGCAATTGGGTCGAATTAATTCAAATTGCTCCTTTCGGAGATCCTTTGTATTTTAACATCAACGATTCGCATGTTGCCATTCGCCTTGAAACGGCCAAAGCCATCGAAATTACTCTTGAAAACAACTAGTTGATGGCACACAAAACAATTAAAGTAGCGCTAATTGGCAATCCAAATACTGGAAAAACTTCAGTATTTAATCAACTAACAGGATTGCATCAACAAGTGGGAAATTACCCAGGAATTACTGTTGAGAAAAAAATTGGCTACTGCAAATTATCCAAGAATGTCAAAGCAACTATATTAGATTTACCCGGAACGTACAGTTTGAATGCCAATTCTATTGATGAAAATGTGGTCATCGAATTGATGTTGAACAAAAACGACGAGCATTTCCCCGATGTCGTTGTTGTAGTTTCTGAAGTTGAAAATTTAAAGCGCAACTTACTTCTTTTTACCCAAATCAAAGATTTAGAGATTCCTGTGATTTTGGTTATCAACATGAGTGACCGAATGAAATTAAAAGGAATTGAATTGGATGTTTCGTTTTTAGAAGAACAACTCAAAACCAAAATTGCATTGGTGAGTTCGAGAAAAAATATTGGAATAGAAAAGATTAAGGAACTCATTCTGAACTATCAATCCATTTCAACCGAACCTTGTTTGAATGCTTCTTCTATCGATACGGAATACTTCGATAAACTTCGTAGAGCTTTCCCAAATCAATTGGTTTACAAACTTTGGTTGGTCATTACGCAAGATGTAAATTTCTTGAATTTGGATCGAAATGAAATGAAAAGTTCGTTCACCAAATCGCATGCAGATTTGCGCTTATTACAACAAAAAGAAACCATCAAACGCTACCAATTTATCAATGACACTTTGAAAGTTGGGCAAAAAATTGACCGCTCCAAAGCAACCGATTTACGAGCCAAACTTGATCGCGTATTGACGCACAAAATTTTTGGTTACGCCATTTTCTTATTCATTTTATTTGGTATTTTTCAATCCATTTTCGATTGGTCGAGCGTTCCGATGGATTTTATTGACAGTTCGTTTGCCAATTTAGCTTCGTATACCAAAACCCATTTGCCAGCTGGCGAATTCACCAATTTAATCAGCGAAGGCATCATTCCCGGAATTGGTGGCATCTTGATTTTTATTCCACAAATTGCTTTTTTATTCTTGTTCATTTCCGTTTTGGAAGAAAGTGGTTACATGAGTCGCGTGGTTTTTTTAATGGATAAAATCATGCGACGTTACGGATTGTCAGGCAAAAGCATCGTGCCTTTAATTTCGGGTACAGCTTGTGCCATTCCGGCTATTATGAGTGCGCGAAACATCGAAAATTGGAAAGAACGTCTCATTACTATTTTAGTCACACCTTTTATTACTTGTTCGGCCCGATTGCCTGTTTACGCCATTTTGATTGCTTTAATCATTCCCGAAAAAAGAGTGTTGGGTTTCATTAGTTTACAAGGATTGACGTTAATGACATTGTATCTTTTGGGCTTTGGAATGGCGATTTTTTCCGCTTATATTTTGAATAAAATACTCAAAATTCAATCGAAATCTTATTTTGTGGTTGAAATGCCGGGCTACAAAATTCCAATGTTTAAAAATGTGGCAATTAATGTGTTGGAAAAAACCAAAGCCTTTGTTTTTGGAGCAGGGAAAATCATTTTAGCATTGTCAATTGTATTATGGTTTTTAGGCTCACACGGTCCAAGTAACGATTTCGGAAAAGCCGAAGACATCGTCAAAAAACAAATTCAAGCGAAAAACATTACCTACAATCAAGACCAATTGGACAATGCCGTGAGTTCCTATAAACTTGAACATTCGTACATAGGAATCATCGGAAAATCCATCGAACCTGTTATCAAACCATTGGGTTACGATTGGAAAATTGGTGTTGCAGTGGTCAGTTCGTTTGCTGCACGCGAAGTTTTTGTGGGAACTTTAGCCACAATTTACAGTGTTGGAAGTCACAGCGAAGAAGAAGATACCATCAAAAACCGCATGGCCGAAGAAGTGCATTCGGATGGAAACAAAGTATTTAATTTTCCTACAGGAATTTCGTTATTGATTTTTTATGCTTTTGCGATGCAATGTGTAAGTACACTGGCTATTGTAAAAAAAGAAACGAATTCATGGAAATGGCCCATTATTCAATTGGTTTTTATGAGTGGTTTTGCTTATCTAACGGCACTTTTAACGTATCAATTTTTAAAATAATTGAGCTTAGTATGAAAAAAAAAATGTTCTTACTGTTGCTGCTTAGCTGCTCAATGACTTTTGCGCAAGACAAAATTGAAAAATCAAAAAAAGCGCTAACGCAAGAAAGCTCTGCAAAAAACAACACAACAACTTCTACCTCATCACGAAATACTCAAAGTTCAGAAAGTGGAATTTTTACAGAAGTAGCTTTCAAAATTGCCTTTGGAGTGGTTTACTATTCAATGCTTGGAGATTATCAACATGAAAATCATTTGTACAGCAATTTAAGTATGTATCCTTATTACAATGGGAAGTCGGGGAATTTTGAAAAATATGCTACTGACACAATCAAAGAGAATGAATTCCGACTCGATTTGGAAGACGAATTCATTTACAACAATCAAAATTTATTAGGCAATCACTTAAAAGTTAAAATTCGACCTTTTCAGTATTTTTATCTGCAAGCCGATTACCATCATTTGTATGAAAAAGATGCTTTTGATGGATCAACCAACAGTTTGTCGCTCTACCAATTTAATTTTGCTTACGATCGAATTCGTTTTGAAAAATTCAATTTAGGTTGGACATTGGGTGCTGTTTATGTAGCCAATGATGTTCAGAAAGCAGGATTTTCTTATGGTTTGAATGCGGAATATTTTATGGGAAATCACATCAGTTTTTTAGGCTCAGCCAAATGGAGTAAAATCAATTCGCAACCAGTTAATTTTTTTGAATTCAAACCCAAATACCATCTCAACAATTACTTTTTTTCTATTGGTTTTGAACATCTCAAAATTGCACAACCAACTTATAACTTTATTTCGCTTGGCGGCGGAATTTATTTCTAACTTTGTATATGATTCAGCAAATTCTTGTTTATGTCGTTTTAGCCGTTGCTTTGGTTTTTTTGTATCAAAAATTCTTTGGTAAAAAAAAGCCGAAGAAAAATTGTGGCAACGACGATTGTGCTTGTCATTAACCCAAAGCAACGTCTAACGTCATCATTACAATAAATCCGCCAATTAATCCTAGTGTAGCAATGTCGGTATTCTTGTCTTGTTGCGTTTCCGGAATTACTTCTTCTACTACTACAAATATCATTGCGCCAGCAGCAAAAGCCAATGCATAAGGCAATAACGGCGTGAAAAAAGTAACTGCAACTGCACCTAAAACACCCGCAATAGGTTCAACAATGGCCGATGATTGTCCGTACATAAAACTCTTCCATCTACTCATTCCCATTCGTCGCAATGGCATAGAAACTGCAATTCCCTCTGGAAAATTCTGAATTCCAATTCCGATGGCCAAAGTCACTGCTCCAGCGATTGAAGCTTCTGGAATTCCGGCTGCTACACCACCAAATAAAACCCCAACAGCCAAACCTTCTGGAATATTGTGTAAAGTAATGGCCAAAACCAACAAAGTGGTGCGTTGCCAAGGCGATTTGATACCCTCAGTTTCCTTAAAATTGATGTGCAAATGCGGGAGAATTTTGTCCAATCCAAAAATGAATAAAGCACCTAGTAAAAACCCAACTGCTGCTGGAATTACTTTGATAAAACCTTCGCCTTTACTCATTTCGATGGCTGGTGACAATAAGCTCCAAAAACTGGCTGCAATCATTACGCCGCCTGTAAAACCAAGCATTCCGTCGAGAATTACTCGATTCATATTCTTGAAAAAGAATACAAAAGAAGCGCCTAATGCTGTTAAAAACCACGTAAATAAGGTAGCATACAAGGCTGCCAAAATCGGGTTTATACTTTCAAAATAGTCTATAATAGTTTGAAACATAATTAGTGTACGTATAAATTATTAGCAATTTTATTGGATAACGTTATTTCTTTCGAATTGATTTCTACCGTTAATGTATCGTCAAAACTTTCTTTCTCTTTTACTATCAATAGTGAACCTAAAGCAATTTTCTGCTTGTCCAAATACTTCAAAAAATCAGAAGAGGAATCTTTTACTCCAATGCATTGGTATTCTTTATTTAATTCCGCTTCTGACAGCAATAATTTGGATATTTTTTTGATTTCACCCCTCCGATTCGGAATGGGATCGCCGTGCGGATCAAAATCAGGAAAGCCCAAAAACTCATCCAATTTGTCAATTAGTGATTCCGATTTGATGTGTTCCAATTCTTCAGCAATTTCATGTACTTCATCCCAAGAAAACTGTAGCTTTTCTACCAAAAAAACTTCCCACAAACGGTGTTTTCGAACAATCATTTTGGCCGATAGAAATCCTTTTTCAGTCAAGGTAACACCTTGGTATTTTTGATACGCAACCAATTCTTTTTCGGAAAGTTTCTTCAACATATCCGTTACTGAAGATGCTTTGGTTTCCAACATTCCAGCAATAGCATTGGTGTTGACTCCTTTGGGTGAAACCAATGACAAATGGTAAATTACTTTAATATAGTTTTCTTCTGATGTGGTCATACTGAAATAATAAAGGTCAAAGATAATTATTTTAATGATATTGTAAAATATTTTTTAGTTTTGTCTAAAAATAAATTTATGAAAACTAAAATATCTCTTTTTTTACTATTCATTTCAACTACAATTTTTTCACAAAATCAAGAATCTATTCAAACCGATCGCCCAGACCAAACCGAAACAGCAACTCTTGTTGCAAAAGGAATGTTTCAAGTAGAAACTGGTTTTTCTGTTCAAAAAAACGATGTTAATTCGACCACACAAACATTGCCTTCTACACTTTGGAAATACGGTGTAAATGACCATTTTGAATTGCGTTTGATTACAGAATTTACTCACGAAAAGCTTTTCAACGAAAAAGTTTCTGGTTTTAATCCGATTTTGATTGGTTGCAAAATTAAAATTGCCGATCAAAAAGGAATAGTTCCAAAAACGTCATTTATTGGACACATTTCGTTGCCCAACGTGGCTTCCAAAGAATTCAAATCGGAGTATTTTGCTCCCGAATTTCGTTTTGTAATGCAACACACCTTATCCAAAAAAGTGTCATTGAGTTATAATTTGGGTGCTGAATGGGATGGTTTTTCGCCTGAACCTACTTTTATTTATACTGTTGCAACAGGTTATTCAATTACTGAAAAAATAGGTTCGTACATTGAACTTTTTGGTTTTGCTCCGCAACAACAAACGGCCAACCACAATTTTGACGGCGGTTTTACCTATTTAATTAGCTCGAATTTTATGGTGGATGCTTCGGCTGGCGTTGGAATTACCGAAAATGCTCCCGATCATTATTGGGCTTTGGGTTTTTCGTTTCGACTGTAAATACCAATGATTAAAAACTGAACTTTTTTAGAGAAATAAGTGTCATTTTCTAGCGAAATGCTGCTAAGCACTACAAGTTCGCGTTAGGGATTGGAGCAAGTGCCGTGCACTGCGGAAAGCCCGACCTAGTTGCTACACTGATTTGGATTGTGAAACTATTTTCCTGCAACTAGGAACGCCCAATTATCTATTAAACGATAACAAATCTTTATGATTAGAATGATTTTACAGAAGAGATTTCTATTTATCTTTGCACAAGATTTTTAAATCTAAAATCATAAGTCTAAAATCTAAAATTACAATTATGTATCCAGAAGAAATGGTAAACCCAATGCGTGCTGAATTGACCGACGCTGGTTTTCAAAATTTATATAGTGCTTCCGATGTTAAAAACGCCATTAAAGCTGACGGAACCACGTTGGTTGTGGTCAATTCGGTTTGTGGTTGTGCGGCAAGAAATGCTCGTCCGGGCGCAAAAATGAGTTTGGATGGAGCAAAAAAACCCGATCATTTAATCACCGTTTTTGCTGGCGTTGACAAAGAAGCTGTTGATGCTGCTAGAGAAGAAATGTTTCCTTTTCCACCTTCGTCGCCAAGTATGGCTTTGTTCAAAGATGGTGAATTGGTGCACATGTTAGAGCGTCATCATATTGAAGGTAGACCAGCCGAAATGATTGCTGAAAACTTAAAAGACGCTTACGCAGAGTTCTGTTAAAAGAGTTTATTTTTTACATTTTAAAGTCTTCCAGAAATTGAGTTTTGGAAGACTTTTTATTTTCAAATTAACGCATTTTCAAATTTTCAAATTATATTTGCCCCCGAATTCTTCCATTTAGAGTTCGTTACATCATTCTCACTTAAACGTTTATAGCATGCAACTGTATAACACCTTAAGCGCAGAAGAAAGAGCCGAGCTGATTGATCAAGCCGGAAAACAGCGACTCACGTTGTCTTTTTATGCGTACGCCAAAATTGAAGACCCAAAAAAATTTCGCGACAATTTATTTATCGAATGGAATAAGCTCGATGCTTTGGGTCGAACTTATGTAGCCAAAGAAGGTATCAATGCTCAAATGAGTGTTCCTGCCGAAAACTTTGAAGCTTTTCGAGAAACTTTAGAAGCCTACGAATTCATGCGAGGCATTCGCTTGAATGTAGCTGTGGAACACGACGATCATTCATTTTTAAAATTAACGGTGAAAGTTCGCGACAAAATTGTAGCCGACGGATTGAACGACGAGACGTTTGATGTAACCAACATTGGTGTGCATTTAAAAGCCAAAGAATTCAACGCTATTTTAGAAGATCCCAATACGATTGTGGTTGATTTTAGAAACCACTACGAAAGTGAAATTGGTCATTTCAAAGGCGCAATTACTCCCGATGTAGAGACTTTTAGAGAAAGTTTACCCATCATCAACGAGCAACTCAAAGACTTCAAAGAAAATAAAAACTTAGTGATGTATTGCACTGGTGGAATTCGCTGTGAAAAAGCTTCGGCGTATTACAAGCACCAAGGTTTTAAAAATGTTTTCCAGTTGGAAGGCGGAATTATCAATTATGCCAAACAAATCAAAGAAGAAGGTTTGGAAAGCAAGTTTATTGGTAAAAACTTCGTGTTCGATCATCGTTTGGGCGAACGCATTACCGACGATATTGTTTCGCAATGCCATCAATGTGGAAAACCGTGTGACAATCACACCAATTGTTTGAACGACGGTTGTCATTTATTGTTCATTCAATGCGACGAATGTAAGGCTGCAATGGAAAATTGTTGTTCAACCGAATGTTTAGAAATCACACATCTTCCATTGGCCGAACAAATCAAATTAAGAAGAGGAAAACAAGTCGGCAATAAAGTCTTCCGCAAGGGAAAATCAGAAAAATTGAAGTTCAAACATTCGGGCGAATTGTCGGATCAACCTTTAGCGAAAGCGCATGAAACTAGAGATATTCGTCAGAAAATAAAAGTCAAAAAAGTGCTTTTGGGTAAAGCCGAACATTATTATGTAAAAGCGCAAGTGGGATTGTTCATCATTGAAAATCAAGAATTAAACTTAGGCGATACCATTTTAATTTCGGGTCCAACTACTGGAAACGAGCAATTAGTTTTAGAAAAAATGCTCGTTAATGGCACCGAAAATTCTCTGGCAAAAAAAGGAGACAAAGTAACTTTTGAAGTGCCATTCCGTGTGCGTTTGTCCGATAAATTATTTAAAATTATTAGCTAATGACGACTTCAGGAAAAATAGAATTGATGGCTCCGGCTGGCAACTTCGAATCATTGCAAGCGGCGTTAGATAATGGTTGTGATTCGGTTTATTTTGGTGTGGAACAATTGAATATGCGCGCACGTGCCACGGTGAATTTCGTTTTGGATGATTTGCCTGAAATTGCGCGTCGTTGCAACGAAAAAAACATTCGCACGTACTTGACATTAAACACCATTATTTACGATCACGATTTGTCGATTGTAAAAACACTTTTAACCAAAGCCAAAGAAGCTGGAATTACAGCCGTTATTGCTTCAGATCAAGCGGTGATTATGTCGGCAAGAACTATGGGAATCGAAGTACATATTTCAACTCAATTGAATGTTACTAATATTGAAACCGTAAAATTCTACGCCATGTTTGCCGATACGATTGTGCTTTCACGTGAATTGAGTTTGCGTCAAGTAAAGAAAATTACCGACGACATCGAAAAAGAGCAAATCAAAGGACCGAGTGGCAATTTAGTGGAAATTGAAATCTTTGGTCACGGTGCGTTGTGTATGGCCGTTTCCGGAAAATGTTATTTGAGTCTGCATTCGCACAATTCATCAGCCAATCGTGGTGCTTGCAAGCAAAATTGCCGTAAAAAATACACTGTTATCGACCAAGAAAGTGGTTTTGAAATCGAAATTGACAACGAATACATGATGTCTCCCAAAGATTTATGTACGTTAGATTTCCTAGATCAAGTCATCGATTCGGGCATCAAAGTATTGAAAATTGAAGGTCGTGGACGCGCTGCAGATTATGTGGCAACCGTCATCAAAACCTACCGCGAGGCAATTGATTCGTACTACGAAGGAACATTCACTAAAGAAAAAATATCGGTTTGGATGGAAGCATTGGCAACCGTTTATAATCGCGGATTTTGGAGTGGCTATTACCTCGGACAAAAATTAGGCGAATGGTCGGATAATCCAGGTTCGAGTGCTACTCAGAAAAAAGTGTATGTGGGCAAAGGCGTTCATTATTTCCCAAAATCGAATATCGCCGAGTTCAAAATTGAAGCATACGATATCAAAAAAGGCGATAAAATTCTAATTACTGGTCCAAGTACTGGCGCACAAGAATTGGTTTTAGAGGATTTTTTTGTTAATGATGTCAATTCAGAAAAAGCAACCAAAGGCGATAGTTGTACGATGAAAATGCCTTTCAGAATTCGTCTTTCCGACAAAATGTATAAAATCGTAGAAAACTAATGGTCATTGTTACGCTTCAAAGAGACAAATGCATCGGTTGTAACTACTGTGTTGAAATGGCGCCAGGACAATTTCAAATGTCTAAAAAAGACGGAAAATCAGTTTTGTTAAAATCCGCCAACACCAAAGGATTTCACACGTTAAAATCGCCCGATCATACCATAGTAGAAAATTGTGAATTGGCGGTAAAAGCGTGCCCTGTTCACATTATCACAGTGAAAGAAACTTAAAAAACATCACATTTTCAATATTTTAAACTCCATATTTCAACA
Organism: Flavobacterium sp.; assembly: GCA_016787805.1. GTDB lineage: Bacteria > Bacteroidota > Bacteroidia > Flavobacteriales > Flavobacteriaceae > Flavobacterium. The sequence continues at coordinate 73,166 of JAEUTY010000038.1, read as the reverse complement.
GTAAAAAGGTTGGGATTTGGAGTTTGTTTTTTGGGATTTTTTAATTGGAATTTATTTTATAAAAATACTATCTTTACCAATTCATCGTTTTATGAATTTAAGTTGCAATTAAGCAACATCACTATATATTATGGCTTGTACAAACTGTTCTACGAGTGCTAAAGACGGCACACCAAGAGGATGTAAAAATAACGGGGCTTGCGGCACCGATAGCTGCAACAAATTGACGGTTTTTGATTGGTTAGGAAACATGAATTTACCCAATGGTGAAACGCCGTTTGATTGCGTTGAAGTGCGTTTCAAAAACGGACGAAAAGAATTTTACCGAAATACCGAAAAACTCACCTTAAGCATTGGCGATATTGTAGCTACTGAAGCTTCACCTGGTCATGATGTCGGAATTGTCACGCTCACAGGCGAATTGGTAAAAATTCAAATGAAGAAAAAAGGCGTCAATCACACTAGCTCTGAAATTGCAAAAATTTACCGAAAAGCATCGCAAAAAGACATAGATATTTGGAGTGCAGCACGCGATAAAGAAGAACCGATGAAAGTAAGAGCACGCGAGTTAGCAATTGCATTGAATTTAGAAATGAAATTGTCTGACATCGAGTTTCAAGGCGATGGTTCAAAAGCTATCTTTTATTACACGGCCAATGATCGTGTCGATTTTCGTCAGTTGATTAAAGATTTTGCAAAAGAATTCAGCACACGAATTGAAATGAAACAAGTTGGTTTTCGTCAGGAAGCTTCTCGTTTGGGCGGAATTGGTTCGTGTGGAAGAGAACTATGTTGTTCGACTTGGTTGACCGATTTCAGAAGTGTAAACACGTCGGCTGCGCGTTACCAACAACTTTCGTTAAACCCCCAAAAACTAGCTGGTCAATGTGGAAAATTAAAATGTTGTTTGAACTATGAATTAGACACTTATTTGGATGCTTTAAAAGATTTTCCTGATTTTGAAACCAAATTATATACTGAAAAAGGCGATGCAATTTGTCAAAAACAAGATATTTTTAAGGGATTAATGTGGTTTGCTTACACCGATAATTTTGCCAATTGGCATGTGCTGAAAATTGATCAAGTAAAAGAAATTATTGCTTCAAATAAAGAAAAGAAAAGAGTTTCTTCACTAGAAGATTATGCAATCGAAATCACTACTGAACCTGTTGCCGATTTCAACAACGCCATGGGTCAAGAAAGTTTAACACGCTTCGATCAACCCAAAAAGAAGAAAAGCAAAAACCGAAACAAAAAACGTCCTAACCCAAATAACAACGGAAATAACAACGGAAATAACAACAGTAATAACAAAGCATCGGGTGAGAGAAAGATCAATAAAAATGAAAATAAAAAATAACATTTTATTCTTGCTTTTAGCGCTTGTTGTCATTTCATGCGACAAGAAAAGTGTTTTTGACGAATACAAATCCGTTGATAATTCGTGGCACAAAGACAGTATTGTGCGTTTCAAATTGCCTCAATTGGATAAAAACAAAAAATACGATTTGTTTGTCAATATTCGCAACAACAACGATTATCCTTACAATAATATTTTTCTGATTGTTTCTATGGAACAACCCAACAAAAAAGTACTAGTTGATACCTTAGAATACCAAATGGCGAATCCCGACGGAACGCTTATGGGAGAAGGTTTTTCGGATGTGAAATTGAGTAAATTGATTTACAAAGAAAATGCATCCTTCAACCTAAAAGGAGATTACACCATTAAAATACAACACGCCAATCGTCAAACAGGCAAAATTGTCGGATTGCAAAATCTAAAAGGCGTGAGCGACGTAGGTTTCAGAATTGAATCAAAACAATAACCATGGCAGAAACTAATTCAAAAGTCAAAGACATCAAGTACTACCAAAGAAAATTTTGGAAGTTCTTTTTATACGGAATGGCAAGTATTTTTCTGTATTTTTTATTGGCATCTTGGGGCGTTTTCGGAAAAATGCCTTCGTTTGAACAATTAGAAAATCCAGATTCGAACTTAGCTACTGAAATCATCTCATTTGACGGTGTTACATTAGGTAAATTCTACAATGAAAACCGATCAGCTGTCAAATACAAAGACTTACCCAAACATTTGGTAGACGCTCTAGTTTCAACCGAAGACGAACGATTTTACGAACATTCTGGTATCGATGCTCGTCGTACTTTTGGTGCTGCATTAAAACTTGGAAAAGATGGAGGAGCCAGTACCATTACCCAACAATTGGCCAAATTGCTGTTCCACGGTGAAGGATCAAAAAACATTATTCTGAGGGTAATTCAAAAAACCAAAGAATGGATTATCGCTATCAAATTGGAACGTCAATATACCAAAAGCGAAATCATTGCCTTATATTTAAATCAAGTAGATTTTGTCAATGGCGCAGTCGGAATTGGTTCGGCTTCTAAAATTTACTTTGGAAAACAACCCAAAGACTTAACTATTGAAGAATGCGCAGTTTTAGTGGGAATGTTAAAAAATCCTGCTCTTTACAATCCAGTAAAAGAATCAAGAAAACAATTAGTTTTAGATCGAAGAAATACTGTTTTAGGACAAATGGTGCGCAACAAATTCTTAGATCCTGCTGCCAAAGAACGCTTGATGAGCAAACCCATCAAACTCGATTTCCATCCAGAAAGCCACCGCGAAGGTGAAGCTACTTACTTCCGCGAGTACTTACGTGATTACATGAAAGCTTGGGCCAAAGAAAACAAAAAACCCAACGGCGACGAATACGACATTTACAGTGATGGATTGAAAATTTACACTACTATCGATTCCAAAATACAACAATACGCAGAAGAAGCCGTAAAAGCGCACATGAAAAATATGCAAGAGGAATTTTTTATTCAACAAAGAGGCAATTCAAATGCGCCCTTCTTGAAAATTACTCCTGCAGAAACCCAACGCATTTTAAAACAAGCCATGAAAAACTCCGAACGTTGGCGTGTAATGAAAGAATTGGGCAAATCAGACGAAGAAATCGTACAATCATTTAGCGTAAAAACCAAAATGAGAGTCTTCACTTGGGAAGGTGAACGCGATACGATTATGAAACCTATTGACTCGATACGTTACTATAAATCGTTCCTTCAAGCTGGATTAATGTCAATGGAGCCTCAAACTGGACATGTAAAAGCGTGGGTTGGTGGCATCAATTACAAATATTTCCAATACGATCATGTGGGTCAAGGTGCGCGTCAAGTGGGTTCGACTTTCAAACCATTCGTTTACGCCACTGCCATAGAACAACTCGGAATGTCTCCGTGCGATCAAATGATTGACGGTCCATTCATGATGCGCCGTGGAAGACACAACTTAACCAACAACTGGGAACCACGTAACTCCGACGGGAAATACCGCGGAATGGTCACGTTGAAAAAAGCTTTAGCCCATTCGATCAATACTATTTCAGCCAAATTAATTGACAAAACTGGTCCAGAAGCCGTTGTTGAAATGACCAAAAAATTAGGCGTAACGGCTGACATTCCGGCACAACCTGCTATTGCTCTTGGTGCGGTTGAAATTACAGTCGAACAAATGGTGGGTGCTTACAGCGCTTTTGCCAATCAAGGCGTATACATCAAACCCCAATTTATTTCTAAAATCGAAGACAAAAACGGTGTCGTAATTTACGAACCAGTTTCTGAAGCACGTGATGTGTTGAGTCGCGATATCGCTTTTGCTGTAATCAAACTGATGGAAGGCGTTACCGAAGAAGGTTCAGGTCAACGTTTACGATATACTGGTGGTGGTTCAGGTTACAATCGTATGACCGGTTTTCCGTATGGATTTGAAAATGACATCGCCGGAAAAACAGGAACTACGCAAAATCAATCCGACGGTTGGTTCATCGGAATGGTGCCTAATTTGGCCACTGGTATTTGGGTGGGTTGCGAAGATCGTTCCGCACGTTTCAGAAGCATCACTTACGGTCAAGGTGCTGCCATGGCATTACCCGTTTGGGGATTATTCATGAAAAAATGTTACGCCGATTCCGAGCTCAATATTTCCAAAGAATCATTTGAAGAACCCGAAGAATCGGTCATTAAAGTTGATTGTGGCTCGTCCAATTACATCAAACGAAAATCACACGATTCGACAGCAGTCAAGTCCGATACAGATGAATTTTTTTAGGAGCTAATCCCGCTATTCGCATTATCTTTTTTGTCAGAAACGATGCTTTCTCACAACAGTTAAATTAACAAAAAAGGATAATTGCTACTATCGGGGCTAGGGCACTAAATACAAAAGAACATTAGTAGAAAAAACTAGTACAATACAATGATCAACAAAAAAGTAAACTCGGTACAAGAAGCGCTTCAAGGCATTGAAGACCACATGACCATTATGCTCGGTGGTTTTGGATTGTGTGGAATTCCCGAAAATTCCATCGCCGAATTAGTAAAAAAAGGAACCAAAAACTTAACTTGTATTTCAAACAATGCAGGAGTAGACGATTTTGGTTTAGGATTGCTTTTGCAACAAAAACAAATCAAAAAAATGATTTCTTCGTACGTTGGAGAAAACGCCGAATTTGAACGTCAAATGTTGTCGGGCGAATTGGAGGTTGAACTCATTCCACAAGGCACTTTGGCCGAACGTTGCCGTGCTGCTCAAGCCGGAATTCCAGCCTTTTTCACTCCTGCTGGTTACGGAACCGAAGTCGCCGAAGGCAAAGAAGTGCGCGAATTCAACGGAAAAATGCACGTGATGGAACATGCCTTCAAAGCTGATTTTTCTATAGTAAAAGCATGGAAAGGTGACGAAGCTGGCAATTTAATTTTCAAAGGAACGGCCCGCAATTTCAATCCGTGTATGTGTGGCGCTGGAAAAATTACCATTGCTGAAGTAGAAGAACTACTTCCTGTTGGTTCATTAGACCCAAATCAAATTCACATTCCAGGTATTTTAATTCAGCGTATTTTCCAAGGTGAAAAGTTTGAAAAACGAATTGAGCAAAGAACAGTTAGACAAAATATAATGTGACAATGCGTCAATTCGAAAATGTGACAATTACCGCATTGACAAATTGACAAATCGACAAATTGACAAATCACTATGTTAGACAAAAACGATATAGCAAAACGAATAGCCAAAGAAGTCAAAGACGGCTATTATGTAAATTTAGGGATCGGTATTCCTACTTTGGTAGCCAATTATGTTCGCACGGATATTTCGGTTGAATTTCAGAGCGAAAACGGCGTACTCGGAATGGGTCCGTTTCCCTTTGAAGGCGAAGAAGATGCCGATTTAATCAATGCCGGAAAACAAACTATTACAACATTACCAGGCGCAAGTTTCTTCGACTCAGGTTTTAGTTTCGGTATGATTCGTGGACAACACGTTGATTTAACCATTCTTGGCGCGATGGAAGTAGCCGAAAATGGTGACATTGCCAACTGGAAAATTCCAGGTAAAATGGTCAAAGGTATGGGCGGCGCAATGGATTTAGTAGCTTCTGCCGAAAACATTATTGTAGCCATGATGCATGTGAACAAAGCAGGCGAAAGTAAAATATTAAAACGTTGTACATTACCACTAACAGGCGTTGGTTGCGTGAAAAAAGTAGTAACCGAATTGGCTGTTTTAGAAATCACGCCCAAAGGTTTCAAATTACTCGAACGTGCTCCTGGAGTTTCTGTAGAACACATTATAGCATCAACTGAAGCCAACTTAATCATTGAAGGTGAAATTCCGGAAATGGAGATTTAGATCAACTCCATACACTATTTCAACCGAATTCGACTGATTATAAACCAGTTAAATTCGGTTTTTTTATCGATTTTTTTATAATCTAAATACAATTTTAGAGGTTTTGTGTTAATATTGTAAACTCATTAACCAAATTTTCATCCGAAATGAAAAACCAATATTACAATAAACTAAAGTGTTTCATCTTTATATTTTTAACTTCACTAAGCATTTTTGCACAAGATAAAGATGTCAAACAAAAAACCTTCAACAACAACGGATTACCTAATTTTATTGTGTTCTCGGAAGAAGCTTCTATTTCAAAAAATCGTTTTTTGGAGGTTTTTAATGAACAATTAAACTTAAATGAAAACCAATCTTTCATTTTACTCAAATCAGAAACCGATGCTTTAGGTTTTACTCACGATAAATACCAATTGACTTACAACGGAATTAAAGTTCAATTTGCTACTTACACCCTGCATTCCAAAAATGGAAAACTAGTTTCTATGAATGGCGAAAGCTATAAAATGGACAATGTTGTTGCTGTTCCATCAATTTCAAGTCAAACCGCTTTTACTAAAGCATTGGCCCAAGTTGGCGCCACACAATATTTGTGGGAAAACCCTACAGAAGCTACTATTATGAACTACCAACAACCTCAAGGCGAATTGGTTTTTTTACCATCTATGAACGAAATAAACACGGAAAGAACTTCAGATAAAGTACGTTTGGCATACAAATTTGACATTTACGCTACTAAACCTTTAAGTCGTGGTGATGTTTATATTGATGCCGTGACAGGAGAAGTTTTGTTTTACAACGCAACTATCAAACATATAGGCGAACACGCACATGGATCTACGCACCAATGCGATGAACTCCCAACAAATGGTGCATTCACAAAAGCATTCACCAATATGGTATCAGCCAATGCTGCAACACGTTACTCTGGTACACAAACTATCGAAACCTCACTTAATGGTGCTTCTTATATTTTGTTAGACACTTCAAGAGGTTATGGAATAGAAACTTTGAATCTTAACAAAGGAACTAATTATGCCACAGCAACTAACTTTACAGATGTAGATAACAATTGGACAGCTGCAGAATTCAACAATGCCAATAAAGACAACGCTGCATTAGACGCACATTGGGGCGCTGAAAAAGCCTATGATTACTTTTTGTCAACACACGGAAGAAACAGTTATAATAACTTGGGAGCCACTATTAGTAGTTACGTACATTATAGCAATGCCTACAATAATGCGTTTTGGAATGGCGCAGTGATGACTTATGGTGATGGTAGCGGAACCGTTTTTGATGCATTATCTGCCTTGGATGTTGCCGGACATGAAATTGGACATGCAGTATGTACTTCAACCGCAGACTTAGCGTATCAAAAAGAATCTGGCGCTATGAACGAAGGGTTTTCAGATATTTGGGGAGCCTGTGTTGAATACTTTGCGGCTCCCACTAAATCAACTTGGTTGTTAGGAGAAGACATTGAAAGACGTGCTGGTAGATTAGCGTTACGCTCAATGAGTGACCCAAAATCATTAAACCAACCCGACACTTATGGCGGTACTTTTTGGATAAATCCGAATTGTACACCCACACAAGCTAATGATTATTGCGGTGTGCACACCAACAGTGGTGTGTTAAACCATTGGTTTTATATTTTATCAGAAGGAAAATCAGGAACAAATGATATTGGAAGTGTGTACAATGTAACAGGAATTTCTATTGACAAAGCAGCCAAAATTGCCTATCGATTGGAATCGGTATATTTATCTGCCAATTCAACTTATGCCAATGCTAGAACCTTCGGTATACAATCAGCTATCGATATTTATGGTGCTAATACTCCCGAAGTGATTGCTACAACTAATGCGTTTTATGCTGTAGGAATTGGTGCTGCCTATACCTTTACAGGAACGGATACGCAATCGCCTTCCACTCCATTGAACTTAGTTACATCGGGAACAACTTATAATTCAACCAACTTAACTTGGTCAGCGTCTACAGACAACATAGGAGTAACTGGCTACAATGTGTACAATGGATTGAATTTGGTTGGAACTCCAACAGGCACAAGTTTTACCGTTACCGGATTGATGAGTACAACTTCATACACATTTACAGTAAAAGCCCGAGATGCTGCTGGAAACTTATCTGGATTAAGTAATGCTGTTTCAATAACAACTTTAGTGCAACCACCAAGCTACTGCAATTCGCAAGGAAATAGTGTGGTTGATGAACGAATTGGAAGGGTTCAAATAGGAAGCATTGATAATACTTCAACCGGAGGAACTGGCTATACCGATTTTACATCCCTATCAACTAATGCATTACTTGGTAGCTCGCAAACCATTATTATAACACCAACATGGACAGGAACTGTTTATCCTGAAGCATATGCTGTCTTTATCGATTACAATGCTGACTATGATTTTAATGATGCTGGCGAAACCGTTTATACTCGAACTGCTACAACAACTACACCTGTTACTGGCGTTTTTACTATTCCACTAACGGCTACACCTGGTCCAACAAGAATGAGGGTTTCTATGCGATACAACGCTCTTCCAACGCCTTGTTTAACTTTTGATTATGGTCAAGTAGAAGATTACACTATTGTTATTACTTCACCCAATACATTAATTACAGCAAAATTAAATATTGAAGGTTTTTACGATACAGCAACCCATACTATGCGACCAGTAAAATACAATCAAGGAATGACTACAAACACAACGGATGTTGAAACTATTACATTAGAATTAATTGATCCGACTACTTTAACTCCCGTTGCAACAACCAGTACAATCTTAAAAACCAACGGTACAGCTTCGGCAACTTTTAATTCATCAATAAATGGTTTGTATTATTTAACCGTAAAACCGCGCAACGGAATAAAAACTTGGAGTGCTTCTCCTATATCCATTAGTAGTTCAACACCAATTTATGACTTTACCAACGCTCCTTCTAAAGCATATGGCAACAATATGACTCAAATAGAACCTGGTGTTTGGGCTTGTTACAACGGCGATATTAATCAAGATGGAAATATTGATGGCGCTGACTTCTCAATTTGGGAATCCGATTCTAATGCTTTCGCTTTTGGTGATTACATCACCGATTTAAATGGAGATGGAAATGTAGATGGTGCTGATTTTTCTATTTGGGAGACCAATGCTAATCTTTTTATATTTGAAATTCAACCTTAAGAAAAAGACAATCTAAAAATCATATAATTTTTATATCTTTAACTAGATTTATTTCTTAGCTTTGAAAATATGCTAAATAAAATTTATTGTTTTCTTGCTCTATTGTGCACAATCTTATCTCAAGCACAAGATCCTATGGACGTAGTGCAAACCTATGGTCCTTATCCTGGATTTAATGACAAAGTAACTGATATTGCGATTCAGCCAGACGGTAAATCAATCTATGTTGGTTGGTTTACAGAATATAGAGGAAACTTATGTAACCACATTGTAAGATTAAATGTTGACGGTTCAATAGATACTTCTTTTTTAGTCGGAATAGGCTTGAATGGTTCAAATTATGGAACATACACCGTTACTCTTCAAACGGATGGGAAAATATTAGTTGGTGGTACTTTTTCAACCTATCAAACTATTCCAGTACACAGCATTATTCGGTTAAATCCTGACGGAAGTCTTGAAAATGGATTTTTGGGATTATCAAACCTTTATTTTGGCTCTTCTGTTCAAAATATTTTAATTCTTCCAAATGGTAAAATAATCATTGACGGTTATGGTTCCAATAAAATTTTACGCATCAATTCAGATGGTAGTGTAGACAACAGTTTTGAAATTGGAACTGGTTTTAATTATGGTATCACAAAAATACTTGCTCAATCAGATGGAAAACTTATCGTTGTAGGCCGATTCACAACTTTTAACGGATTGAGCCGAAATCGAATTATTCGTTTAAATGAAGACGGTTCCAAAGACGACAGTTTTTCGATTGGTATAGGTTTTGACAGCGACATCAATGATGCGGTAATTCAACCCGATGGAAAAGTAGTCGTTTGTGGAAGTTTCGGATTATACAAAGGAATAAATCAAAAAAAATTAGCGCGATTATTACCCAATGGTGATTTAGATAGTTCATTTAACACTGGCACAAGTTTTCCTAATGGAACCAGTTCTCTTGATCCTCAGTTACCACAGAAAATCGAAATTGATTCTAACGGAAGTTTGATAATAATTGGAACTTTTACTAGCTACAATGAGAGCCCAAAATTTGGCTTTGTAAAACTTAACTCTGACGGTTCTATTGATGCAAACTGTAATTTTACAACCAACAATAATTATCTGTATTCAATTGCTGTCGGCTACGATGACAACATCATTGTTGGTGGTATTAGAAAAATTTATAGAATTTTATCAAATGGCAATCAAGATGTATCTCTTTCCTATGGTACAGGTTTCAATTCCAGAATTTATGATACTCAATCAAGACCCAACGGGAAATATCTAGTTGCTGGTCAATTTTCAGAATACCAAGAAGAAACGAATATAGTCGTTCAATTTAATTCCGATGGAACAAAGGACAATACTTTCATTTTTAATAATGGTTTGGGATATATTCATGGTTTAATTAAATCTATTTTAGTACTTCCTAACGAACAAATTCTTGTGGGTGGATCTTTTGCTATAAATGTCAATGGAACTACTTATTCAAATTTAATTCGTGTAAATACAGACGGAAGTGTTGACACATCATTCAATCCTCCGTATATCAATAACGGAATGATACATGCTCTTGCTGCTCAACCTGACGGAAAAATAATGGTTGGAGGTAGTTTTACTTACATCAACAATCTTCTTGATCCCTACCTTATGCGTTTAAATTCCAATGGAACAAGAGATTATACCTTTGATAAAGGTACAGGGTTTGGCACAGAAGGTTTTGCTTTGAATGTTGCATCAATAGTGATACAACCCGATGATAAAATACTTATTGGTGGTAATTTCTTTGTTTATAGAAATGAGCCTCACAACCATTTAATGCGATTAATGCCAAACGGAAGTGTTGATTCTAGTTTTAATACGGGTGACGGGTTCAACTTTTTTATTGAAAAAATTATGCTTCAACCAGACAACAAAATTGTAGCAGCTGGACATATTGGGTCTTTTGATTCTCAAAGTGTATGGGGAATTGCTCGATTGAACCCAAACGGAAGTCTAGACACAAGCTTTACTACTGGTTTTACAACTGATTACATTAATGATTTTACAATTCAACCTGATGGTAAAATAATTACAGTTGGATATACTAGTTATTTTGTTGGAAATCCCTTAAGCAATCTTGTTCGATTCAACCCTGATGGAACTACTGATACTTCATTTAATCCAAATGACTATTTGCGCTCTAAAGATTTATATAGTGTTTCTTTATTTAACAATGGAAATATTCTTTTAGGAGGAGATTTTAATACGTTCAATGGTTATAATACTTCAAAATTAATACTTCTTAGAGGTGGTGACGCTCCTTTATCTAGTGCAAGTTTTTCGCAACAAAATATGATTATCTACCCTAATCCAACTAAGGAAAATATCACCATTTTAATCTCTGACAGCAGTGACTCTAGTACTTTTAGTTACAAAATAACCGATGTTTCTGGAAAAACAGTGCTTGAAAACAAATCACTTCTAAGTTCCATAAATGTAGAATCACTATCAAATGGAGTGTATTTTATAAAAGTATCAAATGGTGAGGGTAATTACATCGCCAAATTTATTAAGAATTAAAATCAAATTTATTACATAAAAAAGCACGAATTTAAAGTTCGTGCTTTTTTTTTGCTTTTGTTTTGTTAATTCTTAAAGATTAGCGAAAAAATCGTTGCCTTTATCATCTGTGATAATAAATGCTGGGAAATCTTTTACTGTAATTTTGCGAACCGCTTCCATTCCGAGTTCTTCAAAATCAACCACTTCTACTTTTAAAATGTTGTCTTGTGCTAAAATTGCTGCTGGTCCGCCGATTGAACCTAAATAAAAACCACCGTACTTTTTACAAGCTTCCATCACTTCTTTGGTTCGGTTTCCTTTGGCCAACATAATCATGCTTCCGCCTGCTTTTTGGAATTCTTCTACATACACATCCATTCGACCTGCTGTAGTTGGACCAAAACTTCCTGAAGGCATTCCGTCTGGCGTTTTTGCAGGTCCAGCGTAATATACTGGATGGTTTTTGAAATACTCAGGCATTGGTTTTCCTGCGTCCAATAATTCTTTGATTTTGGCGTGAGCAATATCTCGAGCTACAATTAATGTTCCGTTTAATTTCAAACGCGTTTTGATAGGATACTTAGTCAACTCGGCTAAAATTTCAGCCATTGGACGGTTCAAATCTATTTCAACTGGTGCTTCTAAATGCGGTGGAACTTCGGGTAAAAATTGTTTTGGATTGGTTTCCAATTGCTCTAAGAAAATTCCGTCTTTAGTAATTTTACCTTTAATATTTCTATCAGCAGAGCACGAAACTCCTAATCCAACTGGGCAAGAAGCAGCGTGTCGTGGTAAACGAATCACACGAACATCATGGGCAAAATATTTTCCGCCAAATTGCGCACCAATGGCACTCTCTTGGCAATATTCGAGTACTTTTTTCTCCCATTCTAAATCGCGGAACGCTTGACCAGCCATGTTTCCAGAAGTAGGTAAATGATCATAATAACCTGCTGATGCTTTTTTAACTGCAGCCAAGTTCGCTTCCGCAGAAGTTCCTCCAATAACCAACGCCAAATGGTAAGGCGGACAAGCTGAAGTCCCTAAATCTTTGATTTTTTCGCGAACAAATTCCTCCATTGATTTTTCGTTCAACAGCGATTTTGTTTTTTGGTACAAAAACGTTTTATTGGCTGAACCACCGCCTTTTGCCAAAAATAAAAACTCATACGAATTGCCTTTTTTAGCATAAATATCAATCTGTGCAGGCAAGTTAGAACCCGAATTTTTCTCTTCAAACATACTAATTGGAACAATCTGCGAATAGCGAAGATTCTTCATTTGGTAGGTGTTAAAAATCCCTTTTGACAACCACTCTGCATCATCCACACCAGTGAAAACTCCTTCTCCTTTTTTGGCCATAACAATTGCGGTTCCAGTATCTTGGCACGACGGCAATTGACCTTCTACAGCCACAACTGCATTTTGAAGCAAATTGTAGGCTACAAATCGATCGTTGTCTGTGGCTTCAGGATCGTTTAATATGTTGTTTAATTTTTGCAAATGCGAAGTACGAAGCATGAATGACACATCGTTCATGGCTTCTTGCGCTAGTAATTCTAATCCTTTTGGATCAATGGTTAGAATTTCTCTATCGCCTAATTGTTCTGTTTTTACATAATCAGAAGATAATTTTTTGTACTGCGTATCGTCTTTCAAAATCGGATACGGATCTTGGTATATAAAGTCCATTTTGAATTGTTTTTTCGAACTGTAAAATTACGGAAACTAAAGCGAATTTAGAATTAAATGTTTGCTAATTTAGTGTAGATAAAAGAACTATTAAAAAAACCAACTCGCCACAAAAATAGCTGTAATTACACAAATAACATCAACCAGAAGCATGGTTCCTAAAGCATATCGCGTGTTTTTTATATTAACCGAACCAAAATAAACGGCAATTACATAAAAAGTACTTTCGGCGCTGCATTGAAAAATACTGCTCAATCTTCCTGTCATGGAATCGGCACCAAAAGTATTCATAGAATCGATCAAAAATCCACGTGATCCAGCAGAACTAAATGGACGAAGTAGTGCAACTGGCAATGCATCGGTGATCTCTTTACTGACTCCTAAATTGGAGAAACCAAAAGCAATCCAGTTACTAATAATTTCAAATAAACCACTATTTCTGAACAACGAAATAGCCACTAACATTCCTAAAACATACGGAAAAATTGAAACTCCTGTTTTAACGCCATTGTTTGCTCCCGTAACAAATGTTTCATACACTGTGGTATTTGCTTCTGTAAATTTCTTTTCTTTTGCGAAGGATAATATCAACGTAAAAACGATAATTACTACCAAAATCAAAGCTGAAAGATTGGAGGTAAAATAGTTTTTACCTATCAAATCCAATGAATTCACGTACATCAGCAAACCAATAATTGCGCCGATCAAACCCATTAATCCAACAACCAATGAAGCACTTTTGAAGTTGATTTTTTGTTTAATTCCGACAATTAAAAATGCCGCAATAGTTCCAATAAAAGAAGTAATTATACATGGCAACATGACGTCTGCTGGATTTGCTGCGCCAGCAGCCGCACGATAGCCAATAATTGAAGTGGCGATTAAGGTAAGCCCTGAAGCATGCAAACACATGAACATAATTTGGGCATCGCTAGCCTTGTCTTTTTCAGGATTTATTTCTTGTAAGCTTTCCATAGCCTTTAACCCAAATGGTGTTGCTGCAGAATCAAGTCCCAAGAAATTGGCGGCAAAATTTAATGTCATATACGAAATGGATGGATGATTTTTCGGAATACTCGGAAAGACTTTTACAAATACTGGACTTAATCCTTTGGCTAATTTTTCTGAAGCTCCTGATAGTATTAAAAGTTCCATCAAACCACAGAAAAAAGCCAAATAAGCCATAAGTGGAAGCACTAAATCGAGTAAAGTGCTTTTGCATGTTGGTAATAATCCATCCGATTTTTGTTTTCCGCTATATATTTTCACTACTTTATTTGAAAAAACATAAGTCGAATCGATGTTCAAAGTATCACGATTAATGACCATTGTTCTATCTGGTGCCTTTTCGATACTGTCTTTTATAAAAGTGGGTAAATCTTGAAGGTATTTCTCCGAAACTAAAATAGGATCGTCTTTTTTTCCGTTAAGCACATGGTCAATGGTGTAAGAATTTCCTGAAAATAAACTTATTACAACAAAAAGTAAAGAAGAAATAAAAATTACCAGCCAAAATCTACTTAAAACCATGATGTTTGTTTTTTTCGTAAATATAGCATATCTGATTTTCTAATGAAATAAAATTTCCTTCATTTTACTGAAACAGCAACTTAACAATAAACAAATGATAAACTTTTATCGATTATTTGTTAACAAAATCAATAATTTACACAATGAATAGTATATTTGGCAAAATTTTGCTATAATCTCCAAAATAAACCAACCAAAATGAAGAAACTTACTTTTTTACTATTAATTATTTCGTTTTTCTCAAATACCATATTGGGACAAACACCCGAAGAAGTTAGAAAAATAGTCGCTAATTATGACCTAAAACTTCTCAAAGAAAAAGAAGAATTTTACCGTCGAAAAGAGCAATCTGAAAAAAGGAAAGCCCTTTCGGTAGCAGCAATCAATAATTGGCCAATTGTGATTCAAAAAGAAGACGGTTCGCTAGCGGAACTAATGAAATTAAGTCCTGATGGCTACCCAATGTACTACAGTACGGATAATGTTAACGCAGCTCGTTCAACTAGAACCAATCATTTACATTCAGGAGGGTCTCTTGGATTGAATTTAGAGGGTCAAGGAATGACCGTTCGCGTTTGGGATGGTGGAAGAGTAAGAGCATCACACAATGCCTTTGGTGGAAGAGTTACAGTAGTAGACGCACCAACAGAAGCGTTAGCTGCTCACTCTACACACGTAACTGGAACAATGATTGCAAGTGCAAACCCAGCTACTGTAAAAGGAATGGCTCCACAAGCATCTGCAAGAACCTTCAATTGGACGGATGACGAGTCTGAAGCTTTGTCAGAAATTCAGTTAGGAATGTTGGTTTCTAACCATTCGTATGGAGTTCCAATCTCTGGCACCACTGGTCCACTACCAAGCTGGTTAATAGGAGCTTATATCTCAGATTCTTATGCCTGGGATGAAATTGCTTATTCATCTCCTTATTACCTTCAAGTGGCTTCTGCTGGAAATGATGGTGATAATAATGCAAATACTGACCCAATTGCTTTTGGTTTTGATAAATTAGTTGGAAATAAAGTCGCCAAAAACAATCTAGTTGTTGCTAATGCACAAGATGTTTCTACCAATTCTGACGGAACTATTTCGGGAACCATAAACATCAACTCATCAAGTAGTCAAGGTCCAACAGACGATTTCCGTATCAAACCTGATATTACTGGAAATGGGACAGGGTTAACCTCAACTAATAGCACAAGTAACACTTCAACAACTGTTATGACTGGAACTTCAATGGCTTCACCTAATGTTGCTGGAAGTTTGATTTTATTACAACAACACCACAATAATTTATACGGCAGTTTTATGCGATCTGCAACTTTAAAAGGAGTGGCTTGTCATACTGCAGATGATGGAGGCGATATTGGCCCAGATCCTATTTTTGGTTGGGGGTTATTAAATACAAAAAAAGCGGCTGAAACTATAACCAACAACGGCCTTTCTTCTTGGATTTCTGAAGAAAATCTAAATCAAGGGCAAACATTTACTATGAATGTGAATTCTAATGGTTCAACACCTTTAATTGCTTCTATTACTTGGACTGATGTTCCAGGAACGATGAATACTAGTGGTGTTCCAAACCAAAACACAGCAGCTCTAATAAATGATCTAGACATCAGAATTACGAGAAACGCTACTACTTATTATCCTTGGAAATTGTCATCTAATCCCAATAACCCTGCTACTAGAACTAGTGATAATAACGTTGATAATGTAGAACAGGTTAAAATTGACACTCCTGCTTCTGGTCAATACACAATAACTGTAACTCACAAAGGAAATTTAGTAAATAATAGCCAAAAATATTCATTAGTAATTACTGGAATTTCTTCGGTCTTTGCTCTTAATTCAACTAGTGAAGATTTGATTGTTTGTTCGAATCAAAATGCTTCTTTTACCTTTAATTATACACAAACAGGAACAGGCACAACCAATTTTACTGCGGCAGGTTTACCCGCTGGAGCAAGCGCTACATTTACTCCTAGTTCAAGAAGCTCAAATGGATTGGTAACCATGAATATTACTGGGCTTTCTAATGTTGTTCCGGGCGAATATTTTGTTGGAATTACTGGAAATAATGGAAGTGAAACAGAAACACGTTTAAAATCGCTGCGCGTATTCAATTCCACTTTTGCTAATGTGGTACTTAACAGTCCTGGAAATGGGCAAAGCGGACTTTCAACTTCTACTATTTTAAAATGGGACAATTATGCAAATGCTGAATCTTACTTGGTTCAGGCTTCAACTTCGCCTAGTTTTTCGAGTTTTGCTGTGAATGAATCGGTAACAACCAACCAATATTATGCAAGTGGTTTAAGCCAAGAAACTGTCTATTATTGGAGAGTTACACCTTCAAATCGTTGTGGAAATGGAAATGTAAACAGTGCTGTTGTTAATAGTTTTTCAACTGGAATTGTAGTGTGTGATCAAAATTTTGAAGCCGAAGATTATTCTGATGCTTTTATTGCCGATGTTGCAAACTCAAGCGCAAGTGTACCGCTTACAATTACTGGAGGTTATACAATTGGAGACATCAATGTTAACCTTAACATTACACATACTTATGTTCAAGATATGACTATTTCTTTAGAAGGCCCTGCAGCAATTGGTAGTCCTATTATCACCCTTTTCCAAGAGCCATGTGGTGATAATGATAATATAGGTTGTACTCTTGATGATGATGGAGGCGCACCACAATGTTCAGGTAATCCGTCAATTTCAGGAAGTATTGCTCCTTTTGAAAGCTTGAGCCAATTGAATACATTGCCAGCTGATGGTGTTTGGACACTAAGAGTCAGCGATCCGTGGAATGGTGATGGTGGAACTATTGATTTATTTAGCATCAATTTGTGTCGTGTAATGCCTTCTTCTTTATCTGTAATTAGTAATTCATTATCCAACATCAATGTATTCCCTAATCCTACAAAAGGTACAATTAATGTAATTATTCCTAATAACACTGATAAATCAATGATTACTCTTTTCGATTTGCAAGGAAGAGAAATTATGAAAAAAGAAACTACTCAAATTATGACGTCGTTCTCGATTGAGAATTTACAAGATGGAATGTATTTGGTAAACATTGAAAACTCAGAAGGTACAACTTCTAAGAAAATTGTTTTAAGAAGATAACAAAAAAGAGGTCAAATTGACCTCTTTTTTTATACATGAATAATTTCATCTTCTATTAGCAAGTCTTCTTTTCGGAAGCGAAGAAAAACTTGAGCCACAGCAATAACGTCTTTTTCACAATACGTTACAATGCGATCGATGTCTTTTTCCACATAAAAAACATGACCTACTTGACTTCCATCGATATCTCCTTTGGAAGAGGGAATTCCGAGTATTTTGGTCAACAATTTGAGCGAGGTAAAGTTTTTATAGTCACCAAATTTCCATAGTTCCAACGTGTCAAGATGCGGGATTTCCCAAGGTTTTTTTCCAAACAAATTGAGTTTATGCGGAAGACTCATTTGATTGATGATCATTCTACGAGCTATAAACGGAATATCAAATTCTTTAGCGTTGTGCCCGCAAATAATGTGTTGTGCCAAATTGAAATGGTTATTCAATAAATTGGAAAAGTCGTGTAAAATTTTCTTTTCTTCTCCAAAAAACGAGGTGACTCTGAAATTTCGAATGTCGGATTTTGTGACAAAATAACCCACAGAAATGCAGACAATTTTTCCGAATTCGGCCCAAATTCCAGCACGTTCGTAAAATGCTTCTGGTGTATAATCGTCCTTGCGTTGGTAGAGTGTTTTTTGTTCCCAAAGTTGTTTCATTTCGTCGTCAAGCGAATTGAAATGTTCTTCTTGTGGAACTGTTTCTATATCCAGAAACAAAATGTGGTCGAGTTTAATTTTTTCTATCATACTAAAGTTTTTATGGCGTTGATAGTACGAAGGTAGAAAAATTGTTTGAAAGAGTATTTAAAATACGTACTTTTTTAAAAAAGTGATTGTTGTACACTCGGACTTTCGTGTTCCAATAACCATTTTTTGCGCCATAAACCGCCAGCGTAACCTGTGAGTGAACCGTCGGTTCCGATGACTCTGTGACACGGAACAACAATCCAAAGTGGGTTTTTACCATTGGCCGAAGCCACCGCACGAATCGCTTTGACATCGCCTAATTTTTTGGATAAATCTAAATATGAAATGGTTTTTCCGTATGGAATTTGCAGCAATTCTTGCCATACTTTTTGTTGGAATTCGGTGCCTTTTGGATTGATTTTGAAGTCAAACTGCTGACGTTTACCCTCAAAATATTCGTTGAGTTGGGTAACAGTTTCTTTTAGTTCTTTGGGGATTTTTTTGGAGATTTCTCCTTCTTGAAGAATGGAAATCACCGAAACACCGTTTTCATCGCCTACAATTTTTGTGGTTCCGAGTGGCGATGAGATAAAAACGATTTGCTCCATGGTGTTTTGTATTGCCGAAAGATAAAAAAAATCACAAAGCCAAAAAAACTAATTTCTGTCTTTGTGATTTTAAAGTGAATACAAGTATTATTTTCCTTCGCTTTGCATGTATTGCTCGAGCGATTGTAGTTCTTCGTCGGTAAATGTTTTGGTCAAAGCAAAATTGGCTTTCATCACTTCGTACTGAGAAGGATCAACAATTGGATCAGCTTCGCCTTTCAAAAAAGTAACTATACTGCCGTTTTTTTCTTTGTATATTTTTACAATGTCTTGGATGCTTGGTCCAACTACTTTTACATCTTTTTTGTGACAAGTGAAACAAGTTCCTTTGCCTTCAAAAATTTCTTTTCCTTTTTCGGCTAATGGAAAAGCAGAAGCTGTTGTACTTTTTTCTTCGTTTGCCGTTGGTTTTGCTCCAAAATCTTGTTCTTCTTTTTTGCCTCCGCAACTCATTACAAAAAGTGTGAATAAGAAAAATAGTAGTAGTTTAAAAGACGTTTTCATTGTATTATTTTTAAATTCTACTCAAAGGTAGATTTCTATTTTAAGGTTAAATATGATTTTTATCAGTGATTTAGTAGCCTAAAGTTGTCTTACTAGCCCCGATTGTAGCAAGTAGCTTCCGATGCATCGGAACTACTGCGAAAAGCGGGAACATGGATTACAAAAAAAGCCCAAGCCATTCGCTCACTTCGACAAGGCTCAGGATGGCATTACTGATTCAAAATAATAGCGGCTTCCTTTGCAAAATAAGTTGAAATCAAACTCGCGCCCGCTCTTTTGATGCACATGAGTTGTTCCATCATGATTTTGTCGTGGTCGAGCCAACCTCTTTCGGAAGCCGCTTTGATCATGGCATATTCACCCGAAACATGAAAAACCGTTACTGGAACATTCACGGCATTTTTGACTTCTCGAACGATATCCAAATAAGCGATTCCGGGTTTTACCATGACCATATCGGCGCCTTCTTCTACATCCATTAACGCTTCTTTTACCGCTTCGATGCGATTAGCGAAATCCATTTGGTACGTTTTTTTGTCCTTAGGCACTACTACATCAGCTTCTCTAGGCGCGCTGTCTAAAGCATCACGAAAAGGACCATAAAAGGCCGATGCGTATTTGGCTGAGTAACTCATAATGCCAACATGATGAAAACCAGCCGCATCTAGACCTTGGCGTAAACGTAACACGCGTCCGTCCATCATGTCGCTGGGTGCTACAAAATCGGCTCCAGCTTGCGCATGAGAAACGGCCATTTTGACCAAAGCATCGTTGGTGGCATCGTTGGCAATGTCGCCGTTTTCTATAATTCCGTCGTGACCGTAAATGGAATACGGATCGAGTGCTACATCGGGCATGACAATCATTTCTGGGCAAGCTGCTTTGATGGCTTTAATGGCGCGTTGCATAAGTCCATTGGGATTCCACGCTTCTTTTCCAGTGTTGTCTTTGAGACTTTCGTCGACTTTTACGTAGATATTTACCGCGCGTATTCCGAGTGCGAAAAGTTCCTTGACTTCTTCAACGGTTAAATCGATGGAACGACGGAAAATTCCGGGCATCGATGGAATTTCAACTTTGACGTTTTCGCCTTCTGCGATGAACATCGGGAACATAAAATCACTCGGACTTAATGTGGTTTCACGTACCAACGAACGAATGGATTCGTTAACGCGTAATCTTCTACCTCTTTGTAATGGGAACATAGTTTTAGTTTTATTGCTTTTAGCTGTTAGCGATTAGCTGTTAGCTGTTAGCATTTAGCTTTGTTATTAATTTGTTTAGCATTTTTTTTATTTCTTCGGTTTGAAACAAAAGTTTTTGACCTTCTTCATTCTCAATAAACTTTAAATCAATACTCAATAATAACTGATATTCTAATTCATTTGCCGAACCAAATGCAAAATATAAAAATCTGCAAAAATCTTTATCTGAGTTTCTTCCACAACCTTCTGCAATATTTGTTGGTATTGAACTTGAAGATCGTTTCATTTGACTAATTAAACCAAAAATTTCTTCTTTGGGATACTTAATGGTTACATTATATATTTGTAATGTCAAATTATGAGATTTCTCCCATACTGTAAATTTTTTGTAATCTCTCATGGCTTATATAATTTTTAATGGCTAATAACTAATTGCTGAAGGCTCAAAGCCAATCAACTGGTTTTTCTAATACTTGAATTAATTTTTCTTCTTCACTTCCTTTTACTGGATGATGATCATAAATCCACTGCACGTGTGGCGGTAAACTCATCAATATACTTTCGATTCGGCCGTTGGTTTTGAGTCCGAATAAGGTTCCTTTATCGTGTACCAAATTGAATTCCACGTAGCGACCACGGCGAATTTCTTGCCAAGTTCGTTGGGCTTCGGTATACAATAACTGTTTTCTTTTTTCTACAATTGGAACATAGGCTTCTAAGAACGAATTTCCAACTTCTGTTACAAAGTTATACCAATCTTCCATCGAAAAATCATCATTGGCTTTGCAATAATCAAAGAACAATCCGCCGATGCCACGTGCTTCGTTGCGGTGTGTATTCCAAAAATAAGTATCGCATTGTTTTTTGAACTTCGGATAAAACTCGGGATTGTGTTTATCGCAGGCTATTTTACAGATTTGGTGAAAATGTTGGGCATCTTCTTCAAATAAATAATACGGCGTTAAATCTTGTCCGCCGCCAAACCAACTGTTGATAACATTTCCGTTTTCATCATACATTTCAAAATAGCGCCAATTCGCGTGAACGGTTGGCACCATTGGGCTTTTTGGATGAATGACCAAACTCAATCCGCAAGCAAAAAAATCGGCTTCACCTACGTTGAATAGTTTTTGCATTGATTCAGGCAATTTGCCATGAACGGCTGAAATATTCACGCCACCTTTTTCAAATACGTTTCCGTTTTCGATAACGCGTGTTCGTCCGCCGCCGCCTTCGGGTCGTTCCCAAATGTCTTCACGGAATTTTGCCACACCATCGACTTCTTCTAACTTAGAAGAGATTTGGTTTTGAAGGTTTTGGATGTAGGTTAGAAATTTATCTTTCATAATCTGATTTCAATAATCCGTAATAATTAATATCTTCTAAAACTCCTTCTCCATTTTTAAATTCTTGTCGCAAAGTTCCTTCTAATATAAATTTGTTTTTTAAAGCTATTTGCTGGCTTCCAAAATTAATTTTTGATGTACAAATGAAAATTTTGTTCATTTTTAATTCATTGAAACATAAATCGACAACATCTGAAACCGCTTTTGATATAATTCCTTTTCCTTCAAAATCTTTGTCTATAAAATAGAATAATTCACATTTTGATACCTTATCATCAATACTTTTAATGCCTAAGTATCCAATTAATACATTAGTTTCTACATTTTTTATATAGAAAAAATAATTCTCTTTATTATTTTCTTTAACTGCATTAAATTTAAGGAAATCCATTGTTGCTTCAAGATTCAAACAATGCGACAACGTTACAGGAAATGTATTTTTAAGTCTCTCCTTGTTTCTATCAATCAAATTAAAAAATTCTTCAAAGTGAATATTTTCAATTTTATCGAGTTTCCAATTGATGAGTTCCATTTACTTACGAATTATACTCTTTCACCGCTTCCACAAATGCCTTTGCATGATCAACGGGAATGTTCGGCAAAATTCCGTGACCTAAGTTAACAATGTAATTGTCTTTTCCGAATTCGTCGATCATTTCGTGTACCATTTTTTTGATGGTTGGAATAGGCGACAGTAATCGACTTGGGTCAAAATTACCTTGTAACGTAATTCTTCCGCCTGATAAATAACGAGCGTTTCGAGCTGAACACGTCCAATCGACACCCAGCGCTGATGCCTTTGATTTGGACATTTCGCCCAAAGCAAACCAACATCCTTTTCCGAAAACAATTACTTTAGTTTCTTCTGCCAAAGCTTCTACAATTTGGTTGATGTAGTTCCACGAAAATTCTTGGTAATCGACTGGTGAAAGCATTCCACCCCAAGAATCAAAGATTTGAACGGCGTTGCAACCTACTTTTACCTTTTCTTTTAAATATAAAATAGTAGTATCGGTGATTTTTTGTAGTAAAGTGTGCGCCGCTACTGGATTTGAAAAACAAAATCCTTTTGCTGTATCAAAACTTTTCGAACCTTTTCCTTCTACTGCATAACAGAAAATAGTCCAAGGCGAACCTGCAAAACCGATTAGTGGAACCTCATCATTGAGCATTTCTTTGGTCAATTTTACCGCGTCCATCACGTAACCCAACGTTTCTTGGATATTCGGAACAAATACTTGGTAGACTTGCTCCATCGTGCGGATTGGATTGGGAATAATTGGTCCGAGGTTGTCTTTTAATTCGACGTGAATTCCCATAGCGCGTGGCACCACTAAAATGTCTGAAAATAAAATCGCAGCATCAGGTTGAACAATTCTAATCGGTTGAACCGTAATTTCTGCTGCAAGTTCTGGCGTTTCACAACGAGTGAAAAAGTCATATTTGTCGCGTAACGCTCTGAATTCGGGTAAATATCTACCGGCTTGACGCATCATCCAAACGGGAGGACGTTCAACCGTTTCGTTGTTTAAAGCGCGGAGGAATAAGTCGTTTTTAATCATTTTTTATTTTAATTAAATTTAAAAAATCCTAAGTTGGTTTTGAAAACTTGTTAGGATTGGTAGTAGTCTATTACTATTTCTATTAACGCCTCGACTGTTGGTTGTGGCGCCATAACAATTTTGCTTGCTTTTTTCTTAACCAATTCTTTTCCCGTTGTTTTTCCAATACAAAAGCACACTTCATCGATAATCCTATTTTTTTTGAGGTAACTCTCTACAGCTGAAGGACTAAAAAAGAGAATTCCACTTTGTTTGATTGTATTTTTTTTAGGTGTAAGAATGGTTTCGTATACTTGAATTTCGTTAAAATCGACTTTGGCTTTTTTTAAGGTAAAGGGCAACTCATCTCTACGAAGATTTCCGCTAAAGAAAGTAAAACTATCATGCGAGTAGACGAGTGAAATCGCTTCAGCTAAATCGGCTGCATTTTCGGCATAAGCCACAACATTACAACCATTTGCAATAAGCAATTCTTTTGATTTTAAACCCACACAATACATCTTTCTATCCTTAATTTGCTCAAATTGAGGATGTTGAATTACACTTAGGATGCCATTTTGACTAGTAAAAATCAAGCTTTCGTTTACATTTTTAAGATTAAATTCAACAGGTTGAGTTGCAATAAAATCCGATTGTGAAAGCACTATTTTAGCATCAACAAAGAGTCGCTTTTGAGAAGGCAAAAGTTTTTTTGTTGATAGTATTTTGATTCGATTTGGCATTATTTTTTCAACGTTTTCTTAATATTCTCCATCAATTCCGTTCCCCCTTTGTTGAGTATTTCTTGCGCAGCATTGAATCCTAATTTTTTCCATTCGGATAAGTCAACTACTGTATTGATTTCTAATTTTTGTTTTCCATCTATTGACAGTAAAACGCCTTTGAAATCAATAGTATCCTCTTGCTCATTGTAGTTTGCAATTGCACCAATTGGCGCTGTACAACCGCCTTCCAAAGTTCGTAAAAATTGTCTTTCGATATAAGTACAAATTTCAGTTTCAATATGATTGAGTTGCGATAATGCTTCCAAAGTATATTCGTCCTCTGCCATAGCCACAACAACCATTGCGCCTTGTGCTGGTGCGGGAATCATCCAATCGAGATTAATAAAATTCTCAGGTTTTAAGTTGATTCGTTCCAATCCAGCGGCGGCAAAAACGGCTCCATTCCAATCGTTTTCATTGAGTTTTTGCATGCGTGTGTTGACATTTCCTCGCAAATCAACCACTGTGTGATTTGGATATTTATTCCACCATTGCGCTTGACGACGAAGGCTTCCTGTTGCAATGGTTGCCTTGGTTTCTAAAAAATCCAAATTCCCTTTATGGACTAATATATCCTGTGTATTGGCACGTTCTAAAACGGCCGCTTGTACAATTCCTATTGGTAATGCAGTTGGAACGTCTTTCATCGAATGCACTGCAATATCTATTTGACCATTGATCATGGCAATATCAAGCGTTTTGGTGAATATTCCTGTGATTCCAAGTTCGTATAGAGGTTTGTCTAAAATGATATCACCTTGCGATTTTACCGCAACAATTTCCGTTTGATAACCTAAATCGTTGAGTTGTTTTTGAACAGTGTGCGCTTGCCACAATGCTAATTCGCTATCACGAGTTCCTATTCGTATGGTTTTTTGAGTCACTTTGTTAGTTGATTTTAAATTCTCGCAGAATTGCAGAGATGCAAAGTATTAAAACAATGATTTCTCTTGTTCTAACTGAAATACTTTTTCAATCCATTCAATACCTTCTTCCATTGATTCGCCGTCTTTTAGGTGATTCACGAAATGGTTGGTGATTTTTTGAATGATTCGGTTGCTAATTAACTCGGCTTGCTCTTCGTCAAAGTTAGCTATTTTTTTGCGTTGAAAATTCAATTCGCCTTCTTTAATTGAGTTTAATTTTTCTTTTAACGCGTGAATTGTAGGCGCAAATTTGCGGTTTTTGGCCCAAGAAATAAATTCCTCTTGAATTTCTTCGATAATGGCTTCGGCTTGAGGTATGTATTGCTTACGGTTTTCAAGTGTTTCATCCGTAATTTGCGACAAATGATCAAGATGTACTAAAGTTACTCCTTCTACATCAATAACATTTTCGTTCACATTTCTCGGGATAGACAAATCCAAAATCAACAATGGTTTTTTCAGATTTAAAATCGTTTTATCCACTGTCGGATTTTGAGCTCCAGTTGCCACAACCACTACGTCTGCTTTTTGCAATTCGATTTGTAAGTCGGAGTAATCTTTAACAATTACATTCAACTTTTGCGCCAACTTTTCGGCTTTGTCTTTGGTTCTGTTAATGAGTGTTATTTGTTCGTGTTTGGTATGTTTTACCAAATTTTCACAAGTGTTTCTTCCAATTTTACCAGTTCCAAAAAGTAAAATATTTTTGTTAGCAATATCATCTACATTGTTAAAAATGTAACGCACCGATGCAAATGAAACCGAAGTGGCTCCAGATGAAATCTCAGTTTGTGTTTTGATTTTTTTACTCGCTTGGATAACTGAGTTTACTAATCGTTCTAAATACGAATTCACTAATCCGTTGGATTTACTTTCATTGAAAGCAGTTTTCAATTGACTAATGATTTCAAAATCGCCTAATATTTGGCTATCTAAACCCGTTCCTACACGAAACATATGGTTGATAGCGTCATGGTTTTTATAGATGTAAGCTACTTCTTGAAACTCTTCTACAGTTCCTTGACTATTAGCACACAACAGTTTGATTAATTGATAAGGATGTTGAGCAAAACCATAAATTTCAGTTCGGTTGCAAGTAGAAGTTACGATTAACGATTCGATTCCTTCGGCTTCGGCTTGTATGAGTAAAGTAGCTTTGGCTTGTGCGTCTAAACTGAATTTTCCTCGTATGGATGCGTCGGCCTTTTTATAACTCAAGCCTAATGCATAAAACGAAGTATGTTTTGGCATATTAAAATTTTCCATAGTTGCTCTTTCCTAAAAGTAGAACAAAGCTATTACTATCCTTTTTATAAAAACAACGCTAGAAGTACTTTTTGTGTCGCTAAGCGATTTTTTTCACACAATTTGACTTTTTAGCGTTATTTGTTATAAATTTGTAGAGAAATCAAGTGTTTTGAACTATGTTGTGTAGATTAATTCTAAATAACAGGAACACTTGTCGATTACATACATACAAAAAAATATCGCTATGGGTTCTAAAGAAGAGATAACAATTGAAAATGATTTTACCCTAATTCGTTTTCAAAATGATGGAAATGAAAATTATAATGTAAAACGTCAAGTCAATCAAGGACTTATACAGTTTCATTTTGGAATTAAAGGGAAAGCAAAATTTGTTTTTAACGAAGGGAATTATGCTTTAGACTTGCGTGAAGAAAAAGCATTGTTGTTCTACAATCCGCAAAAAGAATTGCCTTTGAACTTAGAATTAGCCCCAAATACTTGGGTGATTTCAGTCATTATTTCGATACAAAAATTCCATGGTTTGTTTTCCAACCAAGCCGAACACATTCCTTTTTTAAGTGAAGAAAACAAAGATCGAAAGTACTATAAAGAGTCTGATATTAGTCCTTCAATGGCTATAGTACTTAGTCAATTGTTCCATTACAACTTAAATCCTTCCATCAAAAATTTGTATTACAAAGGCAAAGGTTACGAGTTGTTGAGTTTGTATTTTAATCGTTCAGAAGACCCAAATGCGGAGCAATGTCCGTTTTTGATTGATGAAGATAATGTGATGAAAATCAAAAAAGCCAAAGAAATCATCATCGCCAACATGGCAGAACCGCCAGGATTAGAAGAATTGGCCGAACAAGTAGGCTTGAGTTTGAAAAAACTAAAAATGGGTTTCAAACAAATTTATGGCGACACCGTTTACGGGTTTTTATTTGATTATAAAATGGATTACGCGCGACAATTACTCGACAGCGGTTCGTATAATGTAAACGAAGTGGGTTTAAAAATAGGCTACAGCACTGGAAGTCATTTTATCGCAGCTTTTAAGAAAAAATTTGCCACAACACCCAAAAAATATTTAATGTCAATTAATCCAAATACGTAATTACTACTATTTCGTATAGCATCCATAACCACTATTTAAAGTAAATTTTACCCATGAAAGGAGTATTACTCGTTAATTTAGGTTCGCCTGAAAGTCCGACGCCGGCAGCCGTAAAGCCGTATTTAGATGAATTTTTAATGGATAAATACGTCATTGACGTTCCATTTTTATTGAGAGCCTTATTGGTTCGTGGCATCATTTTGCAAACGCGCCCAAAAAAATCGGCAGAAGCTTACAGTCAAATTTGGACTAAAGAAGGTTCGCCACTGATTGTTATCTCTAAAAAAATGCACCAAAAAGTAACCCAATTGGTTGACGTTCCGGTTGCTTTAGCAATGCGTTACGGCACGATGACCATTCAAAAAGGATTGCAAGAATTGAAAGACAAAGGGGTGACAGAAGTCATGTTGCTCGCACTTTATCCGCAATACGCAATGGCTTCAACGACTACTATTTGGGCTTTGGCGGATAAATTACAGCAAAAACATTTTCCGGAAATGACCATTACCAAAGTTCCGGCTTTTTACAACAAACCCGATTTTATTCAAGTTTTAGCCAATTCCATCAAAAAACATTTGGAAGGTTTTGACTATGATCACTTGTTGTTTTCTTATCACGGAATCCCAAAACGCCATATTCGTAAAACTGATGTAACTAAATCGCATTGTACTATTGACGGAAAATGCTGTGTAACGGCTTCACCAGCGCATGAATTTTGTTACCGCCATCAGTGCTACGAAACCACACGCCAAGTCGTTGAATTACTCGGAATTCCCGAAGGAAAATACAGTCAAACGTTTCAATCGCGATTGGCGGGCGATAAATGGTTAACGCCTTACACCGACGTTGAAATTAATAAAATGCCCGAAAAAGGCATCAAAAAACTGGCAGTTGTAACTCCTGCTTTCGTTTCGGATTGTTTGGAAACATTGGAAGAAATTGCCATGCGAGCCAATGAAGAATTCAAACACAATGGTGGTGAAGAGTTTTTGGCTGTACCGTGTTTGAACGATGAAGATGAATGGTGTAACGTTGTTGCGAATTGGATTAACGATTGGAAGAAAGAATAAAAAAATAGACTTTTGAATGGAACTATACAATTACATCAAATCACTGCATCTCATTTTTGTCATCACTTGGTTTGCGGGTTTGTTTTATATTGTTCGCTTGTTTGTGTACCAAATTGAAGCCAACGACAAACCTTCGCCTGAAAAGGAGATTTTACAGAATCAATACAAAATAATGACGTACCGATTGTGGTACATCATCACTTGGCCAAGTGCTATTTTGGCAAGTCTTTTTGCTTTTTGGATGTTGTTTTTTACCGAAATTGGAAAAGCTTGGTTGCAAATGCCGTGGATGCATGTTAAACTTGGCTTTGTTTTTGTGCTATATCTGTACCATTTGAAATGCCATCAAATTTACAACCAATTGCAAAAAGGTGAAGTGAAATATACTTCTAATTTTATGCGGCTTTGGAACGAAGTGGCCACAATTATATTGTTTGCCGTTGTTTTTTTAGTAATTTTAAAAAATGCAATCAATTGGATTTATGGTGTAATCGGAATCATTTTGTTTTCAGTTTTGATTATGCTTGGATTTAAATTATACAAACGAATTAGGGAGAAAAAATAAGTATACAGTCGCAGTCACAGTTTTCAGCTGAGTCTAAGATTAAGACCAAAAAAACATGTTTAATTTCTTCAAAATAAAAACGCTATCATTACGTATCAGGATTTTCCTGTCGATGATTGTATTAATTATAGTCGCTTCGATTTTGATGGCATCAATTTCGATTATTCAGTTTAAAAATGAAGCACGTGGTTACCATCAAGAGCGATTAGAACGAAAGGAAACCGCTATCAAAGAGCACATCAATTATGTACTTTCCAACTCAACTTATCCATTAACGGAAGCCAATTTACCTTTGATTTTTAAGGATGAAATTCACGAATTGGCCGACATCCACAACCTCAACCTCAACATTTACAACTTAAAAGGGAAACTTTTAATCTCTTCTAAAGCTTCTTTTTCTGTCGATAGTGTTTCGCCTCCAATTCCAAAATACATCATAAAATTGGTGCAATCATCCATCGAAAAACGCTATGTTGACGTAAAAATTGTAGACGGAATAAAAAACCGTTCATCATTCAGTCAAATCAAAGACGACAAATTCAAACCGCTCGGAATTTTAAATTTACCTTACGTTGACGATGACGATTATTATGAAGAAGAACTGCGCGCGTTTTTAATCCGACTTAGCCAAGTGTATTCGTTTATGTTGATTGTGGCGTTTGCCTTGGCGTATTTCTTGGCGAGTTACATTACCAAATCGCTCAAAACCATTTCCGATAAAATCAATGAAACGAGTTTGAATCAGAAAAACGAAAAAATCGTTATTGAAGCCAACAGCCGCGAAATCAACTCGCTAATTACAGCTTACAACGGAATGGTTGACAAGTTAGAGGAAAGTGCAGCGATGTTAGCGCAAAGCGAACGTGAACAAGCTTGGCGCGAAATGGCCAAACAAGTTGCACACGAAATCAAAAATCCGCTTACACCAATGCGTTTGACAGTTCAGAGTTTCCAACGCAAATTTGATCCAAATGATCCGAATTTGAAGCAAAAACTCGATGATTATACCAAAACGCTCATTCAACAAATTGACACAATGACCTCGGTAGCGTCGGCGTTTTCGAACTTTGCTTCGATGCCAGCGCAACAAAATGAGAGTTTGAATGTGGTGGATGTGGTAGAATTGGCTTTGGATATTTTTAACGAAGATTTCATTCAATTTGAAAGTAATAAAGAAGAAATTACCGCACAATTAGATCGCACGCAGTTGATTCGCATCATTACCAATTTGGTTAAAAATGCTATTCAGTCGATTCCTGAGGAGCAAGAATTTAAAAAAGTGTTGGTTGCTGTTAACGAAGAAAATGAACACGTTTTTATTCGCGTGGAAGACAACGGAAGCGGCATTGAAGTGGAAAATCGCGAACATGTTTTTGAACCCAAATTCACTACCAAAACCAGTGGAATGGGGCTCGGTCTCGGAATTATCAAAAATATTATTGAAAATTACAAAGGAACTATTACTTTTGAAACAGAACTCGGAAAAGGAACCATATTTACTGTTTCAATTCCTCTAACTGAAAAATAAAAACCATGAACTTCGAAAATATCATCGTTACTACTGAAAACGGAATCGGACAAATTACTATCAATCGTCCGTCCAAATTAAATGCTTTGAACGTGGCTACTATTCAAGAATTGCACCATGCTTTTGAGCAATTGGATGCGGATACTTCAACACAAGTAATTATTATAACTGGCGAAGGCGAAAAAGCATTTGTAGCAGGTGCTGATATTTCAGAGTTTGCTCATTTTTCGGTAGAAGAAGGCGCACAATTGGCACAACAAGGACAAGAATTATTGTTTGATTTTGTGGAAAATTTACGCACACCAGTTATCGCAGCAGTCAATGGTTTTGCCTTAGGCGGCGGATTGGAATTGGCCATGTCGTGTCATTTCAGAGTGGCTTCCGACAATGCCAAAATGGGTTTACCCGAAGTATCGTTAGGTGTAATTCCAGGTTATGGTGGAACGCAACGTTTGCCTCAATTAGTTGGGAAAGGACGCGCCATGGAAATGGTAATGACCGCTGGAATGATTGATGCCGAAACCGCTAAATCCTATGGATTGGTAAATCATGTGGTGCCTCAAGCCGAACTTTTAGAATTTACCAAAGGAATTGCCAGCAAAATTCAACGCAATTCTCCTGCAGCCATAAGCCAAGCCATTAAAGCTGTAAATGCCAATTTTAAAGACGGCGTTGATGGTTACAAAACCGAAATCAAGTCGTTTGGAAAATGTTTTGGCACTGAAGATTTCAGAGAAGGAACAACAGCCTTTTTAGAAAAACGAAAAGCAAGTTTTACGGGAAAATAGCAGAAAACTGCTTACTGTGACTGAACACTGAAAACTAAACCTCACCGTCCCATTCCGCATAAAATTGCGATAAAAAATGTTCCATAAATTGGTGGCGTTGTTGCGCGAGTTTTTTACCTGTTTCGGTATTCATTTTGTCTTTTAACAGCAACAATTTTTCGTAAAAATGGTTGAGTGTGGGCGACTCGCTGTTTTTGTATTCTTCTTTGGTCATGTTTAAAACAGGAGCTATAGCTGGATTGTAAAGCGGTCGGTTTTTGAATCCGCCGTAGTTGAAGGTTCGAGCAATTCCAATAGCTCCGAGTGCGTCTAGTCGATCGGCATCTTGTACGATTTCGAGTTCTTTGGAAGTGAATTTTTTTTCAAAATTGCCGCCTTTGAATGAAATGTTTTCGATGATATTGACCACATGAGTAATGACTTCTTCTGAAGCATTTTGAGTTATTAAAAACTCTCGCGCTACTTTTGGCCCAACAGTTTCATCGCCATCGTTGAATTTGCTATCGGCAATATCGTGGAGCAAAGCGCCCAATTTCACAATAGTCAAATCGCAATCTTCGTTGGAAGCAATCAACAAAGCATTTTTGTACACGCGTTCGATGTGAAACCAATCGTGTCCGGCTTCAGCATTTTGGAGTTTTTCTTTTACGAATACTATTGTATGGTCAATTATTGACATAGTAATGTTGTTAAAAAAATCCTCTCTTTTCAGAAAGGATTCAAGTTTATTTTCTATTCTCTTTGTTCTATTATCTTATCAAAGCTGGTTCTACCCATTTGAAAATTTTGGTTTCATCTGGCAAAACCAATCGCTCCGATATTTTGGCCATTCTATCGGGTAATTTCATCAAATAATCGCGCGCTTTTTCGGCTTCATCGGTTAGGTTGGCAATTTTAGAAATATCCCATTTATCAATCAATTTCTGCATGATTTCAACATAATCATTGGCTGTATAAACACCTAATTTTTGGGCTGAATTCGAAAATTCTTCAAAAGCAGTACTAATTCTCTCGCCTGATTCTCTTAAAAAATGGGCTGGCATCGTGATTTTTTGTTTCATCATGTATTGAAACGCTAACATCATTTCGCTTGGATCTACTTTGAAAATTTGGTTTACAAATTCGCTATAAGCATGATGGTGACGCATTTCGTCGCCTGCTATTAGCTTACATAATTTGGACAACTTTTTATCGCCAAATTCCTTAGCAATTTGAGAAACTCTGTTGTGTGAAACATAAGTCGCAAGCTCTTGGAAACTTGTGTACACAAAGTTTTTGTAAGGATCTTTTCCTGTTCCGATATCAAAACCATCGTTGATTAAGTGGTGCGTAGTGACTTCTACTTCTCGCATGTTGACTCTTCCTGACAGAAACAAATATTTGTTCAATAAATCACCGTGACGGTTTTCTTCGCCTGTCCATTGCCGCACCCATTTTGACCAACCGTTTCTACCTTCATTGTCAACACCTTCTACTTCCATTAACCATGATTCGTAGGTTGGAAGAGCTTCTTCAGTAATTGTATCACCTACCATTACCACCCAAAAATCGTACGGTAAATCTTTGGCAATTTCACGTAATTCTCTTACCTCTTCTATGAAATTTTCGCTCTCAGAATTGGGTAATAAGTCGCTTGGTTGCCAAATTTTTTCAACTGGAATTAAAAACTGATCAACAAAACTGTCGACGTTTTTTTCTAGAAATTGCATCACTTCTAGACGGATGTTTTTTATAGACATTGTAAGTAGTTCTTTATCCTTGACGGATGATTATAATTATTTTTTAATATTGTAATGACTGTTTGACAGCCGATTCTGTTTTTTGTATTAATTCTTCAAAAGAATAGTCTTTAACTGCTATTGCTTCGTGAATGATAAATTCCATTTTGGTTCCTAATCCCATTGGGAAAGCGCCGAATTTGACCATTTTCCATGAATTGTTGATTGATATCGGAACAATGTAGGCTGATGGCGCGTATTTGCATAAAATTTTTAATCCATTTTGCGCAAATTCTTTTGGTTTTCCGTTTCGACTGCGGGTTCCTTCTGGGAAAATTACGGCTGTTCTTTTGTGTTTTTCGATGTATTCAGCCAATCCTTTGATTACCGGAATGGCTTGTTTGGGATCTTTTCTATCAATTAAAACGGAACCACCATGACGTAAATTGTACGACACACTCGGAATTCCTTTTCCCAACTCTTTTTTACTCACAAATTTGGCGTGGTGTTTTCTTAAATACCAAATAATTCCGATGATATCAAACAAACTTTGGTGATTAGCGACAAAAATTAACGGCACATTTTCGGGAATACTTTCTCTGTTTTTGAACGTGTACGTTGTTCCTAAAATTCGGGTACAAAGCGATAAAAATAAATTCAGGTAATCGACGCTTTTTTTGTGCGCTTCATAGCCAAAAAGGTTGAAACAAATCCATTGAATAGGATGAAAAACGACCAAAGTCAATCCGAAACACAAATAATAAATAACCGAAATCGGATAGGAAATTATCTTCTCCATGGAGTAAAAAAATTGATGGTAAAAGTACGGAATAAAATTGGGTAATCGATGAATTAAAACTCAAACTTCAATTGCACAACAACCGTTTTTTTGACTTCAGTATTGAGATTGTTGAGCGAAATTCCGAGTAATCGTACAGAATCTTTAAGCCGTTCTTGGTATAAAAGCTCTTTGGCGGTTTCAAACAATAATCCTTTATCGGAAATAAAATAAGGTAAAGTTTTACTGCGCGTTTGTTGCGTAAAATCGCTGTATTTGATTTTGAGTGTGACCGTTTTTCCTGAAATAGCGTAGCGTTTGAGGCGTTTTTCGAGTTCTTGAGCAATGCGCTCGAGCTTTTTTTCCATGAAGATTTCAGACGTCAAATTTTCGTTGAACGTATGTTCGGCCGCGACCGATTTGGTGGTTCGATTGGGTTTGACTTCACTGTTGTGAATGCCGCGCACAATGTAATAGTAAAACTTACCGCTTTTGCCAAAATGTTGTTCGAGGAAATCGATGGATTTGGTTTTTAAATCTTTTCCTGTAAAGATGCCCAGTTGGTACATGCGCTCGGCGGTGACTTTACCCACGCCATAAAATTTCTTAACGTCTAAATTTTCCAAAAAGGTTTCTACTTCGTCAGGATTGACGGTTTTTTGACCGTTGGGTTTGTTGTAATCGCTGGCAATTTTGGCTACAAATTTATTGACTGAAATGCCAGCTGACGCTGTGAGTCCTACTTCTTCAAAAATGCGTTGTCTGATTTCTTGTGCGATTAAAGTCGCGCTTGGGTTCCCTTTTTTGTTTTGCGTCACATCAAGATAGGCTTCGTCGAGCGAAAGTGGTTCGACCAAATCGGTGTAATCGTGGAAGATTTTACGTATTTTTTTTGAGATTTCTTTGTAACGATCAAAACGTGGTCGTACAAAAATCAAATCAGGACACAACTTTTTGGCTTGAACGCCACTGATGGCACTTCGAACGCCAAATTTTCGGGCTTCATAACTCGCTGCCGAAACTACGCCACGTACTTCGCTTCCGCCAACAGCAATGGGTTTTCCTTTGAGTTCAGGATGATCCATTTGTTCGACCGAAGCATAGAACGCGTCCATATCGACGTGAATGATTTTTCGAAGCTTAGTGGGTTCTTGCATAGCACAAATTTAGTTATATTTGGGAGTTAGCAATAACATAACTAAAAAGACAATGAAGTTGATTACCTGGAATTGCAATATGGCATTTCGCAAAAAAGCGGAGCCAATTTTGGCATACTATCCTGATATTATTGTGGTTCCAGAGTGTGAAAATCCTGAAAAATTAATTTTTGATAAAGACCATTTAATTCCCAGAGATAGTGTTTGGTATGGAACCAATCCGAACAAAGGTTTAGGCGTTTTTTCTTACGCTGAATACAAATTGAAATTACTAGACTGTCATAATCCCGATTTTAAAAACATACTTCCTATTGCGGTAAGTGGCGGAAAAATTGATTTTATTTTATTTGCCATTTGGGCCAATAATCCTGAAGACAAAGACGGACAATATATAACTCAAATTTGGAAAGCATTTCATTTTTATGAGTCATTGTTAACTGAAAATAGTGCTATTTTTATAGGTGATTTCAATAGTAATTCAATTTGGGATAAACCTCGGAGAGAAGGAAATCATTCTACACTCGTTACTAAATTAGCTTCAAAAAACATAGAAAGTGTTTATCATAAATTCCATCAACAAGAACAAGGAAAAGAAAATCATCCGACTTTATTTATGTACCGTCATCATGACAAACCGTATCATTTGGATTACTGTTTTGTTTCTGAAGATTTTATTGAAAAGTTAGAACATGTTGAAGTGGGTTCTTATGAAGATTGGTGTCAATACAGTGATCATTGTCCTTTGTTAGTACATTTTAATTTATAGAAAATGATAGAAATAGAACGAAAATTTTTGGTGACTTCGACTGATTTTATTCAGCAATCGCATGCACAACACAAGATAGCTCAAGGCTATTTGAATTCGAATCCGGAACGAACTGTACGTGTGAGAATCAAAGACGAAAAAGGGTTTTTGACCATTAAAGGAAAATCAAATACATCAGGAACTTCTCGTTTTGAGTGGGAAAGAGAGATTACTTTAGACGAAGCCCAACAATTGCTTTTGTTGTGTGAAAAAGGTGTAATTGAGAAGACGCGATATCTTGTAAATGTTGGAAAACATCTGTTTGAAGTGGATGTTTTTTACGGTGAAAACGACGGATTAATTGTGGCCGAAATTGAGCTTTTGACCGAAGATGAAGTATTTGAAAAACCCGATTGGTTAGGAACAGAAGTGACCAATGACGAGCGTTATTATAATGCTTATTTGAGTCGTCATCCTTTTGCCGATTGGTAATTATTCTTCGATGATTTCGATAGTTACTTTTTGGATTCCAGAACCTTTGTTGGAAGCAATCATCATAAAGGCTTTTTTGGACAAATCGATCTCACGGCCTTTTACGTATGGTCCGCGATCATTAACTGTAACCACAACTGATTTATTGTTGGTTGGATTTGTGATTTTGAGTTTGGTTCCGAAAGGAAATTTTTTGTGAGCAGCTGTAAACTTGTTGTTGTCAAATTTGGCTCCACTTGCCGTTTTTCGGTTGTGAAACATATCGGCGTAATAAGACGCAATGGCGTTTTCTTTGTGCAGTTTTAGTTTTGGTTTTTTACTTACAAGACTATCTATTACTTCGTCGGCAGTAACTGTTTCTATAATTTTGGGAGCATTTGTTTTTTTTACAGTGTCTGTTTTAGGCTGTTTACTTTGTGCTAAAACATAGTTGGTCAATGTAAAAGAAATGACCAATACAGCTATAAATGATAGAATTGAGATGTTTTGTTTTTTCATAAATAAAATACCTTGCGATAAAAAAAGTCCTTTTCAGGACTTTCTTATCAAATACTAAGCCATGAGTTCCATGGTATTCGGGCCAATATTAAAATTAATCCTAATAGGTAGAACACAAAAATGGATTTGAATTTTAAATCACTTACCACTGCTTTTTTGTGACGCGACCAACCAATGGTGATTAGAACGATTGCTAAAATATTTAACAACGGATGTTCGAGTGATGTTAATCTCAATTCAGCGTCTTCCATTTGTCCGAAAGATTCTAACCCTTTTGGAGATAGAAAATACAATACAAAGCCAATTACGAGTTGGAGGTGTGTTGCTATTAATCCGAAAAGTGCAATTCTTTTGTCTTTGGCGGTGAACTCTCTTTTGGAAAACCAACCTGAAAAAGCATTAATAGCTGCAATTGCAATAACTAAAAGTGCCAAGTAGGCCCAACCTGAATGAAATTTTTGAACGTAATGATACATGAAAAAGTTTATTTTGTTTTAACAAATATAATAAAAAGAATAAAAAAAACCTCATCCGAAAGACGAATGAGGTTTTAATTTATAATTTAATTTGGTTTTTAGAAGTTGTATGAAATTCCGAAATTCCAAGTTCTACCAAATCCAAAATATACTTGGTTTGAATCAGCTACACCGTTGTATAGTCTGTTATTTGACTCATAAGTTCCTAATGAAGGATTAGAGCTGCTTATGTTGTCGTCAGCAAAAATGTTAGTACTTGCTTCAGCAATATATAGTTCATCGAACAAGTTATTCACATTAAGACGGAAATTAACCGAATTTGATTTATTTTTCCCGACAAACATTTTATAAGACAATCCTGCATCAACCAAACCATAATTTGGCAATTCTAATGAGCCTTTATTTTCTGCAACTTTGAAATTAGATGGGTTAATATTAGCGTATAATCTATCAAAATAATTGTAATTAGCATCTAAACTTAATCCTTTCAACACTTCATAAGATGCTCCTAAAGCAGCTGTAATTTGTGCTGAATTACCCACTTTCACTCTGTCTAAATACAATGTAGCTGGAGTTCCTCCTTCATAAGGATTATTTTGAGCATCATACTCATTGCTAACGCTATCTCCGTTGTAGAACCAATCTCCAAAAGAGAACATTGCATTAACTTTAAATTTATCAGTTACTTTAGCATTCATGTCAACTTCAACACCTCTGTGTGTTTCACTAACACCAGTATAATCTAAATAACCTCCAATATTAGCAACAGCAATACCTGAACTACTTCTTAGGTAACGATCGGTCCAAACCGTGTTATATAAATTTACGTTTGCATTAAATTTAGCTGAACGGAAACCGTAACCTGCTTCAATTCCAGTAACTTTTTCGTTAGTTAAATTACCGTTTACTAAAGACGCATTATTTGGGTAAACATTGTTGAAATTTGGTTGTTTTGAATAGTAACCTGCGTTAACAAAAACATTGTGGTTTTTATTGATGTTGTAGTTAGCACCCGCTTTTACATTTCCGCCTAATATTTTTTCATAATCTGTTGAAGACAATGGATCTGTTGAAGCGTATTTGAAATAATCTACTCTTTTGAATCCTTGTTGTGAAACAGCAGCTTGAACAAAAGCAGTCAATTTTTCAGAAGTATATTCCAATTGAGTAAATGCTCCTAGCCAGTTTACATTTCCATCGTTATTGTAATTTACCTTTTGTTGGTGATCAACATTAAAAAATGGATTGAAACTTGGTGTAACTTCATACGTTTGATACAAAATTCTGTTTTGATCGTTGATATCTCCGTTAGATGAATTGTAGTAATCTTGGAATGCTGTAGAACCCAATAAATCATTAACGTTTTGATAGTGGATACCTTTATAAGTTCTAACATCCACACCAAAATCTAAGGTTAATTTGCTGCTTAATTTTGTATTTAAGTTTGCTACTCCACCATACCAATCGTGAGAATTGATTGATGATATTTTAGAAATACCATTAGCAGCTAGATTGTTAGTCGGTTGAGGATTTGATGTAACAGAATTACTCAAATAGATACCGTTTGTTAAATCTCTAATAAATGTTGAACTTCCAATAGCAACTGATTGACCTGAATTGTATGCAAAAATCTTTTCTACATCAATTGTTCCATCTGCTTTTCTAAAATTAGCGTGAGTATTGGCAAATCCTCTTATTCTACCCGTAGCATTTGCTCCACCACCACGACCCCAAGAGGCATACGCAACAGCCGATAATTTCATTTTGTCAGACATTTTGTAATCCCAATTTAACGACATTACTGGTTTGTGGTAGTAATTGGTTCTGAAGTTAAATGCACTTCCGTTTAAGTAACCCCAATCAGCATTATATCTGATGTTTGGATCTCCATCTTGACCGTATTTGATGTAGTCAGCAATTGTTATGGCTGTACCTCTTTGATCGTGCCATTGAGGAGCACCTGTAAATGTAAATTGAATATCACTTTTTGGATTGAATTCATATCCTAAAGCAATGTAGTAATTGGCTCCTTGAAAGCGAGTTGCATCTACATAACCATCACCTCTTGTTTGGCTTAATAAAACTGAGGCAGAAAGCCCATTTTTCATTTTACCAGTATTGTAAGAAACCTGTGTTTTAAGGTAATCATCATTTGCTACAGAAGCAGAAATAATTCCGCCTTCTTTCATGTCTGAAGATCTAGTAATAATATTGATTGTTCCTCCAACTGAAGAAATGGCTAATTTAGAAGAACCTAAACCTCTTTGTACTTGCATAGAAGAAGTTACATCCGATAAACCTGCCCAGTTACTCCAGAAAACACGACTGTTTTCCATATCATTAACAGGTACACCATTGATCATCACTGCAATATTTTCTTGAGCAAATCCTCTAATGGTAACTCTTGAATCACCAAAACCACCACCTGCTTTAGTGGCATAAACAGAAGGTGTACTTTTTAAAATTTCTGGAAATTCTTGATTTCCTAATTTTTGAACTATTTCAGAAGCCTTAATTGTTGAAACCGCTACTGGTGTTTTTCTGTCTTTAGCTACATCAATAACAGTACTCTTAATTACTACTTCTTCCAATTGATTTGATTCAGCGGAAAGTTTGATTGTACCTAAATCAACCGTTTCACCATTTTTTACAGCAAAATTTACAGTCTGTGATCTAAATCCGATATAGGTTAATACGATTTGACCTGAAGCTGAAGAAGAATTAATAATAAATTTTCCATCTGAATCAGTTGTAGTTCCAGTCGTTGAGCCTTTTACTACAACGTTTACACCAGGCAAAGATCCGTTCAAATCGCTATCTACAACAACACCTTTGATTTTACCTTGCGAAAAGGCGAATGTTGTGATAAGAAAAAACAAACCTGTTAGTAAATTAGTTCTTAAATTTTTCATTTTTGATTAAGTTAAAATTTTCCGCAAATTTCTTAATAAATTGATGGACGTGTGTTAAGAAAATGTTAACAATTGAAAAAATCTTGAACAATTCTCAATGTATCAGACGTATATGCGCTTTTTTTAAAAAATTTTCAAAATTATAACAAAAACAAAAGATATACTGTATTATTTAGGAAAGCTGTTTTTTAGACTGTAAGAAATGATTTAATAAAAACTGTGTGGAATTATCGTGAGTCGCCACTTTCTTAGATTCAATTTCTGATAAAATCGAATTTGCTAATTGTTTTCCCAATTCAACTCCCCATTGATCATAACTGAAAATATTCCAAATCACGCCTTGTACGAATATTTTGTGTTCGTATAAAGCAATCAATGAACCTAGAGTTTCTGGAGTTAATTTTTGAATTAAAATGGTATTGGTTGGTTTGTTGCCTGTGAAAACTTTAAATGGCAGAAGGAAATTAGCTTTCTCACCGACAATTCCTTGTTTTTCAAATTCGGCTTTTACTTGAGCTTCTGTTTTACCATTTAAAAGTGCCTCTGTTTGAGCAAAAAAGTTCGACATTAGCTTATTATGATGATCTTCGTTGCCATATAATGGTTCTACAAACCCAATAAAATCGGTGGGAATTAATTTAGTTCCTTGATGAATCAGTTGAAAAAAGGCGTGTTGTGAGTTGGTTCCTGGTTCGCCCCAAATGATTGTTCCAGTTTGGTAATTGACTGGTTTACCATCGCGACCAATACTTTTTCCATTGCTTTCCATTATACCTTGCTGTAAATAAGGCGCTAACTTTTGCAAATATTGAGTATAAGGAATTAACGCTTCGCTTTCGGCTCCAAAAAAGTTGTTGTACCAAACACTTAATAAAGCTAAAATAACAGGAGCGTTTTGTTTGAAATCGGCCTCTTTGAAATGGTTGTCCATTGCGTTGGCTCCTTTTAACAATTTGTCAAAATGATCAAAACCGACAGCCAAACTTATCGAAAGACCAACGGCACTCCACAGCGAAAATCGTCCGCCAACCCAATCCCACATTGGGAAAACATTATTGTTGTCGATACCAAATTCGGTTACTTTTTGGATATTGGTTGAAACCGCAACGAAATGTTTGGCTACATCCTCTTGAGTTGCTGATTGCAAAAACCAAGAACGGATGGTTTCCGAATTGGATAAGGTTTCTTGGGTTGTAAAGGTTTTTGAAACAATTACGAATAAAGTGGTTTCAGGATTCACTTTTTTAATAATCTCGTTCACATGATCGCCATCTACATTGGAAACAAAATGAACGTTCAAATGATTTTTGTAAAACTGCAATGCTTCAACGACCATTGCTGGACCTAGATCTGAGCCTCCAATACCAATATTTACAACATCAGTAAATGGTTTTCCAGTATAGCCTTTTTTATTTCCAGAAATGATAGCTCGAGAAAAATTTTGAATTTTGCTTTTGACTTCAAAAACTTCGGGCATTACGTTTTTACCATCTACCAAAACCTCAGTTGTTTGCGGAGCGCGTAATGCAGAATGAAGCACCGCTCTATTCTCGGTTTGGTTGATTAAATCACCGTTGAAATAGCTTGAAATTGCCTTTTTTAATTCAATTTCATTCACCAATTCCAACAATAAGTCGACGGTTTCTTGGGTAATATTATTTTTTGAATAATCTATTAAAAAATCGTTCCATTCGATGTGAAAATTTTCTGCTCTCGAAATATCATTTGCAAATAGCTCTTTGATAGAGTTGTTTTGCATTTCTGTAAAATGTTGGTTTAATTTTTGCCAAGCAGCAGTTGATGTTGGATTAATTTTAGAAAGTGTCATTGCAATAGTATTTGAACTGCAAAAATACACTATTGTTTAAGGAATAAAAAGCAATTTTGAAATCTAATTATCTTCTTTTTTTCTTTTTAGATTTCGATGCTTTTTTGGATTTTGGTTGTTCCTCTTCAACGATTGGTTCGGGTTCTTCTTTTCTTGGCTTAGGTGGTTCAAAACGAAAAGGCTCTTTGAATTTAACTGCGGCAACACTATCCAATTCGCGTTTTAATGGTGTAATGTATTTAAAATAACGCGGTTTGTTTTTGGCATCCATTGGCTCTGAGTTGGGTAACTTGAGTTTTAGTGCATCCACTTCTTTTCCGTTTTTCCAAAAGCGATAACACACGTGAGGTCCTGATGCCAAACCTGTGCTTCCTACTTTTCCAATGATATCACCTTGTTTTACAGATTGCCCTCTTTTGACCAAAATTTTAGACATGTGAAGGTACTGTGTGGAATACGTTTTATCGTGCTTTACTTTCACAAAATTTCCGTTTCCAGCAGTATATCCAGCCATTTCGACTACACCTGTAGCTGTTGTCATAATTGGTGTTCCTGTTGGTGCAGCATAATCGGTTCCGTAATGCGGTTTCCATATTTGTTGCACAGGATGAAACCGTTTTAAAGTATATTTTGAGGTTATATTGATGACTTTCAAAGGTGCTTTTAAGAAGAAATTCCGCAAAGCATTTCCTTCATCATCATAATAATCGGTTTTCCCTTTGATGCTGTCTTGGACGAATGGAAAAGCATAGATTTTTTTTCCTTTGTATTCAAAAAAGGCGCAGCGCAAACTATCGATTCCGTCGTAAATAGTATCATTGATATATCGTTCGGTAAAACTAATAGCAAATTTGTCTCCTTTTTTTGATTTGAAGAAATCGATTGACCATGCATATACTTTGATTAATTTCTTCTTTATCGAAATGTCGATGTTTTCGTTGCGAAGTGTTTCAGAGAGAGAACTACTTAATTTTCCAGCAATAGTTCTGATTTTGAACGTAAGTGGTCGGGCTTGTTTGTAAACCACAATAGAATCGCGCAA
Source organism: Flavobacterium sp. (assembly GCA_016787805.1). Lineage (GTDB taxonomy): Bacteria > Bacteroidota > Bacteroidia > Flavobacteriales > Flavobacteriaceae > Flavobacterium. The sequence continues at coordinate 29,786 of JAEUTY010000038.1, read as the reverse complement.
ATCAACCAAAATATAATTGAGTTGATCGGGTTGAAACACCATAAATTGTACTTTATTGTAACGGTCTTTTGATCTAAAAAAAGTAAATGCTTTTTTACGTTTGATGAGTTTTAAATCGAGAGAATCTTTAACTTTCTCTATAATTTGATTGATTTTTTTGTTGGAAAGATTTTGTCTTTTTAAGATTCGAGTAAAATTATCATAATATTGAACCGTATCTTGATCGACATTGTAATCGCTAAAGTTGATTCCAAAATCTACAATAGGTTTTACAGGTTCAACCTCGTCAACCCAAACCTCTTCTTCCGATTTTTTACATGAAAAAAGCGAAAATAATAGTAGTAATAAAATGGAATATTTTTTCAAGCGTGATTTTTTTAACAGTCTTCACCCCAATTTTTCAACTCTTCTTCCGACCATAATTCAGGGAAGAAAATACGTCTTTGGTACTTTGGATGCATGTATTTTTTCCAATCACTTCCGCCGGTTGCTTCGCCAGAACCATGTCCGCTTTCAATGTATTTTTTGGCAGCATTTAAATGACCCATTACCCAAGTAATATTTACTGTTTTATCATAATGACGCATGGCTGCTCTTAGTTTTTCGTCATTTTGATCGGCTTCGGGTAATTGTTTGAATTTTTGCCAAATATTAATGGTGTTGTATTCTTCCATAAAACGCAAAAACTCGTCTTTATATTTTCTTTCGAATTCAAGAATTAAATATGATTTTTCGCCTGTGTGATAATCTTTGCCTGCCGCTTGCCAATACAAATGCTCGAAAGCATGTGAATAAGGCGTATTGCGATCGATGGTTGCTCTGAATCGGTAATCAATTAGGTTTATTAAATCGGTAGAAGCAAATTCAATTAATCGGTATTGGGCACTTTGAAAACCACTAGCAGGAGTTAATGTATTTCGAAATTTCATGTATTGTTCCACTTCCATTCCGTCTCCCATGATATCAAATGAAGTGGTGAGCATATCAAAATACCTTGAAATTCGGGTTAAACGCTCGGCAAAAAAATGGGTTTCAGGCTTTTCACAATGACAAACCTGTTTGATTTCCCAAAGTATCATTTTGAAGAGCAATTCATTGACCTGATGGTACATAATAAATACCATTTCATCGGGCAGAAGCGTTCTTTGTGTTTGCAGATTTAGCAAAGCATCCGTTTGAATATAATCCCAATAAGTAATGGGTTTTGCCCAAAGTAATCCTTCTAAATGTGTGTCTGTTTTTTGATTAATGGCATCAAATTTTCTTTCAAGTTCTTGTATTAGTTGGTTGGTTTCTGTAGTCATTATTTTTTTACTTTAATATAAAAAGGATTTTTAAGTCCTTTAAAAGATTCTAAATCGGCCTTAAGTGATCCAACGGCCAAACTAGCTTTTATTCTAACTGGAATTTTATTTTCGTCATCTGTTATCCAAACGGTCAAACTTTCTTCTTCTTTAAAAACCCTTCCTGATTGCACCAATGGCCTGAAAACCAATGTTTTTACTGTTCCGAATTTAGTCTCTATATCCTCATTTCCGATTAATTTGAGTTTAAATTTGAACGTTTCATCATCAAAAAACATATCCACAATTATCGATTCACCCACTTTAAGTTTATCAACGTTGGGATGATTTCTTAAATAATAAAAAGTAGATACGATATCTTGTACGTTTTCAGGAGTAGAAAAAGTGTTTTCGGTTTTGTTTTTATAATCTTTTACTAAGATAGTATTTTTGTCTTGATTAAAAAAGCCTTCTTGGTTTTTAGTATAGCCTCCTTCATCAATTTTTCGAACATATTGATAGGGTTTCCCTGTCGTTTTATCAAAAAAACTTTGGTAATTGTCTTCTACTTTGAAAAAAAACTTCGTCATTCCAGTAGTATAACCGTTTCCGATAGCGTGAAAAACTTTTTTATTATTTTTAACTGCTTCTTTAACTTCGAGAGTAGCATAACCGGCAGTTACCATTCCATAATGAATTCTAAACTTAAAAAATTCTCCAGTATCGAAAGAAGATTCTTTCTGTGTAGTTTCAATTTGATTAAAGCTTACAGTCAACAAAAACAACCCTAATAAAATAATCTTTTTCATTTTTACATTTAATTGATTTAGATACTGTAGTACAATTTTTGTTCCAAATGTATTAAAACAAAAAAACTCAGTCAATAAAATGACTGAGTTTTTATGCTATTAACCAACCAAAAACTATAAATTATGAAAAACTTATATAAAAATTAAAGGAAACCACTCCTTCTCTTTTTGTGATTGCAAATGTACAACTGTTTTTAAATTATTCTTATCAAAAAATCAATTTTAACACATTTTTATCAAAAACAGCATCACTACAACGTTGTATTTTGGTTATTGTTTAATAAATTTAACTTTTTAGAGCGTTCCCCTCAAAGCCTGTTCGCGTTCAATCGACTCAAAAAGCGCTTTGAAATTACCTGCACCGAATCCTTTTGCTCCCATCCTTTGGATGATTTCAAAGAAAAGCGTTGGACGATCTTCGACAGGTTTGGTGAATATTTGCAACAAATAACCATCTTCATCAGCATCAACTAAAATGGAAAGTTTTTGCAATTCTTTGATGTCTTCTTTCATCATATCCATATGAACGCCCAATCTTCGGGGAATATCATCGTAATACGCTTGTGGTGGTGGTGGTAAAAATTCAACTCCTCTGGCTTTTAATCCCGCCACCGTTTTGATGATGTCATCGGTAGCAACCGCAATGTGTTGGCAACCTGGACCTTCATAAAAATCGATGTATTCTTCAATCTGTGATTTTTTGTTTCCTTTGGCAGGTTCGTTAATTGGAAATTTAATTCTGCCGTTACCGTTACTCATTACTTTACTCATTAAAGCTGAGTATTCCGTATGGATTTGGGTATCGTCAAACGAAAGGAAATTTTCAAATCCCATAACGTCTTCGTACCATTTCACCCATTGGTTCATTTCGCCCCAACCCACATTTCCCACCATATGGTCGATATATTTTAACCCAAGAGGTTCTGGATTGTAATCGGATTTCCATTCTACAAATCCTGGCAAAAATAGACCGTTATAGTTTTTTCTTTCTACAAAAATGTGAACTGTTTCGCCGTAAGTGTAAATTCCCGAACGAACTACTTCTCCATGCTCGTCTTTTTCAATGGTTGGTTCCATAAACGATTTGGCGCCACGCTTGGTGGTTTCTTCCCATGCTGATTTGGCATCTTCTACCCAAAGCGCAATCACTTTTACACCATCACCGTGTTTACGTAAATGCTCATTGATTGGTGAAGAACTCGTCAAAGGCGTTGTTAAAACCAAGCGAATTTTGTCTTGTTTTAAAACATAACTTACTTCGTCTCTTGAACCTGTTTCCAAACCTTTGTAGGCGTGCGACTGGAATCCAAAAGCCGTTTTGTAATAATGTGCTGATTGTTTGGCATTTCCTACGTAAAACTCAACATAATCAGTTCCTAAAAGCGGAAGGAAATCTTGTGCTCCTTCAAATATTTTCTCTAGTCCGTACTCTACGGATTTTATTTCTTTCATGATAATTTGTCAATTAGTCAATGTGTCAATGTGACAATTGAGGTTAAACTTATATTTTTTACTTACTTTTTGATGTTGAAATTATTTTGTTTGTAACTTTTAAAATCTCAAACAAATCATTCAACAACTCTTCAGGATTTGGATAATTTTCAAGCTCATTACACAAAAACAACCAAAACTCTGTTTCGTCAGCTTCTTTCATTGCAATTTTAAATTTATGGATGAAATCGGCTTTACTTTCAGCATTTTGAGCTTCTTTTATGTTCGCTCCTATTGAAGTTCCTGATTTTAGAAGTTGATTTGCAACTACAAATTTTCTTTTACTTTCAAGTTCTTCTGTATAAATTACAATTTTCTTAGCAAATTCAAATGATTTTACCAAAATCAAATTGTCTTTATACTTTTCTTTAAAGGCTATCATATTCTTATTTTTTGGCTTATATTAATTCTGTATCCTAAATGGCTTATAATAATTGACAAATTGCCTCATCGACAAATTGTGCTCATTGACAAATTGCCATATTTGCAAATTGCCACATTAATCTACTACTCCAACCACGATTGGAAATACGTGTCGTCTGCAATTTTCATCGCTTCTTCAGTAACCATTAGAGGCTTGAAAGTATCCACCATAACGGCCAACTCGAGTGTTTCTTTTTTTCCAATACTTCTTTCGGCTGCTCCTGGATGTGGTCCGTGTGGAATTCCAGCTGGATGCAATGAAATATTGCCTGGCTTTACATCGTTGCGACTCATAAAATCGCCATCTACATAATACAACACCTCATCTGCATCAATATTACTATGATTGTAAGGTGCTGGAATTGCTTGCGGATGATAATCGTATAGTCTGGGAACAAACGAACAAACCACAAACGCTGATGTTTCGAAAGTTTGATGAATTGGTGGAGGAAGATGAATTCGACCCGTTATAGGTTCAAAATCGTGTATTGAGAAAGCATACGGATAATTGTAACCATCGTAGCCAATTACATCAAAAGGATGAGTGGCGTAAACCATTTCAAAAATTTCGTCTTTCTTTTTTACCTTGATAACAAAATCTCCCGTTTCATTATAGGTTTCTAATTCTTCTGGACGACGAATATCTCGTTCACAAAAAGGCGAATGCTCTAACAGTTGACCGAACCAATTACGGTATTGTTTTGGAGTATAAATTGGAGCGTGCGACTCAACAATAAACAAACGATTTTCTTCGGTATCAAAATCGATTTTGTAAATCATTCCGCGGGGAATAATTAGATAATCGCCGTATTTGAAATCGAGATTACCATAAATGGTTCTCAATTTTCCCGAACCTTGATGAACAAAAATCATTTCATCCGAATCGGTGTTTTTGTAAAAATAATTGGTGGTTGATTTTCTTGGCGCAGCCAGAACAATGTGACAATCGGAATTGGTAAGCACTATTTTACGGCTTTCCAGATAATCGTCTTGTGGTGCAACATCAAATCCTCTTAACTTATAAGATTGAATGTTGTTTGATTTTGCAATTTTGGGAGCCACACTGTACTGCGAACGAATTTCTTTGACTTGCGTGGGCCGTTGTTCATGATACGAATTGGTTGACATTCCGTCAAAACCAACGGTTCCAAACAATTGTTCGTAATACAAATCGCCGTTTGGTTTTCGAAATTGTGTATGACGTTTAGGTGGAATTTGTCCTAATTTATGGTAAAAAGGCATGGTAATAATTTGTTAATTAGACAATTAGTCAATGTGACAATAAGAAGAATGCCAATCAATTAGTTTTTTGTGAAAATTGACAAATTATCACATTAACAACTTGGCATATTAAACCAACTCATTCTGGATTTCTCTTGATGAGTGAATAAAGGAACTTATCTACTATTGATTTGTCGTAAAAAACCATTAGGATTTATTGTCTTTACCAAGTACTTTCCCCACGATAATACCCGCAGCAAAAGCTAAAATTAATGCTAAAAAACCTATCATTGTTTTGTGGTTTTTAAATTGTATTACAAATATCGGAAAAAAAATTATACGATTTAAAACTTAAATCCAATACTGAACCAAGTAAATCCTTTTGGTAAATCTGGCGACCATGAATATTTGATTTCAACAGGTCCGATAATGGTTTCCAATCCATAACCAAAAGCATATCCTGAATAAGTTGGTGTTGAGAGCCAATTTCCTGTGCTGAATAATTTATTTTCAACATTAGCAAAATTAGCCGAAAAATTAATGTGATTCTTCTTATAAAATTCAACATCAACTGTTGCCAATGACTTAATATAACTATCGGCTGCTATACTTAAAAAATCATAGCCATAAAATGGTTTGAAGTTGTTAATTTCATTAAAACCATAACCTCCGAGTACAAAATCTAAAAAATGTACGCTGCTTTCGCCAAATGCAAATCCGGCTTCAGAAGTCAATTTTAAATTCAATCTTTTAAAAAAAGTTCGTGTAATTCCGGCTTCGCCTTTGATGATGGAATAGCGATTAAATTGGTCTGTGTAATTGGTTGAATACAAGTACGAATTTAATTGTCCGTTAAAAAACCAACCTTTTTTTGGAAAGTATTTATTATCCAAAGAATCGTATTTTAAATACCCAAAAATACTGGCATAATCACTATTTTCAAAAATAGTTTTATAATCTTCAAGAGTTGTCGATTCAATTTTGATGTGTTTCAATTCTAAACCAGCACCAATTAAAAATTTTTGAAAAAATATAGTTTGAACATAAGCTTGATTGGTCAAATCGGAAAAATCAACATTCAATTTATTGATGGCGTATTGATTAAAAAGATTTCCGTCGCTAAAATCGGTAGCTACATTACGATTGAACTGATTAAACCTTGATTTGATGCCAAAACTAAAGTAAAAACCATTGTCAATATAGTAATCAAGATTGTATCTAAAATTATCGCCTAATCCAAAATCAACTGATAAAACATCGTTTCTGAACAATGATTTTTTTTGGGTTATATTAATTAAAATGGCGCTCTTGTATAAACCATCGTAGTGCAAACCAAATTTTAAAAAACTTTTGTTCTTGTTTTCGGTCAAATTCACATATAAATTTTCGGTATTTTGGTCATTGCTCTGTATTGAATAGCTAATAGCACTAAAGTTTTGAGTAGCGTTTAGTGTGTTGATTCCTTTTTTTAGTTCGTCGTAAGTAATTTTTGATTCTTTTTTAAAACCTAACTTTCCAATAACGTAAGACGCAGTATAATTTCGAATGTCATTCACTAAAATTTGATTGATAGTTAATGTATCAACTTTGGTTGGAATGTTATTGAGCTTATAAGAATTTCCACTTGCGTACGATTTGATTTGCTCATAACACGCAAAGGCCGCTTCTTCTCCTCTTCTGATGATTTCCTGACCTTGATCAAATGAAATAACTGTAAATTTCGAAATATCAGGCTTGATGTACATGTCGGTTTTTTTGATTTTCTCCTTCATGCTTTCAATCATTTGCAGATTGGAAATTTGCACCAAAATTCGTGTGGCATCTTTCAAAGAATTTCGGTCTTTCAAATCGTCTTGCACATCAACACCAATGATAATATCAGCGCCCATTTTTCGCACTTCTTCCACTGGATAATTATTAGAAACTCCGCCATCAATCAACAACTTTCCATCGATTTCAACAGGTGAAAAAAGTGTCGGAAACGCCGAACTAGCCAACATCGCTTGTGGCAAATAGCCCGAATGCATCACTACTTCTTGTCCAGTCTCAATATCCGTTGCGATACAAACAAATGGAATTTTGAGCTGGTTAAAATCGTGTACATTTCGAACGGGATGTGTTAATCGCGTCAACAAATTGTAATTGTACATTCCTTTAGATAAAGCTATTGGCACACCAATACTGAATTTTTTGAACGGAAGCGAAATAGCATACAACTCGTCGTTTTGTTTTTCGTAAAAACTCTTCGAATTTCTAGGAATATAGTCTTGTAACAACTCGTCAAAATTGGTTTGTCTGAAAATAGAATCAATTTGAGTAGCGCTATAACCTGTTGCATACAAACCGCCAACAACCGCGCCCATACTAGTTCCACCAATATAATCGATTTTCACTCCCGCTTGTTCCAATACTTTTAAAACACCAATGTGCGCAAATCCTTTAGCTCCGCCACCACTTAGTACTAAACCAATCTTGGGCCGTTTGATGGTGTCTTGAGCAAATGAGAAAAAAGAAAAAAGAAAAAAGAAAAAAAGAAAAATAGCGGTTAGCATTTTGCTTTTAGCTTTTAGCTTTCTTCTAACGGCTAATTGCTGACAACTAATTGCTAATGGCTTTATAAGGGATAACTCTTTATACACTTACTCTTCTTTTTGGTAAAATTCGGAAATTTTTTTGGCTTTTGCTACACCTACAACGGCAGAAATTTCGTTTTCGGTGGCTAATTTCAATCTTTTAACACTTTTGAAGTGTTTTATTAATGTTAGCATGGTTTTTTCGCCAATTCCGGGTATGGTTTCGATGGAAGAATTCAACGCCGATTTGCTTCGTTTATCACGATGGAAAGTAATTCCGAATCGGTGTGCTTCGTTACGCAGTTGTTGAATGACTTTGAGTGTTTCTGATTTTTTGTCGAGGTACAACGGAACCGAATCGCCCGGATAAAACAATTCTTCTAATCTTTTCGCAATTCCAATGATAGCTACTTTTCCGCGCAAACCCAATTCGTCAATGCTTTTTAACGCCGATGACAACTGTCCTTTTCCGCCGTCAATGATAATTAATTGTGGTAAAGGCTGATTTTCGTCGAGCAATCGTTTGTAGCGACGGTAGACGACTTCTTCCATTGAAGCAAAATCGTTCGGACCTTCGACGGTTTTGATATTGAAATGGCGGTAATCTTTTTTAGAAGGTTTTCCATCTTTAAAAACCACACAAGCCGAAACAGGGTTGGTTCCTTGTATGTTGGAATTATCAAAACATTCGATGTGACGCGGCTCAACCGAAAGACGTAAATCTTTTTGCATTTGTGCCATGATACGATTGGTGTGGCGCTCTGGATCGACGATTTGTATTTGTTTCAATTGTTCCAAACGATAGTACTTGGCATTGCGTTCGGACAATTCGAGAATTTGTTTTTTGTCGCCTAATTGTGGCACTGTAACCTTTATTTTATCACCAAAATCGAGCGCAAATGGTAAAATGATTTCTTTGGAAGTCAGATGAAAACGTTCACGAAGTTCAACAACACCTAATTCAAGCAATTCTTCATCGGTTTCGTCGAGTTTTTTCTTCATTTCTAAAGTGTACGAACGTATGATCGCACCATGCGCAATTTGCAAATAATTGACGTACGCCATCGACTCATCGGAGACGATAGAAAACACATCCACATTTGAAATCTTCGGATTCAACACCGTAGAACGCGACTGGTAATTTTCTAAAACTTCGATTTTTTCTTTGATTTTTTGCGCTTCTTCAAATTGCATATTGGTAGCAAATTCATTCATCTTAGCTTTAAAATCACGCAAACTGTCTTTGAAATTGCCTTTGAGAATTTCGCGAATCGCATCGACTTGTTTTTGGTAATTTTCGAGTAATTCGTAGCCTTCGCACGGCCCTTTGCAATTGCCAATGTGAAATTCCAAACACACTTTGAACTTGCCCGATTGAATATTGGTTTCTTTTAAATCGTAGTTGCAAGTGCGCAGCGGATACAATTCTTTGATCAAATCCAACAACGTATTGATAGTTTTAAAATTGGTGTACGGACCAAAATATTCTGAACCATCTTTGATCATTCTGCGCGTTGGAAATATGCGTGAAAAAGGTTCTTTTTTGATGCAAATCCACGGATAGGTTTTGTCGTCTTTGAGCATCACGTTGTAACGAGGCTGCAACTTTTTGATTAAGTTGTTTTCGAGTAGTAATGCATCGGCTTCTGAAGCAACGACAATGTGTTTGATTTCGACAATTTTCTTAACTAAAACGTTGGTTTTTCCGTTATCGTGAATTTTGTTAAAGTAAGAAGCAACGCGTTTTTTGAGGTTTTTGGCTTTCCCGACGTAGAGAATTTTCCCGTCTTTATCGTAATACTGATACACGCCAGGATTGTCGGGCAATGTTTGCAGTTGGAGTTCTAAAGATGGGTTGTTCATAATTAAGAGAATAGAAAAAAGAACAGAGAACTAAGACTTGGGCTACTTCTTATTCCAAACAAATTTAACTTTAAATTCCACATTTACCAAATTGTACAAACGAATTGCAAACTAACATTTATCATATTTTGAATTAGACAGTTACAGTAGTTTTGCCGAAAATTAAGTCATTATGTTTTGGAAAAAATTACGAAAAGAAGAACGAAGAGCTAAAATTCAAAAAGCCTTAGCCGAAAACATCAATTTTGTAAACGATGTTTCGCTAGGATATCCAGCTTCTAAATTGGATGGAAAAGTGTTTTACGATGCCGAATTTTTGAAAGAAGCTCCGGTTTTACAGACGTTTGTTGCCAATCCGAATCACATTGGTTGCCATACGTTGGGCGAATCGGAAAGTGCTTTTAGTGGCACACACGAATTGGAAAGAGAAGTCTTGAACGTATTGGCTGTTGATGTTTTTAAAGCGCAACCTGACTCGTTTGATGGTTACATTTCGCCTGGCGGAACCGAAGCTAATATTCAAGCCATTTGGATGTACCGCAACTTTTTTTTGTACAAAAGAGATGCTAAACCTGAAGAAATTGTAATAATTGCTTCTGAAGACACCCATTATTCCATTCCGAAAGCGGCTAATTTGTTAAACTTAGATTGGTTGAAAATTCCTGTACATTTTGAAAATAGAGCGATTGATTTAATTGCTTTGGATGAAATCGTTTTGAACGCTAAAACTTTGGATAAAAAATACTTCATTGTAGTTTCCAACATGGGAACCACAATGTTTGGTTCTGTTGATAATCCGGACAATTACACTACTGTTTTAGAAAAATACAATTTAGAATACAAAATCCACATTGACGGTGCTTACGGCGGATTTGTGTATCCGTTTAGCAATGAAAATTCGACGATTAATTTTAGCAATCCTAAGATTAGTTCAATTACAATTGATGCGCATAAAATGTTACAAGCGCCTTACGGAACAGGAATTTTTATTTGTAGAAAAGGTCTGATTGAAAATGTACTAACCCAAGAAGCGCAATACGTTGAAGGCATGGATTTGACCTTGTGTGGTAGTCGTTCGGGCGCCAATGCCATTGCAGTTTGGATGATTTTATTCAGTTACGGGCCACACAAATGGTTTGAAAAAATTAGCGTTTTGCAAATGCGAACTCAGTTTTTGTGTAATGAGTTGGATCAGTTGAACATCAAATACTTCAGAGAACCTTTTATGAATATTGTGACCATTCACGCTGAATTTATTCCGAAAGAAATCGCCGAAAAGTACCATTTGGTTCCTGAAACACACAATCGCAAAAATAATTGGTACAAAATTGTGCTTATGAATCACGTAGAAGTAGAACATTTGACTATTTTTATCAGCGAATTGAAGCAAGCCGTTTATGCTTAAAAAAGAGCTGCGAAAAAAGTACAAAGAATTACGCCAACAACTCACTGAAGATATTTTGGTTGAAAAGAGTTTGGCTATTGCCAATCGAATGTTGCAATTGGATGTTTGGGACAAAATGTACTACCATTTGTTTTTAACTATTGAAGAACAAAAAGAAGTTGATACCGAATTTGTGCTTCAGATTTTAGCCAGAAAAGACAAAGAAATCGTGGTTTCCAAAAGTGATTTTGAAACGTTTGAAATGACGCATTTTTTACTTACTGACAATACTAAATTCAGAACTAATTCTTATAACATTCCTGAACCTGTAAACGGATTAGAAGTTCCTGTGGATAAAATTGAAGTGGTTTTTGTGCCGCTTTTGGCTTTTGATTTGAAAGGAAATCGCGTGGGTTACGGCAAAGGATTTTACGACAAATTTTTATCGAAATGTAACCCAGAAACCATCAAAATTGGCTTGTCTTTTTTTGAAGCTGAAGAAGAAATTTCAGACGCTACCAACAACGATATGCGATTGGATTTTTGTATTACACCCAACAAAATCTACACTTTTTAATTAATCCAACTTATCCGAATAAATTCGAGAAATGCTTTTTTCAGGAAGTGTGAATGCTTTTTTGTTGAAGAAAATTAAGATTCCAACTCCAGTTGAAATGGCAAAATCGGCTACGTTGAAAATGGCATTAAAGAAACGAAAGTTTTGTCCACCCCAAATAGGAAGCCACGACGGAAGTTGTCCTTCCCAAATAGGAAAATAAAACATATCGACCACGCGCCCATGAAATAATGTTCCGTAATGATCTGGCGGGAAAAAAGTTGCTAATTGACCATGGCTATCGTTGAACATTATGCCATAAAATACTGAATCGATGATATTTCCTAAAGCACCAGCGAAAATCATTGCAATGGCTGTGATTAAGTAGTTGGATTTTTCTTTCATCACCGAATCGTACAACCAATACGCGATCCCGAAAACCGCAAAAATTCGGAAAACGGTAAGTATTATTTTTCCGTATTCGCCCGGAATTACAGTTCCCCATGCCATTCCTTCATTTTCAATAAAATGCAATTTGAACCACGAAAACACTTCATACGTTTCTTCATACAGGAAGTTCGTTTTCACATAAATCTTAGAAAACTGATCGATTAAAACGATGATGAAAATTATAAGCGTGGCGTGTCTTAGTTTCATTTTTAACAATTTGAAAGCAAAAATAGAATTATTTTAAAAAAAACGCCCCTAATAAGGAGCGTTTTATGGATATTTTAAGAAATTAACGTTGCATATTTTTCGCTTCAATACTCATAGTAGCGTGCGGAACAATTTTCAAACGTTCTTTTGAAATTAATTTTCCCGTTACTTTACAAACACCATAGGTTTTGTTTTCTACTCTGAAAAGTGCATTTTTCAAGTCGCGAATGAATTTTTCTTGGCGAATCGCTAATTGGGAATTGGCTTCTTTAGACATCGTTTCACTACCTTCTTCAAAAGCTTTGAAGGTTGGCGAAGTATCGTCTGTTCCGTTATTTAAATCATTCATATAAGCGCTCTTTATCAATTCTAAATCGGCTTGCGCTTTTTCAATTTTTTTGAGGATTAATTCTTTGAACTCTGCTAAATCAGCATCTGAGTATCTCATTTTTTCTTCTACCATCTTTATTCTATTTTGAGATTAATATCATTGTTTTTATGTCATCGAATTCAATTTCTATACCATTTTTTACTTCATCTTCAAAAACCAATTCTTGAGTTAATGTTTCCGACATGATATAGTTTTCGTTATTTTTAATTGCCTGCTCTAATTCTCCATTACGTTGCAATTCCACTTTTATTTTATCGGTTACTTCAAATCCTGAATCTTTTCGGATATTTTGGATTCGGTTAACCAATTCTCGAGCAATTCCTTCTTGTTTTAATCCCTCGGTAATCGTGATGTCTAAAGCTACAGTAATTCCGTTCGCATTAGCGACCAACCAACCTGGAATGTCTTGAGAAGTGATTTCAACATCTTGGGATGTTAAAGTTATACTATTTCCCGAAATAACAAGCGTTAACTCGCCTTTGGCGTCAATTTCGTTGATTTGTTCTTGAGAAAAGTTTTGTATTTCTTTGGAAATCAACCCCATATCCTTACCAAAACGCGGTCCTAAAGCTTTAAAATTAGGCTTGATTTGCTTCACCAAAACACCCGAAGCATCGTCTAAAAGTTGCACTTCTTTCACGTTAACTTCGGCTTTAATTAAGTCAGAAACCGCCTCAATTTCAGCACGCTGAACCTCGTCAAGCACAGGAATCATAACCTTTTGCAACGGTTGACGTACTTTTATCATTTCTTTTTTACGAAGCGATAAAACGAGTGATGAAACTGTTTGTGCTTTCATCATTTTGCTCTCGAGCGATTTATCAACAAAGTTTTCAACTGAAACAGGGAATTTTGCTAGGTGAACACTAGTAAAACTCTCGCTTTCAGTCGCATTGACCAAATCGCAATACAATTTGTCCATAAAGAATGGCGCTATTGGAGCGGAAAGTTTGGCTACATTCAGCAAGCAAGTATATAAAGTTTGATACGCTGCAATTTTATCGGTTCCGTATTCGCCTTTCCAGAATCTTCTTCGACACAAACGAACGTACCAATTACTCAAGTTTTCTTGAACGAAATCAGAAATCGCACGAGCCGCTTTGGTTGGTTCGTAATCAGCGTAAGCTTCGTCAACGACTTTTATTAATGTGTGTAATTCCGATAAAATCCAACGGTCAATTTCAGGTCGTTCGTTCAACGGAATTTCAGCTTCAGCATAGGTGAAATTATCGATATTCGCATACAAAGCGAAAAACGAATACGTGTTGTACAATGTTCCGAAGAATTTTCTACGCACTTCGGCTACACCTTCGATATCAAATTTTAAGTTATCCCACGGATTCGCATTGGCAATCATGTACCAACGCGTCGCATCTGGACCATATTCTTTTAAGGTTTCAAAAGGATCAACCGCATTACCCAAACGTTTGGACATTTTTTGGCCGTTTTTATCCAAAACCAAACCGTTAGACACTACGTTTTTATAAGCAATTTTGTCAAAAACTAGAGTTCCTATGGCGTGCAAAGTGTAAAACCATCCACGTGTTTGATCAACACCTTCAGCAATGAAATCGGCCGGAAATGCTTTGTTATCGTCGATTAAATCTTTGTTTTCAAACGGATAATGCCATTGCGCGTAAGGCATTGCGCCCGAATCGAACCAAACATCGATCAAATCGGATTCGCGTTTCATTGGTTTTCCTGATGGCGAAACTAAAACGATATTATCTACTACATTTTTATGTAAATCCACCAAATCGTAATTTTCTTCACTCATATTTCCAACTACAAAACCTTGGAACGGATTTTCCTTTTGGAAACCAGCCGCTATTGATTTTTCAATTGCGTTGTACAATTCTTCCACTGAACCAATTAGTACTTCTTCGGTTTTATCGTCGGTTCTCCAAATTGGCAATGGAATTCCCCAGTAGCGTGAACGCGATAAGTTCCAATCGTTGGCGTTTTTCAACCAATTTCCGAATCGACCTTCGCCTGTTGCTTTAGGTTTCCAGTTGATGGAATCGTTCAAATCGAACATTCGATCTTTGATTTCGGTTACTTTGATGAACCACGAATCCAGTGGATAATACAAAATCGGTTTATCTGTTCGCCAGCAATGTGGGTAACTGTGGACGTATTTTTCGACTTTAAACGCCTTATTTTCTTCTTTTAATTGGATGGCGATTTCTACATCGGCAGAGCGTTCTGGCGCTTCACCATCGTTATAGTATTCATTTTTTACATATTTCCCAGAAAACTCACCCAAACCTTGAATGAATTTTCCTTGTAAATCAACTAGCGGAACAGGATTTCCGTTGTCATCTAATACCAACATCGGCGGCACTTCGGGCGTTGCTTCTTTGGCTACTTTCGCATCATCAGCTCCAAATGTTGGCGCAGTGTGTACAATTCCGGTTCCGTCTTCAGTAGTTACGAAATCGCCTGAAATTACTCGGAAAGCATTTTCTGGATTTTGATACGGAAGAATCCACGGTAATAATTGTTCGTAGCGGATTCCGACTAAATCTGAACCTTTACATTCGGCCACAATTTGAAATGGAATTTTTTTATCGCCTTCTTTAAAGTTTTCAAAATCATGAGCTTCTGTCGACTCAAAATACGTTTTCCCGAATTGTTTTCCGACTAAATTTTTAGCCAAAATCACTTTTACAGGTCGGAAGGTATATTGATTGAACGTATCAACCAAAACATAGTCGATTTTTGGTCCAACGGTCAATGCCGTATTACTTGGCAATGTCCAAGGCGTTGTCGTCCAAGCCAAAATGTAAACTTCTCCAAAACCTTGTAAAAAGTTTGGTAGGGTTTCCTTTTTAGTTTTGAATTGCGCGACAACCGTTGTATCGGTAACGTCGCGGTAACTTCCGGGTTGGTTGACTTCGTGCGAAGACAAACCCGTTCCCGCTTTGGGCGAATACGGTTGAATCGTGTAGCCTTTGTATAGTAAATCTTTGTTGTAAATTTGTTTGAGCAACCACCAAACGCTTTCCATGTATTTGGATTTGTAGGTTACGTAAGGATCTTCCATATCGACCCAATAACCCATTTTTTCGGTAAGGTCGTTCCAAACGTCGGTGTAGCGCATTACAGTTCGTTTGCACGCTTCGTTGTATTCTTCTACCGAGATGGTTTTTCCGATGTCTTCTTTGGTGATACCGAGTTCTTTTTCGGTTCCGAGTTCGACAGGTAAACCGTGCGTGTCCCAACCTGCTTTACGCTTTACTTGGTAGCCTTTTTGAGTTTTATAACGACAAAAAATATCTTTAATCGCGCGTGCCATTACGTGGTGAATTCCCGGCAAACCATTCGCAGATGGCGGACCTTCAAAAAACACATACGGTTCGTTCCCTTCGCGGGAAGTTACACTTTGTTCAAAGACGTGGTTTTTTTTCCAAAAATCAAGAACTTCGGATGCAACAGTTGGCAAGTCAAGTCCTTTGTATTCAGTAAATTTTGTACTCATTTTGTCGTAATCTTAAATCAGTTTGCGAAAGTAATAAATAGTTGTGAGTTATGCGTGATGAGTGATGAGTTTTTGCAATTGCGCAATAAAGGAATTGGAAATTTGGAAATTATGCAAAAACCTCCTTTAAAACGTCGAGTGATTTGGGTTTTTTGAACCCGTCAAGGTGAATCGAATAGTAATCCAAGAGGATTTTGAGTAGCATTTGACGTTCGATTCCAGCAAAAATCTTCTGATCAGAGTCGAATTTGAGGTTCATTAATTTTTTGAACAAAAACGTTTCGTGTTCGCTAAGGCAACTCACGCCTTGAAAAGCAGAAAAAACACCTTCAGTCATTTCGAAAAACTGTAGGTCATTTTCAGAATTATCGGGATAAAAACCCAGAAACTTGGTGATTTCTAGCAATAAAATGAGGTGAAAATTGGCGTTTTCTTCATGAGTGTCAAGCCAAAGCAAGGCGGTTTCGAGGAAGGTAAATAAGTCTTCGTTTTTTTCTTCTTCTTGGATGGAATGATGCAACATTTCGGAGAGAAAAATAACGATTGTGCTTTTAACAATATCAACATTAATCGTTTGATATGCTGATGCCAATTTGATTTCTTTGAAATGCTCTAAAGTGCCTTTGTTCTTGTGGTTGGCTTCAATTTCTAAAATAGTCAAAGGTTGGAAATAAGCGATTTTTTGGTTGTTTTTTTTATTTGAAAAAGCGCTTTGAACAAAGTAACTTTTTAAGCCGTCCGATTGAGTAAAACATTTGACAATCAAGCTTTTTTCTTGGTATTTTAAAGAAGAAATTACGATTGCTTTTGTTTTGACTAACATTTTTAAAGTACGATTTACGAAGTACGAAGTTTACTGATTTAACGCACAATCATTACTTTTTTGACTTTGGTTTCGATTCCGTCTTCAGCAGCGATAAAAATCATGTACACACCCGAAGCTACTTTGTATTTTCCAAAAGCAGTGGTATCCCATTCGATGGTTCCTCCGAGAGCTGTAGATTCATAAACTAAATTTCCAGCAACATCGGTTACTTTTACATTGGCTTTGTCGGTTAATCCGCTAATTTTAACCGTTCCATCGTATTCGGGACGCACTGGATTTGGGTAAACATAAACATTACTCAAATCTTCGCTAGGTTTTGTAGCCGAACCTTTAAACGAAACCAATCCTTTATCAGTAGCAAAAAAAACTTCACCTGTCACACCGTCAATTTCAATATCATTGACATTATCGCTTGGTAATGGTGAGTCACTTTTTGTAAAATGGTAAATAGTTTCTTGGCCGTTGGATGATACCAAATAAACACCAGAATCGGCGATTGAAACCCATTTTCGGTTGGCGCCATCTACCGCAATATCCAAAATAAATTGCTCATAAAATAATTCTTGTGCCAAATCATCTTCTAGAATAATTATAGCTCGAGACTGGATTTCGTCTTCCGAAAGAAACTGATCTACACTTTGCACAATTCGCAATCCTTTTGTAGTTCCGATCCAAAGTTGGTTTCGGTTATCAATAGCCAAACAACGCACATCGGTGTCGGGCAAATTCCCCTCGGTTCCTGATTTAATGAGTATTGATTTATTCCCTTGTTCTTCATTAAAAGCCACAACACCATTTCTAGCTGTTGGAATCCATTTGGTGTTATTTTTATCCACAACCAAACTAGCATAACTTTCGTCGAATGTTTCTGAAATAACTTCTGTAAAATCAAACGATTGCCATTGACCACTGGCTTTGAATACTTTTAATGGTTTGTTTACCATATTGTTGGTCATCCAAAGATTGCCATTTTTGTCAAAAGCAGGTCCGTTTACTCTTATATCGTCTGGAACTTCTCCTGGTATAGTTTGCAAACCATCGCTTCCTGTATTGGTTGTGTTGTATATTGTTGTTGGAACTTCATTGACCACTTTTAGCAAACCCGAATAATACGAACTAATATAGAGTTCGTTATCATTATTAGGTTTAAAAGCAATGTTGGATAATGATTTTGCGCCAAATAAATCGCTGTACGGAATAACTGACCAACCATTTTCGGAGGAAAATTTACTGATTGGAAATTGTCCTAATCCGTATGGTGGACTTGTGGGATTGTAAGGATTGTATATTCGATCGTATTTGCCGTAAAGAGCCCATAAGGTTGTGGAGGATTTTTTGAGTCTAAAAATATAATTTTGTTCAGGTCCATCGGGTTTGATTATCTCAAATGTACTTGGATTACCGATTGGAAAGGCTAGAACTCCGCTTTTATTCGTGCCAATATAAACAGTTTCTCCCAATGTTTCCGCGCAAGTGAAACTCACATTTAACCCGACGGCTTGACTCGATTGAATTAAGCCTGTTTGTTGCAAACTTTGATTAAAAACATAGACTTTATTAGGTGATTGAACAACTAAATTATTGTTGCTGATGCGAAGTTTGTTGATGTTTTCTGATAAAGTCAAAATAGAGGTGTACTGTGAGCCGTCAAATTTGTATAGCACACCATAATTCGCGATAATTAATTGATTCTGATATGTGGCAATGCCGTTAAAAAAACCCGAATTGAAAATTTGCCACTGGTTATAATCGACTAGATTGGTGTTTGAAATCGAACCTTTTTTAATTCCATCGTATTGTGTAACTGCATAAATTTCGTTGTTCCAAACAGTTGTTTGAAAGACTTTCCCGTACTGACCATTATTTCCTACATTGTAAGTATCGCCAAATTCAAGAGTATTCAAATCGAAAACGGAAATACCATAATCACATGAAATATAAATTTTACTTTCGTATTCGTAAAAGTTATTGATTTGCTTTAAAATTGGGCTTACTGGAATTTCATCTATAATTCCTCTTTTTTGTATCACTCTACCATCGGAAAGAATTAACAGCAGTAATCCGTTGGTATTTCCAACAAAAACAATATTCTTTTGTTCACTGTAATAGATTGCCGAAATTTCATCAGGTTTAAATCCGTCAACCGAATTGAATGTGCTTACTACATCATTCAAGCTGTTTTTAATAAATAAAGCATTTTCTGCACTTGCATAAACCGAGGTAGAAGAAGTAGAAATATCTTTGATTGTATTGTACGAAAAATAGCCTTGCCATTCTTGATTTTGTTGAGCAAAACCAATAAAGCAGAGCAAAAGCAACGAATAAAAAATAATTTTTTTAAGCATCAAAAATAAAATCTATTTGCAAATATACTATAAACGCAATTAAATGGATTTTCATATACATTTAAAAAATAATGAGAATTTTTGGCTCTCTTTTAATTAGTTAGACAAAAAAGCTCAAAAAAAAACCGTCTCAAAATCGCTAATGAGACGGTTTTTGTATTTATTTTAGTGTGAACTATACAATTCCTTGCGCTAACATTGCATCGGCAACTTTAACAAAGCCAGCAACGTTTGCTCCTTTTACATAATCGATATATCCGCTTGCATCTTTGCCGTATTTTACACACGATTCGTGAATATCTGACATAATTCTTTTTAATCTTTCGTCAACTTCTTCTCTTGTCCAGCTTAAACGCAATGAATTTTGTGACATTTCCAAACCAGAAGTGGCAACACCACCAGCATTAGAAGCTTTTCCTGGTGCGAATAATATTTTTGCTTTGTGGAATACTTCAATTGCTTCAGGAGTTGATGGCATATTAGCACCTTCAGCTACACAAAAACAACCGTTGTTAACCAACATTTGAGCTTCTTCTCCGTTCAATTCGTTTTGAGTAGCACAAGGCAATGCAATATCACATTTAACTTCCCAAGGACGTTTTCCAGCTACGAACTGAGCGCTTGGATATTTAGCCACATAATCAGAAATTCTTCCGTAGTTTACGTTTTTGATTTCCATGATGTAAGCCAATTTTTCGGCATTGATTCCGTCAGCATCATAAATATAACCAGATGAATCAGAAGCCGTCACTACTTTTCCTCCTAATTGAGTTGCTTTTTCGATAGCGTATTGAGCCACATTACCCGAACCAGAAACGACAACTGTTTTACCTGTGAAACTATCACCGCGAGTAGCTAACATACTTTGTGCAAAATACACATCTCCGTATCCTGTAGCTTCTGGTCGGATTAATGAACCTCCAAAAGTGATTCCTTTTCCTGTTAAAACTCCAGTGAATTCATTTCTTAATCTTTTGTATTGACCAAACATGTAGCCAACTTCTCTTCCTCCAACACCAATATCTCCAGCAGGAACGTCAGTATCAGCACCAATATGTTTTGATAATTCCGTCATAAAACTTTGACAGAATTTCATGATTTCGTTATCTGATTTTCCTTTTGGATCAAAGTCAGAACCTCCTTTTCCTCCACCCATAGGCAAAGTAGTTAAACTATTTTTGAACGTTTGCTCAAAAGCCAAGAATTTCAAAATACTTAAATTTACCGTTGGATGGAAACGAATTCCTCCTTTGTATGGTCCGATTGCTGAATTCATTTGGATTCGGTAACCTCTGTTTACTTGCGTATTTCCAGCGTCGTCAATCCAAGTTACTCTAAACATGATTACTCTTTCTGGTTCAACCATACGCTCCAAAAGCATTTTGTTTTGGTATTTTTTATTTTCTTCAATGAAAGGAATAACTGTTTCAGCTACTTCTTTTACTGCTTGTAAAAACTCAGGTTCATTTGCATTTCTTTTAGATACAGCTTCTAAAAAAGAATGAATACTTTGTGACATAATATTATTTTTAATGTTTAAGAAAACGTTTTCGTAAAATCGCACAAATATACATTTTATTAAAATAGTACTATAATTTTTTTTGATTTCTCAAAATTTTTATTTGATTGGCAAGAAATCTTAAAGGATTGTAAAAAATTTGGTGCTTTTGAATGTTAAAAAAGTTTTTTTTACTGTTTTTGAAGTAATTTTTAAAATAATTTTAATTGTGAATGATGTTTTTATATATTTGTCAGCAAATGAAATAAGTATATGAAAATGCCCAAATATATCTTAGTGTCTTTTTTACTTTTATTTTGTGTTTCAAATAAAGTAAATGCTCAGTTTGGTTTTTCACACGAAATCGGTGCAATTGTTGGACCTGTGGCCTTTCAATCGGATTACGGTGAGCGTTATGATTTTTCTACAAATGCTGGAAATACTGGTTATGGAATAGGTTTGATTCATTACTTAAATTTCTCCTACAAAGCAGAATGTAACTGTTATACACCTGAGACCTATTTTAACGACCACTTTAAATTAAGAACTGAGTTATCTTACAACAAAACAAAATTGGATCATTTTGGTCAATGGGTTTCTCCAGAAAAAAATTCGGATACAGCGCAACAATTAAGAGCCATGCATGGAAGTACAGCGGTTACTAACATAGGTATGCAGTTAGAGTTTTTCCCATATAGTATTAGAGATTTCTCTGCAACAGTAGGTGCTTGGGCTCCTTTTATTAGTTTAGGTGGGCAATTTAGTTTTTACAAACCAACAGCCTATTCTGATCTTGGTCCTGGTTTAGGTTCTATTGGAACAAACCTTCCAACACCAACTCCTCAAAAATACTTGAACGCTTTTGACCTTAAAGGTGGAACCACTTGGTCTGTTGTTTCAAGTATTGGAACTCGTTACAAATTAACTCCTTTATCCGATTTAATGGTTGACTTAAGATGGCAATACTACTTTTCGAATTGGGTGGATGGTTTGAGTCCAAATCCGGTTTTATATCCTGAAAACAAAGCTAACGACTGGTTGGTTTGGTTGAACTTTGGATACATTTATTATTTGCAATAAAATACAGTAAACTATAAAAAAATCCCGCTCTAACGAACGGGATTTTTTATTTTATCGGAATGCTTGTTCTAAATCGGCAAGTAAATCATCAATATCTTCCACACCAACACTTAGTCGAACTAAATCGTCTGTGATTCCTACTTCCTTTCGTTTGTCTTCTGGAATTGAAGCATGAGTCATTAACGCTGGATGATTGGCTAATGATTCAACACCGCCCAGTGATTCAGCCAAGGTGAATACTTTTAGTTTTTCTAAAAATGATATCGCATCTGCTTTCAAACCTGATTTGAAGGTAAACGAAACCATTCCACCAAACGATTTCATTTGCTTTTTGGCAATGTCGTGAAACGGATGATCAGGTAAACCAGGATAAAATACTTTGTCTACTTCGGGATGATTGCTCAAAAATTCGGCCACTTTTATGCCGTTTTCGCAATGGCGTTGGACACGCAAATGCAAGGTTTTGATTCCACGTAATACCAAGTAACTGTCCATTGGACCCAAAGTTCCGCCAGTGGCAAATTGTTTGAAATGCAATTCGTCTCCTAAGACTTTGTCTTTAATAATCAAAGCACCAGCAATCACATCAGAATGGCCTCCTAAGTATTTGGTAGCCGAATGCATTACAATATCAGCGCCTAAATCTAAAGGTTTTTGTAAGTATGGCGTTGCGAAAGTATTGTCAACGGCAAAAAGTAAATTGTGCTTTTTGGTAATTTGCGCTATGGCTTCAATATCGGCTAGTTTCATTAACGGATTGGTTGGCGTTTCCACCCAAACCAATTTGGTGTTTTCATTGATGAGCGATTGGAATTTATCTAAATCGTTCATGTCGACAAAATGGAACTTGATGCCGCTGTCTTTGTACAAACGCGTAAACAAACGATACGTTCCGCCGTACAAGTCGTCCATCGCGATGATTTCGTCGCCTGCTTTGAATAGACGTAACAAACAATCGGTTGCAGCTAAACCTGAAGCAAAAGCCAAACCGCGAGCTCCGTTTTCGATCGAAGCCAAAGCGTCTTCAAGTGCTTGACGTGTTGGATTGGCCGCGCGTGAATATTCGTAGTCGCCTACAGGTTGCCCAGGGCTCGATTGTGCATACGTTGACGTTTGAAAAACTGGAGTCATTACAGCTCCCGTTACTTTTTCGTGGTGTTGACCACCGTGTATTACTTTGGTATTGAATTTCATTATAAAAGTTGAGTTTGAATGTTGGGCAAAGATACTAAGTTTGTTATTTGCTACGAAGTTTCTTAAAAGAATAAAATGCACTACTTACTACAAAACCCTAGCCAAGATAGTAGTGGAAAGCTTGGTGCAGGCAACGCTGATTTTTACTTAGTGGCATGCAGCGACCAACGGAAGCTGGTTGGCGCTTTAGTAAAAACAGCGGTGGCAAGCCAACTTGGAACGAATAGCTTGATTAGCTTCAAATAAACTTTCGGATATTCATCATAAATCCCAAGTGCATCGCTTCGTGGTAATTGTTGAATTCCATCGCTTCTTTGGTCGAAGCCAAATGAAATCCAGTTCCCGTTGTGTATTCATTGTACGACACAAATTTTCCGGCAGCGTAATCTTCTTTGGTTTTTTCGATTAAGGAAAAAAGTAAGGTTTTGAGCTCGTCGACTTCGGCTTGCGATGTTGTTCCTGTTGGTTTTGAGCCGTTTCGATAGCGTTCAAAAAGTTCGTCTGAAATGTACATCGGCAAACCCGACAATCGATACACCAAGGCTTGTTGCACGACGATGATGTGACCTAAATTCCACACCAAATTGTTGCTAAAACCAGTTGGAATCGTGTTGAGTTGTTCTAAAGTATACGTTTCTAGAAATTTGGCGTAAACGTTGCGGCTGGTTTCCCAGATTTTGAAAGTGGTTTCCATAATTATAATAAGATAAAATCGTCGGTTTTGGGAATCGCGTTCATTACATCAAAAGCAATGGCAGGAGTGGGAACGGCTAGTTTTCGCAACTTGGTATCCATCCAAGCGCCATCGATGGTAATTTTGGCACACAAAACGCCGTCTTGATTGTGCAAATCGTGTACGATGGTCCAACGCGAGGCATCGGCTTTCATTTTGCCAATTTTGGTAGTGATAAAAATGGTGTCGTTGAGGTGAATTTCTTTGCGAAACACGCATTCTTCGCGAAACGCAATCGGCCCGAAATGCTGTTCTTGCATGACTTTCATAGTCAATCCTTGTTGCGCTAAAATTTCGATACGGTGTTGCGCACCAAAGTCATAATAGGCGCTGTGACGCAAGTGAAAATTAGGATCTAAATCCGACCATCGAATGGAAATTTCTTTGGTAAAAGTGCTCATTTATAATAAATTTTCATCAAAAATAATTAGAATTAAAATGATACTGTTACCGAATTTGTAAATTAACGTAACTTTTGGTTAAAAGTCTTTATTGGAGACCGAGTAAATTCCGTTCAATGTGCTACTTTTGTAAAAACAAAAAGGTATGACTAACAAAATATACTATCTCGCATCGTGTGACACGTGTAGAAAAATCATCAAATCGTTGCCTGAAAAGGCTGATTTAGAATACCACGACATTCGTCAAAACCCAATTACCGAAACCGAATTAGAAGAAATGTACCAATTGGCGGGAAGTTACGAAGCATTGTTCAGCCGAAAAGCCCAATTGTACAAGTCGATGGATTTGAAAAGTAAATCGTTGACTGAAGCCGATTTTAAAAAGTACATTTTGGAACATTACACGTTTTTGAGTCGACCCGTTTTTATCATTGAGGGAAAAATTTACATTGGCAACAGTCCGAAAAATGTGGCTGAAGTACTAAAAGTGTTGAGTTAATGTCGAAAAGAAATTGGGCTTTAGTCGCCGCTACTTTGGTTTCCATTATTTATGGTGTAACGTTTACCATTGCCAAAGATGTAATGCCAAACTACGTGGAACCTTTCGGATTTATCTCACTACGTGTGGGTGGATCGGTGTTGCTTTTTTGGGCTGTTTCCTTCTTTGGCAGATTGTTTCTCCCGAAGTTTCGGGATCACAATGACAAAATTGCTCTTGAAGATTTCCCGCGAATTGTAGCTGCTGCTTTGTTTGGCGTGGCTTTGAATATGCTGACTTTTTTCAAAGGATTGAGTTATACTTCACCCATTATGGGAGCCGTTTTGATGGTAACTACGCCAATGATTGTGCTGATTTTGTCGGCGATTATCATGAAAGAACGCATGCAAAAGCGTAAAGTGTTTGGCATCATTTTAGGTTTAGCGGGAACAATCACGTTGATTTTGTACGGAAAATCAATGGTCAACGCACCGAATGCTACTTTAGGAAATTTGTTGGTCTTTATCAACGCGATTTCGTATGGATTTTACCTCATCCTAGTCAAAAAATTAATGGACAAATACAACGCCTTTACTTTTGTAAAATGGATTTACACGTTTGGATTTTTGATGGTATTGCCGTTTGGTTGGAGCGAATTCAATGCGGTAAATTGGACCGAAATTCCCACTGATATTTTCTGGAAAATTGGATTTGTGGTGGTTTTCTCTACTTTTCTAACGTATTTATTAAACTTGGTATCGATGCGCGAATTAAAACCCACAACTGTAGCGGTTTTCATTTATTTGCAACCTTTGTTTGCTACTATTTTTGCCGTAAGTTTAGGCAAAGATGAGTTGAGTTGGGTAAAATTACTTTCGGCCATTTTAATCTTTACTGGAGTTTATTTGGTAACGCAGAAAAGAGTTCGCAGTCGCAGTAAACAGTCGCACCAAAAACTGAAAACTGAGACTGAGACTGAAAACTTTTAATTATATTTGAAGTCAATTAAAACAATCGAATGATACAATCAATGACGGGTTTTGGTAAAGCCAGTTTGCAATTACCAACCAAAAAAATTACAGTTGAAATCAAGTCGCTCAATAGCAAAGGTTTGGATTTGAATACGCGCATGCCTTCGGTGTACCGTGAAATGGAATTGGGTTTACGCAATCAATTGTCACAACGATTGGAGCGTGGCAAAATTGATTTTTCATTATATATAGAAATTACTGGCGAAGAAACTTCTTCAAAAATAAATGTTCCGATAGTGAAAGGTTACATCAATCAGATGAAAGCTGTGATTCCGAATGCTGATGAAACTGAATTAATGAAAATGGCCGTTCGTATGCCCGATGCATTGAAAACAGAGCGCGACGAAATTGACGAAAACGAGTGGAAGGAAATTCAGACGGTAATTGACGAGGCCATCAACAATATTGCTCAATTCCGTGTGGATGAAGGCGTTTCGTTGGAAAAAGAATTTCTACATCGCATTGCCAATATCATGACTTTGATGAATGAAGCCGTGGCCTATGATGCCGAACGTGTAGAAACGGTTAAAATGCGTTTGCGAACGGCTTTAGACGAACTTCAAGCCACCGTTGACGAAAATCGTTTTGAACAAGAATTGATTTTTTACCTCGAAAAATATGACATTACCGAAGAGAAAGTGCGTTTGGAAAATCACTTGAATTATTTCATCGAAACGTTAGCTGGAACCGAAGCCAATGGTAGAAAACTCGGATTCATTACGCAAGAAATGGGAAGAGAAATCAACACCATGGGTTCAAAGTCAAACCATGCCGAAATGCAAAAATTGGTCGTGATGATGAAAGACGAATTGGAAAAAATTAAAGAGCAAGTGCTCAACGTATTATAAGTAATTAGTGATTAGTAATTAGTGAATAGCGCTAGTTACTAATCACTATTCACTAATCACTAGAATAATGAACAAAGGAAAATTATTGGTCTTTTCAGCGCCGTCGGGTTCGGGAAAAACAACTATTGTACGCCATTTATTAGCCCAACCCGAATTGAACTTGGAGTTCTCGGTTTCGGCGGCAACTCGTGATCCTCGTGGCGAAGAACAACACGGAAAAGACTACTATTTTATGTCGATTGCCGATTTTAAAAAACACATCAAAGCCGAAGATTTTGTGGAATGGGAAGAAGTGTACCGCGACAATTTTTACGGCACATTAAAAAGCGAGGTAGAACGCATTTGGGCGAAAGGCAAAAACGTAATTTTCGACATTGATGTGGCGGGCGGATTACGTATCAAGTCGAAATTTCCTCAAGAAACCTTAGCTGTTTTTGTGAAACCCCCAAGCGTAGATGAATTGAAACGCCGACTTAAAGAACGCTCTACCGAAAGCGACGAAAAAATCAATATGCGCATTGCCAAAGCCCACGTTGAATTGGCTACAGCGCCACAATTTGACAAAATCATCAAAAATTACGATTTGGATGTAGCGAAAGCCGAAGCGTATGAGCTGGTGAAGGAGTTTTTGAAATAATTAAGCTGTCAGCTGTCGGCTGTTAGCTATAAGCTTAAAAAAATGAAAATCGGACTTTATTTCGGAACCTTCAACCCCATTCACATTGGGCATTTGATTATTGCCAATCACATGGCAGAGCATTCCGATTTGGATCAAATTTGGATGGTTGTTACGCCACACAATCCACACAAGCAAAAAAGCACCTTGCTCGACGATTACCAACGTTTGTACATGGTGCAACTCGCCACTGAAGATTACCTAAAAATCAAAGCTTCCGACATCGAGTTCAAACTCCCGCAACCCAATTATACGGTGAATACCTTGGCACATTTGCAAGACAAATATCCCAAAAACGAGTTTGCCTTAATCATGGGTGAAGACAACCTCAACTCGCTTCATAAGTGGAAAAACTACGAAGTGATTTTAGAACACCACGATATTTATGTGTATCCACGAATGAATTCCGGTGAAATCGATGAACAATTCGTCAACCATCCTAAAATTCATCGTGTTGGCGCACCTGTTATTGAACTTTCCTCCACTTTTATCCGCGACAGCATTAAAAACAAAAAGAACTTCGCACCAATGTTACCACAAAAAGTGTGGGAATACGTGGATCATAATAATTTTTATAGGAAGTAAATTACTTGAATGGTAAATTAGAAATACTGATTTCTGGTCTTAAATCTTTTTTCAAAAATTGATAATGAAACGCTGCGGCCCACTCATCGGCTCTCTCCACTTTTGGACCAATAGTAATTTGTTTAATCATTGGCAAAATGGAAATTAGTTCCACATATACTTTTGGCGGTGTAAAAGTCGCATCAATAATTTTATCAAAACCTATGGCATCTTTCATTACCAAACGCACTTCATTTTCATATTGGTATTCTGCATTTTTAAATAAATAAGCCACTTCGTTTAACAATTCCACTATCTTTAATGTTTCATGAGGCTTTTTGTCTTTCTTATTCTTAAATGCTTTTACATCATTTTGTAGTTGAATCATTAATTTATTCAAATTGGTAACTTGTCTTGGGCTCGATTCAGAAAATGAGAATTGATTATCATTAAGATAAGCCACTTTATAAAATTCTATTTCCTCAAAATCTTTTAAACCATCATTGTTTGTTTTTAGTTTTTGTTTAATACTTTCTCTTAATCCATCAATATCAATGGTTAGCGCACAACCTTTTGCCTCTTCCAAATTCTCTTTACCATACATTCGCCAAAGAGTTAAATCATTATTTTTGGTTTGATTGACAAAACTGCCAATAAATGGTTTTTTTGAAAAAACAGTTGCATTTGTACCACAATTGTTATGAGTTGAAGTATCAAAATCCAAATAATTAAACAAAATAGTCCCTTCTGATGTATCATTCAAAAAAGCACCCTCTGATAAACGAAATTGGGTTTCGTCTAGTATTAAAAATTTAGCAATCGAAATTCCTGTATAATGCGTTATACTTCCAGCTTTAAAACGCAAAATATCTTTTAATTTAGAAGTTGTATTTGTTATTTTTTCAAATTGTTTACTTTCTAAAATACTTTCTATTTCCTCTATTCTTGATTTAGCTAATTTTGAAAAATAATCCTCTTTATCATATGCTAATTCTATCTTTTTTAGAAAGTTTTCTTTTGCTTTTTCATAATCCTTTTCTTGAAATAAAATATTTGCTAAATTATAATGTGAGGCTGAGTTTTTATTGTCTAAATCAATCGATTTTTTATAATATTCTTTTGCTTTTTTATCATCATTTTTCTCCTTGTAGATATTCGCTAAACCATTATATGCATTTGGGTAGTTTATATCTTTTTCGATTGCTTTTTTGTAATATCTTTCAGCCTTTACATACTCTTTTCTATAATAATAAAGAAGACCTAAATTATTGTAAGGAACTGGATTATTAGAGTCTTTCTCAATTGCTTTTTGGTAATAATCTTCAGCTTTTTTGAACTCTTTTTTATCATAATAAAGATTCCCTAGACCATTATAAGCATTTGAACAATTCATGTCTTTTTCAATTGCTCTTAAATAATAATTTTCTGCTCCTTCATAATCTTTCTTATTATAATAAATATGTCCTAAATAATTATTTGTTTTAACATTATTAGGATCTAATTGATAGCCTATGTTAGCCATTTTCTCACACTCCTCATGTTTTTTTAACCTGTATAAAGCAATTACTTTCTCAGCATAAAAAGCCACATCATTAAACTTTTCTAATAATTCATTAGTCAATAAATCATCAACTTCTTGGTATTTCTTTTCTTCGTTAAGCACAATAGCTTGTTGTAGTAACTTTTCTTTATTTGTCATATTTAAAAAAATCTAATATTCACAAATATAACATATTACAAAAACCTTTGTACAGGAAAAACACCTTTTGTCACAGTTTTACCATCCTCATTTATCAACTAATTAAAAATGTATTAACATTCCTTTATCACTTGTTCCTCCAAACGTTTCGTAAATTTGTAATCGCTGTTTGAACAACGAACAACGAACAACGAACAACGAACAACGAACAACGAACAACGAACAACGAACAACGAACAACGAACAACGAACAACGAACAACGAACAACGAACAACGAACA
>JAEUTY010000021.1 GCA_016787805.1 Flavobacterium sp. | reverse complement strand
TTTCATCAAAAACTCATACGGCAAATGCACCCAATCAGCCGTCATTCCATCGGTAGATTCTACTGCTCTGAGTGCAACTACTTTTTCGTATGTACGCTCGTCTCCCATCACGCCAACGCTATTTACTGGAAGCAAAATCGCTCCCGCTTGCCATACTTTATCGTACAAACCGTGCGTTTTCAATCCGTTGATAAAAATAGCATCGACTTCTTGTAAAATTTGCACTTTCTCGGGTGTAATATCACCCAAAATACGAATCGACAAACCTGGACCAGGAAACGGATGACGACCTAATAATTCTGGGTCGATTCCTAAGGTTGCTCCTACTCTTCGCACCTCATCTTTGAACAGCATGCGAAGTGGTTCGACAATTTGCAATTTCATAAAATCGGGCAAA
The DNA here is from genome assembly GCA_016787805.1 of Flavobacterium sp. Taxonomy (GTDB): domain Bacteria; phylum Bacteroidota; class Bacteroidia; order Flavobacteriales; family Flavobacteriaceae; genus Flavobacterium. The sequence continues at coordinate 69,477 of JAEUTY010000021.1, read as the reverse complement.
CCGCCAACATTGTGGTGCGATTTGATGGTAGCGCTTGGACCTTTCACTGAAACTGATTCAATCACATCCGGATAAATCGTTCCTTGCGCTAACCATTTTACGTCAGTCAACTGATGCGCTTCATCATCAAAAACTTCAATGAATACGCGACCTATAATTTTACGCTTGGTTTCTGGATCATCCACGCCTGCTAATTCCGACAAAAATCGATTGGAAGCATCTACGCCTTTCACGTTCAACCCCATGTCTTTGTATTGATGCAGTACGTTTTCAAACTCGTTTTTGCGCAATAAACCGTTATTCACAAAAATACAGTACAAGTTTTTACCGATTGCTTTGTGTAATAAAACCGCCGCAACAGTCGAATCTACTCCGCCCGAAAGTCCTAAAACCACTTTATCTTTTTGTACTTTTTCTTGCAATTCTTTCACACAATCTTCAACAAAAGCATTCGGAGTGAAATTTTGCGGAACCTCAGCAATTTTGACTAAGAAATTCTCGAGCATTTGCTTGCCATCCGTGGAATGATATACTTCGGGATGAAACTGAATCGCGTACGTTGTTTCACCTTCAATTTTATAAGCAGCGTTTTCTACATCGTGCGTCGAAGCCAATTTCACACCATTCGTAGGCAAATGTTTTATCGTATCACTGTGGCTCATCCACACTTGCGAATTGACATTCACATTTTCAAAAAACACTTCATTTTCTTTGATGTACGACAAATTCGCTCTGCCGTATTCTCGAATGTTGGAAGCAGCGACTTCACCACCCGAAAAATGAGCTAAATATTGTGCTCCGTAACAAACTGCAAGCAAAGGCAATTTACCTCTAATGGCCGACAAGTCAATATGTAAAGCATCTTCAGCGCGCACCGAATACGGACTTCCGCCTAAAATGACTGCTTTGTACGATGACAAATCCTCAGGAATATGATTGTATGGAAAAATTTCGCAGAATATATTCAATTCGCGAACGCGACGAGCAATAAGTTGAGTATATTGCGAGCCGAAATCTAAAATAAGTACGTTGTGTTGCATGCGCAAAAGTACTATTCTCGTTTGAAAATAAAAACTAGATTTTGGAAATTATTTTCATTTGGTAGCTCATCCAGCTATACGTTCCAATCTTCGGCAAACAAGTTCTTTTTTCTACGTCATTGCGAGCACTTCCTTTGGTCGTGTCGCAATGCCAAGAAAAAAATAAACTTCCTTTGCCAAAGTATTTCCACTTCTATCTGGGCTAAAAACTAATAGTAGTACACCTGATGAATCCTTTCAATTTTCAGTTTTAATAGATAATAATTTTTGTACTAACCTCACGGTTGGACGTTTTGACTTTTACAATGTAGGTTCCTTGACTAACGCTTGGCATCGGAATTTGAATATTTGTTCTATTTTCCACATCCCAAGTAGCTATCTTTTGTCCTAATAAATTGAACAAATAGACTTTTTCAACAGTAGTTTCAGCATCGTTATTTCGAATATTCAAACTAGTATTGTTGCTTGTATAATTAATAATCAAAGGATTGACAACGTTTTCATCGGTACCAAGAGATTCCATTGCAAAACGTAGGGAGAATCGGTTAGCATGCACACCAAAAGGAAGTGAGATTTCAAAATCACCATTTTTAATGTCATGGTAAATTCCAGTTACATTATCAAAAATATAGATTTCTATAGCATTCGGAATGTTTTCAAGTGCGTCAATCTTAATGGTAATATTACCAGGATTTGAAATTTTAATAGTTAACGGGATGATACGATCAGTATTAAAATCGGGAACTGCCTGAATCACAAATTTATTTTCACTGAATTCCCAATACATATCATCTGAATTGACATCAATAATCGGAGCATCATAACCCAAATCAAATAAATCAGAAGCATATTCATCCACTCCAACCAACAGTTGACGATGCAATCCATTAGCAGAATCAAAATGCAATCTGATTTTCGATCTTGTATCTTCATCAGTGGTAGTTGAAGTGGTATAATTATTTTGAGCTCTCATAAAAACCGAATTGGTTGGCGATTCCACTTTGAATACACGTTGGCTGTTTTTGAACACTATTGGTCCTCCAGTTATTGCCGTAGTTAAATTTGGATTGTTGATTACTAAGGAAGGATCTAAAGTAGTTCCAACGAAGAATCCTTGCGCAACTGGAATATATTTTCTTGGTACCAACGTTCCTATTGCCCCATTATTATTAATTAAGATATCGTTAGAAATAGCAGTTACACCTCCCATCAACGTATACGAGGCATAACCACCAATATAGGAAGCCAAAACATGAGTTTGACCGGCAAAATGATTCCAGAAATATAGCGCTCCATTAATTACGTTGGTTGCATTTCTTCCAGCACCATCTTTAATATTATCTTTAATAAATTCGTCGGCATCCAACGCAGAAGGATAAGGATTTCCTACCAAATAGGTTTGATTTGGAGAAATGTTTAAAGTAATGGTTCCATTATTTGGTTTACCCGCAAATACATAGTTTTGTGCGTCAATAATATTGGCAGTGCCGTCAGTTCCTTTCATAGTGAAACCTTCTCCTACTTTAATTGTACCAATACTGCCAACATGTTGCCAATCGGCATAAGCGGTGCTAACACTAGTGTATTTGAACAACCAATAATCGCTTATTTTAATTGGATTCGAAAGAACACCGTCGGCAAAATAAGGACTGACGTCAAAACTAATTGTTGTTGGGGTAAACGGGTTGGTTATTACATCTGTACCATCTCTTAGCACATCACTTATTGTATAATCGATTCCGTTACTACTCACAGGTGATGACCAATAATTGTAATTAAAACTACTTCTTGTTCCTTGTTGATCACGGTATATTTTACCTGTACCACTTGTAGGGTTAGCCACTAATCCAGATTGAACAATTTGAGCTTCGCCTGTTAATCGAATGTCGCCACTTTCCAATGCTAAAAGATTTGAAACGGTCAATTCATAGCCACTATCCAAGCTTACTCCTTTAGCTCCGTTTGAAGTATTTAGAGTTAAATTATAAAAAGTTTCATTGTTCTTAATTCCTTGATTAATGGTTTGAACTTGATTGACTGTTGCCCCGACTAAAGTTACAGTTCCTTGCCCGGGCATGAATGTCCCGCTATTCTTCCAATTCCTACTTACATACAAATCGGAATTAGTTGCCATCGTTAGTAAAGCAGTATTCCCAATAATTACATCTTGAGCAGTTGCAATATTGCTGTATAATGACGCATAAATTGAATTTGCAGGGTCAATAATTGGCATATTCAACGTACCGGCAGGAATTTGAGCATTTATTGTTAATGAAGGTAAACCTCCATCCCAATTTCTACAATCAAACCAATCGTTGCTCACCAGTCCTGTCCACAATCCTGCTATTCCATTAAGTACAGAAACTACAGCAGAACCTGTTAAATCTACTGCACTAGCTGTACAATTAGAATCGCTTAATGCCGTAATAGTATACGTTTTAGTAGAAGTGATGCCGTTAATACTAAAAACATACGGATTGGTATTTACATTGTTTATGGTAGTTTGAGTTGTACCATCGCTGTAAGTGACGCTCCAAGGAGCAGAACCAGTCAAAGCAACACTAAAAGTGGCCGTTCCACTACTACAAATAGTTTGATTAGGACCAATATTTGCTGTTGGTGGTGTGCAGGATGTTACAGAGCAGGTTGCTGATGCTGCAATAAAACAAACTCCTGCTCCACCAGTTGGTGTTACTGTAATTACAACTACATCACTTGTATTTAATCCAGCTACAGAATAAGTAAGAACATTTCCTATTGCACCAATACTTACTATTGGGTTTGCATTTATCTGATAAGAAACTGTGTAACCAGTTGCCCCAGCAGCAGCTGTCCAGTTAAATGCTACACTTGATGCGGTTGATGTTCCGCAATTAATAGTTGGGCTTGCTATCGGATTCACAGATATCGTCATCGTAGTAGTTGTGGCGCACTGTCCTGCTGTTGGTGTAAAAGTGTAAGTAGTGGTTGCCGTATTGTTTAATGCTGGCGTCCAAGTTCCAGTAATACCATTTAAGGACGTTGTTGGCAATGGACTCAATATGTCGCCTGAACAAATGGTAGCAACTGGAGTAAATGTTGGTGTTACATTCGGATTAACGGTTATGGTTAATGTTGTTGTTGTTCCACATTGACCTGCATTTGGTGTAAAGGTATAAGTGGTAGTTGCAGTATTATTCAAAGCAGGCGACCAAGTACCTGTAATACCATTAAGTGATGTAGTAGGCAAAGCACTTAAAATTCCACCCGAACAAATAGGATTGACAGGATTAAATGTGGGCGTAGGAGCACCTGGACTAGTAATAGTAACAACAGCTGTACTTGTACAATTTTTTGCATCTCTTACTGTAACAGTATAAGTACCCGCTGCTAATCCAGTAAAAATATTACTTGTTTGAAATACAATCCCATTTTTACTATACTGTAACGGAACAGTTCCACCAGTAGCTGTTGCAGTAATGGTTCCATCGTTTAATCCACAAGTTGTTGGAGTTGCGACTGCTGTTAGTGTTGGTCCTGCTAAATTGATTACAGTAACGGTAACTGATCTTTTACAAAGATTTACATCTCTCACCCAAACAGTATATGTGCCAGCGCCGAATCCTGTTAATATATTACTCACTTGATACGTAATATCATCTTTGCTATATTGGTAAGCTGGTGTGCCTCCTGATGCAGTTAATGTTACCGTTCCATTATTTAATCCACATGACGCATTATTAACCACAGCAGTTAAGGTTTGAGGGCCGACAATATTATTTACTAAAACAATTTTTGTGGTTAAACATCCATTTCCATCTTTTACTATCACTGTATAATTCCCTGGGAATAATGGTCCAGAAGCGTTGCTATTAGAATAGGTTAAACCTCCATCAAAACTATAGGTGTAGGCTGGCGTTCCACCCGTTGCAGTTACAGTAATGCTACCATTTTGATTGCCACACTTAGCAGCAACAACAACAGTGGTAAAATTAGCCGCAGTCAAATTCCCAATGGTTATTCCAGTATTAACCACACAGCCTTTATCATCTTTCATGTACACGGTGTAAAAACCTGCAGCTAAACCAGTAAAAATATTATTACTTTGATAAACAACTCCATCTAAACTAAATTGATAAGGAGCCACGCCCAAAGTACCTGTTGCAAAAATTGCTCCATCATTATTATTACATGATGCAGAAGCAGTAAAAGCTGTTACTTTTGGCAAACTACCTACAGTAATAGTTGTAGGTGTTGAACTAACGCAACCTAATGCATCTTTAATATAAACTGTATATGCTCCCGAAGGTAAATTGTTGAATATATTACTCGTTTGGAAAACGGTTCCATTAATACTATATTCATAAGGAGCTGTTCCACCAGTACCCGAAACTGCTGTAATAATTCCATTTACTAATCCACAAGAAGTACTAGAAGTCAAAACAGTAAGTGTTGGACCTCCACCGTTCATAACAGTTACAGTTGATGACTTAACACATCCAGCATCATCCATTACTTCAACAATATAAGTTCCAGCTACGAGTCCTAAAAAAATGCCACTTGACTGATAGGCTCCACCATCGATACTATAGGAGTATGGTCCACCACTGCCGCCTGACCCAGTAGCTGTAATACTTCCATTGGCTAAATTACAAGTTCCATTAGTTGAGGTAATTGAAAGTGTAGGACTGCCAGTAGTTGCAGGTACAATAACGGTTATGGTTGTAGTACAACTAGGACCAGGAGGATCAGGATCGAATCCAGAATCGTCAGCAATAATTATGGTATAAGTTCCCGGTGAATATCCTGTAAGTGTTGCAGTCGTATTAAATTGTACCCATGTCACCCCTCCATCAATACTGTAATAATATGGCGGGCTACCATCTCCATTTACGCCCGTTAATACAATTTGACCTGTATTAGAACCACAAGGAGTTCCAGTAACAACAGCAGTAGCAGTAGCACCTGTTATAACATTAATTGTAAAAGGAAAAGTTTTTGTACAACCTGCTGCATCCATTGCTGTTACATAATGCTGACCAACGGAGATATTCGTAAAAGTATTAACTGCTAAAAATGGTCCAAAATCTAAACTGAATGTACAAGAACCGCAAGTTGCTCCGTTTACCTTAAAGTTTTGAATTCTTCCTAACCCACCATCGCACACCAAAGCATTTTTTACTGTAAAAGTGAATGTATTAATTCCTGGACCAGTTCCAGTTGTTGTTATTACTAGCCCAGATTGCGTAATAATACATCCTGTAGCATCTTTTAAATAAACAGTATAAGTACCTGGTGCTACATTAATAAAAGTACCTGATGATTGATAAGTTGAACCGTTTATACTATACGTTAAAGGAGCAGTACCACCGCTACCAGTTGCTACAATAACTGCATTATTTGATGCGCAAGTTGCTTGTAAAACAGCTGAGGCATTTAAGGTTAATCCCGTTACAGAAACAACTACTCCTTGTTTGGTGATAATACAGTTATTTGCATCTTTTACATTAATAGTATATGTGCCAGGTGATAAACCACTAAAAATATTACTAGCTTGGTATGCTCCACCATTTATGTTATATTGTAATGGTCCTACTCCACCAGTAGCAGTAGCAGTTATTATTCCATTATTACCACACGAAGATGACACTACACTTAATGCAAGCGAAAGCCCAGAAGCATTTCCGACAATTACGGTAGTAGTTTTAACACAACCCAAAGCATCTTTTACATAAACTGTATAAGTGTTAGGTGCTAAATTAGTAAAGATAGCGCTTGAGGAATAAGTTACTCCATCAATACTGTACTCTAATGGCGCACTACCACCACTCCCAGTAGCAGTAATTGTACCATCATTAATAGTACAGGATGCTGCTGTACTTACCGCACTTATTGTAGGACCTGCTATCGAATTTACTACAACTATAGCGGCTCCTATACAACCAGATGCATTTTTTACAAAAACAAAATAATTCCCAGCTGCAACACTTGAAAAAAGATTACTTGCTTGATAAGTTACTCCATTTATACTATAAGTAAATGGTCCAGTACCTGTTGCTGTGATAGTTATTGTACCGTTGGATGCACCACAGTTCGCCGAAGTAGAAGTTGCTGTTGCGGAAGGACCTCCTGTACTTCCTACAACGACTGCTGTGGTAGCAATACACCCTGTGCTATCTTTTACTGTAACCGTGTAACTCCCAGCTGCTAAACCGCTAAAAAATGGACTTGTTTGAAAAGTAGTTCCATTAATACTGAATTGCAATGGTGCAACTCCTCCAGACCCATTTGCAGTAATACTTCCATTCACATTACCACAAGCTGCTGCTGTTGAAGTTGCACTAACAGATGGTACTGGATTACTAGCAACATTAACTGTAACAGAAGCTATACATCCTATTGCATCTTTTACATAAACTGTATAACTACCAGGTGTAATATTGTTGAAAATATTAGCTACCTGAAAAGTATTTCCATTAATACTGTACTCTAATGGCAAAGTTCCTCCACTACCAAATACGGTTATAGTTCCATTATTTTGTCCGCAGGTAGCTGAGGCTGGTATTGCATTTAATGATACTGCTGGACTTGTAGTGATTGTTACTAACGCACTATTAGTACAATTAGTCGCATCTTTTACTGTTAAAGTGTATTGACCCGAAACTAAACCAGTAAAGAAATTCCCCGTTTGAAAGGGATAATTAATACTGCCCGTAAGGCTATATTGATATGGAGCTGTACCACCCGTAACATTGGCTGTTACTGTACCAGTATTGTTTCCACAAGTGGCATTGGTCTGTGTAAAATTCAATACGGGTCCGTTACTATTCAGAATGTTTATAGTGACACTATTAGGGCATCCACCTGCACCTTGAACAATTAAAGTATGTATACCTGCTGACAAACCAGTAAAGTTTCCACTTGCTTGGAAGGCTCCTCCATCTAAGCTATAGGTATAAGGCCCTAGCGGACCAGAACCTGCTGCATTAATTGTACCTGTATTCGCACCACAAGTAGTATTGGTTTGTGTAAAAGTAATTGTTGGTCCAGGAAGCACAAAGTCTGTAGTTGTCTGCACACCACTACAAGCAAAATTTATAGTTGCTACAACTGTATAAGTCGTATTAGGGAGTAATCCAGTAAATATTCCAGTTGTATTAGTAGCTATAAACGTGCTCCCAATTAATAATGCATATGTAACGGTAGAATTTGTAGGAGGTGTAGGGCTAATAGTAGCTGTAGCACTTGCTGTAGCACAATTTGGCACAACATTTACAGTATAGATAGTCGTAGGGCAATAAGCCGCTACATCAATGGATGCAACAAAACCATCACCACTAGCATATAATAATTTTTTAGATTCGTCCAAAGCTAAATCATATACATTAGTATTGTGACCCGCAATGGTAATATCAGGTGCTAGTGCATCATCAAAAGTTGAACCATTAAATTTATACACTTTTATTGTGCCGTTGGTACTTCCAATGTAGACATTATCGCAAGCATCAGCAACTATACCACCCTGCATTAAAAGTACATTAGTTGCAATGGTTAAAGGAGTTCCTGCTATTGCACCTGTAGTTTTATTAAATGCTTTCAAATGTTGTCCATCCCAGTAAAATATATAAGTAGCATTTTGACCTAAAATATTGGAAGAGTTGTCATTATATCCAGTAGCTAAGTAAGGTCTATTTTTCAATTCCAATATTGCACTTGGATAACCCGTAAACGTACTCCAAGCAGATGATGCCGCACTATAAGGCTGATTGTGTTTGAATATTTTGTTGGCTGTACTAGCATCAAGAGGCGATGCGTAAATAGTATATAAACTATTGGTTACTGGGTCAATAATCAAATCGGTCATATCTTGTCCCGCAACTGAACTACCAGTAAGATTTACAGCAGCGCTCAAAGTAGTGGATGGTGGTGAACAATAGGCAAAATTAGTTGGACCAGTGGTACCGCCTCCAGCACAAATTATTTGTGGCGTACCATTGTTACAAACCCAATACATTTTCCATGCTTCTTGAAATGCTGGATTACCAGTTGAAATATAATTATCATACAACCCCGTTGTACTAAGTCTAATTACTCTAAACCCAGCTGTTGCATACCCTTGACCGATGTATAGACTTCCATTTGTTTTGTCAACTACCCACCCACCATAATAAAAATCAGCTTGCCATGATGGAATGGTAAGTGTTCCGTTGAACGTCCACTCCAATACTCCAGCACTATTATATTTGGCATGTTTATGGCTTGCTCCTGCCGCAAATGTAGAAACAAGATTACCACCACCTGCTACATAAACATTACCCGCATAATCAAAATCTACATCAATAGCTTTTCCTGAATTTACTCCAGTAAGATTATTTGTGCTAGTTACAAAGGGATCAATAACGATAGATTTTGTATTATCATATCCTTGTGGAAAAGAAAAACTAATTTCATTACCCGATAGTTGATAAACCGACTTAAATTCATCAACCGATTGACTCAACAAACTTTCGCCATAATAAGTAACTGGAACAGTTGTCGAAATTCCATCAATATCAGACTGAATTATTAGATTACCCTTGCGATCTATCTTGATTTTTTTTACATCGCCCCCATATTTTAATTTTACAACACTTAAATCAACTCCAGGCTTCACCAATAGGCTGTATTCAAAACCTAGATTATTATTTTTAAAACTGTAAACAAGATCAATACCTGGATAAATATTTTTATAAATGAGTTTTTTATACCCATAAGCCTTATCCTGAATCATTCCGTACGTATGATAATCAGTTGTTTTTTCTTCTGTAATTACTTCAACATTCGGATTAGCACCAACCCACTCCATTGTAATTACTCGGTCAGTAATAATTAATTTACGTTCAATTTCTTCCTCTGGAATTCCTTGTTTTTCTAACCGTTCTTCCTCAGCATGAGAAATTTTTTCGTATTTCCTTTGAAGATGAATCAGCCCTTTCGGAGTAAATAAAACTGGCATATCGAGTCCTTCATATCCAAATTGAATATTACCCATCTGTTCATAACCTTTCATTTTTTCTCCGTATTGACCGATATTTGATATAAAAGAGAACGTTGCGCGTAAAGTACTTGCTGTAGTAGGCTCCAAATTACCTGAACCTGTTTTTCCTTTAACATTAAAAGATGCTACATTTGAACCACCACTTGTCCAGTTTTTGGCAATAGTTAAATTGGGTATTCCTGGGCTTGTAGGTTGAGATACCAACTGACTAAAGCCAATATTTAACATCATCAAAATTAACAAAGTGATGATTTTCTTTAAATAAATAAATAAATAAAGTAAATTTTTTTTTCATGCCACTTATTGCGCTTTTGTTTGATAAAGTTAGTTTTTTTACTTATGACTTTATATTGTTGAGAAACAGATAATTAAAATTAAGCAAGATTTAAGTTAATCAACTTGGCTATAATTCACTCGAATTTCATTTAAGTCAATGTCAATTGAGAACTAAACAATTATTTTTATCAAAAATATTATTACAATGTGATGGACTTGGGGCGTTCTTAATTGTATTTTTATTGTTTTAACATTTCAAAACTTTTCAGTTCATTGTATAACAGTTGTTAAAAAAAATACCCTACTTAGCTTATGAAGTAAAATATATATTTCCGCCAATTGAGTATAATTAACTTTATAAAATCCGTAAGTGATGAAGTAAAAGAAGGATTAAAAACTAAATTTCATTACTTTTGATTCCAAATTAACAACATGCTCAAAACCATCATTTACATAGCTATCGGCGGTGCCATCGGAAGTGTTTTACGTTACCTTACTACAATTTTAGTTTCTAAATATTGGTCGAATAATTTTCCGTTAGCCACTTTTATTGCCAATATTTTAGGTTGTTTTTTGATTGGTCTTTTCATCGGAATTTTAGAAAAAAACAATTTGGCCGACTCTAATTTAAAATGGTTTTTAATCACTGGGTTTTGCGGTGGTTACACAACGTTCTCTACTTTCGGCCTTGAAAACTACTCTTTATTTCAAAATCAGCATTCATTGGTAGCATTTGCATATATCGGAATAAGTATTTTGGTTGGACTTGCTGCTGTTTGGTTTGGTTTGTTGCTTTCAAAATAGTCTTCCAACTCAATCTCACCCATTTATAAAATTAATTAGTGCCAATTTGAGCAATTCGTGTGAAATCGAAAAACTCAAAAATCTGTGTTAATCTGTGCAATCTGTACCTGATTTTTAGTATTTTCGCACCCTATGAATGACAAAGACATCCAAGCAATTCTACAGCTACTGGCTTCGCCTAAAAAAATTGCTATAATTCCGCACCGAAGTCCTGATGGTGATGCCATGGGATCTACGTTGGGTTTGTATCATTTTTTACTAAAATTAAACCATCAACCTGTAGTTATTGCACCCAATGATTTTCCTGAGTTTTTAGCTTGGCTGCCCGCTTCAGAAACGGTTTTGATTTATGAAAATGACCGCGAAAAAAGTTCAGCAGTTTTACAAGAAGCCGAGTTGATTTTTACACTCGATTTTAACGCATTGCATCGCACAGGTGAAATGGAAAATGTTTTGAATAAACTGGCCGTTCCAATGATTATGATTGATCATCATGAATTGCCAGGAAATTATGCCACTTACACTTATTCCGATACTGCGTTTGGTTCTACTTGTGAGATGATATACAACTTCATTGGCTTTCTAAATCAAAAAGAACTTATCGACAAAACGATTGCTACTTGTTTATATACCGGAATAATGACCGATTCTGGCCAATTTCGTTATCCAAAAACAACAGGAACCACCCACCGAATTGTAGCAGAATTCATAGATTTAGGTATTGAAAACACAGAGATTCCTACCTTAATTTTTGATAATAATTCGTTTGAGCGTTTGCAATTATTAGGAAGAGCTTTACAGAATATGACTGTTTTTACTGAAAAGAAAACAGCTTACACCAAGTTATCCCAAAGAGAATTGGACGAGTTCAGTTATGTAAAAGGCGACACCGAAGGCATTGTAAATTATGGATTAACCATAAAAGGCATTATTTTTGCCGCGATATTCATAGAACATCGTGATGAAAATATTATCAAAATTTCGTTCCGTTCACAAGGCAATTTTGATGTAAACCAATTTGCCAGAGAACATTTCAATGGTGGCGGACACATTAATGCTGCCGGAGGAAAATCGTATGATTCGTTGGAAAACACTATAAGAAAATTTGAACAAATAGTAAAAAACAGCTCCTTTTAAATGAAAAAAATAACCTACTTACTTATTGTCTTTATCGGCTTGCTTCAACTTACGAGTTGCAAAGAACCACAAGCCCGAAGACCAATTTCGCAATCGTCGGGAACGTTCCTTAAAGAATCAGCAGAACGCAACAAAAAACTCATCAAAGGCGAAGAAGGAAGAATTGATTCGATTATCAAAAGTAATCCTAAAATCAAATACTTAGCTTCACAAAAGGGCTATTGGTATCATTATGAGATTAAAAATGAAAACGATACTATTCATCCTAAAAAAGGAGATATTGCAAGCTTTGATTACGAAGTAAAAGACTTGAACGGCAACGTAATTTACACCAAAGAAGAATTGAAACCTCAAACTTATGTAGTTGATAAACAAAACATTATGATGGGATTACGTCACGGCATTAAATTGATGAAAAAAACAGAAAAAGTAACATTTCTTTTCCCATCACACATGGCGTATGGCTACCATGGTGACAACAACAAAATTGGCACCAACGAACCACTTATTTGCACTGTAACCTTAAATAAAATCGAAACTGAAAAAAAATAATTTATGAAATCTAGAATTCTTATTTTAGTCATTTTAATTTCCACTTTTTTTACTTCTTGCAAAGACAAACACCAAAATTTACCGGATGGTTTGTATGCCGAAATTGAGACGAACAAAGGCGCTATTATCGTACAATTGGACTATAAAAAAACCCCAATAACGGTAGCCAATTTTGTTTCTTTGGCTGAAGGTAAAAATAATTTGGTTTCTGAAGCATTCAAAGGCAAACGTTTTTTTGACGGATTAAAATTCCACCGCGTGATTTCAAAATGCAATGGTGATGCTGAAGATTTTATGGTTCAAACAGGAGATCCTTTAGGAAATGGTTCTGGTGATGCAGGTTATAAATTCAACGACGAAATCACCGATTTAAAACACGATGCTCCAGGTATCTTATCCATGGCAAATTCAGGTCCTGGAACCAATAGCAGCCAGTTTTTTATTACCATTGTTCCAACTCCATGGCTCGATGGAAAGCATACTGTTTTTGGAAAAGTTATGGACAAAGGAATGGAAGTTGTCAATAAAATTGTAGTAGATGATTTCATTAAATCCGTAAAAATTATCCGTAAAGGTAAAGATGCTGAAGCCTTTGATGCAGCAAAAGTTTTTGAAGAAAAACAAAAACAACAATCGGCTGCTATGGCAAAAATCAAAGCTCCATTTGTGGCTATGATTAATGACGCTAAAACTACTGGAACCAAATTGCCAAGTGGTTTAATTTATAAGATTACGCAAAAAGGTTCAGGTAAAAAACCAGCTACAGGAACAACTGTAAATATTGATTATGCTGGGTTTTTAGAAGATGGAACACTATTTGATAGTAGCATGAAATCGATTGAAGAGCAATGCGGAAAATACAATGCAATGAAAGATCAGCAAAATGGTTATTCACCTATTCCGTTCAAAATTGGAACTAAAGAAGGATTGATTCCTGGTTTTATTGAAGCAATTGAACAAATGAGTATTGGTGAGAAAGCCGTTTTTGTAATTCCGCCTCAATTAGGCTATGGTCCACAAGGAGCTGGAAATGTGATTCCGCCTAACGCAACCATTATTTTTGAACTTGAAATGACTGAAAAATAAATTACGTTAAACTATTATAAACTGAATACTTATGAAAATTAAATTAGTAGCACTTCTTTTATTGAGCACCACTATGATTTTTGCTCAAGGCGCAAAGAAGAAATCAACCAAAAAAGCAGAAACAACCAAAACTGTAGCTACTCCAACAAAACCAGCGGCTCCAGTTAACCTTCCCGTGGTAAATGACAAAGAAGGAATTTTTGCAGAAATTGAAACCTCTAAAGGAAAAATTGTTATTCAATTGGAATACAAAAAAACACCTATTACAGTTGCCAATTTCGTTTCGTTGGCCGAAGGAACTAATCCTAAAGTTAGCGAGAATTATAAAGGTAAAAAATTCTACGATGGTTTGAAATTTCACCGTGTAATAAAAGACTTTATGATTCAAGGTGGTGATCCAGCTGGAAATGGTTCTGGTGGCCCAGGTTATGCATTTAAAGATGAAATCACCGATTTAAAACACTACAAAGGCGGTATTTTATCGATGGCTAACTCCGGACCAAAAACTAATGGCTCTCAATTTTTTATCACACACAAAGACACTCCTTGGTTGGATGGTAAACATACTGTATTCGGAATTGTTGTTACTGGAATGGAAGTGGTAAATGCTATTGTTCAAGATGACATAATCAAGTCAATCACAATTGTTAAAAAAGGAAGTGAAGCTAAAAAATTCGACGCTGTAAAAGTTTTTACTGATTATTTTGCCAATAAAGATGTAGAAGAAAAAGCACAAGCTGAAAAAGAAGCTAAAGAGAGAGCAATTGCTAATGCAGCCGCTTTGAAAGAATTTGAGAACGGAAAAACAACTGCTAGCGGATTGAAATACATTGTATTACAAGAAGGAACTGGTGCTAAACCAACAGCAACAAGCAATGTAAAAGTGCATTACACTGGAACACTAACTAGCGGAAAAGTTTTTGACAGCAGTGTTCAAAGAGGTCAACCAATTGATTTTGGTTTGAATCAAGTAATTCCAGGTTGGACAGAAGGTTTGCAATTAATGAACGAAGGTTCTAAATACAAATTCTACATTCCCTATAACTTAGCTTATGGCGAAAGAGCAATGGGCGGCGTTATTCCTGCAAAAAGCGATTTGATTTTTGAAGTCGAGTTACTCAAAATCAACCAACAATAAAACAAAAACCCTCAAGAAATTGAGGGTTTTTTTATTGCTTTTATTTTCCTTTGAACTTCCAATCGAATTCGTCGTTGTCGTTGATGATGGCGCCAATTTCAACCCGAATGATGGCTTCGTATTCTGATTGTAAAATCAACCAATTGCTTTCATTAAAATGATTTTCAGTTGAGTCAAACGATTCCATTTCCCACGCTTTGAAAGGCAAACTTGTTTTTACTTCTTCAACATTTCTACCAATCACTTTTTGGTCCAATAAAACACAATTTGGATTTGAAGTAATCAAATAGCCCAACCGAAATTGTTCATCCTCGTAAAAAGTCAAACGCAGTTTTTTAGCATTATAAAGAAAGATAATATTACTATCGTCGTCTTCAAATTGCTTGTCAGGATTGCCGTAAAGCGCAATAACATCATTCTGTTTCATTCCAAACAACAATTGATCGATACCGTTTTTAGGGTTGATTATCATGACTTTTGACTTTATTATTTTGCCTATTTACTCAAATACATTTTGCGTCGGCTATACAATTCGTAAAACGCATCGTCTTTTAAATCATCGATAAACAAAATGCTTTCACCAGTCGATTTCATTTCGGGTCCGAGTGCTTTATTGACATTCGGAAATTTACTAAAAGAAAAAATAGGTTGTTTAATCGCATATCCATTTAACTTCGGATTGAAGGTAAAATCCGTTACTTTATTCACGCCCAGCATGACTTTAGTAGCATAATTTACATAAGGCTCTCCATACGCTTTCGCGATAAACGGAACGGTTCTCGATGCTCTCGGATTGGCTTCGATGATGTAAACGATGTCATCTTTGATGGCAAATTGAATGTTAATCAAACCTACTGTTCGCAATGCTAATGCAATTTTCTTAGTGTGATCTTTGATTTGTTGCATTACGAATTCACCTAAGTTAAAAGGCGGTAATGTAGCATTCGAATCACCTGAGTGAACGCCGCAAGGTTCAATGTGTTCCATGATTCCGATGATGTATACGTTTTCACCATCGCAAATCGCGTCGGCTTCGGCTTCGATGGCGCCATCTAAATAGTGATCGAGCAACAATTTATTACCAGGAATATTTTTTAGTAAATCAATAACATGCTCTTCTAGCTCTTGTTTATTAATTACGATTTTCATGCCTTGTCCACCCAACACATACGAAGGTCGAACTAACAACGGGAAATCCAACACATCGGCCAAAGCGGAAGCTTGATCGGCATTTTCGGCCACTCCAAATTTGGGAAACGGAATTTTCAAATCGGTCAACAATTCAGAAAATCGTCCACGATCTTCGGCTAAATCTAAGGCGTCAAACGAAGTTCCAAGAATTTTGATTCCGTATTTGGATAATTTCTCCGCTAATTTCAATGCGGTTTGTCCTCCTAATTGCACAATTACGCCTTCTGGATTTTCATGCTGAATGATTTCATAAATATGTTCCCAAAAAACGGGTTCAAAATACAATTTATCAGCTGTATCAAAATCGGTTGAAACCGTTTCTGGATTACAGTTGATCATGATGGTTTCGTAACCACATTCTTTGGCTGCCAAAACACCGTGAACACAGGAGTAATCGAACTCAATTCCTTGTCCTATTCGATTCGGGCCTGAACCTAAAACAACAACTTTTTTCTTGTGGGAAACTTTGCTTTCGTTGTCTACAAAACGTTTGCCATCAGCAGTTTGAATTTCGGCTTCAAATGTCGAATAATAATAAGGTGTTTGTGCCTTGAATTCGGCCGCACACGTATCTACCAATTTATATACGCGTTTGATGTTCATCTCGTCGCGCAGTTTATACACCTGACTTTCCAAACAACCCAACATGTGCGCTATTTGACGATCGCCATAACCTTTTTGTTTGGCTTCGAGTAATAATTCTTTTGGAAGTGTGTCAATTTTATATTGTGAAATTTCTTTTTCAATAAAATACAATTCTTCATATTGTTTCAAAAACCACATATCAATTTTGGTGATTTCGTGGATACGACTTAGTGGAATTCCCATAGCTATCGCATCGTAAATCACAAACACTCTGTCCCAACTGGCAAAAGTGAGTTTTTCAATAATTTGATCGTAGTTTTTGTAGCCTTTTCCGTCAGCGCCCAAACCATTGCGCTTGATTTCTAGAGATTGTGTGGCTTTGTGTAAGGCTTCTTGAAACGAACGTCCAATTCCCATCACCTCGCCTACTGATTTCATTTGTAACCCTAATGTTCGATCAGCGCCTTCAAATTTGTCAAAGTTCCAACGTGGGATTTTCACGATAACATAATCCAATGTAGGTTCGAATAAAGCCGAAGTGGATTTGGTGATTTGATTTTGAAGTTCGTCAAGCGTATAACCTAAGGCCAATTTTGAAGCTATTTTTGCAATTGGATAACCCGTTGCTTTGGATGCTAATGCTGATGAACGCGATACACGCGGATTGATTTCGATGGCCACGATATCTTCTTTTTCGTCGGGAGAAACGGCAAATTGTACGTTACAACCACCTGCAAAATTCCCAATCGAACGCATCATTAAAATGGCCATGTCACGCATTTTTTGGAACGTGGTGTCGGATAACGTCATTGCTGGTGCAACTGTGATTGAATCGCCTGTATGAATTCCCATTGGATCCATATTTTCGATGGAACAAATGATGACCACGTTGTCGTTTTTATCGCGTAATAATTCTAATTCGTATTCTTTCCAACCGAGTAAAGCTTTGTCAATCAGCACTTCATGAATCGGTGAAGCTTCTAAACCACGCGTAAGTAAATCGTCAAAATCTTCTTTTTTGTGAACGAAAGCAGCTCCAGTTCCACCTAAAGTAAACGAAGGTCGAATTACTAATGGAAAACCAAATTCTTGTGCAATTTCTTTTCCTTTTAAGAACGAAGTTGCGGTTTTGGCGGGTGCGGTTGGAACGTCTATTTTTTGAAGCAATTGTTTGAATTGCTCACGATCTTCGGTAATATTGATGGCATTGATATCGACGCCAATTAGTCGCACACCGAAATCTTGCCAAATGCCTTTTTCGTCGGCTTCTAAACACAAATTCAAAGCAGTTTGTCCACCCATAGTTGGGAGAACAGCATCAATTTGTGGATGTGCTTTGAGGATATCAATAATGGATTTGGTAGTTAAAGGTTTTAAATACACATGATCAGCCATGGAAGGATCAGTCATGATGGTAGCTGGATTGGAATTGATAAGAATCACTTCAATTCCTTCTTCTCGAATGGAACGTGCCGATTGTGAACCTGCGTAGTCAAATTCGCAGGCTTGTCCGATGACGATTGGTCCTGAACCGATGATTAAAACTGATTTAATGGAGTTGTCTTTTGGCATTGTGTGTTGTTTGTGGTTTGTAGTTTATCGTTGTTAGTTGTATTTATAATGTGGCAATTGGTCAATGTGGCAATGTGGCAATGTGGTAATGTGTTGATTTGGCAATTTTATTAATTCTTTTAATTGGTTAATTCTCTAATTGGCTAATTGACACATTCTCTAATTGGCTAATTGACACATTCTCTAATTGACTAATTGACACATTCTCTAATTGACAAATTCTAGCCCCGATAGCAGAGGAAATCCTTTTTATTTTTTCTTTAAAAATAAAAAGATTGGAACGGATAGCGGGAAATAGCTTCATAAAATTATTAAAATTTATGAACATGGTTTAAAAAAAAGCCGCTACTAATAAAAGTAACGGCTTAATATTGATTGAATGCGAATCATTATTTTTTGTGTCTTGGTTCGCAAGAAACGGTCAATTTATGTCTTCCTTTAGCTCTACGACGCGCAAGGACCTTTCTTCCATTTGCAGAAGCCATTCTGTCCATAAATCCGTGTTTATTTCTTCTTTTTCTTTTCGATGGTTGAAACGTTCTTTTGCTCATTGCTTTTTATCTTTAAATCGTGTAATAATCGTTTTAGAGGTCTTTTTAAAACCGAGTGCAAATATACAACGATTTTTATTACTTGCAAGTAGTTTTTTAAAAATATTTTAAATTGCTTTTATTATCTTTGTCAACTCAAAAAAACACTATTATGTTTCACAGAAATATCAAATTAATTTTAGTCGCTCTTATACTAGTGGCAGCCGTTTGGCAATTTACCGAAAGCAACATTGGAAACGGGATTTTCCTGATTATTTTATCGTTGGTTCCGTTGTTTCTTTATTTTAGAAATGAATATATTTTATTGGCATTTTTGCAATTGAGAAAGCAAAATTTTGATGGTGCAAAAAAATGGTTGTCCAAAATTTCGAATCCGGAAACGGCTTTAGTTCAAAAACAACAAGGTTACTACAATTATTTACAAGGATTGATGTTATCTCAAACCAATTTACTTCAAGCGGAAAAATTTTTCAAAAAAGCCATTGAATTAGGTTTGAATATGGACATGGATTTGGCCGTTGCAAAGTTGAATTTGGCTGGTGTTGCAATGTCACGAAGAAGAAAATTAGAAGCAACAAACTTAATTGCTGAAGTAAAAAAATTAGACAAACAAGGAATGCTGAAAGATCAAATTGCGATGATGAAGGAGCAGATGAAGAAGATATAGTTTTCATTTGCAGTCGCAGTTTACAGTTAAAATAAAAAAGCGCTTTCATAAATTTAAAGCGCTTTTTTATTTTCTATAAATTACTGAGACTGAATACTGAGACTGCGACTAATATCCCGAAGTAGGAATCTCAATCACATACATCTTTTTAGTTGGATTCGGCAATTTCTTATCGCGTAACCACGGATTGTGCAATTTTAAAATTTTGTAATTAATACCTTGCGTTTTGGCAAAATCGGCTAAATTAGTGATGGTTGAATCGACTTCAACTTTTTTGGTAGGCAATAATTGGTACAAATCTTCTTTGTTGATAGCAAAACCAAAATTTTGTGGGTTTTCCATAATTTGTTTTAAGGCATGAATACGGAAAACATAACGTGAGGTTTCTTCGTTGAGCAATAAATCGTAGTAATTGTCTGCCTTTTGCGATTCCATTTGACTGGCAATTCCGTTCATACCAGCATTGTAAGAGGCTGCAGCTAGTGTCCAACTTCCGAATTTTTCTTTGGCTTTTAGCAAATATTTACAAGCGGCGTGCGTTGATTTTACCAAATGATAACGTTCGTCTACAGTTGGTGTTACTTCCATCCCACTTTCTTTAGCAGTTGATTCCATAAATTGCCAAAAACCTCTGGCTCCAGCCGAAGAAACAGCATTGGTTAACGCACTTTCGATTACAGCCAAATATTTGAAATCATCGGGTACATTGTATTCTTTTAAAATAGGTTCGATTACTGGAAAAGCGCGGTTGGCTCTTTTGATGATTAATATAGTAGACGAATGCAAATTGGCATTGACCAACAATTCGCGTTCAAAACGTTCTTTTACATCATATACTTCAAGCGGTGCTTTTTCACCAGCAAAACTAACTTCAGCTGGAACATACATTGATGAGCCAAGATGTACTTCTTTTTTGGTCACACTGTAAATCAATACGCTACTTAAAGCAACAACTAAAGCAACAATTACAAAATACTTTATTCTTTTCATGTTCATTTTCTTTATAATCGCTAAGTTACAAAAACCAAACCAAAAACACTATTCTTCGAGAATGATTTTAGGCAAATTGGAGTTAAACCACTTGTATTTGCTTAAAATCATCGCATGTGTTCCGCCTTTTACATTGATAAATTCTTTGATGTTTTTGGCCGGAAAAACCTCATCAGCATCACCATGAATGTGAATTACTTTGGGATCAATTTGGGTTCGATTCCAACATATCATATTCTCTAAAGCCCAATCTAAGTAGTTTTTATCCCGTACATGTAAATATTTTTCGTATAGCTTTAATTTTCGTTTTAAGCTATCGCCAAAAGCATATTTGACTAATTTTTCAATATCTTGCAACCAACTTGTAGGCAGTAATTTATAGGCTTTGGTAGTTTTGGCAATTTTCATTCGTCTCGGCAATTCAGAGCTCGATTTGACACTTGAAATAATAATCAATTTTCTCAGGTTTAAGTATTGAGCCATTTCCTGAACCATAACGCCTCCAAAAGAAACTCCGATTAAAACCGCATTGTCATGATGCACTTCTTTGGCCATACGTTTGGCGTAAGCTTCGATACTTTCTTTAGATTTGGGCAACTTCCATGGAATGAAAAACATTTCAAATTGATCATCAGGTAAATGAATGTTTTCAAAAATGGTAATATCTGCAGCCATGCCTGGGACAAAATAAACGGGGATTTTATTCATTTTTAACTTTCAAAATTCGATTAATCCATATATTATTCCGAAATTTGCATAAAAATAAATTATTTGATTGAATTGATTATGGAAACACCGTTAATTTTAGATAAAATGGAAATTAAAGACAACACATTTGCTAGGCAATTTGAGACTTTGATTGATGGAAAGATGATTGCAGTGGAATATTCATTTCAAGAGAAAAAAATATTTCTAACAAGAATCAATACTTTCGAAGGTTTTGACGACGAAGAATTCATTTCTGACTTGCTCAAAAACATTATGGAAATCGCTTACGAACGCAAATTGAAAGTGGTTCCTATTTTACCTAAAATTGCTGCTTTTATGCGTAAAAACACTACTTACCGTGACTTATTGCCTCCTGGAATAAAAATTTAATTTACACTAAATAATCTCAAAAGCCGTTTCAATTACAGAAGCGGCTTTTTATTTTGTCCAAAATAAATTATATTTATCCAATGAATTCCGACGAACTAAATACTAAAATCATTGGTTTTTTTGAAACTATCGAAAAGTACTACGGTTGCAAAACTGAAATTACTGAAGGATTGTTCTCGGAAATAGATGATATGGATGCAGAACACACCACATGGAATCTGTCAGAGTTTGACTTGGTTCGTTCGGCTTACCGTAAAAATGGCTTGAAATTCATGATGGAAGGCAATCAACGCTATTACGAAGTTTCAGCCGATAAAATCATCAACTTCAAACAACCTGGCAGGCATAAGTACGAATTTATTGAACAATACAGCGAAACTGTTTTTCGAATTACTAAGATTCGGTTCCACAATAAATATTAAAATAATTGCTAATTATGATAATTTGTAATTTGACAAAACTCCATCCGAACACTTCCTTCCTCATCAATATGTGTCAACTTAATATCGTGTAATGTATTGACCAATTCTGGGTTCCATGGTGTTTTTACTTTAACGTAATTTTCGGTAAATCCGTGGATATAGCCTTCTTTATTTTCACCTTCAAAAAGCACACTTCGGTTGGTTCCTATTTGGCTTTCATAAAAAGCGCGACGTTTTTTAACCGATAAACCACGTAGCATTTTACTTCTTTTGGAACGAACATTCATTGGAATTACATCTTCCATTGCAACAGCTTCAGTATTGTCTCTTTCGGAATACGTAAAAACGTGCAAATACGAAATAGCTAAATCGTTTAAGAAATGGTAAGTCTCTAAGAAATGTTCATCTGTTTCACCTGGAAAACCAACAATTACATCAACACCAATACAAGCATGAGGCATTACCTCCCGGATTTTGGCTACACGTTCGGCATACAATTCGCGTTGGTAACGGCGTTTCATTTTGCCTAAAATTTCATTGCTCCCACTTTGCAATGGAATGTGAAAATGCGGAACAAAAGTGCGACTTTGAGCCACAAACTCAATGGTTTCGTTTTTGAGTAAATTGGGTTCGATAGAAGAAATGCGCAATCGTTCAATACCTTCTACTTCATCCAATGCTTTGACTAAATCGAGAAAAGTATGTTCGTGCTTTTTGTTGCCAAATTCGCCTTTGCCGTAATCACCAATATTTACTCCAGTAAGCACAATTTCTTTGATTCCTTGCTGTGATATTTCGTAGGCATTTTTTAACACATTATCCAAAGCATCACTTCTAGAAATACCACGTGCCAGAGGAATCGTACAATAGGTACATTTATAATCGCAACCATCCTGCACTTTTAAAAAAGCCCGCGTTCTATCACCAATAGAATAACTGCCAACGTAAAAATCGGCTTCTTCAATTTCGCACGAATGCACTTCGCCCATATCATTTTTGGACAAATCATTAATATAATCGGTAATTTTGAATTTTTCGGTGGCTCCTAAAACTAAGTCAACTCCATCAACAGACGCTAATTCTTCAGGCTTTAATTGCGCATAGCAACCAACAGCTGCTACAAATGCTTTGTCATTTAACTTTAAGGCTTTCTTTACGACTTGTTTAAATTGTTTGTCGGCATTGTCGGTTACAGAACAAGTATTGATAACGTAAATATCAGCAACCTCTTCAAAATCAACACGTTCAAAACCTTCTTCTTGAAAATTTCTCGCAATAGTAGAAGTTTCAGAGAAATTCAGTTTACAGCCTAAAGTATAAAAGGCTACTCGTTTTTTATTTTCCATAAATAAGCTCAATTGATGAAATCGTTGTCAAAAAATTGAGTGCGCAAATTTAAGTACATTATTTGAATTGATAAAATGAATGCTATTCAAATTTAAACTCATGCTTTTTTACCCTTAGGAAATATCTTACACTAATAAACTGTATTTCAGTTACTTATATATAAAAAAACAACCTTTTATCGAATTAATTAGCAGATGGTCGGTATTATTAATTCATCTCCTACAAAAAATTTAAATTTAATATGAATCAAAATGAAAACCGAAACGATTATGAAGAATTTTACTACAATTTTAATTTTGTTGATTTCTAGTTATGGAATGGCACAAGTTGGGGTTAACACAACAACACCCAATGCAATGATGGAAATTAGCTCAACAACTAATGGTTTTTTATTGCCTAGAGTTGCTCTAGCAGGAACTAATGTTGCTGCACCAGTTGTCAATCCGCAAGGAGGTGCAATACTAGAATCTACTTTAGTTTACAACACAGCTACTGTGGCTGGTGTAAATGGTGTTACGCCAGGCTATTATTATTGGAATGGAACCCGATGGATAACATTTACTGGAAATTCGTCGCGTGATTGGAGTTTGGAAGGCAATTCAGGAATTACAACTCCAGCAATACCTGGAACTTACGGAACCTCTTTAATTGGTGCTACTGAAAATTTCTTTGGAACTACCGATGCTAATGACATTGTTTTTGGTACCAACGGAATTGAACGCATGCGTTTGAAACAAAGTTCAGGAAATGTTGGAATAGGAACAGCTAATCCATCCTATAAACTTGATATTTTAGCACCAGGAAATACTATTGGTTTGCAAATTTTAAGTGGGAATGCATCACAATTATCCTATCTTTCTTTGGGAAGAACTTATGAATATGCCCAAATTGGAGCCGCTACAACTGGAACTTTCTTCACCGATGCGCAAAATGGCGATATGGCCATTAAAAACTTCAATACAGGAAAACTATTATTGGGAGCATCCTATATTGATACTGCTGATATGTCAATTATTCCTGGGGGAAATGTTGGTATTAACACTTCTTCACCTGGGACTTTATTTGATGTGCGTGGAATTAACAACTGGGACACCAATGCTACTGAAGGCGATGTAAGAATTGGAGATCCAACCTATCGCTTCAAAATAGGTGTCGCAACTGGTGGTGCTGGCGCTGGAGATATTCGATTATCAGCGCACGGTGGCACCAACAGAATTTTTTTAGGAAACGCTACCAACACGCAATTATTGACTGTTGATGGTTTGAACAATAGAGTGGGAATTAAGAATACTATTTTACCTAACTCCGTTTTGGATGTGAATGGTGATTTGGCTTTAAAAGAAGGTCCCGCATTGGCTTTACCCAATTCGGCAACACCTGCAGCCACACTAACCGCTGGTGCTGAATACAGTCATTATCGTGTAACAGGACCAACAGTTGCCTTTTCATTGCAAACCATTAGTGGTGGCAATGACGGACAAGTGCTGACATTAATAAATACTACTGGACAAATTATGAGTATTGCCAATAACAATGTGGCGAATGGTATTTTAACAGGAACAGGCGGAAACTTAACTGGCTTAACTGCAGGAAATTCTACGGTAACTCTAGTTTACAATGCAACTTTGGCGAGATGGATTGTTACTTCCTATGCTGGACTTACGAATACCCGCGATTGGAGACTAAATGGAAATACTGCTATAACGACTCCAGCTACACCCGTGACTTATGGAACATCTACAATTGGAGCTACTGAAAACTATATAGGTACAACTGATGCTAATGATATCGTTTTTGGAACCAATACAATTGAACGTATGCGTGTTAAACAAACTACGGGAAATATTGGTGTTGGAATTGCTGATCCATTACAACCATTACATGTGTTTAAAAATTCTGACACAAACAAAAACACCATACTTGGTGAAGCAAGACAATTGAGTACTGCCACTGATTACCAAAACGTAGGTGTCATGGGATATGGAAGAGGTGGAAATAGCACTTGGGGTTATGGTGCAGGTGTAATGGGAATTGGTGATTATACCAATAGTTGGCATGCAACAGGGGTTTATGCTGGTCTTGGTACAGGAGTAGCAACTTTACCTCTAAATACAGATCAAGCCCTTTATGCCGATGGAAATTCGCTGGGGTTCTCAGGAATATTTATGAATGGAAACGCTGGATTTGGAACTGCATTCCCAACAGAATTAGTTGAACTTGGTGGCACTAATGCAAAATTATATATGAATAGCTTAAATTCAAACATGCTGAATTTTAATAGTGCAGGTGTAGCGGCTCCAAGCTTTACAAATCGAAGCTTAGGAACAAAATTAGTGTTATACCCGCAAGTATCCGCTACTTCTACAGATTATGCCATAGGAATTACTGGTTCTACTTTATGGAGTTCAGTGCCAGAAGCTACATTAACTTACAGCCACAGATGGTATAGTGGTATAACTGAAGGAATGCGTTTTAGAGGAGATGGAAGACTCGGTATTGGCATAATTGCACCAACAGCTACAAGATTGCAAGCTTATGACCCTTCAATTGCAACATCCCGAATTGCCATTTTCAGAAATGGAAATGTAGATGGAACTGAGGTTCAAACGGGTAGTGTAGAATACCTTCATGATTATTCTTCAACAACAGATTTTAATGATGGCGCAAATACAGTTGGTCTAACCGTAAACTTTGGAGCCACTTCAGGTTATGATTTGCAACTTGCTAACAACTCGGCTGCAAAACCGGGCAGTAACGCTTGGACTATTGTTTCAGACGAACGCTTGAAAGAGGATATACATCCGTTTAAGGATGGTTTAGAAACATTAAAAAAAATAAACCCCGTTTATTACAAATACAATGGCAAAGCAAAAACACCTAAAGATGAATATCATATCGGAATCATTGCACAAGAAATGCAAAAAGTTGCTCCTTACACAGTTGGTAAGTTTGAATATTTACCTAATGAAGCAGACAAAAGTAATATTGAAGAGTACTTGAGCTATAACTCACATGCTCTAGATTATGTAACCATAAATGCTATAAAAGAATTAGATCAAAAACAAACTAAAACCCAAGAAGTTTTTAAAAACATTAGCGATTTTGGAGTAGTTACAATAAATAGCAACACAATGTTTATTCCATTTAATGAAGAGTTTAAAACAAATACCAATAATGCAATACCTGTTGTAACTATAACAGGAGTAAATAGTACTGAGCGCATTACAATTATTGATCAGTCACACGATGGATTTACTATTAGTGTTCCTGATTATTCAGCTTCATTCGCAGTAAATTGGATTGCAATGGCAAGAATTAAAGAAAATACTTTTGAAATTAATGAAAATTATACGGCAGCAGATAGACAACAAATGGTTGATAAGGTGAAACTCACCCCAACCAGATTAAAAGACAGGGTTAATAGAGAAAGTCATGAATTAGAAAAATTTAAACGTGAACTTTTGGAAGCACAGAAAAAAGAAGAGCAAGAAGCAAAGTCTTTGGCGGAAAAAATGAATAAAAACCCTGAGCCAAAAGAAGCTTTTGAAAAAAGATAATAAACACATTTACTTTTTAAATTGATTTAGACAGTGAATTTATCGTAATAAAAAAAGAGAACAAAGTTCTCTTTTTTTATTACTCTTTTCTATATTTTTTGGTTTCTTCAAAAACGTGTTCGAGTATCTTGGCATCTTCTTCTGTGAAATCAACATGACGGCGCGACATCACTATTTTGGCAGTTTGAAACGCTTTTGAAGTTAGATAAGTCGTAAAACCTGCTGCGCCTCCCCAAGAAAAACTGGGAACAAAATTGCGCGGAAAACCCGAGCCGAAAATGTTAGTACTCACGCCAATTACAGTTCCTGTATTGAACATCGTGTTGATGCCACATTTGCTATGATCGCCCATCATTAAACCGCAAAATTGCAAGCCCGTTTTGGCGAAATTCTCGGTTTCATAACTCCATAATTTCACTTCTTCGTAGTTGTTCTTAAGGTTGGAATTATTACTATCGGCGCCTATATTACACCATTCTCCTAGAACTGAATTTCCTAAAAATCCGTCGTGACCTTTATTAGAATACCCAAAAAGAACCGAATTATTTACCTCACCTCCTATTCTGCAATGCGGGCCAACTGTTGTGGCTCCGTATACTTTGGTTGCCAATTTCACTTGTGCTTCCTCACATAAGGCAAACGGACCGCGAATTACCGAACCTTCCATGATTTCAGCATTTTTTCCTATATAAATCGGACCTGTTGACGCATTTAATGTTACAAATTCTAACTTGGCTCCTTCTTCGACAAAAATATTTTCTGGCGAAAGCACATTAACTGATTTTGGGATTGGTTGCGAACTTCTTCCTTCGGTAATCAACTCAAAATCTTCGCGTAAAGCGGCATCATTCTTGGAAAAAATATCCCAAGTATGCTCAACTGTCAAACAATCTTGATTGAATTCTATTATCTCATACGATTCAAAATCAACTTCATCTTGTGTGTCATTAGTATAAAAAGCAATGACTTCTTCTCCTTTAAAAATAGCCTGATTTTTTTCAAGGTTTTTGATCATTTCAGACAGTATATCGTTAGGCAAAAATGACGCATTGATCATCACATTTTCTTCCATTTCAACCATTGGATACTTATCAGAAAGATATTCTTCTGTTAAGGTTGTTGTGGTGTAACCCAAATATTTTTCCCATTTTTCACGAATGGTCAAAATTCCGATTCTAATTTCAGCAACTGGTCGTGTGAAAGTAAAAGGCAATAAAGCATTGCGAACGGTTCCATCAAAAAGTATATAGTTCATTTAGGTTGCGAATTATGGTTGCGATTTCAAAGTTACAAAAGTTTGGCACATAAAAAAACCTCCCAAACATGGAAGGTCTTAATAAAATTTGAACACTTAAAACTATTATTTTCCGTGTTTTGCGTATTTGCTTTTGAATTTGTCGATACGTCCTGCAGTATCGATAAGTTTCGATTTACCGGTGTAAAAAGGGTGAGAAGTTCTAGAAATCTCCATTTTGTACACTGGATATTCAACACCATCAACTGTGATAGTTTCTTTAGTTTCAACTGTAGATTTAGTGATAAAAACATCCTCATTTGACATGTCTTTGAAAGCAACTAATCTGTAATTTTCTGGGTGAATTCCTTTTTTCATTTTGTAAATCTTTTATTTGTTATGAAGTAGTTTCGTTTTGAAGCTTTTGTTTAAAAGGTATAAACCAACTACAACTTTTATTAATCTTGTTTTTAATTTGAGTGTGCAAAAATACAACTATTTTTTTAAAATCAAACTAAAGTGTAACTTTTTTTAATTATATTGAACTAACTTTAATAATAACGGAATTACTATATTTGTAGATTAATTTAAACTTATCAATTATGGATGCTATAATCAAGAAAAACGCTACCAATTTCGGATTAATTTCTGGAGTTATCGCCCTTTTAGTAACATTGATGATGTATGTCATCGATTTAAAACTTTTTGTCAACATGTGGATTGGGTTTGGGTTGTTGATCGTTTGGATTATAATAGGTGTAATGCTTTTAAGCAAATGTAAAAAAGAAAAAAATGGTCAATTGAGTTTTAAAGAAGGCTTTACTGCTTATTTTCTATCAGCTCTTATTGGAATAGCAATTTCTACCGCATTTAACATTCTCCTCTTCAATTTTGTAGATACTGAAGCTAAAGACATCATTACTGAACATTTGGTTGACTTTCAAGTTGGTATGCTTGAAAAATTTGATGCCCCAAGCGCTGATATTCAAAAAGCAGCAGAATCGATAAGAGAAAACTCGCAATTTTCTTTGAAAGGCCAATTCTTCGGTTTTATGCAAGCATTACTAGGAGCAATTATTTTTGGTTTGATTTTAGCTGCAATAATGAAATCAAGAAAAAAAGAAGTTTATTAATGAATTTATCTATAATTATTCCCTTATTAAACGAACAAGAATCGTTGCCCGAATTGCACTCATGGATTGTAAAAGTCATGAACGAACACCACTACACGTATGAAATTATTTTCATCGATGACGGAAGTACCGACAATTCTTGGCAAACCATTGAACAACTTTCAACCGAAAATCCGAACGTAAAAGGGATTCGTTTTTTGCGTAATTACGGTAAATCACAAGCATTGCATGCTGGTTTTGCTAAAGCCAAAGGCGATGTTATTATTACCATGGATGCTGATTTGCAAGACAGTCCTGAAGAAATTCCAGATTTGTACAACATGATTCTCAATCAACATTTTGATTTGGTTTCGGGCTGGAAAAAGAAACGCTATGATTCTGTTGTAACCAAAAATTGGCCTTCCAAATTGTTCAATTGGGCCGCGCGAAAAACTTCGGGCGTTCAGCTTAACGATTTTAACTGCGGATTAAAGGCATACAAAAATGTAGTCATCAAAAACATAGAAGTTTCGGGCGAAATGCACCGTTATATTCCAGTTTTAGCTAAAAATGCAGGTTTTGGTAAAATTGGCGAAAAACCCGTAAAACACCAAGCTCGAAAATACGGCGAATCTAAATTTGGGATCAATCGATTTATCAATGGCTTTTTGGATTTAATTACCATTTGGTTTTTATCACGCTACGGGAAAAGACCAATGCATCTCTTTGGAGCGGTTGGTGTATTAATGTTTGTGATTGGATTTTTGGCAACTGGTTTTATTATCGCTATCAAATTAATCAAATTATACTCTGGCTTTGAAACTATATTAGTAACAAGCAATCCGTTGTTTTACATTGCATTAACCTCAATGATTATTGGAACACAATTGTTCTTGGCTGGGTTTTTAGGAGAAATCATTCTTCGAACGAAAAACAATGAAGAGCGTTATAAAATTGCAACTGAAGTAAATATGAAATAAAACAACCATTTTCTAATCGCCTTTACATTTATTACACGCCTATGAAAAATATTGAAATTATTACTAATAAAATACACTTTATTAGAAACCGAAAAGTAATGTTAGATTATGATTTGGCATTGCTATATGAAATTGAAACCAGAGTTTTAAAACAAGCGGTTCGCAGAAACATCGCCCGATTTCCCGATGATTTTATGTTTGAACTTACAGAAGAAGAACTCAAATCTTTAAGATCACAATTTGTGACCTTAGAAAAAGGAAAAGGCAAACATACAAAATACCTACCTTTTGCCTTTACCGAACAAGGAATAGCAATGCTTTCTAGTGTTTTGAATTCTGAAAAAGCAATCACAATAAACATTGCAATAATGCGAACTTTTGTTCTGTTACGAAACTCGTTGTTAAGTTTGGAAGAAATAAGTAAAAAAGTAGAAGATATTGAAAATCAGCTTCCTGATATTTATAAAATATTAAATCATTTGATGGACAAAAATAGTCCAACTACAGATAAAAAAGACCGACCAAAAATTGGTTATAAAAGCTAAGATTATGCACATTGAACAAAACATTTTGGATAAAGTAAACGAATGGTTGACACCAACTTTTGACGAAGCAACCCAAAACTCAATAAAAGAAATGATGACTTCTGCTCCCAAAGAGTTGGAAGAAAGTTTTTATAAAAATTTAGAATTCGGAACTGGTGGAATGCGCGGAATCATGGGCGTTGGAACCAACCGAATCAACAAATACACTTTAGGCAAAAACACGCAAGGTTTGTCTAATTACATGAAAAAATCGTTTCCCAACGAACAACTCAAAGTTGCGATTGCGTACGATTGTCGTCACAACAGTAATACACTAGCCAAAGTGGTTGCGGATGTTTTTTCGGCCAACGGAATCAAAGTGTATCTTTTTTCTGATATGCGTCCAACACCCGAATTATCATTTGCATTGAAACATTTAAACTGTCATGCTGGAATTGTTTTGACTGCTTCACACAATCCACCAGAATACAACGGCTACAAAGTATATTGGCAAGATGGCGGACAACTCGTTCCTCCACAAGACCACGAAATCATCAATACGATTGAAGCTTTAAATTACATCGAAATCAAATTTGAAGCTAATGAAAATTTAATTGAATACATTGACGTGGCTGTTGATGAAGCTTTTGCAACCTCAACTGTTGCTAATGCTAGTTTCAATACACCTAGTTCTGCCAAAGAAAACCTAAAAATTGTTTACACTTCATTACATGGAACTTCGATAAAAGCGATTCCAAATGTTTTGACAAAAGCAGGTTACACCGATGTAAACATTGTGCCTGAACAAGCCGAACCGAATGGCGATTTCCCTACCGTAAAATCTCCAAATCCTGAAGAACCAGAAGCGTTGACTATGGCTTTGGCTTTGGCCGATAAAATCAATGGCGATATTGTGATTGGAACTGACCCAGACTCCGACAGACTTGGTGTGGCAGTTCGCGATACCAATGGTCAAATGATTTTATTAAACGGAAATCAAACCATGGTCATTATGACCGCATTTTTACTCGAACAATGGAAACGTGCTGGAAAAATTACAGGTAAAGAGTTTATTGGTTCAACCATCGTTTCTACTCCTATGATGCTCGAATTGGCTTCTGCTTATGGTGTAGAATGTAAAGTAGGTTTGACAGGTTTCAAATGGATTGCCAAATTCATCAAAGATTTCCCTGAACTAAAATTCATTGGCGGCGGCGAAGAAAGTTTCGGATTTATGGTGGGTGATGCTGTTCGCGATAAGGACGCTGTTGGTGCTACATTATTAGTTTGTGAAATTGCAGCTCAAGCAAAAGCAGCCGGAAGCTCGTTATATAAAGAACTATTGAATTTATATGTTGACCACGGATTTTATAAAGAACATTTGATATCATTAACCAAAAAAGGCATTTCGGGTTTACAAGAAATCAATCAAATGATGGTTGATTTGCGTGAAAATCCTGTGAATGAAATTGACGGACAACGCGTGGTTTGTATTGAAGATTATCAGAACTCAACTTCTAAAAACGTCATGACAGGCGAAGTCGAAAAGATTACTGTTCCAAAATCGAATGTATTGATTTATTACTTAGAAGATGGCTCAAAAATATGCGCTCGACCAAGTGGAACAGAACCAAAAATAAAATTTTATTTTAGCGTTAATTCCGATTTAGACAGTGTCGAAAATTTTGAATTGGCAGAAAAACAATTAGACAATAAAATCAAAAACATTATTGCTGCAATGCAGTTGAACTAAATGAATAACACTTTTTTTAAAATATTACGTTTCGCTTTACCTTATAAAAGGTTTGCCTTTTTGAACATTTTCTTCAATATATTGTATGCGGTTTTCAACGCTCTGTCGATGGTAATGCTCATTCCCATGTTGGATGTGATGTTTGGCAATACGGAAAAAATTTACACAGAACCTGTTTACACCGGATTGAAAGAACTTCCGAAATATGGTAAAGAATATTTAGATTACGTTGTCACGCAACAAAAAGACGAGCAGGCATCGTTATTACTCATGGTTGGATTGGTTATCATGATGTTTTTCCTAAAAAACATCTTTAACTATTTGGCAATGTATTATGTAACCTTTCTGCGCAACGGAACATTAAAAGATTTGCGCTTGGCGATGTATAAAAAAGTCATTCATTTGCCTTTATCATTCTATTCTGAGAAAAGACGCGGCGACGTGATGATTCGAATGACCAATGATGTAGGTGAGGTGCAATTTTCTTTTTTATCAATATTGGAAATCATCATTAAGGAACCGATGACCATTATTTTTACGATTGCATCGATGTTTTATTTGAGCCCAAAACTGACTCTTTTTGTCTTTATTTTTATCCCAACTTCAGGATTTCTAATTTCATTTATTGGAAAAAGCTTGAAACGAAAATCCAATCGAGTACAACAAGAATCGGGAATATTTTTGTCTATTATCGATGAAACTTTATCGGGTCTAAAAATCATCAAAAGCTACAATTCGGAAGATAATTTTCAAGGAAAGTACAAAGAATCGGCTCAAAAATTGTACAAGTATTCGAATAGTTTAATCAATCGAAACAACCTTTCAACGCCAATCAGTGAATTTTTAGGAATCGTAGTAATTGCCGTTCTGTTGTGGTTTGGTGGTAATATGGTTTTTGAAGGCAACCTCAAAGGAACCGAGTTTATCACCTATATGGGATTGGCTTACAACATTTTAACTCCAGCCAAATCATTATCTAAAGCATCCTACACTTTAAAAGGTGCAATGGCCGCAGCCGATAGAGTTTTGGAAATTTTGGAACAAGAAAACACCATCGACAACAAACCCGATGCAATCAAGAAAACTTCATTTGACAACCACATTGCCATTGAAAACATTACTTTTCGCTATGGCGATGAAAATGTTTTAAAGAATTTTTCGGTAACCGTTCCTAAAGGAAAAACCATAGCTTTAGTTGGTCAATCAGGAAGTGGAAAAAGTACCATTGCCAATTTGCTTACTCGTTTTTATGATGTTCAAGAAGGAGCTATTAAAGTAGACGGAATTGACATCAAAGACATTGAAATGCATTCATTGCGAAATTTATTAGGATTGGTCACTCAAGATTCTATTTTATTTAACGATACTATTCGTGGTAATGTCGCACTTGGAAAGTTAGATGCTACTGATGAAGAAATCATTGAAGCGCTAAAAATTGCCAATGCATATGAGTTTATAAAAGATTTACCTGAAGGAATTTACACCAATGTGGGCGATAGTGGCAACAAGTTTTCGGGCGGACAAAAGCAACGCATTTCGATTGCACGAGCCGTTTTGAAAAATCCACCGATTATGATTTTAGACGAAGCTACTTCTGCTTTGGATACTGAAAGCGAAAAATTAGTGCAAGTTGCTTTAGAAAACATGATGCAAAACCGAACTTCGATTGTAATCGCTCACCGACTATCTACAATACAAAAAGCAGACAATATTATTGTGATGAAAAAAGGTGAAATCGTAGAACAAGGTACTCACAATGAACTACTAGCTTTAAACGGAACTTACTCAAATTTGGTTGCCTTACAATCTTTTGAATAAATTATGAAGAGAGAATATTTTGGCGCATTGTTTTTTATCGTTTTTACTCTATTTTACTTAGTATTAACTCATTTTTTTGGTTTTGAAACACCATCGAAATACATTATTATTTGGATGTTGATTGCTTATTTTGTTGGTCAATACTCGGTTAAATTCCCAAAAATTTAACCAATCAATTAGCTTAACAGAAAAACTATTAATTTTAATAGCACAAAAAATCTTTTTTGTTAAATGCTATTTGAATTAAATTTTTATTTTTGGGAAACACTAACACATCCCTATGCAACCTCAACTTTGTAAAAACTGCGAACACGTATTTCAAGGTAACTTTTGTTCCAATTGCGGCCAAAAAACCAATACCGTTCGATTGGATTGGCATTACATTCAAGACGAGTTAAAATATACTTTTTTACACATCAACAAAGGGTTTTTATACACTGCAAAACAGCTTTTCATTCGCCCTGGGGATACTGTTAGAGAATTTATTGAAGGAAAACGGGTTCAACATTACAAACCTATATTATTGCTATTTGTTTTAGCAGGTTTGAATGGTTTATTGATGCACTTTCTTCCTGTTGAAGATTTTATTTATAAACCAACTCCAGATACTGATGTTGCAAGACAACAAAAAATAGGAAAAGAAATCTACGATTTTTTGACAAAAAACTATGCACTTTATGAATTGTTTGTTTTACCAATTTATGCTTTCTGTTCTTGGTTAGCCTTTAAAAAATTTGGATACAACTATATTGAAAACATCATTATCAATTGTTTTGCAACAAGTCAGCGTTTAATAATTGGCATACTACTTTTCCCAATACAATATTTTTTAAGAGAAAGTCCTTATTTAGTTCTATTTAGCTTTTTAACAATTATTCCTCCTATTGGATATACTATTTGGCTTGTAGTTCAATTATACAAAAAACAAGATTTGGGAAGTGTAATATTAAGAATGTTATTATTTGCCTTTAACATTACCGTTTTTATACTACTGTTATTTTTTATTGGAATAATAATTTTTGCTTATTTGATAAAAGCTGGATATATAGACAAACAACTATTTATTGGTTAAAGCGGCTGATACTCTTCTACTTTCAATTCTTTAGCAAGTAAGTCAACGAAATGATAATGCACTTTATCATCTTTGTCAAAAGCACCATTTTTGTTGGTGTCTTCGATAGTTCTGAAGTACAATCGATTTTGAGATTCAACTAAACTCCAATCGATAAGTTCGTGAAATTCGGCAGAAAGTTTAGTGAAATTAGATCCATTGATTGTACTGATGTATAAATCTTTGATGTCATTTCCATCCAACTTACCATCTTTATTGGAGTCCATATCTTCTAAAACATAAACTAACAACTGTTTTTTGGTTTTATCAGCTAGGGTTTTTAAATAAGTAACACGTTCAATCATCATTGGCTTATCGGTCAATACTTTCAGTGAATCGGAACCCACTTCTTGAAATTTCAAATTACTCAAATAACCCGTAATTTCATAGCCTCCATAATTGGAAACCACAAAACTTTCTCGTTCACTTCCTGAATATTTAACTCTCGATATAGAATCACGTACACTAAACTCACCTATTGGATGAATCAAAACAGAAGTCCCATCCATTTGAATAGGTAAATCTGCTACTAAAAGCGTGTTTACTTCAGAAGGTTTTGCCTTTTCAGCCTTAGTTTTAGTATCGTAATTCACTTTAGGTTTTACCTTCTCTTCTTCTTTACAACTAATAAAAAGAAAAAGTAGTAAATAGAATATCGATTTTGAAATGGTTTTCATTGCTTTGAATTTTATCAAAAGTACTAAATAATTACAATTTAGCTGTCAATTTCAAGTTAAAAACTCGCGTAGTCATGTAATTTGGAATTCCATATTGATTCTTAGTATACGCATCACGAACCCATGTATTTGTTATGGCGTTTTGGTTGTTAAACAAGTTGAAAATTTCAAATCCTAATGATAAATCTTCGAATTTTTTCAACCAATGCGAATCAGGTCTCAATTTGTTTTTTTCGGTAAAAACATACGAAAATCCAACATCTGCTCTACGATAATCGCGCAAACGAGTTTGGTATTGGTACACGTCTGCATACGATGGCGAGCCACCAGGTAAACCTGTGTTGTAAACCAAATTCAAATACAATTTCATGCTTGGTAAAACGGGCATATAATCTTGAAAAAGGATTCCGAATTTCAATCGTTGGTCTGTTGGGCGAGCAATAAACCCTTTATTATTTTGATTTTCTTCCGTTTTCAAATATCCAAAACTAAACCATGATTCGGTGCCAGGCACAAATTCACCATTCAAGCGCATATCCAATCCGTATGCATAAGCCTCTGCTTCATTATTGGCTCTATATCGGATTCTTACATTTTCAAGTGTATACGTATTGACATCAGTCATCGATTTGTAATAGGTTTCTGCTACAAATTTGAATGGTCGCTTCCACATCTTAAAGTTATAATCGCCAGCAAACACAAAATGAATCGATTGTTGCGCTTTTACATTGGGTTGAACTTCGCCATTTTCATCACGTAATTCCCGGTAAAACGGAGGTTGATGGTACATTCCTGCAGACAATCGAAAGACAACATTTCGTTCCCATTTGGGCTTGAGCGAAAATTGGGCGCGAGGTGAAAAAACAGTTTGACTTTTTGAAGAAGCTACTTTATCTCCCGAAACCAACCAATTGTGAGCTCTCACACCAATGTTTATCCAAAATTCACTTTCACCTAAATACGTTTTTGTATTGGATTGAATAAAACCTGAAATTCTATCGATATTTACAAAATTGGTCGCTCTTACATTTTTAAATGGAACTAACGGCCCAACATATGGATTGTAAGGTTGATCATTGATAGGCAAATCAACACCGTCTAAGTTAGGTGGATTAATAGAAAATCCTGTTGAATCAATGACTTCCCATTCTACAATTCTATCGCGTATGTTCTCATGCGTATATTTTACACCCCAATCAATTTGAAATTTCTTTTTTGCATTGTGATTTCCTTTGATTTCAGCGTTGAAAATCACAGCATCTAAATCGTTTCGGGCGTGATTAAGTTGCGAACCAATACCTCGACTAAAAGATACGTCGCCAAAAGTTTCAGATCCAATATTGGTGTCAACTTCTCCTAAAAAATAAGCTGCATCTATATCATAGTACTCTTGTTCTTGGGTATTGTAAACTGATGTAATTAATTTGTAAGTGCTATTATCGGTTGCATTAAAAACTGTTTTTAAAGCGCCAAAGAGTGTTTTGTATTTATCGTTTTCTTGTCCTTCATAAAAAATTTGCAATGCAATAGGATCGCTCAAGGTTCCGAAATTTGTCTGACGTGACAACGGCTGGTAGTTGTATTTGTTTTGCGAAATGTTACCCAAAAAACTGAAATTCAACCTACTATTTACCAAAAAATTGACATTCGTTTGAACGTCGATAAAAGTCGGACGGAAATTGGTTTCGGTTTCTTTACTATTAACCAAAAGAGAATTATCACGGTAACGAACGCCTGTTATTGCTGACCATTTTTTATTTTTGGATGCCAAATCCACTGTGGCGCTTCCGCCAAGGAAACTAGCTTCAAAAGCGGCTCCAAATTGGGTTGGTTTTCGGTACGTAATATCTAAAACTGAAGATAATTTATCGCCATATTTAGCTTGAAAACCACCAGCCGAAAAGTCAACGCTTTGAATCATATCCGAATTGGTAAAACTCAACCCTTCTTGTTGCCCAGATCGTATTAAAAACGGACGGTAAATTTCAACCTCATTTACATACACCAAATTTTCATCATAATTTCCTCCACGAACAGTGTATTGAGAACTCAAATCGTCGTTTCCTCCAGTTCCTCCCAGTAATTTGATAATAGTTTCAACACCCGGATTTAAACCTGGAATTTTTTTTATGGTTTCAGGCTCCAATGCGGTTATTCCCTGTACTCTTCTTTTGTTATTGATAATGATAACTTCGCCTAAACCTTCTGCTTCAGAGTTCAAAACAGGGTTCAATTCGTAAATTTCATTTGCTTTTAATTCAACTGAAACAGTACTTTTTTTCAAAGAAACATGAGAAAACACAATCGTAACCTTTGTATTGGCAGGTACTTGAATGATGTAAGAACCATCTTTATTGGATGTTACACTTTTTCCCTGACAACTAATATTAGCATTGTTCACTGGATTATTATTTTCATCAGAAATGACACCTACAACTTTGGCTGTTTGAGCGGATAAAAAAGCACTTAACAATAAAAATAGGCTTACGAATAGTTTTTGTTTTGTCTTCAATGTTATTTATTTTTTTGACTTCTAAAAAATTTAGTTTCAAAGGTAGTAGAATTTCCAACATTATCGGTAACCACTATCTTTAAAATATTTTCACCTTCGGCAACCATTCCGTCATCAAAAGTGTGTGTTAATCGTTTCAATTTGGATTCGTATTCAAACAAAACCCATTTCCCGTTAAGGTAACCATTGTAACTTTTTATTCCCGAAAAATCATCCGAAATAGTTACCACAATTGTTTTTTGCTCCGATATCCATTTTCCTTCAATGCTTTTGGCAATTGCAATTTTGGGCGCAATATAATCTTGTACCAATTTGAATTGTCCTAATGTTTTGGTACTAGCAGTAAACGTAGTTCCATTGCGTTTTGTTGCAATGTAGTTCCATTTATTACCATTGAAAGTAGCTAAACATGATTTTTCGCGTTGATTTTCAGGCACATTTGACGCATCATAAGCAATCGAGAAAGCTTTATGAGCTGGAATTACATCTTCGTGTAAAAACAACGTTTGGTTTTTAACCTCTAAATTCAAATACGTATCGTCATAGAATGTACCAGCCAAAAAAGTAGCGGTAAAATTGTCTTTTTCAAAAATAAAATCGCGGTTATACTTCGCTAAATAAGGCGTTGTCTGAAGATCAGAAGCAATGATGCTTTTTTGATCAGAATAAACCACAGGAATGTTGATTATGGTTTTATTTTCATTAAAATCGGAAACAACTACTTTTAATGATTGGGAATAATTGGGCGTGATATCAAGAATTCCATTATCTGTTTTTTGATAAATATTGCTCAATTCATAAGGTTGTTTCATAAACAATTTTTGCACTCTATTTTTTTGTTTTTTATAACGTGAATAATCGATAAAAGCGTTGATATATCTACCTTCATCAAATGCCATTTCATCAAAACGGTATTCAAAAATGGTTTTACCATTAGCAGATAATTCTCCTTTATAAGTTCCGTTACCGTTAAACGAAACATCATCAAAATCGATTGCAGTTATCCCGAAACCAATTTTTCCTGAAGCTGCTACTTTTTCAGAAATATAAGTTCCGTCACTTTGTAAGGACAATCCTAAATTAACAGGACGTTTTGATTTATTGGCAACCGATTCAGAATCGATCGGATACACAACCAAATTACTTACAACAGGTTTCTTTGTGTCTTTAAGACTAGCATCATACCCGAAAAACTGCGGATTAATTGCTTTTTCTGTTGCGGTATCGCGAAATTCAAAATGCAAATGTGGTCCTTCAGAACCACCTGTGTTACCTGAAATTGCTATAATATCACCTTTTTTTACGGTAAGTTCATTTGGCTTTAAAAACAGTTCAACCTCATAAGCATTTTCCTTGTATTGTGTTTCCTTGATTTTTGCCTCGATGTCGCCAACCGCTTTTTGTAGATGACCGTAAACTGTAGTAAAACCATTGGGATGTGTAATATAAATCGCTTTGCCGTATCCAAAAGTGGAAATTTTTATACGTGAAACATAACCATCTCCTACCGCATAAACATTGAGACCTTCGCGTTGATTGGTTTTAAAATCAAAACCCGCATGAAAGTGATTGGGGCGCAATTCGCCAAAATTGCCCGACAATTGCATGGGTATATCGAGCGGAGCACGAAAATCTTTAGGATAATTTTTTTGGCTGAAAACAGAGACTGTAAAAAATAATAAGGCAAGTAGTCGCATAATGTAAAACTGTTTTTGCTAAAATATAAAAACTTTATCGTTAAAAAAAATAATACAAGCTTGGTAATTATTTGCTTAACAGAAGATTAGAAATAAAAGCGTTAAAAATTGATTTTTTTTGCTAAAAAATTGCTTTAATAGATTAGGAATTATAAATTTGTAAGATAAAGTAATGAAGAAGATTATAAATGAGTGAAATTGTACAAATAATTGATTCTCTTGAAAGTAAAATCGGTTCGCTTTTAAACAAAATTGTCAGTTTAGAAGAAAAAAACAAGATTTTAGAAGCAGAGTTAAACAAAAGTACGATCGCGTATCAAAACCAATTGAAAGCTGTTGAGACGCTAAAAAAAGAATACGAATCGCTCAAATTAACCAATTCATTGCTTGGCAGTGAAGATTACAAACGAGATACAAAGCTTAAAATAAATTCATTAATTCGAGAAATTGATTATTGCATAGCACAGTTGTCAGATTAAACCATGAGTGAAAAGCTTAAAATAAAAATATCAATTGCTGACAGAGTTTATCCGTTAACGGTAGACGTTGCGCAGGAAGAAGGATTGAGAAGTGCTTCAAAAAAAATTGATACTATGATTAAGCAATACGAAGAGAATTATGCTGTTCGCGACAAACAAGACGTTTTGGCCATGTGTGCCTTGCAATTTGCCGCTCAAGTAGAACAAAAGCAAATCAATAATTCGATGGATGGTACGGAAACTCTAGAAAGGTTGACGAAAATGAATAATTTATTAGAGCAATATCTTTCAAAATAATACACACGTTCTTTACATAACTAAAAATACTGCCTACATTAGTTCATTTTTGGTAAACTCAACACTAACAAATTAAAATGAGTGAATCGTCGCTACTATAGTATGCCCGCCAAGGTGGGAAACTTGAACAGTGAGTTAACTCAAAACTTGTCCTTACGAGTTTATACAAGCAATTAATGTAGGTTTTTTTATAATTTTTTTTACACACTATGGATATATTAAGTATAATTATTGGAATTGCAGTTGGTGTTGGAGTTGGATTTGGAATAGCGAAATATTTGGAAAAGAACAACGTTTCTACTCTAATCAAAAACGCTAAAAAAGAAGCCGCTTCCATTTTAAAAGACGCCAATTTAGAAGGAGAAAACATCAAAAAAGACAAATTGCTTCAAGCAAAAGAAAAATTTCTAGAATTAAAATCAGAACACGAAAAAGAAATTTTAAACAAGGATAAAAAAATTGCTGAAGCTGAAAAACGAACTAGAGACAAAGAATCTCAGGTTTCAAGTGAATTAGCTAAAGCAAAGAAAGTTAATGACGATTTTGAAGCTAAAACTAAAGAATACGAGTCGAAAATTGATTATTTAGACAAGAAACAACAAGAACTTGAAAAACTACACAAAAGCCAAGTAGAACAATTGGAAGTGATTTCGGGTTTATCTGCTGAAGATGCTAAAGAACAATTGGTAGAAAGTCTTAAAGCTGAAGCCAAAACCAAAGCAATGGCTTATGTTCAAGAGACTTTAGAAGAAGCTAAACTTACGGCACAACAAGAAGCTAAAAAAGTAATCATCAACACTATTCAACGTGTGGGTACTGAAGAAGCGGTTGAGAATTGTGTTTCGGTATTCAACATAGAGTCTGATGACGTGAAAGGTAGAATTATTGGTCGTGAAGGACGTAATATTCGTGCTTTAGAAGCCGCTACTGGAGTTGAAATTATTGTTGACGACACACCAGAAGCCATTATTCTTTCTTGTTTTGACCCTGTTCGAAGAGAAATTGCACGTTTGTCATTGCACAAATTAGTTACCGACGGTCGTATTCACCCAGCTCGAATTGAAGAAGTGGTTGCCAAAACTACCAAACAAATTGACGACGAGATTATTGAAGTAGGAAAACGTACTGTAATTGATTTAGGAATTCACGGTTTACATCCCGAATTGATTAAGATTGTAGGTCGAATGAAATACCGTTCTTCTTACGGACAAAACTTGTTACAACATTCAAGAGAAGTTGCCAAGTTATGTGGAATTATGGCTGCTGAATTGGGATTGAACGTAAAATTGGCCAAACGCGCTGGTTTACTTCACGATATTGGAAAAGTGCCTGATACAGAGAGTGATTTACCTCACGCATTATTAGGAATGCAATGGGCAGAAAAGTACGGCGAAAAAGAAGAAGTTTGTAACGCCATCGGTGCTCACCACGACGAAGTTGAGATGAAGTATTTGATTTCTCCAATTATTCAGGTTTGTGATGCCATTTCGGGAGCAAGACCAGGAGCAAGAAGACAAGTACTAGATTCTTACATTCAACGATTGAAAGACCTTGAAGATATTGCCTTTGGATTTAATGGTGTGAAGAATGCTTATGCTATTCAAGCTGGTAGAGAATTGCGTGTGATTGTTGAAAGCGAAAAAGTTTCAGATGAAATGGCATCGAACTTATCGTTTGAAATTTCTCAAAAAATCCAAACTGAAATGACGTATCCAGGTCAGGTTAAAATTACGGTAATCCGTGAAACTAGAGCCGTAAATATTGCCAAGTAAGAAACAATTGTTTATAAAATCAAAAAGCTGCCCAGTGATGAGCAGCTTTTTTTTCAACAAACAATCAAATAAAACATAGTAAAACTTTACCACGTCTATTTATTTTTAAGTTAGGCTCAAATCAAACTATTTTGAACACAGAAACCATTCCTTGTATTTTATCTTTTTCAAAAAAAGCAGGAATGCTAATTAATTAGTAATTCTTTGGGGATTAGAACCATAATTGTTCTTACACTCCTGCTCATTATTTTTATACTTAATCGAAAAATGTAGGTTAAGGCTTTATATATCTTCAACAACCAAATCAAATTCATTCACCAAAACGATTCCGAATCAGCGGTGCAAAGAAATGTATTTTATTTGAAAACCAAACAGTTAAATCCGTCAAACAATTACTACAGAGAAGTAGTACCATTATTCTTTTCTTGGATGAAAAGTATTCATTATTTGCGTCAGGTGTTTACGATCAAGATGAACATAAACCTCAGTTGTAGTAATCGATTCGTGCCCTAACATTAGCTGAATAGCTCTTAAATCGGCTCCGTTTTCTAACAAATGAGTAGCAAAAGAATGTCGAAAAGTATGTGGACTAATCACTTTTGACAAACCAATTTTTTCAGCTAATTGTTTTATAATAGTGAAAACCATTGCACGTGTTAGTTGTTTTCCTCTTCGATTTAAAAAAAGGGTGTCTTCAAATCCTTTTTGAATAGTTAAATGAGAGCGAATTTGGTTTTTGTAAATACCAATATATTTTTGTGTAACAGCACTAATAGGAACAAAGCGCTGTTTATTTCCTTTTCCTGTAATTTTGATAAAACCTTCCTCGAAAAACAAATCCGAAATTCTGAGCGTAATCAATTCTGAAACCCTCAATCCACAGCCATACAATGTTTCAAGCATGGCTCGATTGCGTTCGCCTTCCTCTTTAGTAAGGTCTATAGCATTTATAATCGCATCAATATCTGCTACAGAAAGTGTGTCTGGTAATTTTCTTCCGATTCTAGGAGCTTCAATAAGTTCCATTGGGCTGTCGTTTCGGTAATCTTCAAAAATCAAATAAGAGAAAAAACTTTTCAAGCCCGATATAATTCGTGCCTGACTGCGTGCATTTACCTCTTTAGAGACCGAATGAATAAACTGCTGAATAGTTTCTTCCGTTATCTTAATTGGCGACACACTGATTGAATTAGCTTCTAAAAAAGCGCAAAGACGCTCAATATCGAACGAATAATTATCGATTGTATTTTGAGACAATCCACGTTCAATTTTGAGATACGACTGAAAACTCTTTATATAAGTTGACCAATTCATTATACAAATGTAGGAAATAAAAAAACCACGCAACTTGCGTGGTTTTGAAATCTATAAATCTAAAAATTAGAATCTGTAGTTTAAACCGAAGCTTAACGCTCTTAAATCAGCTCCAATTCCGAAAGCAGTTTCATTTTCAGCACCATCAACATCAACTTTGCTTGATTCAAAGTTCAAAGCAGCAAAACCAGCTTCGATTGAAAAGTTGTCAGAAATAAAATAGTTTACACCTAAACCTAAACCTAAATCAAAACCATTCGTTTTAACTTTAGGATCAGCTAAATTGTCAGAAGTTGAGTTGTAATCAAATCCTAAACCTGTAAATAAAGAAAATTTAGAAGCTGGTGTAAAATAATATCTACCTTGTAACCCGAAAGTAATTGTAGAATCATCTTGAGTATCTGTTACAGCATTTTCAGCTTTATCAGAAGTGTAACCAATTTTAGCACCTAAAGAAATGTTTTCTGTCAAGAAATAGTTTACTTGAGGAGCAATTTCAAAACTATTAGTTTTTACATCTGTATTTTTATCATTAGTACTTCCAACAGAAAAAGCACCGGTAATAAAAATATCTCCTTTACCAAATCCTTCACCAGAATTTTCTTTTTTGTCTTGTGCGTTAGCAAAACCAAATGCTAAAACAGCTGCTAAACTTAATACGATTTTTTTCATGTTTATTTTGTTTAA
Organism: Flavobacterium sp.; assembly: GCA_016787805.1. Taxonomy (GTDB): domain Bacteria; phylum Bacteroidota; class Bacteroidia; order Flavobacteriales; family Flavobacteriaceae; genus Flavobacterium. The sequence goes on along the minus strand of JAEUTY010000021.1, from coordinate 24,481 downwards.
AATTAAGTGCACAAAGATAAACACAAGAAAATTTGAAGTGAAAACATTTTAACACAGATTTATGAACATAGTTATTAACATCACTTGTTTTTAAAGGGATTCACAAAGCATAATTTCTAAAAAAAATGTTAATAACCATCAGAAAAAACCATTCAACTATCTGGTTTTTAAAGAATTATTGTTGTCTCCAAAAAAAAAAGAGCTTCTCTAATGAGAAGCTCTTCGTAATATTTATAAATTAAGATTAGAATTGGTAACCAACTGAAATTTGGAATCCATTGTTTTTCTCATTGTAGTTTACTACAGCACCTTCAACATCTTCAGATACATCAGCTAAACCTAAGCAGTAACGAGCTTGGAACATAATTCCGTTAGATAGTTTGTAACCCGCTCCGATGTTGAATCCGAAATCAATTCCTTTTGAATCATCTTTAATATCTACTGATTCTCCATCTATTTCTGACTTAGCACTCATTAAAACACCAACTTGTGGACCAGCTTCAATACTTAAATTTTCAATTACATAATATTTAACCATAACAGGAATATCAATGTATGAGTAATTTACTTTTTGATCAAGTCCAAAAAGGCTGTATGAAGCACCTTTTGTTGAATACAATAATTCTGGTTGAATAGCAAATTTTTCTCCAAATTTGATTTCAGCCAAACCTCCTACGTGAAAACCAACTTTAGAACCAGCACTGAATTCACCGCCAGTAACAGTTGTAACACTCAAACCAGCTTTAGCTCCAAATTTAACCTCTTGCGCATTTGTAAAGCCAAAAGCTAAAACCGCAACGATTGATAAAATAATTTTTTTCATGTTTTATTTTGTTTAAAATTAATGATGTAAATATAACTTTATTCCTTTTGCCCACAATTACAAGGTTTTACGGACTTATCAACAGAGTTGTTAACAAAAAATCGTCTTCTTTAAAATTTCTCTTTTATAACAGAAAAATACTACACAGTTGATTTTCAAATGCTTTTGTAACAAATAAATAGCTACCAAAATTAAACATTTGTTAAATTTATTTTTCTTGTCAACATTTAAGACGAACGCACTACTAATTTTCCCCTTGAATTGAGCAACATAAAAAACTTGAAATCTCATCTAAGTAAAATGATTAGTAGTAGTAAAGGAAAAAAAATACCTTACCAAATATGTTAGGATTTTCTAAAAGAAAACAAATTATCGCTTGCAATTTGCTACTTTTACTCCAAACAATTCCTTTTTATGAATATCATAATCATCAATGGTCCAAACCTAAATTTATTAGGCAAAAGAGAACCTGAAGTATACGGCAATCAAAGTTTTGAAAGTTATTTTAGAGATTTGAAGCAAAAATACCCTTCTGTCAATTTGGATTATTTTCAGAGCAATATTGAGGGTGAAATAATCGACAAAATTCAAGAAACAGGTTTTTCTTATGATGGCATTATTTTGAATTCTGCCGCTTACACGCACACTTCTGTTGGCATAGGCGATGCTGTAAAAGCCATTACAACTCCCGTAATTGAGGTTCATATATCAAATACTTTTTCACGCGAATCATTTCGACATCAATCTTTTATTTCACCCAATGCTAATGGAATAATTATTGGTTTTGGTTTAAAAAGTTATGAATTAGCTCTACTTTCTTTTTTGTAATGCAAGCCTACATCTTATTCTAAAAAAATGAAAAAAATAGCACTTTTTGTACTGCTTTTTCTGTCCTACTATTCCTTTGCACAAATTCGAGGAAGCGTTGTTGATAGTCACGGAAATCCAATGGCATTTGTGAATATTTATGTACAAGACACTTATATTAGCACAACTACAAATGAGCAAGGAAAGTACGATTTGAATGTTAAAAACCCTGGAAAATACATTATTCTATTCCAATATTTGGGTTACAAAACTGAAAAAAAAGTAATTGACGCCGAAAAATTTCCACAAATAGTTGATGTTGTTTTGGTTGAAGAAGAGGTTAAGCTTAATGAAGTTGTAATCGATCCAAAAGTCAATCCAGCCAATGAAATGATTCGAAACGCAATAGCCAATCGAAAAATCAATGCCAATAAAACCGCTCGTTACAATGCCGATTTTTATTCAAAAGGTATTTTTAGAGTCAAAAACCTTCCCAAAAATATACTCGGACAAAAACTCGACTTATTTGATGATGTTATCGATTCTACACGAAGTGGAATATTGTATTTATCGGAAACGGTATCTAAAATTTCATTTCAAAAGCCCGACAAAATGAAAGAAACTATTGTAGCTTCAAAAGTTAGTGGAAACGACAATGGATTTAGCTTTAACAACGCAGCTTCTGCCAACTTTGACTTTTATGAAAATACTGTTGAGTTCAACGAAAAAGCCATTTCGCCAATCGCAGACAATGCTTTCAATTACTATAAATACAAATTTGAAGGTTCTTTTACAGACGAAAACAATCAATTAATAAATAAGATAAAAGTAACTCCAAAACGAGCGAATGAACCTGTTATGGAAGGTCACATTTATTTGGTTGATGATAGTTGGGCCATTTACGCCATTGATTTGACCATAACGGGTGTTCAAATGCAAACTCCGGCTTTGAATACTCTGACTTTAAAACAAAATTTCAGTTACAACAATCGCAATAAAATTTGGATAAAAAACACGCAAACCATCGATTTTGAAGCTGGAATTTTAACACTAAAAATGAATGGTCGTTTTACTTATGTTTTCTCCAACTTTGAATTTCCAGAAAAATTTGAAAAGAAAACATTTGGAGCAGAAGTCTTAAAATTTGAAGAAAACGCCAACAAAAAAGAAGATGCGTTTTGGAACACCATTCGTCCAGTTCCTTTAACGACGGAAGAAACCAATGATTACCTAAAAAAAGACGCACTTCAAACTAAGAAAAAATCGAAAGTATATTTGGATTCTATAGATGCGAAAAAGAATAAATTTCGATTCATGAGTCCGATTTCGGGCTACACTTACAGCAATACTTTTAAAAAATGGACATTCAACTACGACGGTCCACTTTTAAACACTTCGTTCAACACCGTTCAAGGATGGAACACTTCGGTTGGCTTTTCCTACGGAACCAATGATGAAGACAAACGAACGTATTCGCGTATCAGCACACGTTTAAGTTATGGCTTTGCCGAAGATAAATTCAGAGCTACTGCAAGTTACATTCGCAAATTTAACAACAACGACAACAGCACACTCTACATTAATGGCGGAAGTTTGGTAAGCCAATTCAACGGAAATAATCCTATCTCAAAGAATGTTAATACGATTAGCAGTTTGCTATTTGTTAATAATTTCATGAAATTGTATGAAAAAAATTATGCGACTATTTCTTTCGGAAAAGAAGTTATCAATGGTGTAAATATGAATGCTTCGATTGAGTATGCCGAACGAAAACCGTTGTGGAATACGACAGAGCAACGCTGGATTAAATCTGAGGATGATTACACATCAAACCATCCGCTTTTGCCTTTTGATTTTGAAACTCCAGCCATTGAAAAACACAATTTAGTCAAAGCATCATTAAGTGCTCAAATCAAATTTGGTCAAGAATATTGGACGCGTCCTGATGGGAAATTCAATTTGGGCAACAACAAATACCCAATCCTATTTTTCGCTTATGAAAAAGGCTTTGCGGCCAACAATAAAAACTACGAATTCGACTTCGTTTCAGCACGAGTGAGTCACAATTTATCAATTGGAAACAAAGGTGAAATGCAAATGAATTTGAAAGGTGGAAAATTTTTCAATGGCGACAACATTTCATTTGTTGACTACAAACATTTCAACGGAAATCAAACCCATATTGCCAATGGCGGAAGCTATTTGAATGTATTTAACAATTTGCCTTATTATTCGATGAGTACCAACGACAGCTATTTTGAAACACATATCGAACACAATGACAAAGGCTACATTATGAATAAAATTCCGTTGCTCAATAAATTACAATCGCAGTTGGTGTTGGGTTTTCATAATTTGGCCATTCCGAATCAAAAACCGTATCAGGAGTTTACAATTGGGTTGGATAATTTAGGTTTCGGAAAATTACGCTTGTTCCGTTTTGATTACGTTCGATCGTATCAAAATGGTTACCAAGGCGATGCCATTGTTTTTGGTTTGAAGTTTTTAAATTTAATTGAATAATATAACAGTGATTGTAGCGTTTTGACACTAAACGTCAACATGAAAAAAATAATCTTATATACAAGTTTAACTGTTTTAGCAATTCTATTAGTTTTAATATTGAGGCCAATAGACACTTCAGCAGAAAACAGTGTTAAAACAACGGGAATTGTTCAATCCGTCTCGCAGGGCGGCGATAAAGATTTAGTGATTACATTAAAAAATGACTCGCTCTCTTACTACATCAATCGCGGTTTGGAAAATGGGTTTTCACTTGAAAAGGCTAGAAACGATTTAATCGGAAAAAAAGCCATTATTTTTTATGCAAAATATTGGACACCTTTGGCTCCAAAAGGAAATACATGCATTCATCTTACGCATCTTGTAGCCAATGACAGTGTTTTGTATTCGGAGTGGAAGTAAGATTCTGAAATAAAACTACATTGATTGTTTTGAATAATGAATATTCAACTTGGAATTTTGAATTTTGAAATCATTTACTTAAAAACGCATCGTATCCAAATCGGATTAAAGTTCCAATCACTACAATTAAGAAGAATATTCGAATAAAACCATTTCCTTTTTGGATGGCTAATTTTGCACCTATAAATCCACCCGAAGCATTACAAATTGCCATCGGAATGGCAATAGCCCAGATGATTTTTCCCTTCAAAACAAACAAGCAAATCGAACCAAAATTAGTCGCTAAATTGACCATTTTAGCATTTGCGGAAGCGTGAAGAAAATCAAAACCCAACACGGAAACGAAAGCCAAAACCAAGAAACTTCCTGTTCCTGGGCCAATAAAACCATCGTAAAAACCAATAACAATACTTATCAAAAGTGCCAAAAAAAGTTGTTTCTTTTGCGAAAACAGCTTGACTTGATGTTGTCCAAAATTCTTTTTGGTAAAAGTGTAAATTGCTATTAACGTTAGTGCAACCAACAACAAAGGTTTCATAAAATCGTTGGAAGTTAAGGTCAATAAATGCGAACCTAGAAATGCTGCTCCAAAAGCTACAATGGCCATGAGTAAAAGCAATTTCCAGTTCATATCGACTTTTTTCAAGTACTGACGCGCTGCAAAGCTGGTTCCGCTAAAAGCTGGAATTTTCAACGAACCAATAATGGAAGCAACTGAAACATTGGGCAGCAAAATTAAGGCGACTGGAGTTTGAATTAATCCGCCACCGCCTACAATAGCATCAACAAACCCCGCAAAAAACGAAGCGATACAAAGTAATATGATACTGTAGGTTTCCATAATTGAAAAAAAATAACAAACAGCAAATCTCAATTAACAAAAAAATTCCAAATTCCAAAAAGTTGTCGAATTGGAATTTGGAATTTTTAATATTGATTATCTATTAAACTCTAACTATATTGGCTCCTAATGCACGCAAACGTTCGTCAATACGCTCGTAACCGCGGTCAATTTGTTCGATGTTTTGAATAGTAGACGTTCCTTTAGCAGAAAGCGCTGCAATCAGCAACGAAATTCCCGCTCTAATATCGGGTGAACTCATTACCGTTGCTTTTAATTGCGATTGGAAATTGTGTCCCATAACTACTGCTCTGTGCGGATCACACAACATGATTTTAGCGCCCATATCGATTAATTTATCTACGAAGAACAAACGGCTTTCGAACATTTTTTGGTGAATCAATACATCGCCATTGGCTTGCGTTGCGACCACCAAAACGATACTCAATAAATCAGGCGTAAATCCTGGCCACGGTGCATCGGCTATGGTTAAAATCGAACCGTCAATATCGGTTTTTACTTCGTATCCATTTTCGTGAGCTGGAATATAAATATCATCGCCTTTTCGTTCCAAGGTAATTCCGAGTTTTCTAAACACATTCGGAATCACACCCAAATTATCCCACGACACATTTTTGATAGTAATTTCGCTTCGAGTCATCGCCGCTAAGCCAATCCAAGAACCAATTTCAATCATATCTGGAAGAATACGGTGTTCGCATCCACCCAAACTTTCCACACCTTCAATGGTCAATAAATTAGACCCAACACCAGTAATTTTTGCGCCCATTGAATTCAACATTTTGCACAATTGTTGCAAATACGGTTCGCAAGCCGCATTGTAAATGGTGGTCGTCCCTTCTGCCAAAACAGCTGCCATTACGATATTGGCGGTTCCAGTTACAGAAGCCTCATCCAACAACATGTAAGCACCTTTTAATCGACCTTCATTTTCTACACCATAAAAATGGTCTTCTCTTTCGTAACGGAATTTGGCTCCCAAATTGATAAAACCTTCAAAGTGCGTATCCAATCGACGACGGCCAATTTTATCGCCACCTGGTTTCGGAATATAACCACAGCCAAATCGTGCCAATAGCGGGCCTACAATCATGATTGAACCACGCAAACTTCCGCCTTCTTTTTTGAAAGCTTCGGTTTTTAGGTAATCCACATTCACCTCATCGGCTTGAAAAGTATAATCTCCTGGACCATTTTTTTGGATTTTAACACCCAAATTGCCCAACAGTGTAATTAATTTATTGACATCAATAATATCAGGGATATTTGTAACTCTAACTTTTTCAGATGTCAACAAAGCCGGACACAAAACTTGCAATGCTTCATTTTTGGCTCCTTGTGGTGTAACATCTCCTTTTAAGCGAATGCCTCCTTCAATTTTAAAAGTTCCCATAGTGATTTAGTTTCAAGTTTTAGGTTTCACGTTTCGAGTTCTTGAACTCAAAACGCGAGACATGCAACTCGTAATTATTTTGGATTATTGTTATTTTTAGTAAACTGTTTTTTGCCGTTTTGCTTCTTAAAGTTGTTGTTTTTTTGGTTTTTCTGACCGTTAGAAGGCTGATTTTTGTTAGACATTTTTTTATTCGTACGCATTAAATCAGTCGTGTTTGACAACTCTTCTGAACTTTGGTGCAGGTTGATTTTACCATCTGAAAGTTCGAATAAATGATCAAAAATTACGGTGTCTTCCACGGTATCTTTGTTCCAACTCAAATACGATTTTTTCATGTGATTGGCAATCACTTTTACTAAAGCACCTTTCATCTCCCCTTCTTCCCAACTGTTGGCTACATTAATCATGTACTTGATATTATTGCCATAAAATCGGTATTTCGGATTTTTTTGAGGATAATCCAAACGCTCAGGTTTCAAATTGATTACATCGCGTGTCGGAATTGGGTAAGGCGAATCAACATCCAATTTAAAATCCGACATAATAAAAATCTGATCCCACAATTTGTGCTGAAAATCGGGTACATCACGCAAATGCGGATTCAAACTTCCCATCACCTGAATGATGTATTTGGCCGCTTTGTTGCGCTCTTCTCTATCTGCAATAAAAGTGGCTTGATCAATTAATTTTTGCAAATGTCTTCCGTATTCTGGAATAATCAAATGCGGACGCTCGGCATTGTACTCTAAAAAGTGTACAACATCGTGCGCGTGTTCTTTATAATATTTTTGCTGATTCATTACAATGAAATTATTCCTTCAATGGTTGATACTTCGATGTATTTTTCTACAATGTCTTCTGGACTTTGCATCATTACATTAACTGACACACTCGTGTATTTTCCTGTTTTGGATTGATTGGTATGAATTACCGCGCCTAAATTATCAAAAGCGTTTTCAACTTCTTCAATTTTTTTGGGTTCAGTAGGTACGATAAATTTAAATAAATATTCGTTGGGCCATTCAGAAGTATTTTGTAGTTCTTCCTTCAATCGGTTGTAAAAATCCTCGGTCTTCTTATCCATTCTCTAAATTAAAAATAAAGGCAAATATACGATTTTGAAGTTAGAAGTTGGAATTTAGAAGTTAGATTTTTTGGAGCGATCTCGTCCTTCAGACGAGACGGCATTCTTGGTTTCCATTTTCCTGCATTTCATCTCGTTGGTAACAACGAGATCAGGGCTAGAAAGTCATCGTCGTACACTAAAATAAAATTGGTAAAAGCCATCTAATTATCTAAAACAATTCAATAAATTTGCGGCTTTATTTCTAGAACGTTGAAAAAAGAAATTATTGTCATCACTGGCGGCCCAGGAACAGGAAAAACCACTATCATCGATCAATTGATCGAACAGGGTCACACGTGTTATCCCGAAATTTCGCGACAAGTTACTATGGAAGCCAAAAAACAAGGCATCGAACAATTGTTTCTTGAAAAACCCCTTTTATTTAGCGAACTCCTTTTAGAAGGTAGAAAAAAACAATACTATTCGGCCATTGAAGAAACTTCAGCTACTGTTTTTATCGATCGTGGCATTCCCGATATTTTGGCTTATATGCATTATATAGGCGATAGTTATCCTTCATTTTTTGACTTAGCCTGCAAAGAACATCAATATAGTAAGGTTTTTGTTTTACCACCTTGGGAAGAAATTTACGAAAGTGACGAAGCGCGTTATGAAAACTACGAGCAAGCCAAACTCATTTTCGAACATCTAAAAGAAACCTATCAAAAATACGGCTACAACTTAATTGAAGTTCCTAAAGGAACCGTAACCGAGCGTATTGAATTCATCTTCTCTGAACTGCAAAAGGCCTAAGAAAGTCAATTGTATATTTTTTTATATATTTATACTTTCAAAATTCAACGCCTAGTCCAATTGTAGTATGTCATCCGCAGTAGAAATCTTAAAAAAATACTGGAATCACGATGCGTTTCGTACGCCACAAGAGCAAATCATCGCATCAGTTGTAGCAGGAAATGACACCTTTGGATTACTTCCTACAGGCGGCGGAAAATCAATTTGTTTTCAGGTTCCAGCGCTGATGATGGAAGGCATTTGCATCGTCATTTCACCTTTGGTTGCGCTGATGAAAGACCAAGTGCAAAATCTGCAAAATAAAGGTATCAAAGCCATCGCGCTGACTGGCGGAATCTATGAAAATGATATAATCGACATTTTAGATAATTGTCAGTTTGGCAACTACAAATTCCTCTATCTTTCTCCCGAACGCTTGCAAAATGATTGGATTGTTGAACGCATTAAAAACTTGCCTGTCAACTTAATCGCAGTAGACGAAGCGCATTGTGTATCGCAATGGGGACATGATTTTCGACCTGCTTATTTGAAAATTGTGAAGTTAAGAGAATATTTCCCAAAAGTGCCATTTATTGCTTTGACTGCTACGGCAACGCAAAGAGTGCAAGACGATATTGTACTGCAACTACAACTCAAAGAACCTCAGTTTTTTACAAAATCATTTGCGCGAGACAACTTGGCTTATATGGTTTTTGAAGTCGAAGACAAACTGTTTTTGATGGAACAAATTTTGAGAAAAAATCCGCAACCTTCTATTGTTTATGTAAATACTCGAAAATCGTGCACTGAAATTGTAAAGCAATTGGAAAGTTTGGGTTTTACGGCTACATTTTATCACGGCGGACTTTCATCAAAAGACAAAGAAAACCAGATGAAATTGTGGATGGAAGAAAAAGCACAAGTAATGGTCGCTACGAATGCATTCGGAATGGGAATTGACAAAGCGAATGTAAAATCGGTGATTCATATGCATCTGCCACAAAATATTGAGAATTATTACCAAGAAGCTGGTCGCGCAGGTCGAAATGGCGAAAAGGCTTTTGCGGTTTTGTTGGTTCATCCGTCGGATACAATGAACGCCGAAGCGCAGTTCTTATCGAATCTTCCTGACAAAGAATTCTTAACACAAGTGTATAAAAAACTGAGTGCTTACTTTCAAATTGCTTATGGCGAAGGAATCGACGAACAGTTTAGTTTCAATATGAATCAGTTTTGTGTGAAGTACAATTTTCCGCCTACAAAAACGTATAACGCGTTACTTTTCCTTGACAGACAAAGCATCATTACTTTATCACAAGAGTTTTCAGAAAAAATTACGATTCAATTCCTAATTCCATCTAAAGAAGTCATTCGTTACATCAGTTTGCATCCGAATCACGAAGCAATTTTGATGACAATTTTACGCACCTATCCTGGTGTTTATGAAATACCAACGAATATCAATCTTCCTTTAATAGCCAAAAAATCTAATTCTGAAGAAAAGAAAATCGAACAATTGTTTGAAAACCTGAAGGAGAAAGACATCATTGCGTACACTTCCAAAAACAATGATTCGACCATTACGTTCAATGAAGTCCGCGAAGACGAAAAAACCATCAATCGTATTGCCAAATATTTAGAAGCACAAAATCAACTCAAAAAACACCAATTAAAAAGTGTACTCTATTATATTAAGGAGCATCAGCAATGCAAAAGTCAATTATTGCTTCGTTATTTCGGCGAAACCAAACCCGAACATTGTGGCATTTGTTCGTATTGTATTACTTTAAAACAACGTGTTGAAAACAAAACGATAGCTGAGAAAATCATACAACTTTTATCCAAAAGTGATTTGAGTTCAAGAGAAATTCAAAAACAACTGAAATATCCTTCAGACGATATTATATTTGCACTCCAAAACTTGCTCGAAAACAATCGAGTTGTTGTTGGGCTTACTAACTTATATTCGTTAAAATAATACTGAAATGAATTCAGCACCAGTAGAAAAATTGCGCATCGTTTTTATGGGAACGCCCGAATTTGCCGTTGGGATTTTAGACACTATTGTAAAAAATAATTTTGAAGTGGTCGGTGTAATTACCGCAGCCGACAAACCAGCAGGTCGTGGTCAAAAAATCAAATATTCGGCGGTAAAGGAGTATGCTTTGGAATATAACTTGCGTTTGCTACAACCGACCAACTTAAAGGACGCAACATTTTTAGAAGAACTGAAAAGTTTAAATGCCAATCTACAAGTAGTTGTTGCTTTCAGGATGTTGCCCGAGATAGTCTGGCGAATGCCAAAATACGGAACATTCAATTTGCACGCGTCATTGCTTCCTAATTACCGTGGTGCGGCTCCAATTAATTGGGCTATTATTAATGGTGAAACCAAAACTGGAGTCACTACTTTTTTTATTGATGATAAAATTGATACTGGCGAAATGATTCTCTGCAGAGAAATTCAAATTGGTTCGAACGAAAATGCAGGACAACTTCACGATCGACTAATGCATTTGGGATGCGACACTGTTATTGAAACATTACGTATAATAGAGAAAGGCAATATCACTACACAAAAACAAACTGATTCTCCAGAAATTAAAACCGCTTACAAACTCAACAAAGACAATTGCAAAATTGATTTTGAAAAATCGGGTGAAGAAATTTACAACTTAATTCGAGGTTTGTCGCCTTATCCAAGTGCTTGGTGCTATATTAAGGATGGAAATGACGAATGGAATGTGAAGATGTATGAAGCTTCGTTGGAGTTAATTTCACATGAGTTAAGTGTAGGAACAATTATTACTACTAAGAAAGAAATGAAAATTGCGGTCAAAAATGGTTTTCTGCACATTCTGAATTTACAATTTCCAGGCAAAAAAAGAATGAATACTTCCGAATTATTGAACGGAATAGCATTTTCAGTTGAAGCAAAAGCGCTTTGAGGCTATGAAAACAGTGGTATCGCTCCGTTTTTCGGACAAAAAAAGGCTTGTTTATCAACAAATGCGCTGAGTTATCAACAAAAATGTCAAAAAACACGCTGAGCGCTTGTGCAGTCTGTTTTTTCTACTAAATTTGTTATGATTAACAAAAAAAATGTTTAACCAACAATTAATAACTATTTATTATGAACAAATCAGAATTAATCGATGCTATTGCTGCTGACGCAGGAATTACAAAAGCTGCTGCAAAATTAGCTTTAGAATCATTTTTAGGAAACGTAGGAAAAACTTTGAAAAAAGGTGGTAGAGTTTCTTTAGTAGGTTTTGGATCTTGGTCAGTTTCTAAAAGAGCTGCTAGAGATGGAAGAAACCCACAAACTGGAAAAACAATCAAAATCGCTGCTAAAAATGTAGTTAAATTTAAAGCAGGTGCTGATTTAGATGGTTCAGTAAACTAATTTAGTTTATATCTAATATAATTAAGTCATCCCGATTCGTTTATCGGGATGATTTTTTTTTACAAAACAATGCAATTCAAAAAATATTTAGTATTTTTATTTCAAAATTGCCTCCAACCATGACCAAAGACACTATTAAAAAAGGACTTTTACTTTTGGCTGAACCTTCTGTTATTGGAGATATTTCATTCAGTCGATCTGTGATATTGTTAGCCGACCACAATAAAAGTGGCTCAGTAGGTTTTATTTTAAACAAGCCATTGGATTTTACAGTAAACGATTTGGTTCCTGATATTGAAGCTTCTTTTATTGTATATAATGGTGGTCCAGTAGAACAAGACAACTTGTATTTCATTCACACTATTCCAGAGTTAATTACTGATAGTATAGAAATATCAGATGGAATTTATTGGGGTGGCGACTTTGAAGTAACCAAGCAATTGATTAACAATGGTTCGATTCAAAAAGAAGACATTCGATTTTTCTTAGGTTATTCTGGGTGGAGTTCTCAACAATTGGATGAAGAAGTACAAGCCAACTCATGGATTTTGACCCAAAACAACTTCAAAAACGAAATCCTTAGCACTCCGAGTGTCGAATTTTGGCGCGATAAAATAATGGAATTAGGTGGCGAATACATTATTTGGTCTAATGCACCCGAAAACCCTATTTTGAATTAAACTTCTATTAATTCATTCAATTTTTCAACCAAGTTTTTAGAAAAGTTCGTTGTGAATTCTTTTTTGCGGTATTTTGTAATCGGTTGAATTCCGCCAATAACATTGGTGATAAATAACTCGTCTGCTTTTTGCAATTCGAATGCTGAAATTGATTCTTCTGTAACTTCTATCTCATTCATTTTCTTAGCCAAAGCAAGAATTTGTTTGCGCATTACTCCATTCAAACAACCATCCAAAACTGGCGGTGTGACTAATTTTTTCCCGGTAAGCATAAACAAATTGCCATTCAAAGCTTCAACAACATTTTTCTCATTATTCAACAAAAGGCAATTTTGCAAGTTGTTTTCTTCTGCAAAAACACTTCCTGTAATGTGAACCATTTTATTGGTGGTTTTGATTGTAGACAACAATTGTTTACTGATAAAAAAATCTTTATACAAATCAACTTCATAGCTATTTTCATTAAAAAAATAACCCTCATTTTCAATTGGATTTGCTTGTATAATGTAAGAAATAGAATTGTCTTTAGGAAGATACAAACCACCTTCATTGCGATAAACCGTAATTCGAACTCTATAAGCATCTGATTTCTCAAGTCGATTAACTAAAGTTAGCATTTCATTTTCGAGAAACTCTAGTGTAAATTGCATCGGAATTCTCATGCGTAAAATTCGCATCGACGACATCAATCGGAAGTAATGATCCTCAAAAAACAGTAGTTTATTATTCACTACTTTACACGTTTCAAAAACTGCATCGCCAAGCAAAAAACCTCTATTTGAAGCTGATAAAACAGTTTCTTCTGCAACAATATTTCCGTTCCAATTTACCATAAAAAAACCGTCTCATTCTAATAATAAGACGGTGCAAATATACATTTTATAAAGTATTTTAAATAGAGCCAATAACGTGTTTTAGCTCAGACACTTGATTTTCCCACAACATTTTCGACTCATCTACTTCGTCTTTTTCAGCAAAATCAGTAATCATCAACGAGACATCTTTGGTGATTTCGTCTTCTAAAATTCGTAATTCAAAATAATATTCAGTATCTTTTTTATTATCATCAACCCATTTGAACTTCACTTTTTCACCTGTTTTTTTAGAAGCCAAACGTGCATTTTCTTCCACATCATCCCATTCGAAAGTAAAAAACTCACCTCTTGAATTGACTGTATCAGCAAACCATTCTTGCAAACCTGAAGGAGTTGAAATGTATTGATACAACAATTGTGGCGATGAATTGATCGGAAATTCTATTTCGTATCGTACTTTTTCTGACATAAGACATAAATTTGGTCGAAATATATAATATTTATTGGTAAAAAAAACATTTATAAAAAAAATATTTTTTTGCTTTTAATATTTGCAAGGTGTGATATTAGTCTTATATTTGCACCCGCATTCAAGGATGTACCGACACAAGGCGAGGTAGCTCAGTCGGTTAGAGCGCAGGATTCATAACCCTGAGGTCGGGAGTTCAAATCTCCCTCTCGCTACAAGTCCCAATCAGAAATGGTTGGGATTTTTTTATACCTACTATAGTACGGAATTTATTGTCTACATTTTATACTCTGAAAAATTTGATAAAAAAAAACTTAAGTTATCCTATATATTTTATATTTATCATAAATTAATTTTTGTAATTTAAAGACTACATTATTTAAATAATAATGCTTTTTATCGATTTATAATGCTTTTTATCGATTAAAAATTTTGCAAAAAACAAAGTATTAATTAGGTTTGCTTTTCATAAACCCCAAATCTATATGAAAAAAATTACCCTAATTCTCTGGTTAACTGTCTTGTTTTCGAGCATTTCATTTGCACAAAAAGATGGTTCTTACGAAAAAGCGTTGCAGTATTTACGCGAGAAAGGTGAAGTTATCTTTACTTTCAAAGCCAATAGCAAGCAGCAATTTTTAGAGCTTAACGAGTTTCTTTCTGTCAGTCACAAACGTGTTGACGAAAACTTGTTGGAAGTCGAAGCTTATGCTAACAAAGACCAATTTCAACGGTTTTTATCTTATGGATTAGCTTATCGCGTAACAGCTGAAGACAATGAAATTCCGCAAGAATTTACCCAATATTCCACACAAGCAGTCAACGCTTGGGACACCACTTGGGATGCTTATCCTAAGTATTCCGAGTATGTTGCAAAAATGCAATTTTGGGCAGCTACCTATCCTAGTTTATGTACACTTCAAAATATTGGAACAACTCCAAACGGAAGAACCTTATATGTACTAAAAATTTCAGATAATGTAGCTAGTGATGAAACTGAACCTGAATTTTTCTATTCATCATCTATGCACGGAGACGAAATTACGGGTTATCCAACCATGTTGCGTTTTATTGATTATTTATTGACCAATTACGGCTCGTTGTCAGAAGTAACTAATATAATCAACGGAACTGAATTGTTCATTTGTCCTTTGGCAAATCCAGATGGTTCCTATCGAACTGCTGGAAACGATACGATGAACACAACTGGTAATACTGCCACTAGAGCCAATGCTAATAACATTGACCTAAATAGAAATTACCCAGATCCAATCGGAGGTTTACACCCTGATAGTGCAGTATATCAACCTGAAACTATTGCTTTTATGAATTTTGAAGCTACACGTCATTTTGTTTTAGCTGCTAATTATCATGGTGGAGCGGAAGTTTTCAATTATCCTTGGGATACTTCAAACTCTGCTACTGGTGCTTCAGCGGTGAGTATTCACCCACACGACAACTATTTCAAATTTGTGGCTCAAGAGTATGCCCAAACTTGTCAAACCGCAGATGGTAATTTAAATTATATGGATGACGTTTACGGAAGTGGTCAATTCCCAGGAACAACAAACGGTGCAATTTGGTATACTGTAAAAGGTGGTCGTCAGGATTGCAACAACTTTTTTAATCACAATAAAGAATCTACTATTGAAGTATCAGCAACAAAATTTCCTGCTGCTTCTAACCTACCCTTTCATTGGGACAGAAACAGACAGGCAATGTTGAACTATATCAAACAAGCCAATTATGGATTGCATGGTATTGTAACTGACCAATCAGGAAATCCAGTTCATGCTAAAGTTTACATCAGTGGAACTTTAGATGGTTGGGGATCTTGGGTTGAAACTTCTCCAACAAAAGGGGATTACCACAAACTGCAAATTGCAGGAAGCTACAATGTAATTTTTGAAGCGCCTGGATATGCTACACAAACTATTCCAGTTACTTTAACAAATAATACTACTACCACTTTAAATGTTACTATGGTGCCATCTACAACTGTTCCAGCAGTAAGTGATGCAACTATTTGTACAGGGCAAACCGCCGCTTTGAGTACTGCAAGTTCAGGAACAATTAAATGGTATACTACAGCTAATGGAACTACTCCAACTTTTACTGGTGCTAATTTCACTACACCGGCTTTAACATCTACAACATCATATTGGGTAGAAAGAGAAGTAGCTTTAGCAAATGTTGGACCTGCAACGGTTTCAGGAACAGCAACAGCTAACACAACAGTAGCTAACAAGTACTTAGTCTTCAATTGTACAACACCTACTAAATTAAAGTCGGTTTTGATTACGGCTTCTGCTGCTGGCCAAATTTTGGTTGAATTACGAGATAGCTCGGGAACTATGTTAGAATCAAAAGTGATTCGTTTATCAGCTTCTGGTTCACAAGATATTCCATTAGACTTTTTTATTCCTGTTGGAACAGGCTTACGCTTGGTTTCGAGACAAATTTCTGCTATGAACTTAACTTGTGCTACTTCTGGAATTACATATCCATATACAAATAGCACAATTACAATTACTGGAAATGGTGGTACTGGAACTTTCTTCCAATTTTTCAACTGGAAATTTGAACCTGCAAAAAGTAATAGAGACGAAGTAATTGTTACCGTTACTCCTAACCCAACAAATACTTCAGTAAATCCGAATACAAGAACAGCTGGTTCTGGTGCTTTCACATTGACAGTAAACGGAACCAACTTTATCAGTGGCCAATCAATTGTAAGATGGAATGGTACTAATAGAACTACAACATTTGTAAGTTCAACACAATTAACTGCTGCAATTACTGCTACCGATGTAGCAACAGCGGGAACTGCAAACGTTACGGTTTTTAACAACTGTAATTCTACTACTACTCCTGCGCAAACAGTTACTATAACAGGCAATTGTAGTGCTCCCGTTCCAAACGTAACCAACTTACCTAATATTACAGCTCAATGTTCGGCTACAGTAACACCGCCAACCGCAACAAGTAATTGTTATGGTCAAATTACTGCAACAACAACATTTCCTTTAACTTATACCACCCAAGGAACTCATCAAATTTATTGGACCTACAATGATGGTCATGGTTTAACTTCTGGTCAATTTCAAAATGTAATAATTACCGATACTGTTGCACCAGTTCCAAATGTGACAAATCTGCCTACAGTAACTGGACAATGTTCTGCTACTGTGACGGCTCCAACGGCTACAGACAACTGTATGGGAACAGTTACTGCAACTACTAGCGATCCATTAACCTACACTGCTCAAGGAACTTATAATATTATTTGGGAATACATTGACAGTAGAGGTAATCAAGCTTTCCAGGCACAAACAGTAGTTGTGAGTGATACACAAGCTCCCGTTCCCAATGTGACTAATTTGCCTACAATTACAGGTCAATGTTCGGCTAGCGTAACAGCTCCAACAGCTACTGATAATTGTTCGGGAACAATAACTGCAACAACAGCTAGCCCAACTACTTACAATACTCAAGGTACTTTTACTGTGGTGTGGACTTATACTGATGCTAAAGGAAATACTCTAAACCAAAATCAAACAGTAATTGTAAATGATACAACTCCGCCAGTTCCTAATGTAAGTTCATTACCAACGATTAACGGTCAATGTTCTGCTACTGTAACTGCTCCAACAGCTACCGATAATTGTTCTGGTACGATAACTGCAACTACTGTTAATCCAACGACATATAATACACAAGGAATTTATACAATTACTTGGAAATATACGGATGCGAAAGGAAATTTCACAAATCAAACCCAAATAGTTAACATTAGTGACACCATTGCTCCTGTACCAAATGTTAGTTCATTGCCAACAGTTACAGGTCAATGTTCGGCTACTGTAACTGCTCCAACAGCAACTGATAATTGCTTTGGTACGATAACTGCAACAACGGTTAATCCAACCACTTACAATACGCAAGGTACATATACAATTGTTTGGAAATATACCGATGCTAAAGGGAATTTCACTAATCAAAACCAAACTGTAATTATTACTAATGGTGGACCAATAGTTACCTTCTATCAAGATTTAGATGGTGACGGATTTGGAAATAACAACGTAACCACTACAAATTGTGTAGCTCCAAATGGTTATGTATCAGACAATACTGATTGTAATGATAATAGCTATAGTTTAACAAATTCTTGTTCTTCTATCGTTAATGCCAAACTCTATTTTGAAGGTTATTATTCTGGAAACGGATCGATGACATCGGCCAGAATGAATCGCGGAGTAAGTGCCAACGCTACCGAAGTTGAAACTATAACCGTTGAGTTGAGAAATCAAAACAATTACTCTTTAGTTGATACAACAACAGCTTCATTATTAACTGACGGAACTGCAACATGTACTTTTGCAACGGCTCCAACTGGTTCTTTTTACTTAGTTATTAAAGGAAGCAATATAGTTGAAACTTGGAGCGGTAATCCTATAGCTGTAGGATCAACTCCTGTTAGTTATGATTTCACCAATCAAGGAACTAAGGCTTATGGTTCCAATATGAAAGAAATGGAACCTGGTGTTTGGGCTCTTTATTCAGGTGATATCAATGGCGATGGAAACGTTGACAATGGTGATTACTCTATTTGGGAAACAGACGCTAACAATTTTGAATCAGGAGATTTTATTACTGATTTGAATGGTGATGGAAACGTTGACAATGGTGATTATTCAATTTGGGAAACCAATGCCAATAATTTCATCTTCAAAATTACACCTTAATTATAAACATCGATTAAATAAAAAAATATGAAATCATTGAAAATACATACAAATAACAGAACAGTATTGCTACTTTTAGCCTTATTGATTCTTACAGTTGTTACTGGTTATTCTCAAAATTGTTCTGGTAACCAAATCGCGATAAAAATTCAAAACATTAACAATCCAAATACTAAAACATTAGAATTTGATGTTTATGTCACGAATACTGGGTCTACTTCATTATCGCTTGCCGCTATTCAAGGATCATTACTCTATGATAATCAATTAATTCCGAATAATGCTACAACTTCATTGACTGTAATTGAAGATCAAAATGGAAAATTCAATCAATTCAACACATTAATAACTCAACATACAAAAGAGAGTAATCAATTGCGTTGGACACAAAGTCCGGTGAGTTTATCAAGTGGAAAAACAGTTCATTTGCCCCAAAACCAGAGCATCAAATTCGCACGATTTAGATTAACTAGTTCGCTTCCGTTACGTACTGAGTTAAGCTCAAAGTTGGTTCCTCAAAACAAAATTCAACGCGGACTAACAAGAATGTTAGCAACTGTTTATTGTGATGGAAATCAAAATTCGATTGGATTAGTTCCTAGAAATTCTGAAGAAAATCTGAATACTAATAGTTTTGCAGTTGTAGGGAATCCAAATCCTTTTAAAAATAGCTTTTCAATCAGTGTAAAATCAGCTTCAGAAAATCCAATTCAATACAAAGTTTACAACATGATTGGACGATTAATAGACAGCCAAAATGTTGATTTAAATCAATTAGAAACTCTTGAAGTTGGTTCTAATTATGCAGCTGGTATTTATAATATAGTTATTTCGCAAGACAATAATAGTCAAACTATTAGAATGATTAAACAATAGATTATCCCCAAATCTTTTGAAGCAAACAGTCGTTAAAGTCAATTTAACGACTGTTTTTGTAAGATATAACTTCTTATTTTTCTTAATTATTGTATTTAATCGATTTTTTATGCTTTTTATCGACTTTTAATTTTGCTAGATAAAATGATTTAAGTAGGTTTGTCTTATCAAAACTAAAAAGACATGAAAAAATTTACCTTAATTTTGTTCTTAACTATTCTGCTATCCAACCTATCGATGGCAAGCAATGGTTACAATAAAACGGCAAATTACTATTTGAGTGAAAAAGATAAAGTTGTCTTTCGTTTCAAAACAAATAGTAAACAACACTTTAATGAAATCAACAAATTGGTTTCAGTAGCTCAAAAGAAAGGCAACACCAATGCAATTGATTGTGGAGTTCCTGTTCCAGATGTTCCAAGCTTGCCTAATGCAACTGGAGAATGTTCAGTAACATTAACTCCGCCAACAGCTACTAGTGATTGTTATGGTCCAATTGAAGGCACAACCTCAACATTGACCTTTACTACTCAAGGAACTTATTTTGTAACTTGGTTATATGATGATGGCCATGGAAATACTTCGACACAAACACAAACTGTAATCGTTAGCGATACTACAGCTCCAATTCCAAATTTGTCAAGTTTACCAACCATTACTGAGCAATGTTCTGCTACAGTAATTGCTCCAACAGCTACTGACAACTGTTCGGGAATAGTAACAGCAACAACTACAAGTCCTTTTACTTATTCTGAACAAGGAACTTATGAAATTACTTGGACCTATAATGATGGTCAAGGTAATATAGCAACACAAACACAAACTGTCATCATTGATGACACTATAGAACCGGTTCCAAATATTACAAGTTTACCAACTCTATCAGGACAATGTTCTGTAACAGTTACATCTCCATCTGCAACCGATAATTGTAGTGGAACCATCTTAGGAACTACAACTGACCCTCTAACTTATAATACCGAAGGAACTTATGTTATTACTTGGACTTATACTGATGCGGAAGGTAATTCTTCAACTCAACAACAAACTGTAGCTGTAAATGACACATTTGCACCTGTTGCCGATGTAACATCACTACCTACAATATCAGAACAATGTTCTGCCACTATAACTGAAATTCCAACAGCGACAGATAATTGTGTTGGATCGGTTACTGCTACTACATCAAATCCGCTATCTTACAATGTTGCGGGTACTTATACGATTACTTGGACATACAATGATGGTAATGGTAACACCTCTTCCCAAACACAAACAGTTATAATTGCTGTTGGCGGAACAACTACTACTTACTACCAAGATAATGATAGTGACGGTTTCGGAAATGAAGCTGTTTCTGTAGAAGCTTGTTCACTTCCTGAAGGTTATGTTGACAATGCTGACGATTGTGATGATAACGAAATTCAGTTTGTTGATAATGATGGTGACGGCTTTGGTATAGCAGTATTAGCAGGCTGTGGAGTAACTAACACTAGCGATTGCGACGATTCGAACCCAGAAATTTTTGGTACAACTACCTATTATCAAGACAATGATGGTGACGGTTTTGGAAACGAAGCAGTAACTATCGAAGCATGTTCTATACCTGAAGGTTATATTGATAATACTGATGACTGTGACGACACTGCTTTACAATATGAAGATAGCGATGGTGACGGACTTGGTTCTACAGTATTGGCTGGTTGTGGTGTAGAAAACAACATCGATTGTGATGATACTGATATGTTCATCAATTTCCCAACCACTTATTACGAAGATGCTGATGGTGATGGTTACGGAACAGGTTTAAACATCTTACCTTCTTGTACACAACCTGAAGGATATGTTACCAACGATATGGATTGTGATGACACTCAAATTTTATATGTAGATGCTGATGGTGATGGAGCTGGTTCAACAACTCCAGCTGCTTGTGGTGTGGCCAATTCAAGTGATTGTGACGATAATAATCCTGAACTTACTTCTCCTGTTACTTTTTACCAAGATTCAGATAATGATGGTTTTGGTGATGCATTGGGTTCATTAACCGCTTGCTTCCAACCTTTTGGTTTTGCAGATAATGCTGATGATTGTAATGATAGCCAAATTCTATACGAAGATATAGATTTAGATGGATTTGGATCAACTGTTTTAGCAGGTTGTGGAGTAACTAACACTAGTGATTGCGATGATTCTCAAGTACTTTACCAAGACTTAGATGGTGACGGATTTGGTTCAACTATTCAAGTAGCTTGTGGTGTAGCCAACAATACCGATTGCGACGACAATTTAATTCAATATGCTGACAATGACGGTGACGGATATGGTTCTACCACTATGGTAGATTGCGACGGTGTTACTAATACTGATGATTTAGACGATAATGATCCTAACAGTAACAACAGTAATACTTATTACCAAGATTTAGATGGTGATGGTTTCGGAAATCCTTTAGCAACTACAACAGGCGCAACCGCTCCAGTTGGATATGTTTCAGACAATACAGATTGCGATGATACTCAAATTCAATATTTAGATGCTGATGCTGACGGTTTTGGTTCAACAACACAAGTAGCTTGTGGTGTAGCCAACAATGCTGATTGCGACGACAACCAAATTCAATATGCAGATAACGATGGTGATTCATTTGGATCTACCACTATGGCCGCTTGTGGTGTAACTAATAGTGATGACTGTGACGATGCTCAAATTCAATATTTAGATGCTGATGACGATGGTTTTGGTTCAACTACTCAAGTAGCTTGTGGTGTAGCCAACAATGCTGATTGCGACGACAACCAAATTCAATATGCGGATAATGATGGCGATTCATTTGGATCAACCACTATGGTAGCTTGTGGTGTTACGAATAGTGATGACTGCGACGATACTCAAATTCAATATTTAGATGCTGATGCTGATGGTTTTGGTTCAACAACTCAAGTAGCTTGTGGTGTAGCAAACAATGAAGATTGCGACGATAACTTACTTACTTATGCAGATGCTGATAATGATGGTTTTGGTTCACAAACATTAGCTGCTTGCGGAATCACTGACAACTCAGACTGTAACGACAACCAAATTGAATATTTAGATAACGATAACGACGGTTTTGGTTCAACTACTCAAGTAGCTTGTGGTGTAGCAAATAATTCTGATTGTGATGATAATCAAATTCAATATGCGGATAACGATGGCGATTCATTCGGGTCTACAACTATGGTAGCATGTGGAGTTACAAATAGTGATGACTGTAATGATAATGAAATTCAATATTTAGATAACGACGGTGATACTTTCGGATCTTCAACAATAGTAGCGTGTGGTGTAAATAACAATTACGATTGTAATGACAACAATGCAACTGTTAAGCCAATCCGTTTAAATACATTAAACCAAGCAATCTATGCTAATGCAGTTTCTGGTGCTCAAGGTTATCGATTCAGAGTAACTAATTTATATACAAATCAAGTGGCTACTATCGACAGAGCTTTACGTACATTTAACTTAACTCAAGTTAACAATCACGCATACAATACTGTTTTCTATGTTGAAGTTGCTGTTAAATTAGCTGGAGTTTGGTCTGACTTCACACGTATTCCTGCTTGTTCAATTATTACTCCTACTGTTACTACTAGATTACAATCAACTCAATGTGGTATAACTATCACCAATCTGGGAACAACTTTATATGCTGTTGCTGTGCCAAATGCTCCAGGATATCGATTCAGAATTACAGAATCCACTAATCCAAGCAACACGCAAATCTTTAACTCGGTTTCAAGAACATTAAAATTCTCTTTCTTAACCGGAATTGAATTCAACAAAACTTACATAGTTGAAGTTGCTGCATCTAATCCAAGCGGACCTGAACTTCCTTACGGACAAGCTTGTACAATTACAACCTTTAAAGCAACTACCCGAATGGACGAAGTTCAAGCAGAAACAAAAGAATTCACTGCTATAGTTGCTCCAAATCCATTCGCAGAAACGTTCAATTTAAAAGTGGAGAATTTCAAAGAAGAAACCATTACTTACCAAGTATACGATTTAATGGGTCGTTTAGTAGATAATGGTTCTATAAATACTAATGAATTAGAAACTATATCTTTTGGTGCTAACTATCCAACAGGTGTTTACACCATGATTGTTTCTAATGCTAATGAAACTAAAAATATAAGAATCGTAAAAAGATAATTTTTACAGCCCCAAATCAAGTTCTTATGGAAAACCATCAAATTCATTTTGATGGTTTTTTTAGTTCCAATATTTAAAACATCAAAAAAGGTCTAAAAAAAAATATTTGTAAGAATTATACAGTGCATTTCATCGATATTATGCATTTTATCGATTTTATTATGCTTTTTATCGGATTTTTTAAAATTCCATTCTATATTTGTCTTGTCAAACAAAAAGGAGTTTTTAAGCTCGCTTACTAACTCATTAAAAATTAAATCATAAACTAAACCCTATAAGTTATGAAAAATTTTACAAATTTAAAAACACAGTTTTGCTTCTTGCTTCTGATGCTAACAACATTTGTAGCTAAAGCGCAAACTATTTCACAAACCTATAATACCTCAGGAACGTTTACTGTGCCTGCAGGTGTTACTTCTATTACTGTAGAAGCTTGGGGTGGTGGTGGAAAAGGTGGATCACGAACTTTCGGCAACAATGGTTACGGTGGTGGTGGTGGTGGTGCCTATGCACGAAAAGTAGTTACTGTTATACCAGGAAACACTTATACAGTGAATGTTGGTGCTGGTGCTACTACAACTGCTCCAGGTGGCGACTCATACTTTGACACTGTAACCAA
>JAEUTY010000040.1 GCA_016787805.1 Flavobacterium sp. | reverse complement strand
AGTAACTAAAAAATTTGGCAATCATAAAAAAAGACTTTTCTGTAAATTAGAAGATAATATGCTAAATTTACGCAAAATATTTCAGATGAAGAAACGACTTTATGAATTTATTTTTTTCCAATTGATGGGTTGGAAAATAACAGGAACTTTTCACGAAGAAGTCAAAAAATGTATTATTCCAGTACTGCCTCATACTTCCAATATTGATTTTTTTATCGGGCTTTTAGTACGTGGAATTGCCAATCAGGAAATGAATTTTGTAGGTAAAAAAGAATTGTTTGCTTTTCCGTTTGGATACTATTTTCGCTCGATTGGTGGCGCGCCATTAGACCGAAGTGGTGGAAAAAACTTGGTAGATGCCATTGTAGATATTTTTAACAGTCGAACCATTTTTCGTTTAGGAATCGCTCCTGAAGGAACACGCAAGAAAGTCACCGAAATTCGAACAGGATTTTACTATATCGCATTAAAAGCCAACGTTCCGATTGTTCCTGTTGCTTTTGATTTTGGTAAAAAGGAAGTCCGAATTGGAGAACCATTTTTTGTTACTGGAAATTTTGAAGACGATATGAAAAAGTTTTATAGGCATTTTAAAGGAGTGAAAGGAAAATATCCCGAACGACAATTCCAATTCGAAATATGATAGATTATATTGACCTTCACAAACAATACAAAGCCAATTCACTTTTTGGACGTTACATTACTTTAAAGGATATCGAACCTTTATTAACGGAACTGCCAACTATGACTATTGGTCATTCAGTTTTAGGAAAACCAATCTATAAATATAGTATTGGAAATGGCAAAACACGTATTTTCATGTGGTCGCAAATGCACGGAAATGAAAGTACAACTACCAAAGCGTTATTCGATTTTTTGAATTTAATTCACTCAGAAAATCCAATTGGAGTGAAGTTGCTCGAAGAGTTTACGTTTTGTTTTCTTCCAATGGTGAATCCTGATGGAGCCGAATTGTACACCCGTGAAAATGCCAATAAAGTAGATTTGAATCGTGATTCGCTCGATTTATCACAACCTGAAAGTCGATTATTGCGACAAACGTTTGATGAATTTCAACCTCATTTTTGTTACAACTTACACGATCAACGTACCATTTTTGGTGCTGGTGATAGAGGAAATGTAGCCACAGTTTCTTTTTTAGCTCCATCATACAATGAAGAGAGAGCAATCAACGAGGTTCGCAGCAAAGCCATGAATGTAATTGTGGCGATGAACAACGAGTTACAAAAACACATTCCGAATCAAGTAGGCCGATTTGATGATGGATTCAACCTCAATTGTATTGGTGACCGATTTACGTCTTTGAATGTTCCGACTATTTTGTTTGAAGCCGGACATTATGCGGATGATTATTACCGTGAATATACGCGAAAAATGATTTTCATTGCTCTAGTTTCGGGATTACGACATATTTACGAAAACGATGTAGTTCATAACAAAAACGATAATTATTTGCAAATTCCTCAAAATAAAATCGTTTTTTATGATTTTATCTATAAAAATGTTAAAATTAATTATGATGGTAACGAAATAATTACGAATTTTGCTGCACAATATAAAGAAGAATTGATAGATGGAAAAATCCAATTTAATGCTTATATAGTTGAAATTGGAGATTTGAACGGGAAATATGCTCATTATCAGTACAATGCTCACAAAATGAGTTATAGTGATGAATTTGAGTCAATTCCGAAAATCAATCAAAAAGCCGATTTTTGTTTAGGAATAAACATGAAAATTGTTAATGGTTTAAAAAAATAACATCATTTCTTGCTTTTTATTAAATTTAATGTATTATATTTAATGCAAAATCAAACAACAATATAAATTAGTAATTATTATGAGTAAGTTTCGTTTAGATGAAGTAGATCACCAAATCCTTGATATGTTGATTGACAATACAAGAGTTCCATTTACTGATATCGCAAAAAAATTATTAATCTCAGCAGGAACTGTGCACGTAAGAGTTAAAAAAATGGAAGATGCTGGAATCATTATGGGTTCGTCATTGACCTTAGACTATGAAAAATTAGGCTATTCGTTTATCGCTTATGTTGGGGTTTTCTTAAATAACACTTCTCAGACTAAATTTGTTTTGGAACGAATTAATGAAATTCCATTTGTAACGGTAGCTCATGTTACTACAGGAAAATTTAATATTTTCTGTAAAATTCGCGCCAAAGACACCAAACATGCCAAAGACGTAATTTTCATGATTGATGATATTGAAGGCGTTTACCGAACCGAAACCATGATTTCGCTTGAGGAAAGTATTAACGACAAAAAACGTTTGATGCATACCATTTTTAAAGACATTTAATTTTCTAAATCAGAAATATAAATTTTTTAAAACCTCAAGTTTTCGCTTGAGGTTTTTTTGTCCATTGAATAGCTTATTTTTTTCATATGTATACGTTACCAAAAATAGAACGTTTCAATCAAAATGTACGATCCAAATACCACATTTACAATAGTGTTTTCATTACGTTGCCTTTTGATGCCATTGATAACACAGGTGTTTTATTGCCACTTTTTAGTGAAGTGTGCGAAAATGGTTTTAAGAATAATGCATCGCCA
Organism: Flavobacterium sp.; assembly: GCA_016787805.1. GTDB lineage: Bacteria > Bacteroidota > Bacteroidia > Flavobacteriales > Flavobacteriaceae > Flavobacterium. Next base: position 72,506 of record JAEUTY010000040.1, on the reverse strand, counting down.
ATTGAAATTGTAAATTCGTTTGCCGATAAATACTTAGACAATCCTTCCGAAAATGAAAAAATAAATTTACTCTTCCGATTTATTCAATACGTTGAGCGCCAAATTGTACTTTTTGATGCTATTGAAGATGCTGCTTTTCCAATTGTGAATAATATGGAAGGAAAAGGGTCCATTCGGGATAGTCGAGAACGTGCGGATACTAAAGAATTGAAACAGGAACTCGTTTCTTTTTTGAAAGAATTTAAAGTAAGACCTGTTTTAACCGCGCATCCAACACAGTTTTATCCAGGTTCTGTATTAGGAATTATTACCGATTTGACTGAGGCAATTCGTGAGAATGATTTAACCAAAATTAAAGAATTATTGGCGCAATTGGGAAAAACACCATTCATCAAAAAAGAAAAACCAACTCCTTTTGACGAAGCCGTAAGCTTGATTTGGTACCTCGAAAATGTCTTTTACCAAACCACAGGCGAAATGCTTCAGTATATTCAGAAGAATATTTTTAAGAATCAACCTATTTCCAATTCGATTATTAACCTAGGTTTTTGGCCTGGAGGCGATCGCGATGGCAATCCTTTTGTGACAACAGCGATAACGTTGAAGGTTGCCGATCGTTTGCGTACATCGATTTTGAAATGCTATTACAATGATATTCGCAAGTTGAAACGGAAGTTGACTTTCTCGGGAATTGATGTGATTATTTCCGAATTGGAAAATAAAGTTTACCGCTCGGTTTTTTACTCAACGGGAGAAATTTTCATCACGCTTAATGAGTTAAAAGCAAAATTGCAAGAAATAAAATCGATCTGTATTGAAAAGCATCAGTCGCTCTACTTGGATGAAATTGACGATTTGCTCAATAAAGTAATCGCTTTTGGTTTCCATTTTGCGACGTTAGATATTCGTCAAAATAGTAAAATCCACAATCAAGTAATTCAAAATATTATTGACAATTTGGCTGATAAACAAGTGGATTACTTTTCGCTTTCAGAAGATAAGAAAATGGAATTTATTTCAACTGTTTCATCAGCTGTATTGGACAAAGAGGTCTATGACGAAATCACTAATCAGACTTTGGATTCGATTCTTGCTATGAAGAAAATTCAAGAGAACAACGGCGAATTAGGAGCCAATCGTTACATCATTTCAAACAATGAAAGCGCACTTAATGTGATTGAAACGCTAAGTTTATTTAGAATTTGCAATTGGGAAAATCCAGCTGTAGATATTGTTCCGCTTTTTGAATCGATTGACGATTTGCATAAAGCAGATGCAATAATGGAACAATTGTATACCAATTCATTTTATACGAAACATCTAAAAAATAGAGAAAACAAGCAAACCATCATGCTCGGGTTTTCTGACGGAACCAAAGATGGCGGTTATTTGATGGCCAATTGGGGAATTTACAAAGCCAAAGAAGCCATTACTAAAGTCTCAAGAAAATACGGAATTAAAGTTATTTTCTTTGATGGGCGTGGTGGACCTCCAGCGAGAGGTGGAGGAAAAACGCACAAATTTTATGCTTCTTTAGGTTCGGATATTGATAACCATGAAATTCAATTGACCATTCAAGGGCAAACTATCAGTTCTAATTTTGGGACAACCGATTCGTGTCGTCATAATTTGGAAAATCTTTTGAGCGCTGGAGTTTCTAATCAAGTTTTTACCAAAAAGGAGAATGATTTATCAGCTTCCGATAAGCAAATAATTGAAGAATTAGCAGCAATTGGATTTGCTAAATATTTGGATTTCAAAAATCATCCAAAGTTTATTCCGTATTTGGAGCAAATGAGTACGCTGAATTATTATTCTAAAACCAATATTGGAAGTCGACCTTCGAAGCGAAAAGCAGCCGAAAAATTAGATTTTTCCGATTTGCGAGCCATTCCTTTTGTAGGTTCGTGGAGTCAGATGAAACAAAATGTTCCTGGATTTTTTGGTGTTGGAGCTGCTTTGAAACATTTTGAAGAAACCCATCGCTGGGATAAAGTGCAAAAACTGTTTGATTCTTCGTTGTTTTTTAGAACTTTGTTAGAAAACAGTATGATGTCGTTGGCCAAATCGTTTTTTCCATTGACGCAGTACATGAAAAATGATGAAGACTTTGGTGCATTTTGGCAAATCATATTCGACGAATTTTTAGAAACCAAACGATTGTTATTGAAAATTGCAGGTCATACTGAATTGATGGAAAATTATCCTGATGGAAAAGCATCAATCGTTATGAGAGAAAATATAGTGTTGCCATTATTGTCTATTCAACAATATGCTTTGATGAAAATCAACGAAATCAAAAAGGGTAGAAGTGACCCAAAATTACTTCCTGTGTATGAAAAATTAGTAACTCGTTCGTTATTTGGAAATACCAATGCGAGCCGAAATTCAGCCTAAAACTTATTTAAAATGAAACCATCACAAATCCAATCCAATGAATACGCGCCTTATTACGCCACTTTCATTTCCGACCTTTCAGATGAATATACTTTAATTGAAGAATTAGAAATTGCATTGCATCGCTTTATTAAGTTTGTACAAAATCTTCCAATGGATAAATTTGACTATCGTTATGCGGAAGGAAAATGGACCATCAAAGACATTATTCAGCATGTGATTGATTGCGAAAGGGTTTTTTCGTACAGAGCGTTGCGAATTGCACGGAATGACAAAACGGAACTTCCTGGTTTTGAAGAAGATGATTATGCCGTTGAGGCTAATGCAAATCAACGTTCCATTATGGATTTGCTTACTGAGTTATCTTCGGTTCGGCATTCTACTATTTATCTTTTCAAAACATTCAATGAAGAACAATTTTTACGGATCGGAATAGCTTCTGACAACCCGATTTCGGTTAGAGCTATTGGGTTTATAATTATAGCGCATCAAAATCACCATCAGCGTGTTTTTGAAGAACGTTATTTGTAAGAACCATTTTGATCTAATAGAAAATCCCAAATTCCAATCAATTATTTTTGGAATTTGGGATTTGTTATTTTGAAATTTTACTTAATTATTCTTCGTCATCATCGTCGTCGTCAAAGTTGTCCGAAGATTCAAAATCATCGTCGTCATCGTCATCGTCGTCACCATCATCTGAACCGCCTTTATCTTTTAATAAATCTTCTTCCTCCTCCTCATCATCTTCACTTGGCAAATCATCATCGTCCAAATCTAAACCTTTTACTGGCGCAATTGGTTCAATTACTGCATCCAAATCGTCGTCTTCTTCCTCAAATTTTTCCATGCGGCTTGCTAATTTTGTACTCACTTTTACTAAATAAATAGTGTCTTCAGTTCGTACTTCAACAGCCTCAATTAATTCGTTTTGAGCATTTCTAAATCGAATGATATCGCTATCATCATATCCTTCAGGAAATTTCTCAACTAATAAGTTTAAAATATCGCCAGTTAGCTTAGCATAATCAACAATAATTCTTCTCATAAAATGGTGTTATAGATCTAATAAATATGCAAAAATTAAAGGAGCAACGATAGTCGCATCCGATTCAATAATAAATTTTGGTGTATGAATATCTAGTTTACCCCAAGTGATTTTTTCGTTAGGAACTGCTCCTGAATACGAACCATAACTTGTTGTAGAATCTGAAATTTGGCAGAAATAACTCCAAAACGGAATGTCGTGCATTTCCATATCTTGGTACAACATAGGAACTACGCAAATGGGAAAATCTCCAGCGATTCCTCCACCAATTTGGAAAAATCCAACACCTTTACCTCCTGAATTTTTTGGATACCAATCAGCCAACCACATCATGTATTCTATTCCGCTTTTCATCGTAGTGGGTTTGAATTCACCTTTGATACAATACGAAGCAAAAATATTGCCCATTGTACTGTCTTCCCAACCTGGAACAACTATTGGTAAATTCTTCTCAGCTGCAGCAACCATCCACGAATCTTTTGGGTCAATTTCGTAGTATTGTTTTAACACGCCTGAATTAATCATTTGGTACATAAATTCATGTGGAAAATAACGTTCACCTTTTGAATCAGCATTATTCCAAATGTCGTATAAATGTGATTGTAATCTGCGGAATGCTTCTTCCTCAGGAATACAAGTGTCAGTAACTCTATTAAAATGATTTTCCAACAAATCCCATTCCTCTTGCGGGCTTAAATCGCGGTAATTAGGAACGCGTTTGTACGAATTATGAGCTACCAAATTCATAATATCTTCCTCCAAATTCGCACCTGTACACGATATGATATGTACTTTATCTTGACGAATCATTTCTGCTAAAGATTTTCCTAATTCAGCTGTACTCATTGCTCCAGCCAATGTGATCATCATTTTTCCATTTTCTAGCAAATGTTGCTCGTATCCTTTGGCCGCATCTACTAAAGCAGCAGAATTGAAATGAAGATAATTTTTCTCAATAAACTGACTTATTGGTCCTTTGCTCATTTTTAACTTTCGTATTTGTTATAAATCGTTTGTGCTTCAAAGAAAAACTATTTTTTCAAAACTTCAAACTCTTTTTAGTTATTTTCGATAAACTTTTTAACTTGCTTGTAATCAACAGAATAATACTACTTATTTGGTGTAGCCTAATATTTTCATAACATCTTCAGAAGTCTGTTGTTCAGAAAAAACTTCTGTAGCCAATATGCCATTTTCATCTCTGTCGATTAAAATGTGTTTCGGTTGTGGAATCAAACAGTGGTGTAATCCACCAAATCCACCAATAGTTTCCTGGTAAGCACCAGTGTTAAAGAAACCGATATATAATGGTTTTTCTTTGTTGTATTTAGGAAGATAAACCGCGTTCATGTGTTGCTCAGAATTGTAATAATCATCACTATCACAAGTCATTCCACCTAATAATACACGTTCGTAAGTGTCGTTCCAACGATTGACAGCCAACATTACAAATCGTTTGTTAATTGCCCAAGTATCAGGTAAAGTAGTGATGAAAGACGAGTCAATCATGTTCCAATTTTCTCTGTCGTTTTGTTTTTTCTGATATAAAACTTGGTAAATAGCGCCACCCGATTCTCCAACAGTAAATGAACCAAATTCGGTAAAAATATGCGGAACTTCTACTTCGGCTTCGTCACAGGCAATTTTGATTTGATTCAAAATTTCATCGATCATATATTGATAATCGTATTCGAATGCTAATGAATTTTTAATTGGAAATCCGCCACCAATATTCAAACTGTCTAATGTTGGACATTCTTTTTTCAAAGCAATGTACACTTTCATACATTTCAACAACTCATTCCAATAATAGGCAGTGTCACGAATTCCAGTATTGATAAAAAAGTGAAGCATTTTTAGCTCAACTTTTTTGTTCTCTTGAATTTGTTTTCTATAAAACGGAACAATGTCTTTGTAGCCAATACCTAAACGCGAAGTATAAAATTCAAATTTTGGTTCTTCTTCAGCGGCAATTCGAATTCCGATTTTGAACTTTCCTTTGATCGAATCTTGTAATAAATCCAGTTCCTCGTAGTTATCAATAACCGGAATGGTTTTCGAATGACCATTGTTCATCAAACGAGCAATATTGGCAATGTATTCGTCTCTTTTGAAACCATTGCAAACCACGTAAGTGTTTTTGTTGATTTTGCCTTCTTCCATCAATTTCTCAACAATATTGATATCGTATGCAGACGAAGTTTCAATATGAATGTTATTTTTAAAAGCTTCATTCATAATAAAACTAAAGTGCGAACTTTTGGTACAATAACAATAGTAGTATTTACCTTCGTAGCCTATTTTTTCCATTCCTTTTCTAAACCAACCTTTGGCTTTGTTAATGTTATTGGAAATTTGAGGTAAGTAAGTAAACTTTAAAGGTGTTCCGTATTGTTCTACCAATTTCATCAAATCAATATTGTGAAATTGTAAAGCATCTTTATTTAATGTAAATTCTTCTTGAGGGAAGTAAAAAGTTTGATTAATTAAGTCGTAATATTTAGTATTCATTAGTGTAAAATGGATGTTAGATTAATAAAAAAACGAAATTAATCTGCGATTCAAACTCTAATGTTAGCGTAAATAATAGGAAGTTTTGTGGTTTCCGTTTTAATGATTTCCAAAAACAAACCTAAAATAGTTCGGATTGAAGTCAAAAATGCAACACACAATACTTGAAAACCAGTATTTGTTTTAAGCCTAGAAGTGCTATAATTAATAGTGTTACTGTTTTTTATCATTACGACAAATGTAAAAAATAAAATAAGCGATTTGCAAGTATTTTTTTAAAAAAATATTATATTTTATAATCTTCAAAAGACTTGATAATCAGCTCTTTATCAACCGATTGATTGACGATGCATTTTCCAATACCATCCAAAAGCGCAAATTGGACTTTTCCGTGCTCATTTTTTTTGTCGTGAATGAGTAAATTTTGGATGTTGATGATGTCGTTTGCACTAAACTCAAAGGCATCAAAAATATCCGAAATTATGGTTTTAATTTGTTGGTATTCTTCATTGGTGATCAATCCTTTTTCTTTGGAAAGGTAACTTTCTAAAATCATTCCAATTGCAATAGCTTCGCCGTGTAACAATTGTTTTTCAGTGTCTAAAAAATGACTTTCAATAGCGTGCCCTAAAGTGTGACCAAAATTCAATGCTTTTCGAATTCCGTTTTCTGTAGGATCTTGTTTGACAATTGCGTTTTTAATTTCAATAGAACGGTAAATCAGAATGTCTAAATCATTGAAATTTAAGGTTGTCAAATCCAAAAATTGTTCCCAGTAGATTTTATCATAAATTAAACCGTGTTTCAACATTTCAGCCAGTCCCGAGCGCATTTCTTTCTGCGGTAAAGTTTCTAAAAAACGAGTATCAATCAGTAATAACTGAGGAACCGTAATTGTTCCAATTTGGTTTTTTAAATGACCTAAATCCACTCCGTTTTTTCCACCAACTGATGCGTCGACCATTCCTAAAAGTGTAGTTGGAACATTGATAAAGTCAATTCCTCTTTTGAATGTAGAAGCCACAAATCCGCCAATGTCAGTAATTACGCCTCCTCCAACGTTGATGATTAAGCTTTTTCTATCTGCGCCAAGTTCGGTCAAAGTGGTCCAAATTTCGGCACAAGTCATAATGTTTTTTAAGCTTTCACCAGCTTCAATTTCGATAATTTCAATTGGAATTTCGGTGGCTAAATAAGGTAAAAACTTTGGAAGACAAACTTCGTTAGTGTTACTATCAGCCAAAATAAACAAAGAGGAATAGTTTTTTTGCTGTAAAAAATCATTCAAAATTGCATATCCTTTTTCGTTGAAATGTATGGTATAACCGTTGGCGTTTATTGCTTGCATTATGTTTAAATTGTGAGCCAAAAATAAGGCAAAATTTGATAAAAATTAGCCAAACTCTCATTATATTTGCATAATTTTTTAAAACAAATGGACAAAATCTTCAATAATACCCAAGTGGCTTTCTCCTTAAAAAGCGACACCGAACTCGATAGAGCGTATTTTCTTTTCAAAATGATTGCCAGTGAACCATTGGTTCGTATAGGAACAGCTGTAACCAACTTTGCCTTAAAAGCGCATTTGCCAGTTGATGGACTAATTCGTGCTACAGTTTTTGATCATTTTTGTGGAGGTGTAAATGAAAATGATTGTTTGACTGTGGTGGATAAGATGTTTACCAAAGGCGTTTCATCAGTATTAGATTATTCGGTTGAAGGCAAAGAAGAAGAAGCCCAGTTTGATGCAGCTTTGGAAATGACATTAAAAACAGTTGAATTTGCCAAAGAACGCCAAGCAATTCCGTTTGCGGTTTTTAAACCAACAGGCTTAGGTCGTTTGGATTTGTATGAAAAAGTAGGAGCGAAGCAAACCCTCACTAACGAAGAACAAGCTGAATGGAATAAAGTAAAAGAGCGCTTTGATGTTATTTGTAAAACAGCACACCAAAAAGATGTCGCGCTGTTAATTGATGCAGAAGAAAGTTGGATGCAAGATGCTGCCGATGATTTGGTGGAAGAAATGATGCGTCGTTACAACAAGGAAAAAGTGATCGTTTTCAATACGTTACAGATGTACCGTTGGGATCGCATGGATTATTTAAAGGGTTTACATGAAAGAGCCAAAAAAGATGGTTTTTATATCGGAATGAAATTGGTGCGTGGTGCTTACATGGAAAAAGAGCACAAACGAGCAGAAGAAAATGGTTATCCAACACCAATTTGTGCCTCCAAACAAGCAACGGATGATAATTACAATACAGCTGTTGATTACATGATGCAACACATTGATAGAATGGCGATTTTTGCGGGAACACACAACGAAGAAAGTTCGTATAAATTAATGGAAATGATGAATGCCAACGGAATTTCTAAAAACGATCAACGTTTGTGGTTCGGACAATTGTATGGAATGAGCGATAATATTAGTTACAATTTGGCAGCGCATGGTTACAATGTAGCCAAGTATTTGCCATTTGGTCCAGTGCGAGATGTGATGCCATACTTGATTCGTCGTGCCGAAGAAAACACTTCGGTGGCAGGACAAACGAGTAGAGAATTGAATTTATTGAAAACCGAACGCGAACGTAGAAAAATAAAGTAAATAAAAAACTCCGAGTCAATCGGAGTTTTTTATGCTATTTTTTTATGATGTTATCGAGCACTGCTTTGGTGTCGTAGTTTATAACGCGCAGTTCGATAGGCTCGCCAGTCGTAGTTTTTCCTTCAATGACGTAAAGTTTTCCGCCGTCTTTTTTTATATTACTTCTATCAAAATCAACATCGCCATACGTCAAAGTGTTTTTGATGTCTAACGTATCAATCCAATCTTCTTTCAAACGTTCTGAAGCTTCTAAACTGTAGTGAAAAGGTTTGTTTCTTAAGTTGCTCAATACACGAGAATTTGGAAAATAATTGCATCGTGTGTCTTTTCCAGACCAAACCAAAGCAACCACAAATAAACCCATTACAAAACCGACTAAATAGTAAGCCAAACGCTGATAGAATTTCATCTTCTAAATTTTTTGCAAAACTAAGGTAAAATCAGAGAATATAAAATTAAAAAACAATCAAATTAATGTCACTGTCTGGTAAATTAAACCAATCGCCAATGGCTTTGTTGGTTAAGATTCCATGGTAGACATAAACGCCGTTTTTCAATCCTTTGTTGAGTCGGAGAGCACTTTCAATTCCGCCATCTTCCGCAATATGGATTAGCGAAGGAGTGATGATATTACTAATCGAAAGAGAAGCCGTTTTGGAATAACGTGAGGGAATATTAGGTACACAATAATGAATGACATCGTTTTTAATGAAGGTTGGTTTTTCGTGTGTAGTGATTTCTGAAGTCTCAAAACATCCACCAGTATCAATACTTACGTCAACAATCACAGCGCCTTTTTTCATGTGCTCGACCATGGTTTCAGTAACGACTACTGGACAACGATCTTTTCCACGCATTGCACCAATAGCAACATCACAACGACGTAATGCTTTTAGTAGCGCTTTAGGCTGTATGGTTGAAGTAAAAACACGTTGGTTTAAATTGTTTTGTAAACGACGTAATTTAGTAATCGAGTTGTCGAATACTTTTACGCTTGCGCCTAATCCTACAGCTGTTTTGGCGGCAAATTCACCTACTGTTCCAGCACCAATTATTACCACTTCTGTTGGAGGAACTCCAGTTATGTTTCCAAATAATAAACCTTTTCCAAATTGGTTGTTGATCATTAATTCGGCTGCCACTAATATAGATGCTGTTCCTGCAATTTCGCTCAACGATTTTACTGCAGGATACGATCCGTCTTCATCTTTAATGTATTCGAAAGCCAAAGCAGTAATCTTCTTTTTGATTAAAGCTTCAAAATAATCTTTCTTTTGGGTTTTCAATTGAATGGCCGAAATCAGTATCGAATTCGGTTGAATCATTTCAATTTCTTTTAATGTAGGAGGTTCTACTTTAAGCAACATTGGGCAACTAAATACTTTTTTGGTGTCGTTGGTGATTTCTGCACCAGCATCGCTATACTCTTTGTCAGAATAACTTGAACTCAATCCAGCTCCAGCTTCTAACAATACACGATGACCATGCGAAGTAAGAGAGTTAACCGCATCTGGAGTTAAGCAAATACGTCGTTCTTGATAACTAGTTTCTTTCGGAATTCCAATGAATAACTCGCTTTTATGACGAGAAATTTCAAGTTTCTCTTCTTGTGGTAGTAGTTGTTGCTTTGTGAATGGTGTTAACGACATGATAGTATGAAATTGCGCTACCAATATACAAAAAAATCAACTTTAAAAGGCAAATATCTATGCAAAAGTGGTTAAATAAAAAACCTATCATTCGTAATTTTGAATAATAGGTTATGTGTTAGAGTATAAATAATTAAAGGATTATTTTGGATTAAACACTAAGAATGGTACAATCATTTCTTCCAGTGAAATTCCTCCATGTTGGTATGTGTTACGGTAATAACTTACGTAATGATTGTAATTGTTTACATACGCCAAGAACAAATCATTCTTAGCAAAAATGTAGGAACTACTCATATTAATAGCAGGTAAACCTATCTTTTTTGGATCTTTTACTGCATAAACGTCTTTGTCTTCGTAAGTCAAACTTCGGCCAGTTTTGTAACGTAAATTCAAACTCGTTTGTTTGTCGCCAATTACTTTCGATGGGTTTTTTACATTGATAGTTCCGTGGTCTGTAGTAATAATTAATTTGAATCCGAGTTTTTGCGCTTGTTGAATGATTTCCAACAAAGGCGAATTTTTGAACCAACTCAAGGTCAACGAACGATACGCTTTGTCATCAGAAGCCAATTCTTTTACCACATCCATTTCGGTTTTGGCATGCGATAACATATCAACGAAATTGTACACAACAGTCACTAAATTATTGTCTTTTAAACCTTTGAAGTTGTCGGCTAATTTTCTTCCGCTGGCCAAATTGGTGATTTTGAAGTAATCTTGTTTGATGTTTAAACCTAAACGCTTTAAATGTGCTTCTAAGAATTCGCCTTCGTACAAGTTTTTACCGCCATCGTCTACATCATTTTTCCAATATTGCGGAAATTGTTTTTCCATTTCAAGCGGCGTTAAACCCGAGAAAATAGCATTTCTTGCATATTGTGTTGCAGTTGGTAATATTGCATAATAGGGTACTTCTTTCTCTAATTTATAGTAATTGCCTACTACATTTTCCATGGCTTTCCATTGGTCGTAACGCATGTTATCAACTACAACAAAAAGGATAGGTTTTTCTTTTTTCACCAATTCAGGTACCACTAATTCGCGGAACAAATTGTGTGATAAAATGGGTTTGTCTGCTTTAGGTTCGTACCAATCTTCGTAGTTGCGTTCGATGAATTTTCCGAATTGTGAGTTGGCTTCTACTTTTTGCGATTCTAAAATATCAATTAAGCCTGTATCATTGATGTTTTCGAGTTCGAGTTCCCAAAACAACAGTTTTTTGTAGAGTTCAATCCAATCTTCGTACGAATTGACCATGGCCAAATCCATCGCGATTTTTCGGAATTCTTTTTGGTAATCTAAAGTTGTTTTTTCTGAAACTAGGCGAGAGTGATCGAGGTTTTTTTTCAAACTCAACAAAATCTGATTGGGATTTACAGGTTTGATTAAGTAATCGGCAATTTTCGAACCGATGGCTTCTTCCATGATGTATTCTTCCTCACTTTTGGTAATCATAATTACAGGTGTGGACGATTTTTTTTCTTTGATTTCTTGAAGCGTTTCCAAACCACTCATTCCAGGCATGTTTTCGTCGAGAAATACAATATCAAAATTGTGTTCGGCAAAGATGTCAATGGCGTCACGACCGTTATTGCAAGTAGTTACGTCGTAGTTTTTTTTCTCTAAAAATAAAATGTGCGGCTTTAACAAATCGATTTCGTCGTCAACCCAAAGAATTTTGATGTTACTCATGTGTTTTAAATTTGGTGCAATTTACTATTTATAGAACGACAGTTGTATTAAAATTATTGTAAAAAATAAACTATTAATTTTTTATTTAAAGTCAATTTTGCCATCTGGATTTACGATTCGATTTCACATCAATTGCCTAGCCCAGATAGCAGTGGAAAGCCCGCAAGACTAAAATGTAGTTTTTTGTTGGCGTGCGAAAGCGACCAACGGAAGCTGGCGCGCGACTTACAAAAACACGATTTAGGCTGAGGACTTGTAACGGATAGCTGGAAATAGCTTCAACTAAATCTCACAAATTTTTTATACTTTTGGTAACAAATTCAATCCAAAAGCTACTCATTCCTCAAAATAATCAATATGAAATTTATTCCAAAACTTTCAATAGTACTATTTGCAATTCTTTTGGCAAGTTGTTCCAAAAAAGAAACCGCATTTGTTGATCCATTACTAACTAATAGAGACACAACGGTAAATCCAGCTGACGATTTTTTTCAGTATGCCAACGGTGGATGGTTCAAACGCAATCCAATTCCGGCTACTGAGCGTAGCAATGGTATTTTTAGAATGATACAAGATACTATCGACAAACAAATCAAAAATATATGTGAAGAAGCAGCGAAAGATGATGATGCATTGAAAGGTAGTAACAAACAAAAAATTGGTGATTTTTATGCTTCTGGAATGGACTCGCTAGCCATAAACAAAGCTGGAATTAAGCCACTGAAGCAAGAGTTAGCGCGTATAAATTCGGTGATAGATGTTCAAGGAGTTTTAGCTACAATGGCTTACATGCATACAGTAGGCGCTCACCCTGGTTTTGGGTTTTATGTTGGGCAAGATGATAAAAACAGTTCTAAAAACGCATTATTCTTTTCGCAAGGCGGATTAGGATTAGGGCAACGTGATTATTATTTTAATACCGATGAACCTACTGTTAAAATTAGAAATGAATATGTCAAGCATTTGCAAAAAATGATGGAACTGTCTGGAGAGAAAGCCGAAGTTGCATCAAAAAGCGCGAATGTGATCATGAAGATTGAAACCGATTTAGCCAAGGCTTCACGCAAAATAGAAGCATTACGCGATCCATTGAAGAATTACAATAAAATGAGTGTGGCACAATTTTCGGCTCTTACACCCAACATTCCTTGGGACAAAATGTTGGTTTCGTTGCGTGTTAAAAATGCAGATTCAGTCATTGTGGGTCAGCCTGAATTTTACAAAGCATTGAATGTTATGTTACAATCGTACTCGGTTGAGGATTGGAAAACCTATTTGAAATGGGATTTAGTTAATACTTATGCGGGTTATTTGGATAAAAGCTTTGAAGAGCAAAACTTTTATTTTTATTCAACCGTTATGAGTGGAGTAAAAGAACAACGCCCAAGATGGAAACGAATTGTGGAACAAACCAATAGTTCATTGGGTGAATTAATTGGTCAAGTATACGTTGAAGAATATTTGCCAAAAGGATCAAAAGAAAAATTGCTTGAAATTGGAAATAACGTTCGTGATGTTTATGCTGAACACATCAAAAAACTCGATTGGATGAGTGAAGCCACAAAAAAGAAAGCACTTTACAAATTGAGTAAGGTAGTTATGAAAGTGGGTTATCCTGATAAGTGGAAAGACATGAGTAGTGTAATTATTGAGCGTAATTCGTATTGTAAAAATGTAATTTCGGTAAATCAATGGTACTACAATGATATGGCGTCAAAATATGGTAAACCTGTTGATAGAACCGAGTGGGGAATGTTTCCTCAAACCTACAATGCTTATTACAACCCAAGTAACAACGAAATTTGTGTGCCAGCATGTAATATTATTGTGCCAGGTTTTGAAGGAAGAATGCCCGACGATGCCGTATTGTATGGTATAATTGGAGGTTCAACTTTTGGCCACGAAATCACCCACGGATTTGACGATCAGGGAAGTCAATACGATGACAAAGGAAACTTAAAAAACTGGTGGACAGCCGAAGATTTGAAAAAATTTAACGCGAAAACGAAACTAATAGTCCAGCAATTTAATAAATACAATGTAGTTGATAATAAGTTTGTTAACGGTGATGCCACGCAAGGTGAAAATATTGCCGATTTAGGTGGAGTTGTAATGGGTTATGAGGCCTTTAAAAAAACCAAACAATTCAAAAACAATGAAAAAATTAGTGGTTTAACTCCGAACCAACGTTACTTTTTGTCGTATGCTTATGCTTGGATGGTCAATACCAATAAAGAAGCCTTGGCGCAACAAGTAATGACCGACGTTCATTCGCCAGCCAAATTTAGAATTATTGGGCCTTTAAGTAACCTCAAAGAGTTTTATGAAACCTTTAATGTAAAACCAAACAACAAAATGTTTGTTCCTGAAAATGAACGTGTTGTGATTTGGTAGAAAATTAGGTTTCAATTAAAATAGTATAATAAAGACGCGCAACCGTGCGTCTTTACATTTTGATAAAGTTGTACTCACAAGGGTTCAAAAAATGAAGCATTTTTTTTGCACATAAATTTACTTACATTTGTTACTATAAATAAACTGTTTTGAATTCTACCAACAAGCTTAAAATTTTTAATGATCCTATTTATGGTTTTATCACCATTCCGAATACTTTAATTTACGATTTAATTCAACATCCTTATTTTCAACGCCTCAGACGCATTTCGCAAATGGGAATGTCGTATTTGGTTTATCCAGGTGCGCACCACACACGTTTCCATCATGCCATTGGTTGTATGCATATTATGCAAAAAGCAATCGAAACTTTGCGATTTAAAGGTGTCACTATTTCTGAAGATGAGGCAAACGGACTTTTAATTGCCATTTTGTTGCACGATATTGGACATGGACCTTTTTCGCACGCAATGGAAAATAGTATCGTCGAAAATGTACATCACGAGGAGATTTCACTCTTATTTATGCATGCTTTGAATGTTGAGTTTGAAGGCAAATTGTCGTTGGCAATTCAAATTTTTAAAGGCGAATACCATCGTCATTTTTTCTATCAACTGATTTCAAGTCAGTTGGACATGGACCGAATGGATTACTTAAAACGTGACAGTTTTTATAGTGGAGTAGCCGAAGGAAATATCAATAGTGATCGCTTGATTCAGATGATGAATGTGCAGAACGAACAATTGGTTATTGAAGAAAAAGGGATTTATTCGGTAGAAAAATTTTTGGTTGCCCGTCGATTGATGTATTGGCAAGCTTATTTGCATAAAACGAGTGTGGTTGCCGAAATTATTCTGACGAAGATTTTAAAGCGAGCTAAAGAACTGACGGATAAAGATATTCAGTTAGAAAGCAGTAAACCATTGAATTACTTTTTAAAGAATAAAGTCAATTTTTCTGATTTTAACGAGAAAGTTCTCGATACATTTGCCCAATTGGACGATGTTGATATTATGAGTGCTATTAAAAATTGGCAATTTAATGAGGATTTTGTTTTGAGTGCTTTGTGTAAAATGATTATCAATCGTGATTTGCTCAAAATTCAAATGTCGGAAGACAAGCCAGATAAAGAACGATTGCAATTACTTAAAGATCAATTTTTACAATTGCATCCTATTGAAGCCAAGGATGTAGATTATTTTGTTTTCAAAGGAAAGCTCAAAAATCAGGCGTATAACAAAAATAGCGGCCCGATTAGTATCGTTAAAAAAGACAAAAGTATTGAAGATGTTATCGAAGCTTCTGATCAGTTGCATTTAAAAGCATTGTCAAAACCAGTAACCAAATATTTTATTTGTTTTCCAAAAGTGCTTTTATAGTGACAGCAATTTAATTAAATTTTATATTTTTGCCCAGATGAAATTTACAGCCGAACAAATAGCGGGAATACTTGAAGGCGAAGTAGTAGGAAATCCTAATGCTGAAGTCTATAAATTAGCTAAAATTGAAGAAGGAACCAATGGTTCATTAACTTTTTTAGCCAATCCCAAATACCAAAATTTCATTTATACTACTGAGGCTTCTATTACGATAGTCAATCAAACATTTGAGCCCGAACAACCCATAAAAACAACTTTGATAAAAGTGGAAGACGCTTACAAGTCTTTTTCCAAATTACTAGAGTATTACAATCAAGTAAAGTTAATGAAATCAGGCATCGAACAGCCTTCCGTGATTTCTGAAAATGTTACTTATGGCGAAAATTTGTACTTGGGAAGTTTTAGTTATATTGGTAAAAATGTAAAAATTGGGAACAATGTCAAAATATATCCCAACACTTTTATTGGTGATAATGTGACTATCGGAGATAATTGTGTGTTTTTTGCGGGTGTACGAATTTACTCAGAAACCGAAATAGGCAACTTTTGCACGATTCATTCAGGAACAATAATTGGGTCCGACGGATTTGGTTTCGCTCCTTCTGAAGACGGAACGTATAGTAAAATACCGCAAATTGGAAATGTAATTTTAGAAGACAATGTTGAGGTAGGTTCTTGTACAACCATTGATAGAGCTACTTTAGGGTCAACAATAATTCGAAGAGGAGTGAAGTTGGACAATCAAATTCAAATTGCTCACAATGTAGAAATTGGTGAAAACACAGTGATTGCAGCTCAAACAGGAATTGCAGGTTCAACCAAAATAGGTAAAAATTGCCAAATTGGCGGGCAAGTTGGTTTTGCCGGGCACATCGTAATTGGAGATAATGTTCGTATTCAAGCGCAATCGGGAATTGGTAAAAATGTTAAAGACGGTGAGACGATTCAAGGTTCACCTGCTTTTAATTATGGCGATTGGAATAAATCGTACGTGCATTTCAGAAACTTGCCAAAAATTGTTGCTGATATCGATGATTTAAAGAAAAAATTAGAATAATACAAATAGAATAAATATCATGGTTAAACAAAAAACCATCGCTAGTGAAATTTCACTAACTGGAGTTGGGTTGCACACAGGAAAAGAAGTCAAAATGACGTTTAAACCTGCACCAGTCAATAATGGCTATACTTTTGTAAGAGTTGATTTAGAAGGATGTCCTGTTATTGAAGCCGATGCTAATTACGTTGTCAATACACAACGCGGAACTAATCTTGAAAAATTAGGCGTAAAAATTCAAACTTCTGAGCATGTTTTGGCTGCTTTTGTGGGTTGCGATGTCGACAATGTAATTATAGAGTTGAATGAATCGGAGCCGCCAATTATGGATGGTTCTTCGAAATATTTTGTTGAAGCTATTGAAAAAGCTGGCGTTGTTGAGCAAGATGCTGAACGCAAATACTATGTGGTTAAAGAAGTAATTTCATTTTTAGATGAAGCTACAGGAAGCGAAATTATAGTAATGCCAGCCGATGATTACCAAGTTACAGCCATGGTTGATTTTGGTACTAAAGTACTTGGTACTCAGAACGCAACAATGAAAAATATTGCTGAATTTAAAACTGAAATAGCAGATTCAAGGACTTTCAGTTTCTTACACGAATTAGAGACTTTATTAGATAATGGATTAATAAAAGGAGGCGATTTAAACAATGCTATCGTTTATGTAGATAAAGAAATTTCGCCTAAAACTATCGAAAATTTAAAGGTTGCTTTTGGTAAAGATTCTATTTCAGTGAAACCAAATGGAATTTTAGATAATCTTACTTTGCATTATCCCAATGAAGCAGCTCGTCACAAATTACTTGATGTTGTAGGTGATTTAGCATTAATCGGAACTCGAATCAAAGGAAAAGTAATTGCCAATAAGCCAGGCCATTTTGTGAATACACAATTTGCCAAAAAACTCTCAAAAATCATCAAAATCGATCAAAGAAATCAAATCCCAACATTCGATTTGCACAAAGAGCCTTTGATGGACATTACCAAAATTATGGCCATGTTGCCTCATCGTCCACCATTTTTATTGGTAGATAAAATTTTGGAAATGTCTGAAAGTTGTGTAGTCGGATTGAAAAATGTCACTATGAATGAAGATTTTTTCGTTGGACATTTTCCTGGAGCACCAGTAATGCCTGGTGTTTTGATTATTGAAGCCATGGCACAAACTGGTGGAATATTGATTTTAAGTTCGGTGCCTGATCCTGAAAATTATTTGACTTATTTCATGAAAATCGACAATGTAAAATTTAAGCATAAAGTTTTACCAGGTGATACTTTGGTATTCAAATGCGATTTGATTTCGCCAATTCGTCGTGGAATCTGTCATATGCAAGCTAGTGCTTACGCCAATGGTAAATTGGTTGCTGAAGCCGAATTAATGGCGCAAATTGCTAAAAATCAATAATAATAAGTTCATTGTTTGTAGTTTGTGGTTGTTTTTACTATGAACGATAAACAATAAACCATAAACAATTAAAGAATGAATCAACCTTTAGCTTACGTTCACCCTGGTGCAAAAATTGCAAAAAACGTTGTAATTGAGCCATTTACAACTATCCATAACAATGTCGTTATTGGCGATGGTACATGGATTGGATCAAATGTAACCATCATGGAAGGAGCTCGAATTGGTAAAAATTGCAATATATTTCCAGGTGCAGTTATCGCAGCAGTACCTCAAGATTTGAAATTTGGTGGTGAAGAATCACTTGCGGTAATTGGTGATAATGTTACTATTAGAGAGTGCGTTACAATTAATAGAGGAACAATCGCGTCTGGCCAAACCAAAATTGGTAATAATTGTTTAATTATGGCAACAGCTCACATTGCACACGATTGCCATGTGGGAGATAACGCAATTATTGTTAACGGAGTAGCATTAGCGGGTCACGTTCAAGTTGGTAATTTTGCCATAATTGGCGGTTTAGCAGCTGTGCATCAATTTATTCAAATTGGTGATCATGCAATGATTTCTGGAGGATCTTTGGTTCGTAAAGATGTTCCGCCATATACTAAAGCTGCCAAAGAACCACTATCGTATGTTGGAATTAATTCAGTCGGATTAAGAAGACGAGGTTTTTCTACCGAAAAAATTAGAGAAATTCAAGATATATACCGAATTTTGTATCAAAAAAATTACAATACGTCACAAGCTGTCGCTATAATTGAAGCTGAAATGGAAGCAACACCCGAACGTGACGAAATTTTACTTTTCATCCGAAACTCATCACGTGGAATCATGAAAGGATATACTGGAACCGTTTAATTAAAAATAAATATAAAATAAACTATAATGGCAAGTACAGCAGATATCAGAAATGGATTATGCATTAAACACAATCACGACATCTATAAAATTATTGAATTCTTACACGTAAAACCTGGTAAAGGACCAGCTTTCGTAAGAACCAAATTAAAATCATTAACCAACGGAAAAGTTTTGGATAATACATTTTCTGCTGGACACAAAATTGACGTTGTTCGAGTAGAAACACATACTTACCAGTATTTATATGCTGAGGGAAACCTTTTCCATTTTATGAACACTGAATCGTATGAACAAATTTCATTGAACAAAGATGTATTGGATAATCCAGATTTGTTGAAAGAAGGAACCAATGTAATGGTACAAATCAATACTGAAACTGATTTACCTCTTTCAGTTGATATGCCTGCTTCAATTGTTTTAGAAGTAACTTATGCAGAACCTGGAGTAAAAGGAAACACTGCAACTAATGCTACTAAACCAGCAAAAGTAGAAACAGGAGCTTCTGTAAACGTTCCATTATTCATTAATGAAGGAGATAAAATCAAGATTGATACCGCAACAGGTAAATACATTGAAAGAGTATAATAAATCAATTTGAAAATGTGTCAATTTGAAAATTATTAAATCTTCAAATTGACACATTTTCAAATTTTCAAATTCAAAAAATGAAGTTTCCAAAAGCACATTCATTACAAGAAATAGCTAAAATCATCGATTGCCAGTACATTGGTAGCGATGATTTTCCAGTTTTGGGTATGAATGAAATTCATGTGGTTGAACCTGGTGATATCGTTTTTGTTGATCATCCTAAATACTATGACAAAGCATTACAATCAGCAGCAACTATAGTTTTAATTAACAAAAAAGTGGATTGCCCTGATGGAAAAGCATTACTGATTTCTGATGATCCTTTTCGCGATTTCAACAAATTAACCAATCATTTCAAA
Source organism: Flavobacterium sp. (assembly GCA_016787805.1). Classification (GTDB taxonomy): domain Bacteria; phylum Bacteroidota; class Bacteroidia; order Flavobacteriales; family Flavobacteriaceae; genus Flavobacterium. The sequence continues at coordinate 52,552 of JAEUTY010000040.1, read as the reverse complement.
CCTTTTCAAAGTACTTCAGTAGCAATAGCTGAATCGGCAAAAATTGGAGAAGGAACAGTCATTCAACCCAATTGCTTTGTAGGTAATAATGTGATTATTGGTAAAAATTGTATCATTCATTCCAATGTTTCCATTTACGACAACACTGTAATTGGTAACAATGTAATTATTCATGCTGGAACTATTTTAGGAGCCGATGCTTTTTATTATAAAAAACGTCCTGAAGGTTTTGATCAATTGATTTCAGGTGGGCGAGTTGTGATTGAAGATAATGTTGGAATTGGAGCGCTATGTACCATTGACAAAGGCGTTACTGGAGATACTACTATTGGAGAAGGAACCAAACTTGATAATCAAGTGCACGTGGGTCACGACACTGTGATTGGTAAAAAATGCCTCATCGCATCACAAACCGGAATTGCAGGTTGTGTTATTATTGAAGATGAAGTAACACTTTGGGGACAAGTCGGAACCACAAGCGGTATTACAATCGGAACCAAAGCTGTGGTTTTAGGGCAAACAGGTGTAACCAAGTCGATTGAAGGTGGAAAAAGCTACTTCGGAACTCCAGTAGAAGAATCAAGAGAAAAATTAAAACAATTGGCCAATGTCAAGCAAATTCCTGACATTATCAATAAATTAAATAAAAAATGAGTCCAAAAGATATAGTGCTTGAATTATACAAGTCGGATGTTTTATTAGACAAAGATGCAGTAGCACAATTATTGCATCCTGAAGTTACCATAGACTGGAATAGCAGTAAAGGGTTTATTCAAATGAACTATGATGATATTATTGCTTTGACAGAAGAATTGAGCCGCGCTTATGTGCGTTCGAAAATGCGCATCAGTCACGTAGTTGCTGAAGGAAATACTGTTGCATTGCGTTTCTCTCATTTCGTTAAAACCATAGAAAACCCTAGAGAAGAAATGCTATTAGCTCATTTTACCATCATTTGGGAAGTAAAAGACAACAAATTGTATCGTGGTTACCAAATGAGTCAATTTTCTTAAAAAGAACGATATCAATTTAGCAAAAAAACTAATCACTATTCACTAATTACTAATTACTATTTTATACTTTTGCAACACAATCCAAACAACTATATAAAAATTAACTTATGAGCGTTTTAGTCAATAAAAATTCAAAAATAATTGTACAAGGTTTTACAGGAAGTGAAGGAACTTTTCATGCTGAACAAATGATTGAGTACGGAACCAACGTGGTAGGTGGAGTTACACCAGGAAAAGGTGGTTCAACACACTTAAATCGTCCTGTTTTCAACACTGTAAAAGAAGCAGTGGATAAAGCTGGAGCTGATACAACTATTATTTTTGTACCGCCAGCCTTTGCTGCTGATGCCATTATGGAAGCTGCTGATGCTGGAATCAAAGTAATCATTTGTATTACAGAAGGAATTCCTGTAGCCGATATGATTAAAGCGTACGCTTATATAAAAGATAGAGATTGTCGTTTAATCGGACCTAACTGTCCAGGTGTAATTACTCCTGAAGAGGCCAAAGTAGGTATTATGCCAGGTTTCGTTTTCAAAAAAGGTAATGTTGGAATTGTTTCTAAATCGGGAACATTAACTTACGAAGCTGCTGACCAAGTGGTAAAACAAGGATTAGGAATCACAACAGCCATCGGAATTGGTGGTGATCCAATCATCGGAACTACTACAAAAGAAGCTGTTGAGTTATTAATGAACGATCCAGAAACGCATTGTATCGTTATGATTGGTGAAATCGGTGGTCAATTAGAAGCCGATGCTGCTAAATGGATCAAAGCCGATGGCAACCGTAAACCAGTGGTTGGTTTTATTGCTGGTGAAACTGCTCCAAAAGGAAGAACTATGGGTCACGCAGGTGCCATTGTAGGTGGCGCAGACGATACAGCCGAAGCCAAAAAACGCATCATGAGAGAAAATGGTATTCATGTGGTTGATTCTCCTGCTAAAATTGGTGAGAAAGTGAAAGAAGTTTTGGGTTAGTCCTAACAAAAAAATATTTGAAAGCCTTACAAATTTTGTAAGGCTTTTTTTATTTGTTTTTCAGAAAGTTATATATTTGAAATAAAATAATTGATAGATGAAAAAATTGTATTTTTTACTGCTTGTTTGCTTCGGATTTTTAGCAAATGCACAGGTTATTAATTTTACGGATGCTAATCTTAAAGCAAAATTGTTGGCTGCTAGTCCAAGTAATCAAATCGCTAGAGGAGTTGATATCTGGACTTACATTAAAATTGATGTCAATAACGATGGCGAAATTCAATTGACTGAAGCAGAGTTAGTTTACTGGCTCAATATAAGTAACACGCCATCTGGTAATAATGACATTACTAATTTGACAGGATTAGAATATTTTACAAACTTGCAATCGTTGAATTGTACTTATAATTCAATAACTAATCTGGTTCTTTCAGGTCTGAACAACTTGAACACATTATATTGTGGCTATAATAATATGACGACTATTAATTTGAATAATTTGCCAAATTTTAAAAATTTAAATTGCCAAAATAATAATTTGACCTCTTTGAATTTTTCAAATTTTCAAAATCTTCAAGATATCAATTGTTCATCAAATAGTAATTTAATTTCGATTACTCTTTCTAACTTACCCAATTTTAAAAAATTAACCTCTTTTTTTTGTAACCTTAACAATTTAAATATGACAAATCTTCCTTTGTTTGAAGATTTAAATATCAATAATAATGCTATTACTAATTTAAACTTATCAAGCTTTTCAAATTTAAAATACCTACAGTGCGCTAATAATTTGCTTCCTTCTCTTGATGTTTCTAATCTAACTAATTTATTAAATTTGGTTTGTGCCAATAATCAGTTAACGCAACTTGATATTTCCAATTTAACCAATTTGGCTTCATTAAATTGCGGAGGAAATCAAATTACGTCACTTGATTTTTCCAATTTAACTAATTTAACGTATTTAATTTGTGCCGGAAATCAATTAACAACGCTTGATGTCTCTAACTGTACATTGTTAACACTAATGCATTGTTATTCTAATAGTATAACTCATTTGATAATTAAAAATGGAGTGAACTATGTTTTACAATATTCAAGTGATAATATTGGTAATGGATATAAATTGTATTCCAACCCTAATTTAAGTTATGTTTGTGTTGATGATGCCAAAATAAATAGTGTTCAAAGTTATTTTAATAACCTTCCAAACTTAGTTGTAAATTCATATTGCTCTTTTGTACCTGGAGGAAACTTGTATGCTATTCAAGGTAATGTTACTTACGATCAAAATCAAGATGGATGTGATAGCAATGATATTTCAATTCCAAATTTAAACTTATCTATTTTAAATGGAACAAATTATACTGGTTATATAAATTCGAATGCTTCGGGTTTTTATTCTTTAAACTTGAATGCAGGCAATTATTCGATAACTCCTGTTTTAGAAAATTCACATTATTTTGCAATTTCTCCTTCTAGTTATAATGTAAATTTCCCCACTAGTTCGTCTCCTTTCAATCAAAATTTTTGTTTGATTAAAAATGGCGACCATAATGATTTAGAAGTATGGCTATTTCCAATTGGTATTGCTCGCCCAGGTTTTGATTCGCACTATAAAATGGTCTATAAAAACAAAGGAACAAATACTCAATCAGGTACTTTAAATTTTATGTTTAATGATGAATTAATTGACTTGGTTTCAAGTAGCCCAGCTGTTTCAAATCAAACTACAAATAGCTTAAATTGGGCATTTTCTAACCTTCAACCTTTTGAAACAAGAGAAATTCTAATAACTTTAAATATGAATTCCCCAACAGATACTCCACCATTAAATAGTGGTCAATTGTTGAACTATTCAGCTTTAATTAATGGAGCAACCGATGAAACACCAGCAGACAATACAGCTTTTTTGAATCAGGTAGTTGTAAATTCATTCGACCCAAATGATAAAACTTGTCTAGAAGGTGCAACAATTACACCAGACAGAGTAGGTGAGTATGTACATTACCTTATTCGGTTTGAAAATACAGGAACAGCTAACGCACAAAACATTGTGGTAAAAGACATCATAGATACTGCAAAATATGATATGGCTACGTTGATCCCAATGGATGGAAGTCACGATTTTTTTACTCGAATTTCAAACACCAATCAAGTTGAATTTATCTTCGAAAATATTAATTTACCTTTTGATGATGCCAATAACGACGGATATGTAGCGTTCAAAATCAAAACCAAATCCAATTTGACTGTTGGTTCGTCTTTTAGTAATACAGCCAATATTTATTTTGATTACAATTTCCCAATTGTGACCAACACTGCTACTACAACTATTCAGGCATTGGGCAATTCTGATTTTGAATTCAACGATTATTTCACTTTATCGCCAGTTCCAACAAAAGATGTTTTGTATTTTGAAGCGAACCAAAGAATTGAAGTTTCATCAATTAATATCTATAATACACTTGGTCAATTGATTTCGGTAGAAACCAATCCAAATAATCAGATCGATGTTTCCAATTTAAAAACAGGGAATTATTTCATCAAAGTAGTTTCAGATAAAGGAACTTCAGTTGGAAAGTTTATTAAACAATAAACAAAAAATCCTCTCACAACGAGAGGATTTTTTTATATCACTTTTTTGATAACTCTAAGACGATGCGTATGTCGGTTGGTCTCGGCATTGTAAATTCCCAAATGATCCAAACGGTCAACGCGCACTTTTCCACTGGCGTGAATGATGTAATTGTTTTCTAAAATAATCCCAACGTGAATAATATTGCCTTCTTCATTATCAAAAAACGCTAAATCTCCTGGTTCACTTTCTTCAATAAAACTCAACACTTCGCCTTGATTGGCTTGTTGTGAGGCATCTCTAAACAGTTGATAACCATTTAACTTATATACCATTTGCGTAAATCCTGAACAGTCAATACCAAATGGTGTTTTTCCACCCCACAAATAAGGCGAATTCAAATACATATAGGCTGTTGCCACCAAATTCGACTTTGGTTTTACACCGCTAATACGCAAGCCTTCAAACTCATAATTTTGCAAGTTGATGTCAGCATGATTCAAAAACGCCAATGATGCTCCCAACGAAATCGGTATCAAAACATTAGTAGGAGTAGAGATGTATTCCACCAAATCGGCGTTGAGTATAATTGCCTCTTTCGATAACAATTTAAAATTCTCTTCTGAAATGATTTGGTACTGTTTGCTATCTACCCAACCTTCATAATCGTCGTATTGCAACTTAATCTTAGACCATTGGTTGTGGGTATCAATAATTTCAAAGTGCTCGCCAAACAACACTTGCGAAACAATTTCGCTTCGATCACTTGGCTCAAACCGCAATGGAACTATCGATAAATTACAAATACCAAACATGTTTTTTAATTGATAATGGATAATTGACAATGGATAATTATTAATTGTCAATTATCCATTGGCAATTGTTAATTTTTTATGCTCTTTCAATCACTATCGCCGAAGCACCACCGCCACCATTACAAATCGCAGCAGCACCAATTTTGGCATTGTTTTGTTGAAGAACATTGATTAACGTAACCACAATTCGAGCACCTGAACAACCCAGAGGATGTCCTAATGAAACGGCTCCACCGTTTACGTTAACTTTCTCGTCTGTCAATCCTAAAATTTGACAATTGGCCAAGCCAACTACCGAAAAAGCTTCATTGAACTCAAAATAATCAACATCAGCTAAAGAAATTCCAGCTTTGTCTAATGCTTTTGGTAACGCTTTGGCTGGTGCAGTGGTAAACCATTTAGGTTCTTGCGCAGCATCAGCATACGATTTGATGTAAGCCAATGGTTTCAAACCCATGGCATTTGCTTTTTCTTCACTCATCAAAACTACTGCCGCTGCACCATCGTTGATAGTTGAAGCATTAGCAGCAGTTACTGTTCCGTCTTTGGTAAAAACGGCGTTTAATGTTGGTATTTTGTCCAAACGAACATTGGTGTATTCCTCGTCTTTAGTTACCATAACTGGATCTCCTTTGCGTTGTGGTACGGCCACAGGAACTATTTCAGCATCAAATTTACCTGCTTCCCAAGCTTTTGCCGAACGTTCATACGATTGAATAGCAAAGTTATCTTGTGCTTCACGTGTAATGTTGTATTCCGTAGCACAAAGATCAGCCGAAACACCCATCGCATTTCCGTCATAAGCATCTTGTAAGCCGTCTTTTTGCATACCATCAAGCATTGAGGTTGGTCCGAATTTCACACCATTACGCAAGTGCATATAATGTGGAATCATACTCATGTTTTCCATTCCGCCAGCTACTACAATTTCTGCATCGCCTGTCATAATGGCTTGCGCTCCCATCATAATAGATTTCATTCCTGAGGCACAAACTTTATTCACAGTAGTACAAGCTACATTGGTCGATAATCCAGCGTGTAAAGCAGCTTGTCGCGCTGGAGCTTGACCAACTCCGGCTTGAACAACGTTACCCATAAATACTTCGTCTACTAAATTTGGGTCTAAATTGATTTTAGATAATGCACCTTTGATGGCTGCAGCTCCTAAATGTGGAGCAGAAACGGTTGATAACGAACCCATAAAACTTCCAATTGGAGTTCTAACGGCTGATACAATTGCTATTTTTTTATTCATAAGTTGGTTTATTGAACTGTTGTTGTTTATTTGTTGTGCAAAGCTACTATTTTTTGAGTAAAATAGCGCAATTGAAATGTATTTTGAGTAAAAGATTAATTACAATCCCAATTGAAATTGGCTAGTTTTTCTAAATTTCCGTCTACTAAATTGTAATGCCACCATTCGGAGTCAAATGACTTAAAGTTGTGTTTGAGCATGACTTCCTTTAAAAAAGCTCTATTTCTCTTAATATCTTCTGATAGATTTTTATAATTATGGCTCGACTCTTCTCCAAAAAAATCAAACGGTGTTCCCATGTCGAGTTCTTCGCCATTGCTGTTAACCAAAGTAATATCAATAGCACAACCACGATTGTGGATAGAACCTTTGTTTGGATCAGCAACATAAATCGGATTGGAAACAATTTGCCACATTTTTTTTTGTATAGAAAGTGGTCGATAGCAATCAAAGAGTTTGATTTTATAGCCTTTGGTCATGAACTCATTATTGGCTTCAATCAATGATTTAACTGTTTTATAGCGCAAATAACACTCTGGACAATCGTACACAGCTTGTTTTAAAAAATTAGCTGTAGTAGCATATTTCATATCGTATACAAAATCTGAACTAAAAGCTTTTAAACTAACAAAACTAGTGTCTGAAGGAGTTGTGTTTGTTTCTTTTGGTAATGATTTTGTTAAAGCCATAACATTTTCATTTGCTGATGGCTTATCAACTTTTGGATTTACAACTTTGCAGCTTGCTATGAAAAGTGATAATAGAAACAAGATATAATTTTTAAACGAGATCATTTTTGTTTTTTTTTAAAGGTAGTGAAATTATGAAAACAAAAAAACTCCTTGTAATACGATTAAAATTTGATTTCATTGATATTTTTCATATCCTTAATTTACTTTTAAAATAAATTAAAAATTAACTTAAGAACGAACAAGTTATCGTAAAGGATTTGCTGCGCACATCCGCTTTGAAAATAAAAAAGTCAAAAACTAAAATTAGGATGAATTTTTTGTCAAGGAATTAAATTTCGACGAATTAAGGATTTGCTGCGCACATCCTACAAAGCTCCGCTTTGAAAATAAAAAAACCAAAATTTAAAATAGAATTCATTCTAATTTTAAATTTTGGTTTTTTTATTTATTCGTGATCTCAGAAGGATTCGAACCTTCGACCTACTGCTTAGAAGGCAGTTGCTCTATCCAGCTGAGCTATGAGACCATTGCTTTGCAGCATGACTATTTAAGTCGGGGTGGCAGGATTCGAACCTGCGGCCTCCTGCTCCCAAAGCAGGCGCGATAACCGGGCTACGCTACACCCCGAAAAAGCGGAGAGACAGGGACTCGAACCCTGGCGACGGTTACCCGTCGACAGATTAGCAATCTGCTCCGTTACCACTCCGGCACCTCTCCTAAGACTTTAAAAAATTAAAGAACTTTCGCTTAAAGCGGTTGCAAATGTAACTTATGATTAGAATATTTACAACTATTTCCGCTCTTTTTTTTTGTCATAAATTGATATTTAAATAAAAGGCTTAAAAATCAATTATATAGATTCGTTTTTTTATTCAACACACTTTAAATAATCTATGAAATAGTGAGAAGGCTGATAATTAATTTTGTCAATTTCAGAAATCAACTCTTCTTTTATAATGTAATCAGTTGTTTCAGTTCCATACTTTATTCGTAGTATAGAAATAGGAGAATTCTTTAATTCTTCAAAAGTATCTTTCATGAAAAGAAAGTAGCCAGTTAAAATTCGGCAGTTTTTATTCTCCACTACAACAGAATCTCCGCAATCACTTTGATTAGCGCCTAATAAAGTAATGATTTTTCCATTCTCCAACTGGACGAATACTTTAGAACTTTCATCAAAACAGGTTACAGGAATAAAATCGCTATTTTTTTGAATCAACTGAACCTTTAATGATGGGAATTCACCGTTGTTTATTAGTGAAAAGAACAACGATTTTTCTGATCCTCCAAAAAACCGTTCATGCATTATATATTCTTTTGTTGATTTGTAAGTTCCCAAACTATCAGTGACATTGGTGGTAAATTCACAGTCTTTTTGGGCAAAAATGAAAGAATACTGTACTAAAAAGAGCAGTATGAATAACTTTTTCATGTGGAATTTAATTTGGTGCAAAGTAACACAATTTTATCATTATTTTGATTAGTGGTGAAGAAACAATAACAATCGCCTCCTTCTTTTATTTTCCACTTTTTTCGAATGTTTTCCACTGTTTCAGGAAAATTTCGAGTAGTGATGTTGGCTTTCTTTTGCCCTAAAAATGCTTTCATTGATTTTTTCGAATAATCAAACGATTGTTCAATTTCAAAGATTCTTCCAGGAAAATCGATACATTCATTAGACGTATACAAATGTGAATTTTTATGAAGTTTATTCAAAGGGAATTGATCACAAATAGCATCAAATCCGCCCGATTTCATAATAGCGCTATTGGGTTCGTACAAATATTTTTGTGGCAAACTGTAATTCGGTTCGCTTTTGTAATTGTATTGAAAGTCAAATGAACATACTTTCGATTTGGTGATGTTTATTGTTTTAACTGCAATCGAGTTTTGAAACTCTTTCTTGATTACCCAAAGTAGCTCTTTGACTTCGTTTTCGATGGCTACAATGTGAACTTCTTTGACGTTTTTTAATTCAGATAAACCTGCAGTGATGTCTAAAATTGGCGCTGTTTTTATCAAAATATTGTCAGAGTGATTGAAGTAAAAATCAATTAAATCAGGAACATTGGGCAAACAATCTTTGAGCATGAATACTTTTCCTTTGGCATCATTACGACGCGAAGGATCAATGTATATCCAATCGAATTTTGTTGTGTTTTGGGTCAAAAAATCGGAGCTATCTCCTGAAAAACATTTGATGTTTGTACAATTTAATTGTTGAAAATTATGCTGTACAATTTCAGATAACTCGTCATTGATTTCGCAATGCACAAGGTGTTTGACTTTTTGCGAGAAATAGTAATCATCTACTCCAAATCCACCAGTAAGGTCAATCAAATTATTACCTGAAATGAGTTTTGATTTGTATTGCGCCGTGATTTCGGAAGAGGTTTGCTCAACTGAAATTTTGCTTGGAAAAATTATGTTTTTAGCGTTGAACCAAGTTGGTAGTTTTTCTTTGCTTTTAGTTCGGGCTTCAATTTGATTGAGAATGATTTTAAAATCAACATCAGGAAATGGATTTTTTTGCAAAGCCAATTTTTTTGCATCCATTCCAGTGTTTTGCTGAATGAAAGTTTGGATTTCGGGCGATAAAAGAACTGAAAGATTCATTCAACTGCGTTTAAAGAAGGTATAAAGATTGTTTTTTAACCCTGATCCCGTTTTGTAAACGGGACAAGTTCAAGGAGCTAGGTTTGCTAAAATGCCAAAAGAGATGTTTCCAAAAACAACAAAAACCATTATTAAATATTTCGGGTTAAGGCTTTTACAATTTTTATCTCAGGAAAAAACTCTTTGCTAATTACTTTTAAAATTGTAAAAACGGGCACTGCGATTATCATTCCGACGATACCAAATAGAATACCAGCAATTAAAACTACTAGAAAAATTTCGAGTGGATGAGAATTGACACTTTTGGAAAAAATAATTGGTGATGATACATTATTGTCAATCATTTGTACTATAAAAAATCCAATCATCACATAAATTGTGGTGGGCAAAGTAACCGTTTGAAAATCATTATTAATGTTGCTCAGCATAGTTAAAACTCCAGCTAAGACCGAACCAATGAGCGGGCCAACATAAGGCACAATATTTAATAAAGCACACAAAAAGGCAATCACAAAAGCATTTTCGACACCAAAAATAAGGAGTACAATCAAGTACAAAATGCAAATAATGGTAAGTTGAACGATTAATCCTATGAAATAGCGTGTGAGAAGCTCACGAATTTTTTCGATAGAGTTGAGTATTTTTTCTTCTTGACTGTCGGGAATAATTCGCATAAAGCCTACAATAAACATCACTTTATCTTTGAGTAGAAAAAAACTAATAAACAGCACCGAAACCAGGCCAATTCCGAAACTACTAATCGTACCAATTACTGAGTTGAAAAAATCGGTAAAGTAATTGAATCGGAGTTTGGAAGTTAAATCAGCTTCTTTGATCACTTGTTCAATGTCAATATTGTGATTATCTAAGTAACTGTTTATTTGTCCGTATAAATTGACCAAACGGTTTTCTATAGATTTGGTATCTAAAAGCGATAAATTGTTACCTTGAGAAGTGATCAACGGTACAAAAAGAAATAATAATCCTATGAATAATATGATAAATAAAATCAGAGTTGTTACGACAGCTAATGTATTGGAAAATTTTAACCTTCTTCTGAAAAATTCAATTATAGGGTTGGCTATCATTGAAAAAATAATGGCAACCACGAGATACACCAAAACAGTTTGAATTTGGTAAATGAAGTAGAGTAGAAGCACTATTAAAGTTAGTATTCCGATGGCTCTGAGAATTCCGTTGGCAATGGTTTTAGAGGTGAGCATTGTGTTTTAAAATTTCTTAAAAATAAAAAAAACTCACCAATAAATGATGAGTTTTTATAAATAAATTTTTTTAAAATTTTTACGGTTGAGCAAAAGAATTTCTAGCGCCACCAGTTGCAAATACAGCAGCCATTCTTGCTTTTTGACCTAATGTAAACATGTACATTCCGGCATCGTCAGTGTAATCCATATAGTTCATTGTCATTTCAACAGGAGTTCCTGCGCATGTGCTGTAGTGTGGGTATGCAGGTATTCCGTAGTTTGCAGTGTTATGAGTTGGAGTATCTGCTACTAAATCGCTTCCACAAGTTGTGTCTCCCCAAATATGACGAAGATTCATCCAGTGACCTACTTCGTGAGTTGCAGTTCTACCTTTGTTAAAAGGCGCTGTTGCAGTTCCTGTGGTTCCTAAATATCTTGAATCAATTACTACTCCATCAGTCGCTGAAGAGCCACCAGGAAATTGAGCGTAACCTAAAATTCCACCACCAATAGTACAAACCCAAAGGTTTAGTTTAGTAGTTGGCGATGTTGGAGCGATACCGCCTTTATTGGTTTTTTTCATGGCATCTGCAGTTCCCCAAGTAGTTTTAGTTGTAGATTTTCTAATTACTTGATCCAATACAAATGAAATTCCAACATTTGCTTTAACTCCTGAAAACAATGCTGGAACGTTATTGTAGTCCGTATTTAAAGCGTTAAAATCTTTATTTAAAACATCGATTTGTGATTGAATTTGTGCCAATGATATGTTTTCAGCAGCTGTTTTGTAAAGCACATTCACAACAACAGGAATTTCTACTTTTCCGTTTACTAAACGACCATCATTGTGCTCAATAAAATGCTGAGTGAACTCTTCGATTTGGTTCATTCGATTTGCCAACTCAGGATCTTCTTGCATTTGTCTTTCTAAAACAGCGTTTGATTCACATTTTCTGGCACTGGCAGTTGGGGTAGATTGGTCATCTGTCAATGAATTAGATTCGTTTTGACATGAAAACAACACCATAAGTAACGATGCTGATAAGATGATTTTTTTCATAAAAAATTTGGTTAAGATTAATATTTGACAATTTTATATTATTTGAATTGAAAAATAAAACTTTTCGCAATCTTTTTATTAAAAAATCGATGAATTACATTGTTAACAACTTTTTTATTGAGCGAATATTAATAATTAAAGATGTAATTCAAAATATTAGCGCCCATTTTTAAGGCTTTTTCACGCACTTCTTTCGGATCGTTGTGAACCTCTGGATCTTCCCAACCATCACCTAAATCACATTCGAAAGTGTACAATAAAACGAGTCTGTTTTTCTCAAAAATACCGAATGCTTGTGGGCGTTTGGCATCGTGTTCGTGAATTTTGGGTAAGCCGCCAGCAAACGTGTAAGGCTTTTGAAAAATAGCATGATTGGCGGGCAATTCTACCAAATCGTTATTCGGAAATATTTTTTTGATTTCTTTACGAATGTATTGATCCATTCCATAGTTGTCATCAATATGCAAGAAACCGCCCGAAAGCAAATAATTTCTTAAATTAGAAATATCACTATCACTAAAAACTACATTTCCGTGTCCAGTCATATGAACAAAAGGATAGGAGAAAATTTCAGGACTACTCGGTTCAACTGTAACTGCTTTTGCTTTGATTTTGGTATTGATGTTCTGATTAGCAAAACGAATCAAATTGGGTAGTGAAGTTGGATTGGAATACCAGTCGCCACCACCGTTGTATTTGAGTAATGCAATTTCTTGCGAAAATCCCGTTAATGTAAGTAGAAAGAAAACGAAAATATAGCTGAATTTCATTGTGTTAGTTCTTTTTAATTTGTTCAATAAGTTGATCCATCTCATCGGTTTTCCAACCGTTTGAAACGGCAATATTTTTCCCTTTTTGAGCCAATTCCAAAGCATTTTTTACATCATTTACTTTTAAATACAGTTGAGCTGCCAACTTGTACTTATCTAATGATTCTCCTAAGAGTAAGGCTTGTTTAATCCAATTAGTTGCGGTTTTTAAATTCTTCTTATCTTCAATGTAAGCCAAATAATTTGAAGTAATTTCAACTAATAAATTTGAATCTTTGTAGCCAAATTGCTCCACAGATTCATTCGCAATAGTAGTGTATTTTTTCCAGTTTTTGGTTTTTTCAGCCAAAGTTAAATCGTAACGAAAAACCAACGAATCTACTTTTCTAATTTTAAAAGAAGCAGCAATTGCTCTCTTTTTGTTGTAATTTAAAGTGTCAAGTCGTACAACTAAAGATTGTAAATTGTCTTGTGCTGTAAACAATAATTTTCGTTCCACTCGAGCAGGAGAAGCAACTTTACTGTATTCTTCTTTATGCGCTGTAACAAAAGCAATTTCTTTGGCTTCAATATCATTGATTCCGTTGGCAATTACTTTCCAATTGTATTCAGAAATGAGTTCGCTTTCGGTTTTGGTATTCAAGTATTTTTGAGTAATTAATGTAGGATCAAATCCAGCTCTTTTAATTAATGTTACAAATTTCAAACACTTGTCGCCATTGGTAACATCTTCATAAAAGGCTTTTTTTACAGCGTTAAATTGATTTTCAGGAGTTAAGATGAATTTTCCTTCATTAACAAACTGTTCTTTATTAAACTCACCAGTTGCACAACCTAACAAAGTTTCGTCTTTATCAAAAAAAACAAATGTTGGGAACGATTTAACTCTGAATTTACTTTGGTGCTTTTGTTTGAATTCGATTCCTAGTGTTGACTCACCATCAATAGCAACACAATGAAAATTGGAGGAATAATAATCAATCACTTCTTTTTGCGTAAAAGTGTCGGTTTTCATTTTGTTGCAATGCGCACACCAAGTGGCATAAAGCATAACCACCACGGGTTTTCCATCTAATTTGGATTCATTGAAAACAGTTGCAATGTCTTTGTCTAAAAATAACGACTGTTGTGCGTTGATTGTACTAGCTAAAAACAATCCTAATAATAAAAGAAAAACATTTTTTTTCATGCATTATTCATTTGCAAAAACAACACTATGACAGGCAACAATGGCTGCCGTTTCTGTTCGTAATCTTGTACTTCCCAAAGATACAGGAATATACTGATTGTCCAAAGCCAATTGGATTTCTTTAACAGAAAAATCACCTTCGGGTCCAATTAAAATAGTACAATCGGTATTTGATTTCAATTCGTTTTTAAGCGATTTTTTGTCAGTTGCTTCACAATGTGCAATGAATTTTTGTCCACTTTGTTCTTTTTTTATAAATTCTTTAAACGAAATTGGTTCGTTTAACTTTGGCAAATAATAGTGTAACGACTGTTTCATCGCCGATTCAATAATTTTCAAAAATCGTTCCGTTTTGATCACTTTTCGCTCGGAATGTTCGCAAATAATAGGCGTAATCTCTTGTATACCAATTTCTGTAGCTTTTTCCAAAAACCATTCGAAACGTTCGTTCATTTTGGTAGGAGCAACAGCTAAATGCAAATTAAATTTTGATTGTACTTGTTGTTCAAAAGAAACAATTTCAACCGTACATTTACTGTCTGAAGCAATTTTAATTTTAGTTTCAAATAAAAAACCTAAACCATTAGTTACATGCAGAATATCATTCTCTTTTTTACGTAACACTTTAACTATGTGTTTGCTTTCTTCTTTATCAAAAACAAAAGAAGTATTGGTTGAATTAAGCGTTGGATTATAAAATAATTGCATTTTTTAAATGGATTGTGTATTGGATTTAAAACAATTTTAGCATGTCATTAGGCACAATTTTTGTTCACTATTTGGAAAACCGCTATAAAACGTTAATTTTACTACGTTGACAAAAGTAACTATTTTTCAAGGTTTACAGCTAAACCAAAATAAATTTTGGAGGAAAAAAAAGCAAATACACGATTTAAAAAATTCAGAAAAATAGTTTTTCGAACACTTATTGTGCTCATTTTGTTCCTATTACTTCTTGGTGTTGCTTTGTCGTTGCCTGTTGTTCAAACCAAAATAGCGCATTATGTTACAGAGCAACTCAACAAAGATTACGGGACTGATATTAATGTTGAAGAGGTTGAAATTTCGATTTTTGGCGGCGTTCATCTCAAAAATGTATTGGTGCGCGACGAGAAAAAGGACTCATTAATTTCGGCAAGTAGAATAAAAACAAGCATTCTCGACGTCAAAAGATTGATGGATGGAAAATTAATTTTTGGCGACATCAAAGCCGATAATTTAAAGCTAAAAGTCATCACATACAAAGGCGATCGCGATACTAACTTGGACAAATTTGTAGCCGCTTTTGATGATGGGAAGCCTTCTTCGGGTAAGTTCTTGATGACTTCCAAAAAAATAACTTTAACCAACAGTCGCTTTACTTTGTATGATTACAACAGGGAAAAGCCTTTGGATGTTGATTTTACAAAATTAAATGCTGTAGTAACCGATTTTAAAATTAAAGGACCAAACGTTACAACTTCTATAGACGAAATGTCGTTTCAAGACCATCGTGGTTTGTTTGTTGAAGATTTAAAATCGAAATTTACTTACACCAAAAAGAACATTCGTTTAGAAAAATTGGATTTAAAAACGGCTGAATCGCAATTCAAAGGCGATGTGATTTTAAAATACGATCGAAAAGATTTTGCGGATTTTAATAATAAGGTGATTTTTGATATCAATACAGAAAAAGCATCTATTTCAACCAACGATATTCGCTATTTCTATGATGAAATGGGAAAAAATCAGCAATTTGATTTAAGCGGAAAAATTGATGGTACTTTAAATGATTTTACGGCTAAGAATTTAGTTTTAAAAGACAACAAAAACTCGCAAATTGTGGGCGACGTCAACTTTAGAAATTTGTTTCAAAAAGAAGGCAAAGGCGAGTTTTACATGAAAGGTTCTTTTGATAAAGTTTCGTCAAGCTACGACGATTTGATTACGCTTTTGCCTAATGTTTTAGGAGAAAAATTGCCTTCTTCATTGAGCAAACTTGGACAATTTAATCTTCGTGGAGACGCAGAAATTACGACCAAAGCTATTAATACTGATTTTGAATTGGCAACCCGACTTGGTAATGTAAAGTCGAATATGATTATGACCAATATTGATAACATTGACAACGCTAAATATGTTGGTAATGTGCAGTTGAAAAACTTTGATTTGGGCACATTTTTGAATCGTAAGGATTTTGGAATAACCACTTTTGATATTGATGTAGATGGAAAAGGTTTTACCGAAAAATACCTCGATACTAAAATGTCAGGTTCGGTTTCGAGTTTTACGTATAATGGCTATACTTACAAAAATATCATCGCTGATGGAAAGTTCAAAAAACCCATTTTTGAAGGAAAAGTAAATGTAAACGATCCTAATTTATTTCTAGATTTTAATGGAAAAGTCGATTTAAGTAAAAAGGAAAATATCTATGATTTCCACGCCAAAGTAGATTACGCGAATTTAAAGAACTTACGTTTTCTTGATGACAAAATCGCAGTTTTTAGAGGCGATGTGCTGATGAAAGTATCTGGAAGTAATATCAATAACCTCAAAGGAGATGTTATTGTAACCAACGCTTCTTACCAAAACCAAAAAGATATTTATTTCTTTGATAATGTGACCATTAATTCACAATTTGATCAATTCAACGAACGAAAGATAAGTTTGTATTCACCCAATGAAATTCGAGGTGAAGTAGTAGGTAAATTTGATTTCAATCAGATTTATAAAATTGTCCAAAACTCGCTAGGAAGTTTATATACGAATTACAAACCCAATATGGTTGGCCGAGGACAATATGTAAAATTCAACTTTTCAGAGTTCAATAAAATTATTGAAATTTTCAGGCCTGATATTGTTTTGTCTGATGATGCTTTGTTGAGCGGAAGTATAATTGCCGACAACAACGACTTTAAACTCAATTTCACTTCCAACTCTATCGATGCTTTCAACACTCGATTGGATAAGGTACAATTGGAAATTGACAATAAAAATCCATTGTACAATGCTTATATTCAGATGGATAGTATAAAATTGAAGAATTACAAGATCAGAGATTTTTCACTGATTAATGTCACTTCAAATGATACATTAAATTTTAGAACAGAGTTCAAAGGTGGGCGACTTGGAAATGATTTTTACAACTTGAACTTGTACCACACTATTGATAAAAATAAAAATAACATAGTTGGTTTTAAAAGCTCTGAAATGATGTTCAAAGACTTTCTATGGACATTAAATGCAAAAGAAGATGATAAAAATAGAATCATTTTTGATAAAACACTGTCCAACTTTTCTTTTGACGATATTGTAATTTCCCACGATAACCAATCGATGTTGCTCAACGGAATGCTCAAGGGTAAAGAGGACAAAGATTTAACTTTGGTCTTTAATGATGTCGATTTAAATAAAATTACACCCGATGTAGAAAAGTTCAATTTTCAAGGTTTTGTTGATGGTCAAGTCAATATTAAACAAGTCAATTCGGTCTACAAACCAACTTCCAATTTGTTTATTAATCAGTTGGAAGTCAACGAAAATTTATTGGGTGATATGACCTTGGATATTGTGGGTGATGAGAATTTTAGAAAGTTTTTAATCAACTCGAATATTGAAAATGAAAATTTAGAATCGTTTAATGCAATTGGTAATCTACAAATTGTTAACGAAGATCCAATTTTAGATTTGGTGTTGAATTTCCGAAAATTCAACTTAGGTGTATTGAGCAATTTGGGTGGCGACGTGATTACCAAAATTCGCGGTGCTGTTTCAGGAAGCGCGCGTTTGGACGGAAATATAAATGATATTGATTATAATGGTCGTTTATTTTTAGAAGATGCCGGATTGACTATTCCGTATTTGAATGTCGATTTGCAACTCGAAGAAAACGCAATCGTCGATGTTACACAAAGTAAGTTCATCATCCAAAAATCAGTTATTTTTGACACCAAATACCAATCCAAAGGTTTTCTAAATGGATTTGTAAAACACCGAAAATTTGGCGATTGGGAATTGGATTTGAACGTTGAATCCAATCGATTACTTGCTCTTAATACCAAAGACAGTGATGACGCAGCTTATTTTGGAACTGCTTTTATTAATGGAAATGCCCAAATTTACGGTCCAACTGACGGACTTACGATTGATGTTGTAGCCAAATCTGAGAAAGGAACTGACATAAAGATTCCGATTAATGATGCTGATGCGGTTGATGAAAAAGAATACATTCACTTCATTACTGAAAACGAAAAATACAATCGGGTTACCAATGAAGAAGAACGAGGTAGACAATACAAAGGTTTAGAATTGAACTTTGAGTTTGACATCACTCCAGATGCTGATATTGAAGTAATTTTAGACCGAGCATCAGGTCACGGTATGAAAGGAAACGGAAAAGGTGGTCTTTTATTCCGAATCAACACATTAGGAAAGTTTGAAATGTTTGGTGACTTCGTGGTCGATAAAGGTTCGTACAATTTCAAATACGGTGGTTTATTTGATAAGAAATTTGAAGTTAAAAAGAATGGTTATATTGCTTGGGAAGGTGATCCTTACCGTGCGGTTCTCGATTTGCAAGCCGTTTATGAAACGACTGCCAATCCAGCGGTTTTAATCAATAATTCAACGGTGAACAAAAAGGTTCCTGTGGAAGTGACTATCGATTTAAAAGGAACCATCAACAATCCAGAACCCGATTTTATTATCAACCTTCCAACGGTTACAAGTACAATGAAATCAGAAGTTCAAGCAGTTTTAGATGACCCTTCTACACGTCAAACGCAAGCATTAGCTTTGCTGTCAACAGGTTCGTTTATCACAGCTGAAAATGCCAGTAATGCAGCTTATGGTTCGTTATTTGAAACAGCTGGAAGTTTATTTAGTGGCCTTTTTGGCAACAAAGATGATAAATTCAACTTAGGTTTTGGTTTTGTGCAATCCGATAGAACGCAAACTTTGCAAACCGACAGTAGAGTGGTGGCTACCATTTCTACCAAAATCAACGAACGAATTACTATTAATGGAGTAGTTGGAGTTCCAGTTGGCGGTGTAAACGAATCGGCCGTTGTGGGGAATTTTGAATTATTGTATCGTGTAAATGAAGACGGAACATTGAATTTAAGAGTTTTCAATCGTGAAAACGACATCAATTATATTGGTCAAGGTATTGGTTATACGCAAGGTGTTGGTTTAAATTATGAAGTCGATTTTGATACCTTCAAAGAATTAGTCAATAAAATTTTCACCAAACATAAAATTGAAGTAGAGAAAAAAGCCAATGACACTGAAGATTCCGATTTTCTTCCCGATTATATTCATATGAATTCAAATGAATCTGAAAAAGAAAAAAAGGAGGAATCAAAACACAACAAAGAAGCAGTTCCACACGAAGATTAATTTTCCACTCTTTTTTCCACATTTTACTTTCCTAAACGAAAACTTATCAACGAAAACGTTTGAATTTGAGTTTCTTTATTAAATTACTAAATATCACCTATTTTATATCGGTATTGTTTGCTAATTTTACATAAAATTGTAAAAAAAATGTCAAAAACAATAAAAAAAATAGGCGTTCTAACTTCTGGTGGTGATTCACCTGGAATGAATGCTGCTATTCGTTCGGTAGTGCGTACTTGTGCTTATCACAATATTGAGTGTGTCGGGATTTACAGAGGTTACCAAGGAATGATCGAAGGCGATTTTAAAGAAATGGGTCCGCGTTCGGTAAATAACATCATTAATAAAGGAGGAACCATTTTGAAATCTGCGCGTTCAAAAGAGTTTATGACCAAAGAAGGCCGTGAAAAAGCGTACAAAAACCTTCTAAAAGCGGAAGTTGATGCTTTAGTGGTAATTGGTGGTGATGGTTCATTTACTGGAGCCGAAGTTTTCAACAACGAATACGGTTTTCCAGTAATGGGGATTCCGGGTACAATAGATAACGACATCTACGGCACTAGCCACACACTTGGATTTGATACAGCCTTAAATACTGTAGTGGAGTGTATCGATAAAATTCGCGATACGGCGAGTTCACACAATCGATTGTTTTTAGTGGAAGTAATGGGTCGCGATGCAGGACATATTGCTCTCAATGCAGGTATAGGAGCTGGAGCCGAAGAAATTCTTATTCCAGAAGAAGATTTAGGTTTAGAACGCTTACTAGAATCATTGACCAAAAGTAAAGCTTCAGGAAAATCTTCAAGTATAGTTGTAATTGCCGAAGGAGATAAAATTGGAAAAAACGTATTCGAACTCAAAGATTACATCGAAGAAAACTTACCCGAATACGATATTCGTGTTTCAGTTTTAGGTCACATGCAACGCGGTGGTTCGCCAACCTGCTATGATCGTGTGCTAGCTAGTCGATTAGGTGTAAAAGCAGTTGAATCATTATTGGAAGGAAAATCCAATTTCATGGTTGGAATGCTCAACGATAAAGTGGCGTTAACTCCTTTAGAACAAGCCATCAAAGGTCATTCTGAAATTGATCGCGACTTGTTGAGAGTTTCCGATATAATGACAACATAATCTTAGAAATAAATAACAATATTAATATTCGCTTAAAGCATAAGGCTTAAAGCACAAAGTTTAAAAAAATGTCAAAAGTAAAATTAGGAATTAACGGATTTGGAAGAATAGGAAGAATCGTTTTCAGAGAAACGTTCAATCGTGACAATGTAGAAGTAGTAGCCATCAACGACTTGTTAGACGTGGAACATTTGGCTTACTTATTAAAATACGATTCAGTTCACGGTCGATTCAACGGAAAGGTTGAAGTAAAAGAAGGTAAATTATACGTTAATGATAAATTCATTCGTGTGACAGCCGAAAAAGACCCAAAACTAATCCAATGGGACGACGCAAGTGTAGATGTTGACGTTGTTGCTGAATGTACAGGAATTTTCACCACTCTAGAAACAGCTCAAGCACACATTGAAGGTGGTGCCAAAAAAGTAGTAATTTCGGCTCCATCAGCCGATGCTCCAATGTTTGTAATGGGCGTAAATCATACCGAAGTAAAAGCTACTGATACCATTGTTTCTAATGCTTCTTGTACCACCAATTGTTTAGCACCATTGGCAAAAGTAATCCATGATAATTTCGGAATCGTTGAAGGTTTAATGACCACAGTTCACGCTACAACAGCAACGCAATTAACCGCCGACGGACCTTCAAGAAAAGATTGGAGAGGCGGCCGCGCAGCTAGTGTCAACATTATTCCATCGTCAACCGGAGCTGCCAAAGCGGTTGGTAAAGTAATTCCTTCGTTGAATGGAAAATTAACTGGAATGTCGTTCCGTGTCCCAACTGTAGACGTTTCTGTAGTTGATTTAACCGTAAAATTAGCCAAAGAAACTTCGTACGACGACATCATGAAAGTGCTTAAAAACGCTTCTGAAAACGAAATGAAAGGTATTTTAGGTTTCACAGAAGACGATGTGGTTTCACAAGATTTTGTTGGCGATTCAAGAACATCAATCGTTGACGCTAAAGCCGGAATCGGATTGAACTCGACATTCTTCAAAATTGTTTCTTGGTACGATAACGAATACGGTTACTCAAGCAAATTAATTGACTTATCAGTACACGTTGCTGGTTTAAAATAATTAATATATTTACAATTCCTATTAGCCTAGATGTTGATAGGATTTGTTATTTTTAGAAGCTATTTCCCGCTTTTCGCCTGTATCTCCGATTGGCAAAAAGCTACAGGCAAAGCCTTTGTTTTTGTCCATCGGAGGATGCTGGCTGCAATCGGGGCTAGGATGTGTCAATTGGACAATGAGACAATTGGACAATGAGACAATTTGATAATATGTCAATGAAAAGAAGTAATAAACTAACTTAAATGAAAGTCATTTGCGAATCAACAAATTGACAAATTGTCTAATCAACAAATTGACAAATTAAACAAACAACAAACCAAACATCAATACCAATGAAATTACTTGTAGACAGTGGTTCAACCAAAGCCGATTGGATTGCAATAGACGAGAATGGTAAAGTGCTTTTTACCACGCAAACGCTAGGATTGAATCCAGAAGTGCTCGATAAAGAAGAAATCATTCACCGTTTGGATGACAAATTTGACATCGAACACAACAAAGAAAAAGCCACTCATTTATTCTTCTATGGCGCAGGTTGCGGAACCGACCGTATGAAAGATTTTTTGACCATCGTTTTCCAAGAATATTTTACCAATGCAGTCGTTTCGGTTCATGAAGATACATACGCTGCGGTTTATGCAACAACTCCAAAAGATGAAGAAGCTATCGTATGCATCCTCGGAACTGGTTCTAATTGCAGCTATTTCGACGGTAAAGTGTTGCATCAAAAAGTACAATCTTTAGGTTATATTGCCATGGATGATTGTTCTGGAAATCGCTTCGGGCGCCATTTATTACGCGGTTATTATTTCAATAAAATGCCAAAAGATTTAGCTTTAGAATTTGAAGAAGAATACAATGTTGATCCTGATTATATCAAAAATAATTTGTACAAAGAACCCAATCCAAATGCTTATTTAGCAACGTTTGCTAAGTTTTTAATCAAACACAAAGACACCGATTTTTGTAAAAAATTCATCCAATTTGAAATGGAAGAATTTGTTGAAAATTACATCAAACAATTTGATAATTGCACGCAAATCCCAGTACATTTTGTTGGTTCGATTGCCTTTTATTTAAAAGATGAATTGACAGAAGTTTTGACCAAGCACAGCATTAAAATTGGAAATGTGTTGCGCCGACCTATCGACGGACTAATTGCTTACCACATTTTAAATAAATAAAATAGAAGCCTGAAAACAATAAATTTCAGGCTTTTTCTTTGCAAACTTTGCGCAATCTTAGCGAACTTTGCGGTTAAATAATTCATTCAATGGAAATCGCCCTCATAGCACACGACGGAAAAAAAGCCGATATGGTTCAGTTTTTAAACAAAAACAAATCCATTCTTCTGAAAGAAAACATCAAAATCATTGCAACAGGAACCACTGGAGGAAAAGCTGAAGCCGCTGGATTTAAGGTCAAGAAAATGCTTTCAGGACCACATGGTGGCGACGCACAAATAGCGGCACGTGTAGCCGAAGGCAAAACCAAAATGGTATTATTCTTTAAAGATCCTAATTCAAGTCACCCACACGAACCCGATATCAATATGTTAATTCGTATTTGCGATGTTCATAATGTGCCGTTAGCGACCAATGAGGCAACCGCTCAATTGTTGTTATTAGGATTAGATGAAATGAAGTAAGCTTAACTTTTTACTTTGACAACATAAGTGCCTATTATTTTGTTATTTGCAATAATATGAACGTCGTAATTCCCTTTTTTTTCAAAAGAATGCTTAAATTTAATTAATCCATTACTATCAATTTCTATTTTAGGAGTTACTATTTTAAAGTCATTTACCGAATAAGTGTTTAAAGAAACTGAATTTATAGAAACATATTCTGGTTTCTGAAGGACAAAATTAATTACTGTATTGATTGTAGTTTCAATCCTCATAATTTCAGGTACCACAGGAAAAACCTTTTCATTAAAGGCATTATTATAAATTAAAGGAGCTTTATAAAATTGGTCAACAGTTAAATTAGTAGCATATAAAAACCATGATTTATCTATTGGGAAATGGTTTTTCGAAAACCATTCTGGTTCAGTTAAAAAGTAACCATCATTGTAGTTAAAATCAAACGTTTTTGTATCTAAATTATATAAACCTGCTGACCAGGTTGCGTCACATAAATACCATTTGTTGTTAAGTTTTACAGCATTCCAAGAATGATTAGGAAAATGTGTTTTACTATTTATTTGACTTTCTAGTATTCCAAAGCCATTGATAATTTCACACTCAATGTTAGATAAATTGGCTAATTCTTTTATTAAATAAGCATAACCTGTACAAATTGCTTTCTTTTTTTTGAGTAGCCTTTCAAAAGATATTTTTTTAAAATTTTCATTCCATTGAATTAATTTGATGCTATCATTTTGATACTTTTTTCTTTTTGAAATATTTTTTAAAGAATAATAATAGTCACTTTCAATATTGGAGCAAACCCAAATATAAATGGCTCTAAATTTTTCAACATCAGTAGTTAGCTCATTTGTGAGATTATAGGCAAGTAGAGGTAGATCATTTAAATCTTTCCCTTTATTCGAATGTGCTATACTATTTGCTTTTGCAAAATTAATTTTCTTAAAATCAGATACTTGAGCATGGCTAAAACTAAAAAGAAGAAAAAATAAAATAAATGATAGCAATTTATTCATTAGTAAAAATAGATTTCAATTTTTGAAAAAATGTTTTTTTAGAGGTATACACTTTGTCTGTAGAAACTTCACCTAAAAGAACTATATCTGAACCTTTAAGTTTAATGTCGATTTCTAGTTTAACATTATTTCCAGTATCTTTTATTAGTACTTCTTTGTTGTTATAACCAATGAAACTAACAACTAAAACATCATTAATTTTTAAAGGAATTGGAAATTTAAATTTTCCATCCAAATCAGTTTGAGCACTTATTGTTGTGCCTTTCAAATAAATATATGCTCCAGGAAGCGGGCCTTTTGGATCACTAACAATTCCTTCAACGCTAATTTTTTTATTAATTTTAGTAGAATCTTGAATAGTGTTTTGATTTTGAGAATCTATTTTTACAATTTCATTAACTACTCTTTTATCTTGTGAAAATGCAGCGTTAAAAGATAATAATGACAGTAATGACAAATTAAAAAAATGAGAGGCAAAAGTAGTTGCTATTTTTGAGGTTTTCTTATTGTTTGGAATTGAATACGTTTTAAGTTGAGATTCTAAAAATAATCCACAAGTTTTATTTTCTTTGTTAGTAAGATAAGATAGAATTTCTTGATCACTCATGGTTGTAAAATCAATAACATTTTTTTTACATGATTGGCAAAAACCTCCATCATTAGTTTTTGAAAAAGAGGCGAAGTTTTCTGAACAAGGTTTTTTGATTGATAGGTTTAATTTTTCCATAATTATAAGTTTTATATAATTACATAGAGTGAAGTTTAGTTAAAAAGGTTGGGAGTAAGAATTATAATTTAATAAAAAAAGTCCCATCATAAAGCATGTGGGACTTCAAGTTAGTTGTAAAATTAATTATCTGATGGCTATCATCGAAATTTCTACATTCACTCCTTTAGGTAAACCAGCCACTTGAACCGTTTCTCTGGCTGGAGCATTCGATTCGTCAAAATAGGCAGCGTAAACCGAATTGATTCGAGCAAAATCGCCCATATCCATAATGAAGATTGTTGTTTTTACCACGTTTTCAAAAGTCATTTCTGCTGCTTCCAAAACCGCTTTCATGTTTTCCATTACTTGTTTGGTTTCGGTTTCAATATCGTTCAAAACCAATTCCATCGTAGCAGGGTTCAATGCAATCTGACCTGAAGTGTAAAGTGTATTGCCAATCAAAACGGCTTGATTATAAGGCCCGATTGGAGCTGGCGCTTTATCTGTATAAATTATTTTTTTCATAATTCCTAAATTCTAAATTCTAAATTTACCTCAATGTTCTATCTGGCACCGAACGTTTATCCCATTTAATATCACTCAATACACCCGACTTGATTCCTATAAAAAATCCCCAATACGAATATTGACCAAAGGGCGCCCAATTGAAATCCATTCGCCAACTCAACAAATCGCGTTCCAATCGAATTTGTGTGAAGGTAACTCCTTTGTCTACAAAATCATATCCAGATGAAACTCCAACTTTCCATTTGGGTGTAAGTTGCGAATTGGCCGAAATCATCAAACTACTACTGGTTATTTTGCTCCCAAAATTAGTGTCGCTATAGTTAATTGTAAAAGCCATTGTTACATCCCAAGGTATTTCTGATTTGTAAAATTCGGTTTGTTGTTCAACCTCGCCCTCATTTTCTTTAAACTGACTGTCTCTACGGTCACTAAAATCAACATTAGCTCCAAATAAATCATCACTACGGCCACCATTTCGTTCGCCTTGAACATTCTTTTTTTCTTTCTTCTTGCCAAAACTACTACTGGCTAAGGCGTAGTTCATCGATAAATTTGCACTTGCTACTCTAAATGCTTTACGATTGTAATTGGTACTAGTATTGACGAACTTATATGGATCAATACTTCCTCCAAAATTAACACCCATTTTTTCTTCAAAAAATGAGGTTCCACCATTAAAGCCAATTGCACTCCATTTAGTTGTTTTAAAATCATAACTGGAACCAAAATTGAGTCGCAATAACTGAATTTTTTTAGGTTCGGTTTTGGTTGAATCTTTATCAGTTACTTTCGCTTCAAATAAGTTTCCAAGAGAAATTGAAATTCCGTTGGAGTCAATTAAATTAGGAGCTCCATAAATTCCATTATCAAAACGTGTGTATTCTTGATAAGTTGTTTGCGTATTTTCTCCAGTAAATCGGTTGTAGTTTCTAGAGGTTTCGTATTGCTCTAAATATTGATCAAATTTTGGAGTATAACTATGCGAAATTCCTGGAGTTACAGTGTGTCGTATAGCTTTGATTTTTTTTGTTTCACCAAAATCATAAGTACCATAAACAGTTGTTGAAATACCATTTGAAAAAGAATAAGTTCGGAAAGAATCAAAACCGTTAATTCTTTCATTAACCAATTTGTTTGTAGTAAAATCAGTATATTTTTTTGTAGTTTGTAAATACCAAACCTCTTTATAATTGATGGATGAATTGACATTAAAATGTTTGAAAACCTTGAAATTAGTACTTAAAGGAATGTTATGTTGGAACCCAGTGTTTCCAGATTTAAACATTTCTGACTTGAAAAATAAGGAATCAGTCGTTGTATAGGAATTGCTTCCAGTTAAATCATAACGTATATTAATGTTCTGAAAAACGCCTTTTTTAGGTTTAGATTCACTAGCAAAAGGAAATATGCGATCAACATTTACAGTCAATGTAGGCAGTGTCATGTTGATGGTTTCGGTATTAGTGTTTTGTGAATGCGTTGCAGTTAATGCCATATTAATCTGCGGTATAGTATTAAAATTGCGATTGTAAGATATTGATGAACTCAAAGTATTGTTCAAATTTGAACCTACATTCACTTGGTTTAATGATTGTCTGAAGTACTTACTGCTTCCTAAGTTAACGGACGAAGAAAACCGCGAATTCGGATTTGATTTACTGTCTTTACTATGCGACCATTGAATATTATAAATTTTACTCTTCGCATAACCTGGAAAGCCACGTTCGCCATCGATTAAATTTTCAAAACGAAAATTAACATTTCCGTTGTATTTATAGCGATTAGCATACTTCGATTCGAAGCGTAAAGCGTAACTTCCATTGGTATAATAATCTCCTAAAACCGCTAAATCATAATAATCGCTTAAAGCGAAATAATAACCTCCGTTTTGCAATGTATAACCTCGTTGTTGTGTGTAATTGTAATTCGGAATAATAATTCCAGAACGCGCTTTTTCAGTCATTGGAAAAAAAGCAAAAGGCAAAGCCAAAGGTGTTGGGATATTATAAATCCACATATTGGTAAAACCAACAACAATTTTTTTCTGCGGTACAAATTTTACCTTGTTGGTTAAAAAGTAGTATTCAGGATCTTCTACGTCTTTTGATGTTGTAAAACGCGCGCCTTTCATAAAGTAAACAGAGTCGTTTTCTTTTTTGGTGATAGCCGCTTTTACTTTAAATTCGCCTTGGTCGGTTTTAGAATTCCAAACCAATGCTTTTTTGGTTTTATAGTTAAAGCGAATAGAATCGGGCTCAATAACGTTAGTTCCTTGTTTGAAAACGGGATATTGATAGTACTTACCAGTAGAGTCTTTTAATCGACCAGCATAAACCTCATTTTTTTGGTAATCAAAAATGATTTTTCCAGCTTTTAACTCGTAATCTTGGTAAAATAATTCTGCACCATCATGCAAAGTGATTATTTTTTTCTTTTGATCAAAACGAGCATACTCTTTGGCTTTGTATTTCACTTTACCTTCCAAATAAGTTTTACCTTTTTTGATTGAATCAACTTTTATAGTATCTATAGTTTGAACAGACGAAACTTGACTTTTCTCCTCTTTTTTTGCAGTATCTGGTTGATTTTTAGCAGGTATTGGTAACGAATTTTTTGGCAAATCTTGCGCATTCATTTCTCCACAACCAATTGTTAGGAAAATTGCTGATAAAACGATATAAAATAAGTTTGTACGCAAAGGTTTAAATACTATTTTTGTAAAAATATGGCTTGATTTTTGACTTACCAAACGTAATCTAAATTTTGGCCAAAAATAAGTAAATAATACTTTTATAAGTTATACGTTTTAATTAAAATTAACTTTTATAAATGAAATTCAATAATAAAAACACTCTATTTGTACTAATTTTGACTATAGCTAGTTGTTGTTCAGTCTTTTCGCAATCGGGACAAAAATTTAAAGTGGCTTTAGATGCAGGTCATGGCGATCACGATTTTGGAGCTGTTTACCATGGACATATTGAAAAAAACATTGCATTAGCTGTAGTTTTAAAGGTGGGGAAGCTATTAGAAAAGAATCCAAATATCGATGTGATTTACACTCGTAAAACTGATGTTTTTATTGATTTAGTTGAACGTGCCAACATAGCCAATCGCGCAGATGCCAATATTTTTGTTTCTATCCACTGTAACGCTAACAAAAATACTGCCGCTGATGGTTCTGAAACCTACGTAATGGGTTTGACTAAAAACGCCTCTAACTTAGAAGCTGCAAAAAAGGAAAATGCCGTAATTACCTTAGAGAAAGATTACAAGCAAAAATACGAAGGATACGATCCAAATTCGCCTGAAACATTAATTGGCATGACCTTAATGCAAGAAGAATACCTTGAAAACAGTATTGCTTTAGCAGGAAAAGTACAAGAAAATTTTAAAAGCTTTATTGGGCAAAAAGACCGAGGTGTAAAGCAAGCTCCGTTTATGGTGTTGCACAAAGCTTATATGCCAAGAGTTTTAATAGAAATGGGATTTATATCCAATCCAACAGAAGGTGCTCGCTTGGACTCAGAGGATGGTCAAAACGAAGTGGCGCAAAGTATTGCAGATGCAATTGTAAACTATAAAAAAGAGTTTTTTGGCGAAGGAAATAATGAACCTATCATTGATAAACCAACTCCTAAAAAAGTTGAAACGCCTGTGGTTAAAAAAGTAGATACCGTAATCCCAGAAAAACCAAAAGAAGTTGTTGATACTAAAGGTACCGTATTTAAAGTGCAATTATCTGCAAGTAGCAAAAAAATAGATGCAAGACCTTCCAATTTTAAAGGTTTAAAAAATGTATCAAGTACCTACGAAAACAAATTGTACAAATACACTTATGGTGAGACTTCGGATTACGAAAGCGCCAAAAAATTATTGCAAGAAGCCAAGGAGAAAGGATTTTCATCAGCTTTTTTAATAGCTTTTAAAGACGGAAAAAGCATCAATATTAAAGAAGCTATCAAATAACTAATTTATAAAACAACATTATTTTGAAACTATCAAGAGAAATAAAAACGGCCATATTGGTTATAGCTGCAATTTTACTTTTTATTTGGGGTTATAGCTTTTTAAAAGGCAGAGATTTATTTACCAATTATAAAACATTATACGTTGAATACAAAAATGTAGAAGGTTTGGCGGTTTCGGCTCCTGTTACTATCAACGGATTGGTTGTTGGAAAAATCAACGGTTTAAAAATAAACAATCAATCAGGAAATGTTATTGTTGAAATGCAAATCAA
The DNA here is from genome assembly GCA_016787805.1 of Flavobacterium sp. Classification (GTDB taxonomy): domain Bacteria; phylum Bacteroidota; class Bacteroidia; order Flavobacteriales; family Flavobacteriaceae; genus Flavobacterium. Next base: position 22,646 of record JAEUTY010000040.1, on the reverse strand, counting down.
TACTGATTTTCCTATCTCAAAATCAAGCATCGCCGAAATTTATGCTTCTAGTTTAATTGGTTCTCAACAATTGTCAATTATCCCAAATCTTAAAGATAAAAATATAGTTAATGATGGTGATTTTTTGCAACCTTCTAACAAACTTGGTCTAACAGATGAATTGGGAAAGCAATTAGAGCCTCTAAAAGACAAGATTGAAAAATTGTTGGATAATGCCAATACAATGCTCGAAGGTGTCAATCAAATTTTAGATGCTAAATCAAAAGAGAATTTACGTAATACACTTGCTACGTTAGATCAAACCATGTCGGAATTTCATGTGGCTTCTCAACAGTTGAATTCGATTCTTTCTGACAATAAATCAAAAATTGGCAATGCGGTTACTAATTTGGATAAAACGGTAACTAACTTCAATAAAATTTCAACCGATTTAGACAAAGCCAACATTGGTGGTTTAGTACAAAATTTGCAAAAAACACTCGACAATGTCAATGGAATTATGGGAAGTATTGATTCGGGTAAAGGAACAATGGGCAAATTAGTCAAGGATGAAGCTTTGTATACCAATTTGGCCAAAACATCAAAAGAATTGGAATTGCTTTTACAAGATTTACGATTAAATCCAACTCGCTATGTCAACGTTTCGCTTTTCGGAAAGAAAAACAAACCGTATGTTGCACCTACAAATGATACTATAAAATAGAACTTATGGCTATATTATCTACTTTATTTTTCGCATTAATCCTCATAATCGGTTTTGGTTATTTTGCTATGAATGTCAAAAAACTAATCCGTAATATCAAATTAGGAAAAGATGTTGATCGTTCTGATAATTCGACTGAACGTTGGAGAAACATGATTATGATTGCTTTAGGACAATCTAAAATGATCAAGCGTCCAATTGCTGGAATACTTCATATAATTGTTTACATTGGTTTCGTAATCATCAACATAGAACTTTTAGAAATTATTATTGACGGCCTTTTTGGAACACACAGAGTCTTTTCATTTATGGGTGGATTGTACGATGTGTTGATTGGTTCTTTTGAGATTTTAGCGTTATTAGTATTGATTGCTGTAGTTGTTTTTTGGATAAGAAGAAATGTTGTTAAACTAAATCGATTTGCAAGTAAAGATCTTAATGGGAAACCAAGAAGCGACGCCAATTATATTTTGTATTTTGAAATGGTGCTAATGTCATTGTTTTTATTGATGAATGCTGCTGATTTGCATTTACAAAGTCTTCCTGAAGTTTTTGGTCACTATGATAAAGCAGGTTCGTTCCCGGTTTCGCAATTTTTAGCACCTTTATTTGACGGAATGAGTAATGAAGCCGTTCATATGCTCGAACGCACTTTTTGGTGGTTGCACATTATAGGCATATTAATTTTCTTGAACTACTTATATTTTTCTAAACATTTGCACATTTTATTGGCGTTCCCAAATACTTATTTCGCCGATTTGAATGCTAAAGGCAAATTCGATAATTTGGAAAGTGTGACCAATGAAGTAAAATTGATGATGGATCCTAACGCCGATCCTTATGCTGCGGCACCTGCAGATGCTGTTCCGAGTAAATTTGGTGCTAGCGATGTACATGATTTGAATTGGGTGCAATTACTAAATGCGTATACCTGTACCGAATGTGGTCGTTGTACTTCGGCTTGTCCAGCGAACCAAACTGGTAAAAAATTGTCTCCTCGTAAAATCATGATGGATACTAGAGATAGGCTAGAAGAAGTAGGTCGCAACATCGATAAAAATAAAGGTGTTTTCGTTCCAGATAATGTTTCGCTGTTGAACGATTATATTTCGGCAGAAGAGCTTTGGGCATGTACTTCATGCAATGCTTGTGTGGAAGAATGTCCAGTCAACATTAGTCCATTGTCAATTATTATTGATATGAGAAGGTATTTGGTGATGGAACAAAGCGCAGCTCCAATGTCCTTAAATGCAATGATGACCAATATCGAAAATAATGGAGCTCCATGGCAATACAACCAAATGGATCGACTTAATTGGAAGAATGAATAAACTTAAAATAAACCGCTATTGCTCCATAATTGTGAGGCTTGGAAAAATAGTGTAATCAAATGAAAACAATTAAATGTAACAAAAATGAAAGCGGAAGAAATTGAAAAAAGCCTCCAGGAACACACCGAAAATGGTCAAAAAGTAAGTCCAATATTGCCTGAAGGAATTAAAAACTACTTGATCGATATTGACGGAACTATTTGCGATGATATTCCGAATGAAGAACCAGAGCGAATGTTAACTGCAGAAGTATATCCAGATGCTTTGGTTACGTTAAACAAATGGTACGATGAAGGTCATATTATATTCTTTTTTACTTCAAGAACAGAAGCACACAGAGAATATACTGAAACTTGGTTGAAAAAACACGGATTCAAATACCACGGAATGGTGATGGGAAAACCTCGTGGTGGAAATTACCATTGGATTGATAACCATTTGGTGAAAGCAACACGTTACAGAGGAAAATTCACCGATTTAGTAGATAAAGAAGTAACTATTCAAGTGTTTGATGACGAACATCACGAATAAAAAGCAACTTTTGAGTTGTACTATATAATACATATAAAGTTATGTCAGAAAATTTAATTGTGCCAACCATGGCCGAAATGATGGCTCAAGGCAAACAACCCGAAGTACTTTTTTGGGTAGGTTGTTCAGGTAGTTTCGACGATAGAGCAAAGCGAATTACAAAAGCTTTTGTGCGAATATTAAACCGAGCAAACGTTGATTTTGCGGTACTCGGAACCGAAGAAAGTTGCACTGGCGATCCAGCAAAAAGAGCTGGAAATGAGTTTTTATTTCAAATGCAAGCCATGATGAATATTGAAGTCATGAATGCGTATGAAGTGAAAAAAATCGTCACGGCTTGTCCGCATTGCTTTAACACAATTAAAAATGAGTATCCGGAATTAGGTGGAAAATACGAAGTTGTGCATCACACCGAATTCTTAAAATCATTATTAGATTCTGGAAGATTAACTATAGAAGGTGGCCAATTCAAAGGAAAAAAAATCACGTTCCACGACCCTTGTTATTTGGGAAGAGCCAATAATATTTATGAAGCACCAAGAGATTTAATTAAAAAACTAGATGCCGAGTTGGTTGAAATGAAACGCTCTCGAGCCAATGGTTTGTGCTGTGGAGCTGGTGGTGCTCAAATGTTCAAAGATGCTGAACCTGGTAATAAAGAAGTCAATATCGAACGTACTGAGGATGCTTTAGAAACACAACCTAATATTATTGCTGCTGGTTGTCCATTTTGCAACACTATGTTAACAGATGGTGTAAAAAACAAAGAAAAAGAAGCCGAAGTAAAAGTATTAGACATCGCTGAACTCATTGCCAACGCTCAAGATTTATAAAATCTAAACTCTGAAATCTGAAATCTAAACTCTATAATTCATCATGTTTGTTCCATTTGAAAATTTACCCGAAGAATCACGCATTTGGATTTACCAATCCAATCGAAAGTTTTCTGATGAAGAGATAGCCGAAATTGAATCGGGTTTACTCGATTTTCTGAATAATTGGAGTGCACACGGAGCGGGTTTAGAGTCATCGTACCAAATCAAATACAATCGTTTTATAATCATTGCTGTTAATCAGGAAGTGCAAGCCGCAACAGGCTGTTCTATTGACGCTTCTGTAGCTTTTATTCAATCGCTAGAGCAAAAATACAACGTCGATTTATTGGACAAAATGAACGTTACTTTCAAAAATGGCGAACACGTTGCACACAAAACACTAATCGATTTTAAACGAATGGCCAAAGAAAAAGCAGTTACGGCCAATACGATTGTGTTCAATAATCTCGTTAATACTATTGAAGAATGGAACGAAAACTGGGAAGTACCTGCTGGCGAAAGTTGGCACAGTCGTTTCTTTTAAATCAATTTAATGAAAAAAATAGTTTATCTTTTACTATTAATTGCAACGCTTACTTTAGTTGTCAACTGTTCTTCCTCTAAATCAAAAGGAAGTACATCAACAGTTGTTTTACAAAAAGATAATTATGTTAATGATATTGACGAAGAGATTTACGTTCCACATCGAAAATCCGATCGAAAAACATTTTTCAAAGGCAGTTTAGCCGAAGATAAATGGGTTGACAGTGTCTACAATCAACTTTCTTTAAACGAAAAGATTGGCCAGCTGTTCATGGTAGCAGCGTATTCTAATAAAAATGAGGAACATTTTGCTACTATTGAAAAATTAGTAACCGATTATAAAATTGGCGGTGTTATCTTTTTCCAAGGCGGCCCTGTTCGTCAAGCCAATTTGACCAATCGATTTCAAAAGAAATCAAAGGTTCCTTTATTTGTCGGAATCGACGCCGAATGGGGATTGAGCATGCGTTTGGATTCTACCTATCGCTTTCCTTGGAACATGACTTTGGGTGCGATTCGCGATTTGAAGTTGCTTGAAAAAGTAGGCGCACAAATGGGAAAAGAGTCAAAACGAATGGGTGTTCATTTTAATTTTGCTCCGGTTCTTGACATCAATACCAATCCAAAAAATCCAATTATTGGTTACCGCTCTTTTGGGGAAGATAAAAAAAACGTGACCGAAAGCGCCATCGCTTTGATGACTGGCGTTCAATCAAATGGTGTTTTTTCTACTGGGAAACACTTTCCCGGACACGGCGATACTTCAACCGATTCACACCATACGTTACCTATTGTGAATTTTTCTAAAGATCGAATTGAAAATGTGGAGTTGTATCCATACAAGCGCATGTTTGATGAAGGATTAGAATCAGTGATGGTAGCGCATTTGAACGTTCCTAATTTAGAACCACGTGAAAATTTCCCAACTTCGTTGTCGTATCCAGTTGTCACCGAATTATTGCAAAAGGATTTAGCGTTTGACGGTTTGATTTTTACCGATGCTTTGAACATGAAAGGAGCGAGTAATTTTAAAAAGCCTGGTGATATTGATTTGGCCGCGTTTATGGCTGGAAATGATATTTTGTTGTTTGCCGAAAATGTACCTGTTGCGCTTGAAAAAATAACTGCAGCTTACAACGATACGCTAATTTCTGAGGATCGAATAGCACAATCGGTGAAGAAAATTTTGCGTTACAAATACAAAGTTGGATTGAATAAATACAAATCCATTGATACCCAACAGTTGGTTGACGATATCAATCCGATTGAAAATAATACTTTGCAATATCAATTGTATGAAAATGCCGTGACTTTAGTCAAAAACGACGAGTCATTGCTTCCCATTCGAAACTTAGCAGATGCTAAAATTGCTTACATCAAATTGGGTGATTTTTCTGGAACTCCATTCTTAACGTCATTAAATAAATATACAGAAGTTACCGAAATTGCAATTGCTGAAAACAATAAAGTTCTCGAAACACTCAAAGATTTCAATACCATTATTTTTGGATACCATAAATCGGACGTAAGTTGGTGGAAACCGCAAGAATTATCAGCCAAGGAAATTGAATTGATTACTACAGTTTCGGCATCAAAAAATGTTATCATTGATGTATTTGCCAAACCTTATGTTTTATCTGCTTTGCCATCGTTAGATAAAATTAAATCTGTAATTGTTTCGTACCAAAACAGTGAAATTTCGCAAGATGTTTCGGCACAAATCATTTTCGGAGCTTTGGGCGCCAAAGGAAGATTGTCGGTTTCGATCAACGATGAATACAAAGTGAATCATGGTTTAACCACACAACCAATCAATATACTCGGATTTTCAACGCCAGAAAGCGTTGGCATGAGTTCTGAAAAATTAAGCAAAATTGAAGCTATTGCTAATAAAGCTATCAACGAAAAAATGGCGCCAGGCATGCAAATTTTAGTGGCTCGAAAAGGAAAAGTAATTTACCAAAAAGCTTTTGGTTATCACACTTACGATAAAAGAACAAAAGTGCAAAACTCCGATATTTACGATGTAGCCTCGGTAACAAAAATGGTTTCAACTTTGCCGAATGTGATGCATTTGTACGATCATTCAAAAGTAAGTTTAGAAACCAAATTGGGTGATATGCTTCCTGTTTTTGCCAATTCAGACAAAAAAGACATCACGTTCAAAGAATTGCTTTCTCATTACGGACGATTACAAGCGTGGGAGCCGTTTTACAAATCAACTTTAGATAGTGAAAAATGCCCTGCTGATAAATACTACAGTTTAACTTACAAAGAAGGTTTTACCAAACAAGTAGCTGAAAATTTATTTATTCGTGATGATTACCAAGATTCCATCATGAGTAAAATTGTATCGAGCAAATTGATTGAGAAAAAAGAATACAAGTACAGCGATTTTACGTTCATCATTTTGAAAGATTATGTCGAAAAAATGACAGGCAAATCATTGGATGTATTGAGTTCAGAGCAATTTTTCAAACCACTCGGGATGTCAAGCACGATGTACAATCCGTTACGTAAATTCGACATGAGTGTAATTCCGCCAACCGAAAATGACAACTATTTCCGTCATACCACTATTCAAGGTTATGTTCATGATATGACTGCTGCTATGCAAGGTGGAGTAGGTGGTCACGCTGGAATTTTCTCTAACTCTTTGGATATTGCTAAGATGATGCAATTGTTCCTTCAAAAAGGAAATTATGGTGGCCAACAATTTTTTTCTGACGAAACTTTCCTAACGTTTAATAACTGTCATTTTTGTATGGAAGGCAATCGACGTGGTTTAGGATTTGACAAACCGCAATTGGGTAAAGAAGGCCCAACTTGTGGTTGTGTTTCTAAGTCGAGCTTTGGTCATACAGGTTTTACCGGAACCATGGCTTGGGCTGATCCTGAAACCGAAATTGTCTACGTTTTCTTATCCAATAGAACGTTTCCTGATTCTAACGCACCGAATCGTTTATCTAAAGAGAACATTCGCGAAGACATCCAAAGAATCATTCAAGAAGCGATTATCAAATAATTTAACGAACATTTCACGCACATTCATTGCTTATTTCAGTAAATTAGCCCTTTAATTTTACAGAATGAAAATAGCAATTGTATGTTATCCTACTTTCGGAGGAAGTGGAGTTGTAGCAACCGAATTAGGACTCGAACTCGCACATCGTGGACACGAAATTCACTTTATTACGTACCGTCAACCTGTGCGTTTGGCCTTGTTGAATCAAAATGTGCATTACCACGAAGTTAACGTTCCAGAGTATCCTTTATTTCATTATCAACCCTATGAATTGGCACTTTCAAGTAAGTTGGTCGATATGGTAAAATTGTACAAAATTGAATTACTTCACGTACATTATGCGATTCCACATGCTTATGCAGGTTACATGGCTAAGCAAATGCTCAAAGACGAAGGGATCAATCTTCCAATGGTGACTACGCTTCACGGAACCGATATTACGTTGGTAGGAAAGCACCCTTTTTACAAAACAGCGGTTAGTTTTAGTATCAATAAATCGGATATTGTGACTTCGGTTTCGCAGAGTTTAAAAGACGATACCTACAAGCATTTTGATATTAAAAATGACATTCATGTAATTCCCAATTTCATAGAATTAGACAAACACCGAAATGAAACACTAATTTCATGTCAACGCTCAGTAATGGCGCAACCCGAAGAGCGAATAGTGACACATATTAGTAATTTTAGAAGAGTAAAACGCATTCCAGATGTAATCAATATTTTCTATAAAATTCAACTAGAAATTCCTTCTAAATTGATGATGGTTGGTGATGGACCCGAAAAAGAAGCAGCTGAACAAATGTGTATTGATTTAGGGATTCAAGACAAAGTGATTTTCTTTGGAAACAGTAATGAAATTGATCAAATTTTGTCGTACTCTGATTTGTTTTTATTGCCTTCAGAAACCGAAAGTTTTGGTTTAGCAGCGTTAGAAGCAATGGCTTGGAGTGTTCCTGTTATTTCGAGTAATTCAGGTGGTTTACCCGAAGTGAATTTCAATGGAAAATCAGGCTTTTTGAGCGATGTTGGCGATGTTGAGAGTATGTCGAAAAACGCTTTACACATTTTAAGCAACAATGAAACTTTATCAGCGTTTAAAAATAATGCGCTTGCAGTTGCCAAACAGTTCGATATTTTGAACATTCTTCCATTGTATGAAGAATTGTATGAAAAAGCACTAAGTGAAGCAATTAACCTTTAATAATTTAGCCATGAAGAAGTTAATCCCAATAGTCATTATTTTGATGGTTTTGAATTCGTGTTCTTCGAGTAAAAAAGTAACTGAAAATCAATTATATAAAGTTTTAGTTGCAAGTGAATATGGCGGAGCCAATTTTCGTTTTTATGAAATAATCACCGATCAAAAAGAATTCAATATGCTTTTGGGTGATGATGAAATAAAAGAGTTTATAAAGCCAGGTGATATTAAAACGGCAAATTTTATTTTGGTGAATTTAGGCGAAAAAAGTAATGGTGGTTATTGCATTGAAGTAGAAAGTGTGGTGGAACAAGCAGACAAAATAGTAGTAACTATTAAAGAAATTAAACCTAAAAAAGGATCAAATGTTACTATGGCATTGACCAACCCTTATGCAGTGATTAAAATTAATTCAAAGAAGCCTATTGAGATTAAATAATATATTTAAAATTATTTTTTTAATGCGGATTCAATAGAAATAGTAATTCTAAAAAAAAGGTTTAATGTAGTTTATACATTAAACCTTATTTTAGATAAACAATGGATTAATTGGTTATTTGCGAATTAGGACTTTAAGACTTTTAGAGTTCATACCATCCGAAATTTTTACAAAATAAACTCCGTTGTATACATCTTGTACATCAAAATATCCAATCGATTGACCGGCATTCAATTGGGTAGTTTTTATTAGTTTTCCATTGGTGTCCAATAATTCAATAGTTAAATTACCTTGAACAATTCCGTTAAATTGAACAGCGATTAAATCAGATGCTGGATTCGGAATGACTTTAACAGAGGAGTCTTCCAACTGTATTGATGTTGTTGCTAATGATGGTGTATATGTAGTAGTAGTTTCAGTTACAGAAGTTACTGTTGTACCTGTTTTATTTCCATAATAGGTTGGCCCAACCAAATAAGGATAAGCCGAATTATGGTTTTCGTTTACGGTGGCAAAGTAGCAATATATTCCGTTTGGATATTCTGGCGTTACACAAAAACGTCCGTTGTGGATGTCTAAATAACTTTGATCACTTGGATGTGCTACCCATTGGTAATCTTCTCTAAAATAACCCAAAGGATAAGTGGTACTTACCGCTGGTCCATCACTAACATTGGTTCCGTCAGCATGATGTGTTCTTACCGTAATGTTTCGAAGTTCATAACCCGATTTCATTCGAACAATTCCGCCAGTTCCGTCAGTATTGGCATAACCATAGGCTCCATAAACGGGAAATCCATCATAAGCAAAGCCAATCAAAGGTGAATGTTGAGAAGGATTTATGGTATACAACCCGTCTGAATCATATAAGTTACAAATTGTAGACAAAACGGTCAAATCCAAATCAAAAGCACTGGGATTTTGGTGATGATGGTAATTGGTTCCTGCCGGATGTCCTTTTGAGCAGTCAAATCCAGCTCTCTCAGCCACTACCGCATCTCTGTTCCAAGCTTGCGTTGTATTAGGTCCGCCAGGGCAAGGAGGATTTCCAGGACCTCCACAAAGGGCATTTGAATTGGTATTCCAAGCTACTCCATCTCTGTAATCAAACATTGCCACGCCATTAATAAATATACCGATATTTCCACCACTTGTAGGTGTTAGAGTACCTGTATTAGCAGTTGGGTTTAATGGTAATTTAAAAATAGCATTCTGATTGCCGGCTTGATTAGGATTACCATCTCCAGAAAACGGACCAACTTTGTATGCAGGCATTCCCGTAGCATTAACATAAACCCAATTGGTTGAATAACGTACTTGTTGGCAATTCACCAAAATACCATTGGCAATTGGTGTTGGATTACCCGCAACATAATAGCTCCCTGTAGTGGTAGTGTTTTGCAACCATTTTGTAATTGCAGGGTTGGTTTGCGCATTTGCAACTAAACTGATTAGAAGTACAGTAAAAAATAGTTTCTTCATAAACTTAGTTTTTAACAATTTTTAGATTGGTTTTGTGGTTAACTACGACCATATAAACTCCATTTGAGAAAGAGGTTAAATCCACAGTTACAGCATTATGATTGTAATTGTTATCAAATAATTTTTGCCCTTGTAAATTATAAACTTCAACAGTTTCTATTGGATAATTGGTATTTTGAAGCGTTACATTTGATTTAGTTGGGTTCGGAAAAGCAATCAAACTTTCAGTAAATTGTATTTCAGTTGCCCCAAGAGCTTGTTCATTATTTGCGTTAAATGTTGGCGCTTGAATAACAAAATTTCCTGTTCCATTTGGAATTCGGGCATAACCCATATCGGCTGTTTGTGCGCCAAAATTAATTTGTTCAATTATGGTTCCATTAGGATACGATAAAATGCAGTTTTCCCCACCCGCTGAGAATTTAAAATCAGCATGAAGACCGCTTTGTGTTAAATCTTGATCGGCCCAAACAATCAAATAACTATTTGGAGCAATTGTAATTCCGTTAGGAAATTGCCATTTTAACAAATCAGAAGCAGTATCGGTTGCGTACAAATTATCCAAACTTAAGGTTGATGATGAGTTGTTGTACAATTCGAACCAATCTTCATACTCTCCGTTGGAATCAGTTACAGTAGTTGTGTTTTGCGCCATTATTTCATTCACTACCAATTGCCCAGTAGCAATAGTTGGATAAGAAGCATTGATAGTATAAAACTCATGTTCGGCTCTGTCTGGAGAAAAACGTCCAATGTTAGTGTTCTCTGCATAGATATAATATTGAACGGATGTGTTTGAAACTGTAATAGTTGCACCATAAACATTGTCGCCAGCAGCACCATCGTTGTGTGCACCATCATCAAACATAGTAACTTTATTAAAAATGGCATTTGTGGTTGCTCTATGACCTAAGGTTACACTACTCGCTGTGGTGTTGGTAACAGTAGCAGTAATGGTTACTGAACTTCCTACAAGCGGACTAGTTGATGAAGGTGTAACGGCTGTAATGGAAGGTTGTGTATTTGTAAAATCGGCTAAAGTAGCCAAATAAGTATTTCTTCCCGACATCAAACTACTCAATCCTGGTGCATTCATCATTCCGGTAGAAACATCAGTTGTTAAATTAGTCGTTATGTTGGATTGGTAAACAAATTTATTAGTATCAGCAGCAACATCGGCGCTAATCAAGGCTTGAATTGCTTGCGCATCTGTAAAATAAGTATTACTTGTAATCATTTCATTCAAGATGGTTTTGTAATGCGCAAGGTATTTTTTCTTATAACTAGGAATGGCCAATAACTTTTGAACCAATGGCCAAGCAACATCTGCTGAATGCAATGTGTGCGACATTTGTCTTTTGGCAGCCGTATTCATTAAATTAACTGTTCCAGTATCGCTAAAAACACCAAAACTCATATTCAAATCCCAAATAATAGGGTTAAAGCGACCATTATCGTCTTTGTACAAATAATAATTTTGTTTGAAACGCCCTATATAACTGTCCAAATTCACGATAACATTATCAAAAGCCAACATCCACAAAGCCCTGTCTACGTCTAAAACAGTTTCTATGTTTGTAGTGTTGTTGGATAAAGTATTGGTAAGTGTAACTAAATCTTCCCAACCTGCTGTAGATTTCATGTCATAAGCAGTTTGATAGCTTGTGATGTCAGTACCTAAATAAGCCAAATTGGGTAAATTGGTTGTTTGTGGACCAGCGCCACCAGGAGGACTACAATCAAAAAAGGCATTACCATTAGAACCAAAATGATTGTTGACAAACTTTTTAGAAATGGATTCTACATTGGTAAACAATCCAATATACGTTCCATTAATGTATAGTTTTGTAAAATTACACAAAGGAGCATGCATGTAATTGCGCAACATTTTATACGCTAATGCTTCTCTAACAAAAGAAGGGTCAGCAAATACATTACTTAATTTAATATCAGTGTAGCCTTGATAATTTTGATCGACGTAAGTATCCAATTCAATATGAAACGGATTTTTAACTTGATTAGGATTATACGAACTATTTCCTTTGTATTTTACGCCGACATTATTCAAAACGGTTCCGTTAATCGATATCGATTGAGCTGCAATGTAGGCATCAGAAGCTTCAGCAGCATCCAAAAGCGCATCCCAATTGGTTTCAGCAAAAGTAATTTGAATAGTCTGAATAGTGTTGAGATCATAAAACGTTTGCGCCATAAAGGATAGGGATGACAAAAGAAAACAAAAGCTGAACAGTATTTTTTTCATGAGTAATTGGGTTTGCTATAATTTTTAGACGATATTGTTTTTTTATTCTTGCGTTCGAAGTTAATTATTTTTTTGAAAAACTATATTTTGGATTGAATAAGAAGTCATTATCGGTCAATGTAAGTAAGAATGAAACCAAATCCACACGCTCTTTATCGGTTAAATTCATTGGTTTTTGTAACTGTTTAGCCAACGTTTTACTTTGAATGATACCAAAATTATAATGTTTAACAACTTCTGTTAAAGATACAAATCTACCGTCGTGCATGTACGGATAGGTAAATTGAATGTTTCTTAAAGTGGGAACTTTAAATTTTAATGAATCATTTGGGTTTTGTGTAATTTTCATCCTTCCAAAATCATTTAAGGTTGCATCAACAGCTAAGCCGTTGTTTTCAAATTTTTCACTGGTAAACAATGGTTCTTGATGGCAACTAGCACAATGGGTTTTGAACAATTCATAACCATTTTGCTCTTGTACTGTAAAAGTGGCTTCCTTGCGAATCATTTTATCGTATTTTGAATTACTGGAAACTAGCATCACTAAAAACTGCGATAAAGCTTTCAAGGTTAGTTGACCTGTAATTTTTTGGGTACCAAATGCTTTTTCAAATAATAATGGATACTGATTACTTTTTTGCAACTTATTTACTACATTCTCTAAACTTTCATCCATTTCAACTGGATTGGTAATAGGAGCTAAAGGTTGTATTTCTATATGATTCACACCACCATCCCACATAAAATTTTTGCTCCAAGCCAAATTGATTAACGCCAACGAATTTCGGGTTCCAATACGATCATTAATACCATGACTCAAATCGTGATCAACATGTGTAAATCCAGTAGCTTGCAAATGACAACTGGCACAAGAAATAGTATTATCTCGTGATAAAATGGGATCATAAAATAAAGCTTTTCCCAATTCAAAACCTTCTTGAGAAAGGGGATTTTTTTGGGTATCATAAAACGGTTTTGGCCATCCTTTGGGAACGTCTAAATAAATAGGTTGCGTAAAATGTGTTGTATAACCAGACAACAGCAAATGCAAGCAAATAGTGCCAAGTAGGTAGGTCCAAAGTCGTTTCATTCAATTCGGAATAATAATGCAGTTACATCAGCTAATTCCATCGTTTTTTTACTCGGACTCATCACTGAATTTGTTTGTTTTAAATCAATGGCTTTAAAAAATGATGACAAATCCATAACGAGTTGCAATTGGTTACGATCAAACCATTGCTCTTTAATTGGAATTTCTACTGTTCGTAGAGCATTGTAAGGTTTTAAATAACCACCAAGGTGAAAATGAAATTGGTTTTTACGAGTAGTACAAAGGTTGCTTTTGCCTTCTATTTTCATATTGATGTAACCACTTTGCCAAGCCCAGTACATACCTTTACTTGGATCTAAATTTCCAGATAAAGCTCCTGAAGTTGATGCTAAACTATCAACACCAATAGCAAATCGCACTTTTAAAAGTGACTTTTTCTTTGGGTTTAAAAGCTTAAAATGCATAGAATTTGTATCGGATGCATCAATTAAATGGTAGCTGTTTTTTTCGGCAAAAGAAGTTCCGTCAGTGTAGATGAGTTCAACATTTGACAAATAAAATTTTACCATTGTAATTTGTAATGTGTCTTTTTCTGAAACATATCTTTGTTCCAAAACCAGTGGTTGATTTTGAAATAAAATAGTTAGCTTCATATTCAAAGAATCCTTTTCAGTTTGAGCCGAAGCCGAAATGAAAATTAGACTTAAAAAACAAATTACAAAACGACTACTAATCATGTCGAGGGCGAGGTGGTTTTGAGAATAATTGAGATAATTCTTCAGTCAATTCTTCAAATTCATCCAATTGATCGGTCTTGCACAATTTTTTAATATCAGAAAAATGGTTGAAATGCAAAGTTTCAATCTCTTTTTGATAGTCTGCTAAAAGCCCAATTAAACTGTCTTGTTTTGCTGAATTCGGATGGTTTAACAAAAGATACAACTCGTTTTTGGTATCGCGAATATGGTCTTCTGTAGTGCGCACGTGTTTGCGATGTTCTGCTATCAAATCAACATATTTGGCTTGTTGTTGTTCATCAAAATGTAATTTGTCTATAATTACCTCTCTTGGTGCGGGGCGACCTTCTGGATGTGGCGGCCTATTGTTGTGTTTCGGTCCAGTTACAAATAAGAATCCCAATGTACCAATATTTAAGAGTAATAAGGTCACAATACTAAATGTGATTAATTTTTGTTTTTCCATAATTTAATACAGTTGATTACTTTGATTAATCGATTGCTCAAGTACAGCAATAGTAGTTTCGTTTTTTGATGTTTTAATTGATAATAAAATAATATTTAAGGAAACAAGCAACGCAATTGAGGCGGCAACCATAACAACAACTCGCATCGGAATCACTTGTTTTTCATGAATTCGGTTTTTGATTTTGGCAAATAAATCATCACTCGGTTGTACTGGAGTAATTCCGTTGGTGCTGTTTAAAATTTGCTCGATAAAGGTTTCTTTTTCCATCTTATTTAAACTTCCTATTGGTTTAGACGACACTATTTATTTTTTCTTGCGGTAATTTTCAAATTGTTGACTTAATTTTTCTTTTAAAGTCGATTTGGCCCTAAAAATCAACGATTCTACCGATGAAATACTAACATCCATAATGGTTGCAATTTCAGGATTACTCAAACCATCCAATTTTGATAAGATAAAAGCAGTGCGTTGATTTTCGGTTAATTCATTGATGGTTTTTAATAAAATGGCAGCATCTTCTTGGTGTTCCATTGCAATTCCAGGGTGCTCAAACGAAGAAATGTTTTGAAGCTCTTTTTCTGAATCCGATCGTTGACCGAAAACAAAAAATCGTTTTTTACTTTTTTTATGTTTGATAAAATCAAGTGATTTATTGATAGAAATTCTATAAATCCAGGTCTTGAATGTAGAGTTGTTTTCAAATTTATGCATCGAGTGATACACCTGAACAAACACGTCTTGAGTAATTTCTTCAGCGTCTTCACAATTTTGAACATAGTGCAACGCCACGTTATACACCAATACTTTGTATTGATTATAAAGTGATTCGAAATCGTTTACTGTGTTCATTACGAAAAAATTAGGTCGTAAATGTAATCAGACTGCAAGTATTAGCAAAGGTTTAACTACAAACAAATTTTTTTAAAATTAAAATAATACTATATTTGAATGCTTAAAATATCAAACAAACTAATTACAATCGATATGAAATTACTTGAAGGAAAAGTAGCTATTATTACCGGAGCAAGTCGCGGAATTGGTAGTGGAATTGCAAAAGTATTTGCACAACAGGGCGCGAATGTAGCGTTCACCTATAGTTCTTCTGCAGAGTCGGCTATGGCTTTAGAAAACGAATTGAATGCATTGGGCGTAAAAGCCAAAGGATACCAGTCGAATGCGGCCAATTTTGAAGAAGCACAAAAGCTTTCGGACGATGTAATAGCCGAATTCGGAACCATCGATATCTTAATCAACAATGCTGGTATCACCAAAGACAATTTGTTGATGCGTATGAGTGAAGAAGATTTTGACAAGGTAATTGAAATCAATTTAAAGTCGGTTTTCAATATGACCAAAGCAGTACAAAAAGTAATGCTTAAAAACCGCACAGGCTCAATTGTAAATATGAGTAGTGTAGTAGGAGTGAAAGGCAATGCTGGTCAAGCCAACTACGCCGCTTCTAAAGCAGGAATGATTGGATTCACCAAGTCAATAGCATTAGAATTAGGTTCAAGAAATATCCGTTGCAATGCCATCGCTCCAGGATTTATCGAAACCGAAATGACAGCCAAATTAAATGAAGATGTAGTGCAAGGTTGGAGAGATTCTATTCCGTTAAAACGCGGCGGAACTCCAGAAGATGTTGCCAATGCCTGCTTATTCTTAGCTTCTGATATGAGTGCTTACGTTACAGGTCAAGTGTTGAACGTTGATGGAGGAATGTTGACTTAGTATTCAGTGTTCAGTGTTCAGTGTTCAGTGTTCAGTGTTCAGTGTTCAGTTTTTTTATATGCCATTTTTTAATTTTGTTATATGCAATTTCAAGAATTACTTGCCTATCAAAAATCATTTTCTTTAGCGATGAAAGTATATGATATTTCCAAATCCTTTCCAAAAGAAGAGATTTTTGCACTCACTGATCAAATACGACGCTCATCTAGAAGTGTTTCAGCAAATATTGCAGAAGCCTACAGAAAAAGAGAATATAAGAAAAGCTATATCCACAAGTTAACTGATAGTGATGCTGAAAATTCTGAAACAAAAGTTTGGTTAGAGTTTGCACTCGAATGCGGTTACTTAGAAGAAGAACTATTTAATGATTTATATAACGATTGTGATGAAGTAGGTAAACTTCTAAATTATATGATGTTAAACCCTCAAAAATTTGGTGTAAAGATGTCAAAAAAGTAATCAATTTCAGAAATAAAACTGAGGATAGAATACTGACCACTGACCACTGACCACTGACCACTGAATACAATTATGACAACATCCACAATAGCTCTCTTGTTACTCTCAGTACTCGTTGCTGCTGGGTTGTCGTATTTTCAATATTTTTATAAAAACAAAAGCCGTTCTAAGCTCACTAAATTGTTGGCTTTGCTACGGTTTTTGGCCATTTTTGGGATATTACTTTTGTTGATTAACCCAATTATTTCTCGTAAAACTTACGAAACGATCAAAACACCTTTGGCTTTGGTGGTGGATAATTCAAAGTCGATTACCGAACTTAAATCGGATGCTGTTAGTAAAGAGTTGTTTGAAAAAATAGCCAATAATAACGAGTTAAAAGATAAGTACGATGTACAATTATACAGTTTTGATGCTGATTTTCAATCGATAGAAGAAGCGAACGAACTCAACTTTAAAGGCAAACAATCGCATTTTGATAAAGTTGCCAAAAGCTTGAAAAGTATCAATAAGAACTTAACATTTCCTACGGTTCTGATTTCAGATGGTAACCAAACTTCGGGCGAAGATTATGTGTTTTCATTTGATGCAAATAATAAGGTTTATCCTTTAGTGGTAGGTGATACAACCACTTATTTGGATTTAAAAATCAACCAAATCAACGTTAACAAATACGCGTTTCACAAAAACAAGTTTCCAGCTGAGGTTTTTCTGCAATATGCTGGAAACAAAAGTATTAATGCTACCTTTTCAATTTCGCAAGGCAATAGTGTTTTAACCCAACAAACGGTTTCGTTTTCGCCTTCGCAAAAAGCACAAATTGTGAATGTGTTATTACCTGCTGATAAAGTCGGAATGCAATTGTATACAGCCAAAATCACCTCCAACGAAACAGAAAAAAACACCTACAATAATACCAAGAAATTTGCTGTAGAAATCATTGATCAACGTTCGGAAATTGCCATTGTTTCAGCGATAAATCACCCTGATTTAGGTGCAATAAAGCGCAGTATCGAAACTAACGCATCGCGTAAAGTAACGATAATTAAACCTAAAGAAATCAGCGAATTAAATAAATTCAATGTTTTGATTTTATACCAGCCAAATGCTGAGTTCAAAAGTATATTTGAAGCCAATAAAAACCTTCGCATCAACACTTGGATGATTACTGGAAATAATACGGATTATGGCTTTTTAAATCAACAACAAAATGCAATGGCGTTTCGTGTTACTTCCCAAAAAGAAGATTATACTGCGTCGTTCAACTCCGATTTTAATTTGTTTGCTACTGATAATATTGGTTTTGAAGGTTTCCCGCCTTTAGAAAATGCCTACGGAAATATCACGCCAAATGCCAATGTTCAAGTTTTGTTGACCTCACGTATTCGAACTGTAGATACCAATGCACCTTTATTGGCTTTTTCGGATAGTCAAGGCCTGCGTTCGGCTTATTTGTTGGGTGAAAATATTTGGAAATGGCGTGCGCACAGTTATGTCGAAAAGAAATCATTTGATGAATTTGATGTTTTTATGGATAAAATCGTGCAGTATTTGGCTTCCAATGATGCTAAAAAATCACTGATTGTGAACCACGAACGTTTTTACAACTCAGGCGACGCGTTGGAAATTACAGCACAATATTTCAACAAAAACTACGAACTCGACGAAAAAGCGCGTCTAACTATCACGGTTACCAATGCCAAAACCAAACAAGTTAAGCGTTACGATATGTTGCGTGCATCAAATGCGTTTAAAGTCAATTTAGACGGTTTGCCTGCTGGGAATTATTCATTTACGGTAAAAGAACTTAACTCCAATTCGAGCTATTCAGCCGGATTTGAAATACTCGATTTCGATATTGAAAAGCAATTTGTGAATCCCGATTTGGTGCGTTTACGACAGTTGGCTTCGCAAACCAAAGGCGCTGTTTTTGTTCCTAATCAGGTAGACAATTTGATCAAAACTTTATTAGAAAACCAAGATTATAAAGCCATCCAAAAAGAAATGGTGAACAAAACACCTATTATTGACTGGATTTGGTTGTTGGTTCTAGTAGCTGCACTTTTGGCTACTGAGTGGTTTGTTCGTAAGTACAACGGGTTGCTATAATTGTATTTTGTAATTCATTTGATAATATGAATAAAGAAATTAAATTGTATAATGATCAGCAAATTCTTATGAATAAAGAAATCTGCGATCAACTTGCATTACTAATTAATCAAGAACTAACAGAGGCGGAAAGCAAAGTTTGGCATGCTCATCCTGTTTGGTTTTTAGAAGGCAATCCGATTGTGGGTTATAGTAAACAAAAAGCGGGTATTCGACTGATGTTTTGGAGCGGAGCAGATTTTGATGAATCGTTACTCAACGTTAAAGGAGCAAAATTTAAAGATGCTTCCATTTTTTATAACAATGTGGAAGAGATTCATTCTGATGATTTGAAACGTTGGCTTCAAAAGTCAAGAGAAATTCAATGGGATTATAAGAATATAGTGAAACGTAAAGGTCTGTTAATAAAGCTATAATGTGATGAAAACTACTCCCGAACACAACGAAAAAATAGCCAAACTCACCTTTGCATCCGTTTATCCGCATTATATTAAGAAGGTTGAGAGTAAAGGCCGAACCAAAGCCGAATTACTTCAAGTAATCGAATGGCTCACAGGTTTTGATGAGAAAAAACTGCAAGAGCTAATAGAGGAGAAGGTTACTTTTAAAACCTTTTTCGAAAGAGCAACACTCCATCCGAATGCACATTTAATTACTGGAGTAATTTGCGGCTATCGTGTTGAAGAACTCCAAAATCCAATTACACAACAAACACGTTATTTGGATAAATTAATAGACGAGTTAGCCAAAGGCAAAGCAATGGAGAAGATACTAAGAAAAGCTTGATGCATTGGTAAGAGGCAAGAATAAAGAACGCAGTAGCAGAAGGCAGAGTGGTCAGTGGTCAGTGTTCAGTAAAACAAAACCTGAAACTTGAAACTAAAACTTACAACCACCAAGCAATTAGCTGTTAGCGATTAGCGAAACTTAAAACCGACAACCGACAACCGACAACCCAGAAAGCAGTAGCAGAAGGTAACAATTAGCTGTTAGCGATTAGCTAAAAACATTCAACTTACAACTTACAACTTACAACCTTATTGATAAGCTCCCAGATTTCCACTGTTTTTAGAGAATTTTGCTCCAGTAAAATCCGTTTCGGGTAAATTGGCTGTATTTGCTTTTCCTCTTGCAGCGCTCTCGGGCAATAACTGTAGGTTTTTTGGTGTACACTGGTCAATGATTTCAAATACAGTATCTTCGCAACTAGTGTATGTTTTATTTGAATCAGAAATAGCCGTATACATTGGATTGTCTTTGCTGTAATTTTTTAACCCTGAATTTTTCTTAGAATTAAAAACAATATTAGTGTTGGCATCAATGTTTTTGCATTTCGATCCTTTGTAATAACCACGTTGTTTTTCTCGGGCATAAAATATATTATTGGTTATTTGTATGTTGTTGGCTTGTACAACTAGCATTTCGGCCCTTTTCTTTCGATCAGGTGTAAACTGGCAATTTTTGTAGGTACTGTTGTTTCTAATGGTCACATTATCCGACTGAAAAATGGTCATTCCCGAACCACCATTTTCATAAATCACATTGTTTTCAATCAAAATGTCGCCAATAAATTTTTCTTTATTCGACTGAGTATTGTTCGCATCATCGATAATAATTCCGTTGCCATCAGTGTAGCCTTTGCATTTTTTTCCATTAAAAAAAGGAACTTCATTTCGGTTGTTGAACACTTCGTTCCGACTAATAATAAAATGATTTCGCCGTTCATCCGTAGAAGCTGAATTGGTATTGCGAGGATTATAAATGTGTATTCCACTGCTACCAAAGGTAGATTTTGCACCATTGTTGTATACTTTACATTGTGAAATAGTAACATAGTCACAGCGGTAAGCACTAATACCAGCAGCGGCACAATTTGACACATCGCAATTGATTACTTCAACATGATGCACCACATTGCCGTTTTCGGCATAGCGATTTTCTGAACCAATTGAAATGCCACTTCCGTTGTAATTCCAATTGACATCGCCATCGTGTTGGTTGCAACTTCGTGGTTGATTGAGTGCATCACAAAGTGGAATTTGTTTTGAATTCCCTACAATCGTTAAGTTTTTGATTCGGATATAAGCCAAAGTGCCTTTGGTGTGAAACGGTTCGGCTGCCACAATTCGAATACCAAAAGCTTGTTGAACTACAATTACAGGATGGTGTCCTTCTAAGGCTTCAAAAGTAATCCAAGCTTGCGGAGTTCCGCTGTGCATCATAAAAACCACTTGCGATTGATAAAACCCGGGTTCATTGTCGCTATTGGTATAAGTTCCATTCATTACATACACATTATCACCAGGTTGCACTTGATTGGCTGCTTTTTGTAAGGTTTTGAAAGGATGTTGCTGCGAAGTACCTTGATTAAAGTCATTTCCAATCAAACTACTCACATAATAGTTAGTTGCGTAAGCCGGAGCCAACCATACACAAAATAAAAATAGTTGAATAAGGGATTTCATTTATTGTTAATTTTAGCGGATTTTTGATAATTTCCAATGTTCAACGATATAGTAATTCCAAATTCCTTTTTTTACAGCTATTTCTAGTTGATAATCTTTTGGATTACGATCATAATTGGCTTTATTAACTTCAGAATTAACTCGAAAAACTTCCGTTTTATTTTTAAATTTAAAACATACTGTTGGATTTTTTCGTGTATCAAAATCTGTAACTTTGCAAATAATTATTTCTGTTGGATTTTTTTTTGCTTCAATTTTATTAAAACAATTCCATAGTACACTTGCTATTTGTCCAAAGCTTAAATAAGAAACCAAAATTCCTTGCAATAAATAAAATCCAATTACAACTGTTTTGGCGTAAGTTTCTTTAAAACTTGAATACTTATTAAGTATATAATCCTTTCTATAAATTCCGAAAAATAGTGTTCCAATAACAGTTGGTACTAAAAACACATAGATTTCATAACGGTTATCGCCTCCAATAGTTTTACTTTCGATAAACGTTAAATTTAGAATACAAAAAACCAAGGAAAAAATTAATAGATTGAAATGCAATTGTTCTCTTTTTTTTTCTTTGGTTTTGAATCTTCTCTTTTCTGTTTTCTTTTGGTTTACATTATCTCTCAAAAATAAGTGTGATTTTAAATGACCGCTTCGAACGGTTTATTGCACATAAGACACCATGTATAAATCTGTTGTAACAACAAAAACGAACTAAACTAAACAAATTTATTGATTTTTTGGGAAAAATCGAGTTACAGTGACTAGCCTATTTTCAACAAACAAAAATAATAATTGCGAGCCCAGCATGTAAAATGAAAAACGTTAGCAATCTCTTAAATTTTAATTAGCATTTCCTAAAGCTATAATACCACTTTGACCACTAGTTACCACTTGTTGCAAATTGGTACCATCAACATTACACGAGTAAATATCTTGTGAGTTGTTAGCACTGTCGATTACTACGAAAAAAAATTTAGTACCATCGGGTGATAAATGAGGAGAAACAGTAGTAGTTGTTATAAAACTGCCTGTTGGCAATGTAACAGGAATATGAACTTCATTACTTCCATCATAATCGGATAGATAAAAACCATTTCCCGTTGCGTTTGATCTGTAAAATAGTATTTTGTTGGACTGTGTATTTTCAGTAAGGTTGTCTTCTGAATTTGAACAACTAATTTGGAAAACAATTCCCGAAACAATAAATAATGCCAAATAAGATACTTTTTTAATGAAATTTTTCATGATAAGATTTTTTAATTGTTAATGATTAGTTTTATTATATTCAT
>JAEUTY010000030.1 GCA_016787805.1 Flavobacterium sp. | reverse complement strand
GCATTGGGGTTTAAGGTTGATAAATCGGCCACTACAAAATCGGCTTTTAAAATGTATTCGTACATTTTTCGTTCAATACTGCCCGAATAATTGAGTTCGATGGTTCGGAAGCAAAGAAACCCTAAGGATTCAAAAACGGGTTTTATCAATTCGCTGAAACTTAGGTCAAGATTAAAGGTTTTTCCCGTTTCATAATCGGTTTTTAAACCAAATCCGGTAATGACAAAACAAATAGGTTGCTGACTCATGGTAGTTTGTTTAAATTGACTGTTCGTTTGTTGATGGTTAATTTACAAAAAAAAATAATCTCATAAACATTTCATGTTTTATCTTTTCATTTAGGCAATCTCATTTAGCCTTAAGTAATGTTTTTGAATAAAATTAAATGCGTTTTGATACATGATTTGATGAATAATCTCGCTTGAATTGCCTTTATAATTTTTTGGAATTTTAGAATTGGTGCTCCAATAGTCATTCAAATGTTGGATCAGATTATCGCGTAATTCGCCTACCGAACTAGCATCGCGAAACGAATTGAGTGGATTGATAATGCCGTCATAATCCGAGCCCAACGCAATGCATTGCCAAGGGTTATCAAAATCGTTATCATACGCGAGTTCGGCAATGGTGATAATTTGTTTCCAAAAACTTTTCGAATCAAAAAAGGCTTTGTTCTGGTTTCGGGAGCTGTCTTTTTTAAACCCTAATATACGTTGGTCTATTTCGATACCAATAATTCCATTGGATTTATATATTTCCAACACATCCCTTTGATTCAAGTTAATTTGGGTTTTTTCCGTAAAATCGCAGGCGCCATGACTGTAGATAATCGGAATTTTTTCGTCTTTGTATTGGTCAGATGCCAAAATGCCATAGTATCTGTTACGAGCATTTTTAGACATGTGTTTTACATCAATCAAAATGCGCTGTCCATTATTGGTAGATAAAAGCAATTCGATTACTTTTTCGCCCAAGGGTGTTATAGGTTCCAAATCAGATGGATGGTCATAATCATCCATTCCGTGTTTTTGATCCAACACCTTCTCAATTATACCAAAAAGGCTTTTGGCGTGCGTGCATAACCCATTGTAAAAATGATGCGCTAATGTGACAAAAAACAGGGGAGAAGGTTGGTTTTTAACATACAAAACACGAGTGCTCAGTTCTTTCCAATTGGTCGTATTGTCCCAATTAGCCTTATTTTCGGTATCGTGGCCGTTACACAAAAAATGACCGCCTTCTACCGTCGGAATAATCAGCAAATCAGATTGGGTATCCAACTCATTCTCTGGAACAACCATACTGTATTTATGATCGCCGTGATTGGGTACTTTTCCATCCATAGTCATTAAGTAGTGCAACTCTTTTTTAAAATCATTAAAGTAATTATATCCGTCGCTTTCTATATGCTCGATACGCTTTTTCCCAAGCATCGTTACAAAATTAATGATGGCTTTACGACGCAATTGAAGCGGGTATTTTTGCAATTGAACAAAACCAACTTCCATAGGATAAAGGGAAACGCAAGCAATATGGTGCATTCCTTGTACCAAACTAGTGCAATCCGACTGACGGTAACGCGCAACGCCCAATGCGTTTTCGTCTAGGCGATCTTTCCAATTGGCTTTGTCTTCATGCCAAATACAAGAAGGCTCTTTTTGATCAGAGCTATCCAAACCTGGATTAAAGCTATTGCCATAAGGTTTTAAACTAGAGTGAACGTGGATGTCGATAACAGGTTTTGAGCTCATGGTGTTATTATAGTTTTAAATTAATAATAGCGTACTTTTCCCGAACCAAATTTGAGCGCTTTGTAATTCGGAATCAATTCGGAGTCGAAAGGAATAAACAAATAATCTATTTTTTGATGGTCCGCATCTTTGTAAGCGATGTATATTTCGTTGGCCTTGGCGTAAGTTCTGGCTACGGTAGAGCGGACTTTTCCAGACGAATCATAGTCACTACTGTCATCGGGTAATTTAAATGATAAAAATTTGAAATGATTCATTTTTTTAAAAACAATAGGATGTTTTACCGATTGATCGACCACTTGCGAACCCAAAAAGTTTTTTTGTGGTGTTGTTTGCCCTTGAAAATGAACATTTTTTAGCGCAAAGTCATTGATGTATTCTAACTTTATTTCGTTGACAGAAGTTTGTTCTATTTTCCAATCTTGCGCAGCTTTTTTATTTTTAAACTCCAATAATGAAGCTGAAGTGTTGTGATGGCCCAAATAAAAATTATTAAAATAAAAGCTATTGGGATAGGAGTTGTGACCCGTCGAATTGTGGATAAGATACGAATCGGTTTTATCATAAATATACCGCGAGGATACTGTTGAAACATACAAGACCTTATTTTGATTAAAAAAAAGGTATTGCACTTCGGTTAAGTAACTATTTTCACTCAAACTATCAGTTGTACTAGTGAGCTCTCTTCCTTTGAATTCGGTTTCTTGTGCATACAATTTGCGCGCATAAACCAAAGTGTTTTCGTCAAAAGTAAATACTGGCGTACCATTGGTTGCAACATCTTTAGAATAATAAAACCCTCTTCCACATCCACAAAGAACAACCAAAATGGCAATTAAAATAAGTTGTAATGGTATTGATTTCATAAGATATTATTTGAAGTTAGAAGAAGAAGTAATGTAATACGAAGG
The DNA here is from genome assembly GCA_016787805.1 of Flavobacterium sp. Lineage (GTDB taxonomy): Bacteria > Bacteroidota > Bacteroidia > Flavobacteriales > Flavobacteriaceae > Flavobacterium. The sequence continues at coordinate 11,462 of JAEUTY010000030.1, read as the reverse complement.
CTCTATAACAATTGAATAATTATAGGGAACAATGTGAAATGAGTTATTGATAAGCCAATGAATAAGATGTTGACCGTCAAAACGAACCGAATTATAAGCCGATGCAGCCAAACCAAAACCATTGTAGGTGTTGTTGCTTTGAACGTTGAATTTCCACAAACTTTTGTTGTAATACCGTTGGTCGGTATTTTTATAGTCTACATTGGATGCGTTGATGCTATTGCTCAATTCAAATGAGTTTTGATTGTAACCCGAAAATTTGTGATACGAAGCTTCAAAACTATACGACCTAAATTGGTCATAATTTCCATAACCATTATTATAAGATAGCACTCCACCACCAGTGTAATAACGGTCTTTACCATCGCCCAAAAAGAAATGTTGAAAAGGAGTACCGTCATTGTAATACGACAATTGTAAACCACTGTGATTGAGGTTCAAAAAGCCAAGACGCTGTGACCTGCGTCCGCCATCGGTAGTAAAAACTAAGTTGGTTCCCAATGAAATAGAATAATTGTAAGGGTTTTGCAATGAGGGAATGGCAAAATCAGCAAAATACCGTAGTGGAATATTGCGGTTGATGGAGGCCATGGCTGTACCAAAATTATCATGCAAATGACCGGCTGTAAGCGTAAAAGCCACAATACCATCAAAAGTAAAATAGCGATTATCAGGTAATGTTCTGCTTCCTAATCCGCCATTGTACAATTGTAATTCTGCATTAACAGAAGGATAAAGTTCGTCTGCCATCCAACGACTAGCAATACCCAAACAAGACGAAACTCTAAAGTTGAGCAACGGCTCATTTTTAGAATTGGGTGAGAACTCCATTTTGGCTTTGAGTGTGGCTCCATATTGCGTTTGATTGATTAGGCTTTCGGATTGCGCATAACTAATACCTATTGCTGAAAAAAATACAATAATTAGATATTTCATTTTATAATTCATAGTTCATAGTTTTTCAAAGATAGCAAACAACGATTTAACTATTTAGGGTGTTTTCACGGTAAAAAAATAGGTGTTTTTCCTGTTGTGATTTATCTTTACATTACAAAAGTAAAGGGATAGCTAGAGATAAAAATCCCTTCAAATGGGGATTTTAACAGATTTATTAAGCCTCAAGAAAAACTTGAGGCCTATCTAGTAATGACTGATTTCGATAAAAACTACGTTTATTTCACTTGATTTTATTTATTAACTACCTTAAAATATATTTATACACATACCCACTTTCACATTCAGTTTCAGAGTCAGACATTAGATGGTATTTTCGTTTCCATATTGTGATATTAACATGAAACATAGGCCCCCACCAAAATTTGAATTTAAGAGGACAACATTTTATACTAAGTTGTGGACCATATACATCAAAGTCCAAGTATTCTCCTTTCGTTTTTTCAATAGGTTGATTAATAATCAATGGATTTACAAATCCTTTTGAAAAAACGGCGGGATTAGTAATTACAAGACTTTCTTCCCAGTGTCTTCCTGAATCGTCGCTATAATCATAGTTCAAATATCGAAACCCAGATGTTCCATTATGATTGTATGGATCATATCCTTCTCCATTGTGCGTGTATGGAACTCCTTGTTTTTTGCCTCTTGGCCCTTTGTAATGATCGGAGGAAGATTGAAGAAAAGAATAATGGTTAGACAATCGGTTTTCAGGATTGGATAAGGCTGGAATACTTAAAACAGGTTCAACCATTCCGGTAGGAGATAGAAAAGCAGTACTTGCACCAGCAACAAAAGGAGAAAATAAAGTTCCGCAAGTTTGATTTAAGAAATACTCATTGGCTCTAGAAAAACTAGTTTTAGCGACACCCATATCGTACAACTTGGCTATATTGCCATTTCTAATAAAGCCAACAGGCGTTCCTGGTGTTTCAGTATATGGGTTAGCCGATTGACTTCCCATAGTAAGCACTCCATCATCAAAACCAGGATGCAACGGAATATTTAAAGTTGGTTTTAATTCATAGGTTCCGTGAGCATGTCCTCCAGCCACAGTAATAGTGGATACTGGTGATGTACTGATAAATGGGCGCCACAATGTTGAGGATACACTAGGTTGAAGATCAATCAAAATACTCTGGAGTGCAATTGCTCTTGTATTAAATGGATTTCCACTAATGTCTTTACATACAAAATAGTTGCTGATTGAAGATAAAACTGGATTGTTTTGGGCTGCTATATATAAACTTGCAAGCGAGCTTCCATTAAATGAACCTTGCAAGGAAATGTGTAGTTTCATATTATCTGAAATGAAACCTACATTTCCAAAACGTTGAGATATTATTGGGTCATGTTTTGATTTTTCAGCCAAAGACATTGCGATATCAGCAATAAAAGCACCTGTAGAATGTGAAACTATTACAGCATCACGCCCAAAACATTCTTTTTTTCTTGTATCATTTTCAACAAAATTAACTCCTTCTCCATGATCCATTGCATCTCTAATTTGTGTGAGAATTGCATGAGCGGCTACATCAGCTCTTTGAGAACAATTATAAGCTACAATTAGAAAACGATTGTTGTAACCACGGCTTCTTAACCATTCTTGAATATGATCTTGCCAACTCAATACAGCTATTTGATTATAATATCCCCCAGCATAAAATTCAGATTTACCGCTTGGCCAATTTTTTTGAGCACCAGCAATTCCTCCAGCTTTAGCACACAAGTGTTCTAATTTTAGTCCATGAACAAAAATAATATCTCTTCCACTAAAAGGTAAGTTCGTATTTGGGGTGTACGAATTTTTGCATTGACCATTTGATATTGGTGGTATAGGCTTAAGTTTAGTTGGTTTAGATCGATCCTTGTATTCCGTTTTTACTAGTTCTTTCAGTTTTTCAATTCCGCCTTCAAATCCTAATTCTTTTAACTCTTCATCAATGTTGTAATCTACAACCGATTGTGGAATTTGTCCACCAATAGAAGCGCAATCATCATTCATTTGATAAAATGAGGTAGTTCCATCGTACCCTTTGTAACCATATAAATCAATCAGTTTACCGTTGTCTTGTTCATAATAGGTTGTGACCTGATTCTGAGCTTGTGCAGTCAAACTAGAATCTAATTCTGGTAAACCATTTTCATTCAATGTATAATCATCACATGATCGTTCGTCTGTGGTTTCAATAAGGCAAATTTTATCAATATCACAAACCGCTTTTACATCGTCAGAATCGGTACAACAATAAATTCCAATTTTATCAAAATCTTTGTTAGCAGTCCACACATCAAATGAAAATGTAATCCAATCTTTAGACAAAATTTTGCCAGACCAACCCATGATTGAATTAGTAGATGATGGCAATGGATGTTGTAGAGATGATGGCAAATTACCATTAAAAGCTATTACCTTAAGGTAAGCGTAATCTGCATTTTGATCAACTTTACTTAACCGTATACATGCGCTAAATCGGTAGTGTTTACCTTCTTTAATTTTTGTTTTTTGTAATGTTTGAGAAATACATGCTCCTGAGCTTTTATTTCCATACAAACGAACATATCCTGGATTTCCACATCCATCGTTAGACGAAATGACCAATGGCTTTCCATATCCTAACTCCCAATGCTCTACTTTTCCTACTTGACCAATTATGCCATACGATAACCCGTTTTCAAACTGTCCGTTGGTAATCATATTATTTGAGCAACAAGTAATTTCTTCTATTGCATGTGGAAATTTATAGTCGATAATATAAAATGGCAAAGGGAGTGAGGCGTAACTAATAATACCATTTTCATATTGTATAATTTGCCAACCATAAAGTTTTTTCATCTCTAATGTAGGAATATTATTAGGGAATACTAAGCTATCACCTTTAATTCCTTTGATAGAAGCAATTACTTTCTTTTGATTAAAATCATTCATCGTACTATCATTAGGATTCATTTCAACCAATTTAAAGTCGTATGACAATTTCGCCTTATTTGTTTTTGATTTTAGTGTTTTCCATCTAAAAGTTGGCGTTTTAGTATTTGTAGGACAATATGGTGATGGAAAAATTAACTGAATTGATGTAGAGTCAATAACTTTAGCATCTAGAGAATTACTCTTCAACTCTAATTGGGTGACCCCAATATTGTGTTTTTTTGGATTGCCCTGAGCTATCAAACCTAGAGGAATTGTTGCAAACAAAAGAAATGCAACAAAGAATTGTTTTTTAATTTGTGTTTTCATATTCTAATCTGAATTTTTGTGATTTTACATTTGTTTTAAAGTACGGTACAAAACTGCAACCATTAGTAAAATCAATCGATGAGCATTACACTAAAATAAAGTAGGTGGAGCAACGGAAAAAAATACCGTTGTTTAACGGATTGAGAAATGTTTTTTAAACTAGAAAAAAAAATGTAAGAAGAAAGTTACTTTGCAAAGAGAAAATTATTTATTTTTATTAACTAAAACTTAAAATTATGTCCACAACTCAGCAACTCAAACTAATTATTGCAGTATTATTAGTAGCTTTAGCAGGAACCATTTATTATTACAATCTCGAAGAAGTCGATAGCAAATTAGATAAAAGTGTTTGTATGGATTTTAGTAATTACGAGCCTAGTACATTGAAAACTGGATTAATAGGTGATATGGTTTCTATTTATAAAAATAATCAACTGGGGGAAATTAATAGGTCAATAACGGACGATGCACGTGCTATTTGGTTTGACTTAGATACTATTAAGAAATTTATCTACCACATTGAGAAAGGCGTAGAAAAAAATGCATCCACTCCAAATAACAAACTTGGTATACGCTTGTATTATGCCTCTTATCCTGAAAAATCGAAGTGGGGAAAAGATCAGTATTCTGATTTAGCTGGTTTTCTTACCAACCCGAAAACACAAAATTATGAGTTTAAACATACATTAGTATTATTGCCAACAATTAATGTTGGTGGTAACGATTTAGACTTTAATCCTTTTGAAAAAACTACTTATACAACTGGTTTGCCAAAATACGTAAAGCCTTTGAATAATGCTCAAGAACCTGTTGAAATAGATGAATCTGCTGAGGCAGCTGTTAAAGTTTTTGCCATTACATCTTCGGCCACAGACCGTTCAAAAGACCCAACACCAGGGAGAAATCACGGTGCTTTGTACCCACCGGGTAATCCTTCCATTTTGTCGTTTGAATAAGTAGTATGTCCGAATTGCAACTTTTTTTACGGGAATATGTGATTTATTCAGAATTAGTTTGTTTGATTATAGGATTAGTTCACTATTCAAAAGTAAAAAATACCCATTGGGTTTGGTTGGTGTATTACATTGGTGTAATCTTTATTTTGGAATCAATTAGTAATTGGGGATTGGAGACGTATCCCAACTACAGAGCCAATTATTATGCGTTTTTGGTCATTCCCATTCAGTTTGTATTTCTGTATTGGTTGTATGCTTGGCAATCACATCAAACAAAAAAAGTATTTTATGTTTTTTTGGTGCTTTATTTTTTTTCATTGTGGATAACGAATTGTTTTGATTTTCACAAAAATAACTTTATTAATTTTTCAAGTTATGCGATTGGAGTGCTCTTGTTGCTGTATTTGGTGATTGTAGAATTTTTTAAGCAAATTAGATCCGATGATATTCTACGCTTTTCATCCCATAAGATGTTCTACATCAATATCGCTGTGGCCTTGTTTTATGTTGGCACATTGCCATTCTTTCTATTGGATGGAATTTTGAGACAGTACAAAGAAATATGGTACGGTTATTACACTTTATTTCTATTGTTAAATTATGTTTATTATGGACTAATTGGAGTGTCATTTATATGGGGAAAACCACGGTAATACTAGAGATAATTGTTTTTAATATCTTTTTAATAGCATTTTTTGCTGGGATATTCGTATTTATACGCCAATACCGAATCAAAAAAAAACAACACAATACCATGTTACAAAACCAAATCGAAATGCATCAAAAGGAATTGCTTTCAACACAAATTGAAATTCAAAACCAAACCATGCAGCATATTGGTAGAGAAATTCACGATAATGTAGGGCAGAAGTTGACATTGGCCAGTTTGTATACCCAACAATTGGCTTTTGAAAACAAAGCGCCACAAGTCAACGAAAGTATTGAAAACATTAGCAAAATAATTAACGAATCGCTTTCGGAATTGCGTGAATTGTCGCGTTCACTTACGGATAATTCAATTGAAAGAAATACGATTTATCAATTGGTTAACCAAGAAGTCAAAAAAATCAAGGATTTGAATTTGTGTTCTATTGCGTTTGAGTGCAACCAGAAAAGTAATGATCTGGTCTACACTCAAAAAGCTATTTTATTTCGAATTGTTCAAGAATTTTTGCAAAATAGTATGAAACATGCACAATGTAAATCGATTATGATTCAATTGAATTTTAATTTAGATAATGTTCAGTTACTACTAGAAGATGACGGAAAAGGTTTTGATGTTGCTAAGACAAACAACTCTGGAATTGGACTGGCCAATATGCAAAAAAGAACTGAAATGATTGGAGGAAAGTTTATTTTAGAAAGTCGCCTCAATGTAGGTACACAGTTAACTGTTATTTTACCATTATTAAATGAAAAATAGTATTGTCATAGTCGACGACCACGTGCTAATCGCACAAGCTTTGAAGGGAATCATTTCCAATTTTGAACAGTTTGAAGTGCTCTACGAATGCGAAAACGGAAAAGCGCTACAAGACAAATTCAAAGTGGGTTCAATCATTCCTGATATCGTTTTGTTAGATATTAGTATGCCCATTATGGACGGATTTGAAACCGCCAAATGGTTGAAAGAAAATTATCCATCCGTATTAATAATGACTTTGAGTATGCAAGACGATGAACAGAGCGTCATCAAAATGATCAAAAGCGGTTCGCATGGTTATCTGTTAAAAAACACACATCCAGCCGAATTGGAAAAATCATTACTCAAGCTTATTAATGATGGTTATTACTATCCGGATTGGGCTTCTCGCTTGGTTTTTTCGAGTTTGAATAATCATTCGGATAAAAATAATTCCACTGTTAAACTCACCGATCGAGAAAAAGAATTCCTCTCGTATACGGTGACCGAAATGAACTACAAAGAAATAGCTGAAAAAATGTTTTGTAGCCCAAGAACAGTCGAAAGTTATCGCGACAGCCTTTTTGAAAAACTCGAACTCAAAACCAGAGTGGGATTAGCGGTTTATGCTATGAAAAATGGTTTCGATATAAAATAATCTGCTTATAATTTCTCGTATTTTTTCTCTTTTAACAACCAAGATGCCGTTTGATAATACGAAATGGTTTCGTGAATCAAGTCGGTTCGTTTTTGGTTTAATGGCAATTGATCGTAATAAATGTCAAAATCATTGCTCAAACCTTCCACGGGTTTTAATTGCAAAGAAAATTGTTTGACTTTTCTGTTGGGTGAAATAATGGTCAAAATATGGTCTTTTATCAATCCTAAATCCTGATAAGTAGCAATCAAAGCTCTCGGTTTATAATTGGCTTTCAAAACATCTTGACCATAGAATTTGCTTTGGTAATCAAAATGCAATAATCCAAAAACAGTTGGCATCAAATCTATTTGTGATACTAATGTTGCATTGTTTTGTGGTGGTATGAAACCAGGCGAATAAATCAAAGCTGGAATTCGATAATTGTAGGTTGGTAATTCTGTTTTGCCCGAACTTGAGGCGCAGTGATCGGCTACGATAACAAATACGGTGTTTTTAAACCAAGATTGTTTTTGGGCCATGGTAAAAAATTGGCGCAAAGCATAATCGGTATATTTTACACCGCCTTCGCGCGATTTAGTACAAGGAGAAATATCAATTTTCTGGTCAGGATAAGTAAAAGGTCGATGGTTGCTAACGGTCATCCAATGATTAAAAAATGGCTTTCTAGATTTTGCTTGCTCATTCATTACTTTGATGGCTTTTTTAGCCATATCTTCATCACAAACTCCCCAAATATTTGAGAATGTAATCTCGTTGGGAGCCAGTTTCTTTTTATCGATAATGTTGTATCCATTACCCCCAAAAAAATCTTCCATATTGTCAAAAAAAGCATCACCTCCATAAAGATAATTAATACTATATCCTTTTTGTTTCAAAACACTGGCTGTCGAGAACTTGTTTTTGTTGTCTTTGCGTTTCACCACACTTTCACCAGCAGTAGGAGGCAAGCACAAAGTCACCGCTTCTAAACCTCGAACCGTACGATTTCCAACGGCATATAAATTAGAGAACTGCAAACTTTGAGTCGCTAATGAATCAAGAAATGGAGTTAAGTTTTGACTGTTGCCGTATTCTTTCATGAATTCAGAACTGTAGCTTTCTATGGTAATAAGCATGATGTTTTTATGAATTTCAGTCGAATCGCTACTACAGTTTTGTAAGACTGATTTTCCTTTGATTTGAGGCAATTGTTTTTTTAATAGTGCAAATGCTTGGTCATTCGGAAGCGTTGGATAAAACGTTTCATAATCAAGTTCGCTGTTTTCAAAAGCCAAATAAAAACGATACAAACCATTAGCTTGTAGTTCATTGGTAAAAACATTAGTACTGTTTTCTAGTTTGTCTAGTCTTGGAATTAAAACTAATGAGATCAAGAAAAGTAAACTATATAACACCAATCCTTTTATCTTTTGTGAAAAAGTGGGTAGTTTTTCTAAGAAAGGTTGACAACGTTTTACTACAAAATATGTAGCTGTTATCGAAAGTAATCCTACAAGTGTAAAAAGTGGAATTACGGGATATGATTCCATAATATTACCAATCACGGTGTTGGTATACACCAAATAATCTACGGCAATAAAGTTATAACGTACACCAAACTCGTTCCAAAAGAAAAACTCACTAACGGTATTTTGAATAATAACCAAACAAAAAATAAAAACGGTTATCGAAAACAATACCAATCGCAAAGTTTTACGCCAACGCGGAAACACTAATAATAACCCAAATAAAAAGGTTTTTAAACCAATAAAGCTTTGACCAATTTCAGGCAATGAACCACCGTATTCATTTAAAATAGTGTTGAAAAAATACACATAAATAAAAAGCAAAACCAATAGTCCGAAAATGATGTAACCCCAAGGTTTATCGTATTTTGAATTGGAAAGAAAAAGCAAGTACAACCAAAGTAAAACGCTTGCAACTGAATAAACAAACAAGTCCGATAGACATCCTATTACTATGAATTTAACTATTTCTAAAGCTGAAAAGTGTACATTGGTAATAGGATGAAATAATAAAATGATTCGTAAAATGAAGCTACAAATCAAATAAAGTACACCTAAATTAAAAAAAGGAGCATTTTTACTAAACAAACGATTCATTCTGTTTTTTAAATCAAAACTAATTGTCTACGAATGAAATAAGTTTAATATTAACTTATGGTTTCCTTAATTTCGTCTTAAGATTAATATTCCCTTAAAATACTATAGCCAATTGCGAGTTATGTGTATATTGTTTAATTTTACATCATCTAATCGGGTTTATGGCATGTATATTGTTTTAATTGCATAAACCATTTATTACACTATGAAAAAAATAATTGTAACCGTAGTATTATTTGTAGCAACAATCAGTTTTGCTCAAAATTGGAACAACAGTTTGGAAGATGCCAAAACCATGGCAGCGAAAGAAAATAAGAAAATACTTTTGGTGTTTTCGGGCTCTGATTGGTGTGCACCTTGTATGAAATTAGAAAAAACAGTTTGGAAATCGGATGTTTTCAAAAAAGAAGCAGAAAGCAAATGGGTTTTGATTAAGGCCGATTTCCCGAAAAAGAAAGCCAATCAATTGCCTGCTGAGCAAACAGAAATCAATAAAAAGTTAGCTGAAAAATACAACAAAGAAGGCAATTTTCCTTTGGTAGTTTTGTTAGATGAAAAAGGAAAAGTACAGGGAATGACTGGATTTAAAAACGTTTCAGCTGAAGAATACGTTAAATTACTTAATTCATTGCAAAAATAATGCGACGACTGCTTTCGTTACTATTATCGATTTGGTGTCTTTCTTCTTTTGGACAAATTGTTCACAAGAAGAAATTGTCAATGCTAGGCAGTCCATTTGAAATAACAGTAATTGCCAACGATACTATTCAGGCCAATTCTTATATTAATTTGGCTGTAGCCGAAGTCAAACGGATTGAACATTTAATTTCCGATTGGATTCCGACTACACAAATTTCGCAAGTCAATGCGAATGCTGGAAAGTCGCCAGTCAAGGTGGATGATGAAGTGTTTGAGTTAGTACAAAGAGCCATCAAAGTTTCTAAATTAACCAATGGTGCTTTTGATATTTCGTATGCTTCAATGGACAAAATTTGGAAATTTGACGGTAGCATGAAGGAAATGCCATCGGAAGAAGCCATCAAAAAATCGGTGGCCAAAATTGGGTATCAAAACATTATTCTTGACGAAATTCAAAAAACCATTTTCCTCAAATTAGAAGGAATGAAATTGGGTTTAGGTGGTATCGGACAGGGTTATATTGCAGATAAAGTAAAAAGTTTGTTGCAAAGCAAAGGTTGTACATCTGGAATCGTAAATGTGTCAGGTGATATCAATACTTGGGGAAAACAACTCGACGGAAAACCTTGGACAGTAGGTATTGTAAATCCGATGAACAAAAACAAAGTATTTGCTACTTTTCCGCTGATTGACAGTGCGGTAGAAACTTCAGGAAGTTATGAAAAGTTCGTCAAGTTCAACGGAATTCGTTATTCACACATTATTGATCCACGAACAGGCTATCCTGCACAAGGAGTTGTAAGTGTTTCTGTTTTTGCCAAACAAACCGAAATAGCCGATGCACTCGCCACAGGAATTTTTGTTTTAGGTATAGATGTTGGTTTGGATTTAGTGAACCAACTCAAAGGAATTGAATGCATTATTGTAGATGACAAAGGCGGAATTCACGCTTCTAAAGGTATTGATATTAAAAAGTATAAATCGGAAACCCATGATAAAGAAAATTAGTCTTATGCTGCTATTGATTGTGTCATTACAATCGTGTACTGCTGTAAAAGAATACGAAAAAGAAAAAATAAACGATGTTCAAATGAAACTGACAGCCAAGGCTCCTGAACGCTACGAAACTGCTTTTCAAGTGTATCGTGAAGCTGCTGCAGGCGCCAACGGTGGAAAATCGGGCGGTGGTTGTGGTTGTAATTAATTTTTAAAGATAAAATCCATGCAAAATAAATTTTTATTTGTGCTTATACTTTTGACTCAATTGGCTTTTACCCAAGAAAATGACTCTATTGTTGCTTTCAAAAAAAGAGTGCTAGAAAGTACCGAAGTCGATTTTATGGCAAGTTACTACAAGCAAGACGGAGTGCATTCGTCGGTTTCGGGCGGAATGGGTTCTGAGAAATTATCCGACCTTGCTTCCAATATAGTGGTGGCAATGCCAATGAATGACGACGATGTGTTGACAGTTGATGCTGGAATTTCGGCGTATACATCAGCTTCTTCGAGT
>JAEUTY010000017.1 GCA_016787805.1 Flavobacterium sp. | reverse complement strand
CAAGAAGCACACGAAGCCATTCGTCCGACAGATATGTCGCGTCATACTGTAAACGTAGAGCGCGATCAAGCGCGTTTGTACGAGCTTATTTGGAAAAGAACCTTAGCGTCTCAAATGAGCGATGCAGAATTGGAACGAACTAATGTAAAAATTGAAGCTAATAATTACAGTGAAACATTTTCAGCAACTGGAGAAGTGATTAAATTTGAAGGTTTCTTAAAAGTGTATTTAGAAGGCAACGATGAAGACGATGAAGAACAAGAAGGAATGTTGCCAGCTTTACGCGTAAATGAAAAGTTGACTAATAATTATATTACAGCTACCGAACGTTTTTCGCGTCCACCAAGTCGTTACACTGAAGCTTCTTTAGTAAAAAAATTAGAAGAATTAGGAATTGGTCGTCCATCAACGTATGCGCCAACTATTTCTACTATTATTGCTAGAACGTATGTTGAAAAAGGAAGTTTTGAAGGTCAAGAGCGCAAATACAGCCAAATTACACTTAAAAATGCTGAGGTGAAATCGCAAGTTTTAACTGAAAATGTAGGCTCAGATAAAGGGAAATTAGTTCCAACGGATATCGGAATTATTGTAAACGACTTTTTGGTTAAAAATTTTGAAACCATTCTAGACTATAATTTCACTGCCAAAGTCGAACAAGATTTTGACGAAATAGCCGAAGGAAATGTAGATTGGGCGAAAATGATGAACGATTTCTACAATCATTTTCATCCCAATGTAATGAATGTGGAGAAAAATGCCGAAAGAGAAAGTGGCGAGCGTATTTTAGGAAAAGATCCTAAAACAGGCAAACAAGTTTCGGTTCGTTTAGGTAAATTTGGTCCAATGGCACAAATTGGTGATATCGACGATGATAACAAACAATTTGCAAGTCTACGTCAGGATCAAAACATAGGAAGTATTACTTTAGAAGAAGTGTTGAATTTGTTTTTACTTCCAAAAGCGATTGGAACATACAAAGGAGAAGAAATTGAGGTGAATAACGGTCGTTTTGGTCCTTACGTGCGTTTCGGAAAACAATTCATTTCATTGCCAAAAGGAATGGATCCAATGGATGTTACCATGGATATCGCTCAAGGATTAATTGATGAGAAAACGCATGCTGATGCACCAATTGGGACTTATGAGAGTTTGCCAATCCAAAAAGGTGTGGGTCGTTTTGGACCTTTTATCAAATGGAATGGTATGTTTATCAACGTCAGTAAAAAATACAATTTCGATAACTTGTCGCAATCGGACTTGAACGAATTGATTCAAGATAAACTTCAAAAAGATGTAGACAAAGTAATACATAATTGGATAGAAGAAGGAATCAAAGTAGAGAAAGCGCGTTGGGGTCGTTCGGTTATTACTAAAGGTAAAATCAAAATCGAACTCAGTAAAGATATTGATGCAGCCAAAATGACTTTAGAACAAGTGAAAGAATTAATTGAGAAGAAGACACCTGCTAAGAAAACACCAACCAAAAAAGCGACTGTTAAAAAGAAAAAGTAAATGGAATTTGATTTTTTAGAACCTGTTTCACAAGAAATTCTTGATCATGTCGGTCAACTTTCATCACAACACCTTGGTAATAAAGTTGTTTTTCATACCCAGTACGATTTTCCTGATATCACAAAAGTAAAAATTGCAATTGTTGGAGTGCTTGAAAATAGAGGAATGGACAACATTTCAGGCGAAGTTAATTTAGATTATATTCGAAAAGAGTTGTATAACTTGTTTCCAGGTAATTGGGAAAGTTCAATTGCCGATTTAGGGGATGTTTTGGCTGGTAATTCGTTAGATGATTCTTATTTTGCACTGCAAAGTATTGTTTCTAGTTTGATTAAGAAAAAAGTGATACCTATTATTATAGGTGGTTCTCAAGATTTGACTTATGCGTTGTACAGAGCCTATGATAATTTAGAACAAATGGTCAACTTAGTTTCCATTGACAGCAAATTTGATATTGGAAAACAAGAGCAAAATATCCAAAGCGACTCATATTTATCGAAAATAATTGTTGAAGAGCCTAACAACCTTTTTAATTATAGTAATATAGGGTTTCAAACCTATTTTAATTCACAAGAAGAAATTGATTTGATCGAAAAATTGTATTTCGATGCCTATCGTTTAGGTGAAGTTTGCAATAACATTACCATTTCGGAACCTGTTTTTAGAGATGCTGATTTGATTAGTTTGGATTTGCATTCGGTAAAATCATCTGACTCGGGTAATTTGTCTCCATTTATACCAAATGGATTTAATGGCAAAGAAATATGTTCTTTGGCGCGTTATGCTGGTATTAGTGATAAAGTTTCGTGTTTCGGAATTTTCAATCACAACAGCTCTGTTCAAGAATCGGTTTTAATTGCTCAAATAGTTTGGTATTTTATAGAAGGTGTGCATTACCGCTCAAATGAATATCCTTTTGGTAGTAAAAAAGACTATTTGAAATATATTGTTACCTATGAAGAAGATGAAATTGTTTTCTATAAAAGCAATAAAACAGAGCGTTGGTGGATAGAAATACCATTTTTTTCAAATGGGAACAATAAATTAAAAAAGAATACGTTATTACCGTGTACACACGACGACTATTTGGCCGCGTGTAGTCATGAATTTCCAGAAAGATGGTGGAAAGCTCAACGGAAGAATATAGTGTAGTCTTTGAAATGCAAAAAAACGCATGTATTGTAAATTAAAGATTACAAAAAAATATAAAAAATGCATTTTATCGATTTTTTACGTATTTAATCGACAAAATATTTTTTTCGAATTTAATTTAATTGTAGTTTTGATTCGTCAAAATGTAGTTTTGAATCGACAAAATTAAATTTTAAACATTTTTAATTGTTTTTTTCAAAAATTATAAATAGGTTTACGGCCTTAAAAAATAGTATATAAATTAACCCAAATTATATGAAGAAGATCATCGCATTTGCATCTGTTTTGACTCTATTAATAAGTTGCGGAAAATCGAGCGACAAAGGAGAATTAGTAGGAGTTAAGGGAAAAAAATGGCATCCTGAAAAACCATATGGAATGACATTGGTTCCTGGTGGAGCATTTATCATGGGTAAATCAGATGACGATTTAGCTAACGTACAAGATGCACCTACAAAAACGGTTACTGTTAGATCCTTTTATATGGATGAGACAGAAATCACAAATAGTGAATACCGTCAGTTTGTGGAATGGGTAAAAGACTCGATCATCAGAGTGCGTTTAGCAATTTTAGCAGATGAAGTTGGTGTAAAACCAGGTTCAGGTGGTAAAGGTGGTGGAAAAGGTAAAACATCAGGTAGTATTGGTGATTTTGCGTTTGCTGATCAAGATCCAGCTAAGATGACTCCATACGATAAGTATATGTATGAAAACTATTATAGTGTTGGTACAGATGATGATCCGTATGCTGGAAGAAGATTAAATAAAAAAGTAAAATTAATTACTGATACTAAGAAATACCCTGATGAGTATTATGTTGAAGTAATGGATACTATGTATTTACCAGCTGCTGAAGCCTATAATGGTTTAAGAACTATTGATGTGAATAAATTGAAATTCAGATATTCATGGATGGATATTCAAGCTGCAGCAAAAGCTAAAGTGGGTAAAAGAAGTACGTTTATTAAAACAGAACAAACCAAAGTTTATCCCGATACTACTGTATGGATTAAAGACTTCGCTTATTCGTACAACGAGCCAATGCATAATGATTATTTTTGGCACCAAGCTTACGGAGATTATCCTGTAGTGGGTGTTTCTTGGAAACAAGCTAAAGCGTTTTGTGCTTGGAGAACTTTAAACAAAAATTCGTATATTAAATCTAAGAAAAAAGGAAGAGATTTAACAAACTCTTTCCGTTTACCAACAGAGGCTGAGTGGGAATATGCTGCACGTGGTGGTTTAGAATCGGCTACTTATCCTTGGGGAGGTCCTTACACTAAAAATGATAGAGGTTGTTTCATGGCTAACTTTAAGCCTAATCGCGGTGACTATGCAGCTGATCAAGCTTTGTACACTGTTGAAGCTAAATCTTTCGAGCCAAATGGATACAATCTATACAATATGGCTGGAAATGTGGCTGAGTGGACGGACTCGTCTTATGATCCAGCATCTTACGAATATGTTTCTACAATGAATCCTAATGTGCCTGATACCTCTAATAAACGTAAAGTAGTTAGAGGAGGTTCTTGGAAAGATGTTGCTTATTATCTTCAAGTGGGAACAAGAGATTTCGAATATCAAGATACAGCAAGAAGCTACATAGGTTTCAGAACAGTTCAAGATTACATGGGTGTTCAAACTACCGGAAACGGTAAAAAAGCAAAACTATAATCGCTTAATTAACTAACTTTAATTATATTAACTTAACTAACTAAAATTTTTTTTAATTATGGCTTTACTACCAAAAAAAGTAATGAATTTCGCATACGGTATGGGTGCGGCAGTTGTAATCGTAGGTGCGTTGTTTAAATTACAACACTGGCCTGGTGCTGGTCCTATGTTGATTATTGGATTATTAACAGAAGCTTTCATCTTTGCTTTATCAGCTTTTGATCCTGTAGATAAGGATTTAGATTGGTCTTTAGTGTATCCTGAATTAGCAGGAGGAGAAGCTAAACCTAAGTCTGCTAAAAAAGAAGATCCAACGGAAGCTCAAGGATTATTATCTCAAAAATTAGACAACTTATTAAAAGATGCTAAAATCGACGGAGCTTTAATGGAAAGTTTAGGAAACAGCATCAGAAATTTTGAAGGAGCTGCTAAATCAATCTCTCCATCAGTGGATGCTATGGCTGGACAAAAGAAATAT
Source organism: Flavobacterium sp. (assembly GCA_016787805.1). GTDB lineage: Bacteria > Bacteroidota > Bacteroidia > Flavobacteriales > Flavobacteriaceae > Flavobacterium. The sequence goes on along the minus strand of JAEUTY010000017.1, from coordinate 13,640 downwards.
GCTGAAGAGATGTCTAAAGCTGCTTCTAATTTAGAAACATTAAACAGTTTATATGCTGTTCAAGTTCAAAGTGCTGAAAGAAACGCTCAAATCAATAATGAAGTTGCTGAAAACAACTTAAAATTAAAAGACCAAATGCAGTCTTTAACTTCTAACTTATCTACATTGAACAATGTATATGGTGGAATGCTTTCTGCAATGAGTAACAAAGGATAATTAGTTTTAAACTAAAATTTAATTAAATTAACTTAAAAACTAATTAGAAAAAATGGCAGGAGGAAAATTAACCCCTAGACAGAAGATGATTAACCTGATGTACTTGGTTTTCATCGCAATGTTGGCATTAAATATGTCAAAAGAAGTACTTTCCGCTTTTGGTTTGATGAACGAAAAGTTTGCAGGAATCAACACTTCTCAGACAGAACAAAATGCTAAATTAGCAACTTTATTAGGTCAAAAAGCTACAGAAAACCCTGGTTTCGCTCAGTCGTTAGCTTTGTCTAAACAAGTTAATGCTGCAACTAATGAATTTTATGATTTCATAGAAGGAGTTAAAAATAATGACATCTTAAAAGATTTTAAACCAGAAGGTGGAGTTTTACCATACGAAGCTATGGACAAAAGTAACATCGATGAAAAATGGTTTGCCGGTGATAAATACTCTGCAAGAGGTAATGAAATCATTGGAAAAATTGATGGTTACAAAAATAAGATGTTGTCTTTGTTTGGAAAAGATGTAAAGTATAAACCTTTGGTTGAAAAAATCAACAAAATGTTCAATACGGATAACGTTAAAGATAGAGAAGGTGTAAGTAAATTGTACTTAGATTATCACTACAAAGGTTTCCCAGCTATTGCTTCGGTTGCTAAATTAACAGCTCTTCAAAATGACCTTAAAACTCTTGAAAATGAGTCTTACAATATCTTCTTAGGAAATGCTTATAAAGAAGCCGCTTCTATGAAAAACTTCCAAGCTATTGTAGTTTTAGATAAGAATGCATATTTTGAAGGAGAGACCATTACTGGTAAAGTAGTTTTAGGTAGATATGACAAAAATACAGTGCCAACTAGTTTTAATGGTCCTGGTAAAATTGAAAATGGTCAAGCTGTTATTTCGATGACTGCTGGAGGTGTTGGTGAACACAAATTAGGTGGTAAATTTACATTCTTAGAAGATGGTAAATCTGTGCCTCTTGATTTCGAAGGAACTTATGTTGTTGTGCCACGCCCAAATTCAGCTAACATTTCGGCTGATAAAATGAACGTTGTATACCGTGGTTTACCTAACCCAATGACAATCTCTTTCTCTGGAATTCCAGACAATGCTGTGACTGCATCTGCTCCTGGTTTATCGCCAGCAGGTGGAAAAGGAAAATACAACTTAAATCCAGGTTCTGGTACTGAAGTAACTGTTGTAGCTACTGGTAAAATGGCCGATGGTAAAACAGTTTCTGATAAAAAATTATTCAGAATCAAAGGTATTCCTGCTCCTCAAGCTGCAATTGGTGGAACTATAGGAACTCAAAAAGGTGCTAAATCACGTTTACAGTCTTCTCAAGTGACTGCGGTATTACCTGATTTCTTATACGATTTGAAATTCCAAGTAACACAGTTCGTGTTCAAAGTGCCTGGACAAGCTTCTATCGTTGTAAACGGTGACAGAGTAAATGCTCAGTGTGTTGCTGCTTTAGCTAGAGCTAGTAAAGGAGATCAGATTACTATTTCTGATGTTAAAACTAAAATTGTAGGTGAAGGTTCTGGTATTCAAACTAAAACAGCTGCTCCAGCAATTTACGAATTACAATAAAAATTTAAGTATTTCGTTAAATAAATAGGATACTTAGAAAATATAAAAAAATGAAATTGAAAAACTTTTTATTAGTCGTTTTAGCTCTTGCAGGAAGTGTAACTTCAAATGCACAGTCTAATTTATTGAACGCTAAAACTCCAGATGAGATTGGTAAAAAAACAGCCGCTCAATTAGAGTCTGATAATGACAAACCACTTCCATACGGTTATGTTCACGACAGAGATGTACTAATGGGTAAAACTATCTGGGAAGAAATTGATTTGGATGAAAGAATCAACTTTCCTTTGTATTACCCTGTTGATACAGCTTATGTTGGCAAAGATAGAAGATCGCTTTTTCAAGTTCTTTTAAATGGTATCAAAGCAGGTAAAATTACTGAAGTTTATGGTGATGACTATTTCAATGCAAAAAAATCATTGAAAGACATGACATCAACTTTCAAATATAGAGATACTACAGAAGCTGGTATTGATGTGTTTAATGAAGATGTTGAAGGTTATAAATCAGGCGCTAAGGTATTAGATCCTCAGTATATCAATGAAACTGAGTTAGATGCTAGTGATATTTCTGGTTACAGAATTAAAGGTTTTTGGTATTTTGACAAGCGTCAAAGTGAATTAAAATACCGTCTGTTGGCGATTTGTCCAATTGCTGTTGAAGCTAGAGACAAAGCTAAAGGTAACACAGATGCTATCGAATTATTCTGGGTATATTTCCCAGCGATAAGAGATGTATTACACCAAGCCAAAGCATTTAATGACAAAAACTCTGCAATGCCTATTTCTTTTGATCATTTGCTAAATTCACGCCGTTTTAGTGGTGTAATTTACAAAGAAGAAAACGTGTATGGGGATAGAACAATTGACAAATACATGAAAGATAATGCGCAAATGCAATTGTTGGAGTCAGAGCGTGTGAAAGAAAAGATTCGTAATTTCGAACAAGACATGTGGAACTACTAATAATAGTTTTCAAACAATACAAAAACTCTTACCTTTGGTGAGAGTTTTTTTTTGCTCTTAATTTTATGTTATACGACTATTTAATTGTGGGTGCTGGTTTAGCCGGAATAGCTTTTGCTGAAACTGCCATTCAAAACGAAAAGAATGTAATTGTTGTTTCTGATGATTCTCAAAATTCCTCTGTGGTGGCTGGTGGTTTATATAATCCAGTTATCTTAAAACGCTTTACCGAAGTTTGGCAATCACAATCGCAATTGAATTTAATGACAGAATTTTATGCTAAACTCGAGCAAAAACTAAACAGTAAGTTCGATTACAAAATTCCATTACTCAGAAAGTTTTATTCTGTTGAAGAACAAAACAATTGGTTTACCGCATCAGACAAACCTGGTTTGATAAACTATTTATCAACTAACCTTATCGGTTCTAATTATAAGAGTATCGATGCACCTTTTGGTTATGGTGAAGTGTTGCAAACAGGTTATGTAGATACATTCGCTTTAATTGAAGCCTACAAATCTTACTTGAAATCAACAAACTCTCTTATTGAAGAAACATTTTCTCATGATAAAGTTATAATCCAAGAAGAGTTTTTAGAATACAAAAATCTAAAGGTAAAACAGATTGTCTTCGCAGAGGGTTTTGGCATGCTTTCTAATCCATTTTTTAAGACATTGCCATTAGATGGTGCCAAAGGTGAATTATTACTTATTAAAGCGCCTAATTTGAATGTTAATGTCATCATCAAATCATCCATTTTCATCTTGCCAATTGGGAATGATTTATACAAAGTGGGAGCAACGTACAATTGGGTCGACAAATCCAGTACGCCAACTGAAGAGGCCAAACTGGAGTTGCTCAACGAACTCAACGAACTTATTCAATGCGATTATGAAGTTTTAGAACATTATGCTGGAGTTCGTCCAACAGTAAAAGATAGAAAACCAATGCTAGGTTCACATCCAGTTTACAATAACCTTCACGTACTTAACGGACTTGGAACAAGAGGTGTAATGCTCGCCCCAGCAATGGCCAAAATGCTTTTTGATTCTATTGAAAAGGATATTCCGCTTGACGACTATGTCAATATCAGAAGGTTTAAGAATGCTTTTTCCAGTCTTTATCAAAATGAATAAACATATTGATGTAGATGTTTCTAGAAAGACGCGCAATCACAGGCATGAGTGCAATCAATCCTACTACAAGTGTAATAAATGAAATCGTTAAACTTGTTTGCAAAAAGTAATGGGTAATAACAAAAAATGCTACACCAAAAGCAATCGAAACAGCGTAATTCACATACATCGCGCCATAAAAAAATGAAGGCTCAATTTTGTAAACTGTTCCACAATGGCTACACTTTTCTGGCATTTTGTACAAAGTCTTTAAAATATAAGGGTTTTTCACCTCATACATACTTTCTTCTTGACATTTCGGACAACTTCCTGTTAAAATGCTATTAATTACGGTTCCTTTTTTTAACATTTGCAAAAATTTTCTGCAAAGGTAAACGTTAGAAAAGTTTTTAATGTAACAATTGTCACAAATTCTATGCTAAATATTCACAATTTATCGGTTTCTTTTGGCGGAACCTATCTTTTTGAAGAAGTAACTTTTCGCTTAGGCGCTGGCGATAGAGTAGGGCTTGTCGGGAAAAATGGCGCTGGAAAATCCACGATGCTTAAAATTCTCGCTGGCGATTTCAAACCCGATTCGGGTCAAATTGCCACCGAGAAAGAAGTCAAAATTGGTTTCCTTCGCCAAGATATCGATTTTGAACAAGGTCGAACCGTTCTCGAAGAAGCCTACGAAGCCTTCACAGAAATCAAAATAGTAGAGAAAAAACTCGAACAAATCAACCACCAATTGGTAACTCGAACAGATTATGAGAGTGAAGCCTACAATCAAATCATCGAAGATTTATCCGATTATACACATCGATTTGAGCTTCTTGGAGGTTACAATTATGTTGGTGATACTGAAAAAATACTGCTAGGTTTAGGTTTCAAAAGAGAGGAATTCAACAACCAAACGGATACTTTTTCGGGCGGATGGCGAATGCGTATCGAACTAGCCAAATTACTACTTCAATCTAACGATATTTTGCTACTCGATGAGCCAACGAATCACCTTGATATCGAAAGTATCATCTGGTTGGAAAGTTTTTTACGCAATTTTACCGGAGTTGTAGTCATCGTTTCGCACGATAAAATGTTTCTCGATAACGTGACCAATCGTACCATCGAAATTTCTCTAGGAAAAGCCTACGATTTTAACAAACCATATTCGCAATATTTAGAACTGCGCCACGAAATCCGCGAAAAGCAATTGGCAACCCAAAAAAACCAACAAAAGAAAATCGAGGAAACCGAAAAACTCATCGAAAAGTTCCGAGCCAAAGCCAGCAAAGCTTCCATGGCGCAATCGCTCATCAAAAAACTCGATAAAGTCGAACGCATCGAAGTAGATGAAGACGATAATTCAGTAATGAACATTTCGTTTCCAGTTTCCAAAGTGCCTGGAAGAGTTGTCATCGAAGCCGAAAATGTAACCAAAGCGTACGGCGAAAAAGTCATTCTAAAAGACATTTCGTTGCTAGTGGAACGCGGCAGTAAAATCGCTTTCGTCGGTCAAAATGGTCAAGGAAAATCAACGTTCATCAAAGCCATCGTCAACGAATTTGAATACCAAGGCGAAATCAAACTCGGTCACAACGTGCAAGTAGGTTATTTTGCTCAAAATCAAGCGGAATATTTGGATGGCGAAATCACGCTATTAGAAACTATGGAACACGCAGCAACCGACACCAATCGCTCTAAAGTGCGCGACATGTTGGGTTCCTTCCTGTTCCGCGGAGACGATGTAGAGAAAAAAGTCAAAGTGCTTTCGGGTGGCGAGCGCAATCGTTTGGCCTTGTGTAAATTACTATTGCAACCGATCAACGTTTTGGTGATGGACGAACCTACGAATCACCTCGATATTAAGTCGAAAAATGTACTCAAAGCGGCACTTCAAAAGTACGAAGGAACGCTACTTTTAGTGTCGCACGACCGTGATTTCTTGCAAGGCATGTCCAACATTGTATACGAATTCAAAGACCAAAAAATCAAAGAATATTTGGGCGATATCAACTTTTTCCTTGAACAACGCAACCTCGAAAACATGCGTGAAGTCGAGAAAAAAGACATCGTGAAAGAAGAAGTTAAAGCCAACACCAACAACAAACTTTCGTACGAAGATCAAAAGAAAAACAAGTCGCTTCAAAACCGCTTGAGCAAAATCGAAAGCCAAATCCAACAACTCGAAAAAGACATTCAAAACGACGACAAAGCCTTGGCTTCCAACTACGATAAGCACGTCGAAGACGCCAATTTCTTCATTGCCTACAACAAAAAGAAAACAGAATTAGACAAACTGTTGGAAGAGTGGGAAATCGTGCAAGGCGAGATCGATAATTTGTAGCCAATCCAGCTTTCCGTTCCAAGTTTTTTTCTCGTTGCTGTTTTTCTAAAAAATAAAGTGAGCTTCTGTTGTCGCTACTTTATTTTAAGAAAAACGAACAACGAGATGCAAAAGCTTTCCTCTGCAATCTGGGCTAGGGAATTGTAATTCATAGAAAAACGGTCTGTAAATAGAACTTAGTTTCTCATTTGGAATTTGTTTTTTGCTTTTTAGAATTTACTTAAAAGGATGCCGCTGTTGCCACGCTACATCAGGCTCCAAGCGTGGAACTATTTTGTGAAGGTATTTGTTGATTATGGAATTGTTGTGAAATAAAAACCCCGACATAGTTACAGGCACAGCCCCAATCGAACTTTTGATTTCCAAAGCGGTTCGCCCAAAAATAATTTTTTGAAAACCATTGTTTATACCAAATTCGGTCATGTTGTATAACATATTCAAGTACAACATGTTCTCTTTTTGTACTTCGGCATCGTAACCCAAAAAATAGGTTTCTAAAATGGTTCCGTTGAGCAATAAAGTGTGAAAACCAACCAGCTTTTCATCTAAAAAATAACCAAACAAAAGGAAGTTGTTTTGGCATTGCATCTTCATAGTTGAAAAATGATTTTTCGACAGAAAAAAACTATTGAAGGGCGCATTTTTAGCTACATAATGGTACAAATCATAAAGGGTTGATTCGTGTTTTTGGATTTCTTCAAGCGATAAATTGCGAACCACAATGCCATCAAATTTTTTATGCGCTCTTTTGTACTGATCGCGGTATTTTTTGGATAATGAATTCACATAATCATCGACTTTTTTCCAATCGTTTTTCAAATAGAAAATCATATTTGGTTGCGCGTTGAATTCGTAATAGGATGAAAAATAATGTTTCTTCAACTCAACAGAGCAATCTTCGTAAAAATCCTTGAACGAAACCAAGTGTATTTTGATGCCTTTAGCTTTGAAGTAATGCGTAATTTCTTTAGCGCTTTCAACCAAAATCTTGCTAATGTATTCAAAATCAATCGGAATGGTAAAGGCATAACCGTTTTGACCAGTAATCATATTGTTGCCTAAAAACAGCACATGAGAAGCGAAATTTTTAAAAACAAAATTGCGAACTGCGGTTTTCAAACATTTGTCACGTTCTCCAAACGATTCCAATTTGTTAGCATCAATGTATTGCGCTAATGAAACACCAATCAATTGATCAAACTTGAAAATAGCGATGTAAAAGCACTGCATATTCAATGGAGCCGATTGCTCCAAAACATTTAAATAGTGCGTTTGAAGGAAAACATTACTGTGCGCGACATCATTCCACGCCTGTGGTAGTTCATCAATGGTATTGTATATGGTAAATCGTATTCCTTCCAAAGCAAAAAAAATCGCTCCACAAATGTAGAGCGATAGCATTATAATTAAATGTTAAATTTTACTTCCAGCCACAAATAATGGCTCCCATGATGGTTAAGGTTACAATCCAGTATCCTGCATTTACAAAAAGAAGTTTCCATGATTTTTGGTCAAACATAGCATTAACACCCATAATTGGAAAAGCAATGAAAAGTCCCGACATAAAACCATGTAAAGCACCATGCTTATAGGTTCTAAAAGCATCTTTGTAGTCGTTCATAAAGGCTGCATACGAAGGTAAAGCATGAGCTTCGTCTCCACCAACCATTCCAAGTGCTCCCATTTGATGGATAACTAAACCAGGAACAGCCATAGAAATCATTAACGAAAACAAAATCGTAAATCCGAAGATTTTCAACATGTTTCCTTGTTTGGCTTTTTCATCGGTCATTCCGGTTTCATTCATCCAAATGGTTCCGAATACTTTTGGATTGTACCACACAAATCCGACTAATAATGTAGCAAGTGCTGCTACCAAAACGGCAATAAAGTTAAAAGGCATAATTTATTTATTTATTGGTTAGTAATTCAAATGTACAAATTTTTTTTAAAATCAAATTTTTATCAAAACAACAAAATATTTGTAAGAAAAAAAATAAAAAACAATATTTTTTTATCGCTTCAACGAATAAATTTGCATATAAACGGATTTGTGTGTTATTTTACATCACCAAATCGAAATAACCATGAAAAAAATTATTCTTTTAACCGCTGTTTTAATTTCATCATTTTCTTTTGCTGAAATTTCTAATTCTGAAAAATCAATATTGATTTCTTTGTACAATGCTACAAATGGTTCAAACTGGAACACCAAATGGGACTTAAACCAACCTGTTTCCAAATGGTTCGGTGTGAAAGTAGAAAACGATAAAGTGATTGAACTTAATCTGTCTAACAACAACCTAAAAGGCGCTTTACCAACAGAAATAGGCGGACTTAAAAATGTAAGAATAATTAATTTTTTCAAAAACGAATTGACTGGTGTAATTCCGGCTTCAATTGGTGATATGAAATCTTTACAAGTATTAAACTTGTCATTCAATCAATTTTCAGGTTCGATCCCAGCTTCGATTGCCAACGCAAGCAATTTAGTTTCAGTAGAGTTGTTTATGAATGCATTGACAGGTGAAATTCCTTCTACAATCAACAAATTAAATAAACTTGAATTATTGTCGTTGTACAACAATCAATTATCAGGCGAATTGCCAGCAGAATTATTTGCTTTACAAAGTATCAAAGTGTTGCAATTGAATAGCAACAAGTTTACGGGTAAATTAAGTCCAGATGTAGCTAATTTGAAAACCTTAGAATCGTTAGTTTTATTCGATAATAACTTAGCAGGAACTATTCCTTTTGAATTAGAAAAATTAAACAACTTGAAAGAAATGAACGTTTCTTACAATAATTTTAATGGATTTGTTTCAAAAACGTTAGCTGAAAAAGATACCTTCAAAATGACAATGGTCAATGAGTTTGGTGTTGCCTCAACTTTAAACGTGGTTGATAAGGATAAGGCTATTGTTAACGAAGAGTAAAAAGAATACATAAAAGCATTCAAAAGCCTCAGTAAAATGAGGCTTTTTTTAAGTTCTTTGATTATGTTATATATTTGCTGCAAATTATAAATAGACATGAGCAATTATAATACGATATTGATTTTAGACGACCATCTTGTGGTTCGAAAAGGTGTTAAACTGTTTTTAAATGAAAAGTTCAGATCCTACGTTGTTTACGAAAGTGAAAATTATCCAGCAACGTTAGATATCATCAACAGAATTTCGTTTGATATTATATTCTTAGATATCAATATCAATGGTGTTGAGAATATTAAAATGATGAAAGAGATTAAAGCAGTTCAACCTCATGTTAAAATTTTGGTTTTTTCTTCCCACGAAGAAAAGCAATATGGACTTAGGTACATACAAAATGGTGCTGATGGTTATTTGAACAAATTTTGCTCAGAAGAAAAGATGGAAGTAGCCCTAAAACAGTTGCTCGATAAAGGATACTACTACAGTGAGTCAATAAAGTCAAAGTTAGAGACAAGTTCTAAAACGAAAAATACTGATAATCCGTTAGAAAGTTTATCCAACAGAGAGTTTGAGATAGCCAAACTTTTGGTTGATGGTGAGGGAAATTTAGAGATTTCTAACAAGCTCGATTTGAAAATGTCTACAGTAAGTACTTACAAAAATAGGATTTTTGAAAAACTCAAGGTGAACAGCGTTATCGCGCTAGCAGACGTTTTTAAAGAGAATTCATAGATTAAATGAAATAAAATATAGATTAAATTATTGTTAAGCAAAAATTTGTAGTATTAATTCTATTAATGTTACGTTATTTTTTTTTAATTTTGAACCAAGTTTACAAATACTTATTATTTAATATTCAATATGATGAATAAAACTACTTTTACTAAATTTTTGATCAGTTCATTTTTATTGTTACTGGTCAATTTTTTTGCTGTTAATGGTTATGCCGAAGGTACGCCAACGCTATCGCCCAATCCAGCAAACATTACAGGATTATTATCTGCTCCAGATATAGTCGCTGGTCCGTATGTTAATGCAGCGGAAGATAATCGTGTAAAGTTCTTAATCACTAACAATGCAACCGAAAATCTTTATTTTGGTTTTGATGCACGTGGTTATTTAAATACAGGTCCTAATCCAAGGTTGGGAGCAAATGTGGTGTTCTACCGTATATACAGTTCGGCAGCTCCAGCGGTTGTAATTCAGCAAGGTGTTTGGGATCCGACGTTAAATTCAACGGGAAGTATTGATACACATGCCGAGGCTTTAGCGGGTCCAAATATTAATGGTGTAACTACAGGTTATACTCCTTTTGTATTTAACCCAACAGCAGATGGTGAATATTTTATTTCTATTTATAGAAGTAGCACCGCTGATGGTAACACACCAATCACTACGGGTGGTGGAAGTAGAGTGTTCTTGCCTCTTTTTGATTTCACTGTGGCTTCTGGTCCAGCAGCTACCGCTACAACTATTAACGGGCGTTTGTATTCTGATAAATGGAGTTTTGCAGCAGCTGATGCAGCCTTTGTAGTTACAGCAGGTGTCTCTCCGGCAAATGCAGAGCCAGTATTCCATGCGTATACAGATGACCAAACAGTTGTTAAAATTGATTTTGAACCAGGTTTCCAACCTATTGCATTTAATATTGCGGTAAATAAATATGGTGTTTCAACTCCAGGAGCTTGGACTACTACAAGACGATCAGTGAATTCGGCAATAACTCCTGCTTTGACAGGAGGATATAAGGTTTTTGTCAACGTACCAGATACATCGCCATCGGCCTTTCCAATTGCGGCGATTCCTGCCAATCCAACATTTCAAACGCCTGCAATTTCAGGTTGCGCGCCAAATTATAATATCAACTATAATATTGCTGCTGCAGGAGATGTTCAAATATTGTTAGACCTTAACGGTACTCCAGGTTTTCAAGCTGCTTCTGCTGACCGTATTTTAGAAGATCTTGATGTAACAGCAGGAAATCATTCTTTAGGCTGGGATGGTTTAAATGGTTTAGGTGTAGCAGTGCCTTCGGGAACCAATTTTAATATAGCACTAACTTTCCTAAAAGGACGTTTCAACTTGCCGCTTTACGATGCCGAGTTAAATAAAAACGGTTTAAGAGTAAGTTTAGTTTTACCAATACCATTGGCTAATTCACGTATTTATTGGGATGACTCAGGTTTAATTAATGTTGATAACAATTTTGGTGTTTGTGATGCTACAGTCAATGGGTCATCAAGTAATTATACAGGTAGTGGTTTAAATAATTCATTCTTAGGAACTATTTCTCCAGCGCATGCTTGGAGTGGTAATGGAAATGTAGGACAAACTATTCCAGCGCCAGCAGTTGGAACTAATGAAAGCGATGGTTTGCAATGTTCCGACTTTGGTAATGTTCGCGTTATTAATACTTGGGGTTGGGGTTATACTTCAAATGCTACCAATCTGAATGTAACTTTAGGTTGTGCCGATTTAAGTGTAACTAAAGTGGCTAGCAATATGAATCCTGTTGTGGGTTCAAATGTAACGTTTACTTTAACGGCAACCAATAACGGAACTGTGAATGCATTGAATACCATTGTTAACGATTTGCTTTCTTCTTCTTGTTATACATTTGTTTCTGCTACTCCATCTACAGGTTCTTATAATAGCACTACTGGAGATTGGACTATTGGAACGTTAAATAATGGAGCATCAGCAACATTAAATATAGTTGCAACGGTTACTAGCCAATCAGGATGTGCTAACAGTGCAACTATTACAAGTAATCAAACAGATACTGTTCCTGGAAATAATACTTCATCAATAACTCCGACACCTACTAATTTAATTGATGCGATTAATGATGGTTCGACAACAGTAGCTTCTGGCCCAGGTATTGTCAATGTTGGTAGTGTTATTACAAATGATACAATTAATGGAGTTCCAGTCACAACAGTAAATACAGACGTGACTCCAGTTACAAATGGACCTTTAAGTATAAATGCTAATGGTGATTTGTCATTAGCACCTAATACTCCTAGTGGAACTTATACCATAACATACCAATTGTGTGAAACAACTGCTCCAGCCAATTGTGATACAGCTGTGGCTACAGTTGTGGTCGCTAATCCAATTGATGCGGTTGACGATGCACCTGTAACGCTTGCTTCAGGAGCAGCGCCAGTTGTAGCTTTGAGTGTTTTGCCAAATGATACTTTAAGTGGTGTTGCGGTAACTACAACTAATACAAATGTAACACCTTCTACTGATGGTCCTTTAAGTATTGATGCGAATGGAGATGTTACTCTAGCAGCCAATACTCCTTCAGGAACCTATACAATCACTTACCAATTATGTGAGGCTGACCCTATTTCAGGATTGAATGTGGTTCCCGCCAATTGTGATACAGCAGTAGCTACGGTTATTGTTGCTAATCCTATAGATGCAGTGAATGATCCAGCTACAACAGTGGCATCAGGCCCGGCTTCAACACCAGCGGGAAGTGTTTTAGGGAATGATACTTTAAATGGAGTTGCCGTTACTACAGCCAATACAGATGTTACGCCAGGTTCAAACGGACCATTGAGCGTTGATGTTGATGGTAATTTAACTGTTGCACCAAACACTCCTTCAGGAACTTATACCATAACATACCAATTATGTGAAACAGGTGCAGTTCCTGCTAATTGTGACACGGCAACAGCTACGGTTATTGTTGCTAATCCTATAGATGCGGTGGATGATCCAGCTACAACAGTGGCATCAGGCCCGGCTTCAACACCAGCAGGAAGTGTTTTAGGAAATGATACTTTAAATGGAGTTGCCGTTACTACAGCCAATACAGATGTTACGCCAGGTTCAAACGGACCATTGAGCGTTGATGTTGATGGTAATTTAACTGTTGCACCAAACACCCCTTCAGGAACTTATACCATAACTTACCAATTATGTGAAACAGGTTCAGTTCCAGCTAATTGTGACACGGCGACAGCTACAGTAATTGTAGCCAACCCAATTGATGCAGTAGATGATCCAGCTACTACAGTAGCTTCAGGTCCAGCTCCAACTCCAGCAGGAAGTGTTTTAGGAAATGATACTTTGAATGGTAATCCAGCAACAATTGCCACAACAGATGTCACACCAGGTTCCAACGGGCCATTAAGTGTAGATGTGGATGGTAATTTAACTGTTGCACCAAACACCCCTTCAGGAACTTATACTATAACTTACCAATTATGTGAAACAGGTGCAGTTCCTGCTAATTGTGACACGGCAACAGCTACAGTTGATGTAGTAGCTCCAATCGACGCAGTAGATGACACCCCAGCTCCGATCAATGGATTGAATGGAGGCACTACACCAAGTGTTTTAGTAAATGACACTTTGAATGGTTCACCAGTAAATCCATCGGATATAACCTTAACACCGGTAACTGTACCAGGTGGATTAACATTGAACCCTGATGGAACAATTACAGTTCCACCAGGC
>JAEUTY010000012.1 GCA_016787805.1 Flavobacterium sp. | reverse complement strand
CGCTCGGAATGACACCAACTATCATTTGGAGAGCTTTTCATGAAAATGGAAATACAATTTTATCCATTACAGACAACGGAAAAGGCGCTACAAAAGAAGAGTTCAAAGCCTTATACGACGACAAAGAAGTAGTCGGCATCAAAACCGGTTTGGGTTTACACTTAATTCGCGATTTAGCTAAGGCGATTGATTGTGAAATTTCGGTGGATTCGAAAATCAATGTAGGAACTACCATTACTTTGAAACTATAAATTTAACACGAAGCGAATTTTTCAAAATTTAAAATTTTATATTTGATTTTCAAACCATTTGTATGAAGACCTATACTTGTATGATAGTTGACAATGACGAAATGGATCGACTGGCGGTAGTTTCGTATGCCAAACGCTTTGAATTGTTGACTCTTGTTAATGTTTTTGATTCGGCTGAAAAAGCGCTGACTGTTATAGAAAAAAACAATGTTGTTTTATCTGTTGGTGAAAGTTTTAAAATAATTTGACTTTTTTGGTATGAAAAAAATAGGTTTACTTATAGCTGTATTGCATTTTCATCTTATTTTCGCTCAAGATAACTACATTGATTCACTAAAAACTGTTTTGAACACAACTAAAACAGACACTACTAAAATATTGCTTTATAATGAATTAGCTCAAAGTTATCAATATAATGATACTGAATTAGGACTCAAATATGCCAACTTAGGACTTCAACTGTCAAAAAAAATAAGTTGGGAAAAAGGAATGGCCCAATCTTATTCTACTTTCGGAATTAATTATTATGTACAAAACGAAATAAAAAAGGCTTTATACTCATTTAATCAAGCTTTACATTATTGTAAAAACGATAAAAAAGCAAAGAGTAAAATTCTGAAAAATATTGGTGCTGTATACAACACAGCTGGAAATTATGATAAAGCATTGCGTTTTAATCTCGAAGCGCTAAAAATAAGTGAAGAAATAAATGACAAGGATCATACCGCCAAAATTTATACAAACATGGGTAATATTTATTATTATCTAAATGACACTAAAAGAGCCATAACTTATTACAAAAAATCATTATTCATTAACCAAAAACTCAATAATAAACCAAGTATTTGTAAAAACTTACAAAATATTGGATCTGCATTAATTATAGAAGGTAAAGACATTGAAGCTAAAAAATATTACACCGAAGCCTTAAAAATTGCTGAAAACTCTAATGATAAAGAAACATTATTGTATAATTATTTCTATTTAGGAAACATTGAAAACAATCTAAATAATCCTGAAAAAGCGTTAAACTATCTTGACTTATCTGAAAAAATTGCTACCGAAATAGGGAATTCCGATTTGATGATTTTAACAGCTAAAGAAAAATCGGCTATTTATTTAGAATATTACCGAAAAACAAAAAACAAAGAATGGTTAGCCAAATCTGAGAAAATTACACTTAAAATCTTGAAAAAAATTGATCTTGAAGAAGACCTACAAACCTACATGCAAATCAATAAATTAGCCTCAGAACTCTACGAAGAAAAAAGAGATTTCAAAAAGTCATTTTACTATTTAAAAGAGTTCAATAAGTTAAATGATTCTATATTAAGCACTGAAAATAAAGAAACACTACGAAATTTAGAAAACAAAAAAATAATTGAAATCAAAGAAAAGCAACTGCAAATCAACAACCTAGAACTGAAAGCAAAAGAAAAGCAAAAATGGTATTTTATGATTGGATTACTGTTGCTTTCAATCATTGGAGCTTTACTATTTTTTCAAAATCAAAGTCGTAAAAAAACAAACCATAAACTACAACTTCTCAATTCAGAACTAAACGAAGCCAACAAAGCCAAAACTCGTTTTTTTAGTATTTTGAACCACGATTTACGCGGACCAGTAGCCAACTTGGTTTTCTTTTTACAATTGCAAAAAGAAAGTCCCGAATTGCTCGACGAAGAAAGCATCCAACGCATGCAAGACAAGACCATGACTGGTGCAGAAAATTTATTGGCTTCAATGGAAGACATTCTGCAATGGAGTAAAAGTCAGATGGAAAACTTCAAACCACAACCGCAAAAGTTTCAAATTGCTACTCTTTTTGAAGATACTCAAAAGCATTTTTTAAGTGTAGAAAATGTACAATTTCAATTTGAAAATCCCAATAATTTAATTTTGGTTAGCGATGAAAATTACCTCAAAACCATTGTGCGAAATTTGACTGGAAATGCGGTAAAAGCTTTGGCAAAAGTTCAAAATCCGACTATTGTTTGGAAAGCTTTTCAAGAAAATGGAAAAACAACATTGTCAATTACAGATAACGGAAAAGGCGCGTCGCAAGAGGAATTCAAAGCCTTATACGATGCGAATGAAGTAACAGGAATTAAAACGGGTTTAGGCTTGCACTTGATTCGCGATTTGGCCAAAGCGATTGATTGCGAAATTTCGGTAAATTCTAAAATTAACGAAGGAACGACGATTACTTTGAAATTGTAAAAAAGGCCCAATCTCTTTTTACGAAAATCAGGCCAATTTCTGCTTAAAACTACTTACTTAATTTCTCTTCCAATTGTTGTAATCGTTGTTCTAGTGATTGGATTTTGGTGTTTTGTTCTTTGATGGCTTCTATCAATAAAGGTGTAATTGCAGCGTAATTGACAAAATATTCATCATATTCGTTTTTTTGAATAGCTTCGGGTAAAACTTGCTCTATTTCTTGTGCTAAAACGCCGCTCGAAACCGTTGGTTTTTCGCCTTTTTCAATTTCGGCTGGCTTTAATTTGAATTGATAAGTGTAGCCAGAAATCTGATTTATTTTAGTGGTTGCATTTTGAATTTTTATAATGTTCTCTTTTTTGTTTCGGTCGGAAACCTGAAAATATTGACCATTGTTGGCTATAAAAGCCACTTCAGCTGCATTATCATATGGATTTCCGTTGTTATCATTCCAAGCATCTTCGTCTAAAATACGCAATTGACGACCGCCATCACCAGGCGACCAAATAGAAACATTATCACCATCACCTCTTATTCCTCCTGACTCACCTTGACTTTCTGCAGTTGCCATCATAAAGTATCCATTTCCAGCACCAAAATCCAAATTGGCATCTACCCCGTGCGCATATCGATCACTATTTTTAATTAGCATTTGTATTCCGTTTACGGTTGGATCATTCACAAAAAAACGCTGCGAATTACTACGTAGAACATCAGTATCAAATTCGCCATAAATTAAGGGTGTAGATGAAGCAGTGTTCTCGATGTACAACTTGTTAGATCCTAATTCGTTATAACCAGCTTGATTTCCGATAGCAACATTTCCGTTACCTGTGGTATTAGTGCGTAAGGTTTGGTAACCGATACTCACATTGTTACTTCCGTTGGTATCCATTAAGGCTTCGTATCCCAAACCTGTATTGTTGTTACCTGTTGTACTAGTTTGTAAGGCATCAGTACCTAACGATGTATTTCCACTACCCGAAATATTTGAAAACAAACTTCGTAGACCCATCGCTACGTTATAACTTCCCACTGTATTATTGTACAATGAAACACTACCTACGGCCACATTACCCATACCCGTTGTATTGTCATGTAAAGAACCATTTCCGACAGCGGTATTAATCCAACCCGAACTATTGTTGACCATAGCTCGACTTCCAACGGCTGTATTTGAAGCTCCAGTGGTATTAACTAAAAGATTGGTATATCCGATTGAAATGTTTTCGTATCCTGTTGTATTCGAATTTAAAGAACTGTCACCAATGGCAATATTAGAATATCCTGTGGTGTTGTCTTGCAAAACAAATTTTCCGAGACCAACATTATTCAAACCGGTCGTTGTTGTATTGAATGAATTGTAGCCAAAAATGGTATTGGTAACAGACAATACTCCTGAAAGAAGACCATTTCGTTTGAACACCACATCTTGATTATCGGTCGTTCCCATAAAATGGGTTGTGGGATTGGTTCCCGAATTTCCGGTGGTAGTCCAAGCAAAATTATTCAACGCCGTATTTGGATTTTGCCAGGTTACATTACCGACTCCATCGGTTTGCATGATTTGTCCATTAGTTCCACGTGATGTCGGCATTATATAAGTATTGGCCGTTGTACTTCCAATGGCAAATCGCCCTAAAAAGTAACCTGAAAACGAATTAGTCTTTGTAGCTTCAGAATAAACGCCGTAGTGAGTTCCACCAGCAGTAGGACTCATTGTAACATAATTTCCGTATTTTGTTCCTGTTCCTGTTTCTAAATTACTGACATTGGTATACGTTCCATACAAATTACCATTTCCTGTATGATCAAACGTATTTTTCAACCCATAAATTACTCCATTACCCGCACCTGAAAAAAGATTGGCTATTCCGTTTCTTTCAGCGGTTGTTCCATTAAAATCATTTCGTAAACCGGCAATCAAACTTGAACTATTGTAAGAAAAGACATTATTAAATCCGTAGGCTATTCCGTCATTATACAAAAATTGATTACTCACCCCATAGCGCAATCCTGAACCAGCTGTACTAAAATCATTTTTTACACCATAAACATAATCCGTAGTGTAACCTTCAAAATCATTGAAAATTCCCATAGCTTTATTATTCAGATTAGGTGCCACATAATTTTCAAATCCTAAAATTGATCCGTTAGTTTGATTTACTGTGGAAATCTGTGATTTATAAACCACTGAATAACTACCACTTTGCGGAAAACTATTTGCTGCTCTCACTATAACGTTTTGAAACGACGATTCTACATCAAGTTTGGCACTTGGCGTAACTTTCCCAATGGCAACATCACCCGAATGATAGATATCATCATTAATATCGTCTGGAGCATTTAATGTCCCAGATTCTAAAAAATCATAATCTTTTGGACTGAGTGGCGTCCAATCCAATAAAAAAAAATTCCAATAGTAAAATCCAGGTTCTTTTCCTAAATCAGCAGTAGTCAAATAAACAATCATGCCATGCTGATCAAAACCAGGACTGACGATTGGAAACGTATCTATCTTAGGAATCAAAATTCCGTCGGTATTGGAAGGTGTGGCCTGATTGGATGAACGAATATCCAACTGTGCATTGGGTGTTGTTGTATTGATTCCGACTTGGGAAAAACCCTTGAAAAACACCAACACGAAAACAAAAAAAAGAATTAATTTTTTCATTTCTAAAGTTTTAAGCTTCACAAAATTGATTCTTCTTCATAAAAAGAAGAAAACCAAATAGACCAACAACAATATAAATAGATTAATGACTTCGATTAAAAAACCATCTGATTGTATTTTTTTTACATTTGTAAAACAATCAATTAGAATAAAACATTTTGTAAAAGCTGTATTTACTTGCTTTTGTTTAGAATATGAAACGATATCTTTTTTTGCTGCTTTTGCTATTGGGGAGTTTGCTAAACTCAGCCCAAAACAAGTTAGTGGATTCGATTTACCAAGTTTCATTATCAAAGAAAGAAGTTCGTGAACAAATTGATTTTTTGAATGAAAGTGCCGTAAAATACAAATCCAAAGATTTTACAACGGCCAATGCATTGGCTGAGAAAGCTCTCGATTTAGCGGAAAAAAACAGTTATTCAGACGGAACCGCAATAGCGTATCGAAATTTAGGAATCGTATCGATGAATCAAGGCAAATACGATGACGCTCAAAACCACTACAACAAAGCACTTGCGGTAGCAAAAAGCCCAAAAGTACTCGGACAAATTTACGGTAGCATTGGGCGATTGAAAGCAGAAGTTTCTGATTTTTTAGGATGTGTAGAATACCAATTCAAAGCTTTAGAATTGTTTGAAAAAACTCAATCCTACGATTTGCAATACGTTACTTTGTCCAATATTGCCAACACCTACATTCAACTCAATGAAATTGAAAAATACAAAGAGTACAAAAACAAAGCCTTGGCTGTTAAAGAGTTAGTAGATAAACAAAAAGCGCCTGTTGTAAATATTTTACCTACAAACAAGGAAACTCCATCGGAAAAACCAACCAATCACGATGCGTTAGCTGCTACTTATTTTGAAAAAAAATTAGAAGATAAAAACGATACTGAAGATCCATTTAAATCAAGCAGCAATTTGTTGGCATTGGGGAAAATAAACATTCAAAAAGGCAAATTTACACAAGCTAAAGCACAATTGACTGAAGCTTTGACTTTGGCTCAAAAAATAGGAAATAAAATTCTTGAAGCCGACATTTTAAAGCACTTTGGCGATTACTATTTTGCTTTGCGAAGCCAAACAAAATCAATGGATGATCTGTATTTGGCTATCGATTATTATAAAAAAGCATTACCTACGTTTATTGCCGAAAAACAATATTTAAATGCCACTGATAGCGCTTCTAATTTGGGTGAATTGTACGAACTTTTGGGCGATTACAAACAAGCCAATTTTTACCAAAAAAAGGCCAAAGAACTCGATGATAAAGTGTTTACTTCATCTACTAAATCGTCGGCGCAAAATATCGAAAACCAATACCTTATAAAAATCAAGAATCAACAATTGCAAATCCAACAACTCGAATTAAAATCGAAAGAAAAGCAGCGTTTATTTTTGATTGTTGTAGCATTGGCGCTAGCTGTTTTGGGAAGTTTATTTTGGTATTTGAGTCGTGTCAGAAAAAAACGCAACATCGAATTACGTCAACTCAACGAAGAACTCGACCAAGCCAACCGTGTAAAAACGCGTTTCTTTAGTATTTTGAATCACGATTTGCGCGGACCTGTTTCTAAAATTATTAGTTACCTGCAATTGCAAAAACATCCTGAAATTTTGGATGAAGAAACCAACAAAAGGTTGCAGGAACAAACCATTGATGGCGCAGAAAACCTGTTGACTTCGATGGAAGATTTGTTGCTTTGGAGTAAAGGTCAGATGGAAAATTTTAAACCTGCTCCTAAGTTAATTCAGATTGACGATGTGTTTAACGACACCAAAAAAGTATTTTCAGGTTATCACAACATTAGTTTTGAGTACCATAACCCAGAACATGTGACGCTAACTACCGATATTGATTATTTAAAAACTATTGTTCGAAACCTGACTAGTAATGCAATTAATGTATTTACATCCACACAAAATCCAACCATCGTTTGGAAAGCTTGGGTCGAAGACGAAAAGGTTCTTTTGTCTATTCATGACAATGGTCCTGGAGCGAGTTTAGACAAATTTAAAGCGTTGTACGACGAAAACGTAGTAGTCGGAATCAAAACAGGTTTGGGTTTGCACTTGATTCGCGATTTGGCTAAAGCTATTGGTTGCGAAATTTTAGTCGATTCTAAAATTAATGAAGGAACTACGATTACGTTGCAATTTTAATTAACCATAAAAAAAGGCCTAACTTTCGTTAGACCTTTTTTTACATTTATAATTAAAAATTACAAAGCTGCGTCAATAAAATCAGTGTAGGTTTTTTTAGGAGCAACGCCTACTTGTCGATTTACTACTTCCCCATTTTTAAAAACCAAAACGGTTGGAATATTTCGAACGCCATATTTAGCGGCAAACTCTTGGTTTGCGTCAACATCTACTTTACCAACTACTGCTTTTCCTTCATATTCAGAAGAAATTTCATCGATAACTGGTCCAACCATACGGCATGGTCCACACCAAGCTGCCCAAAAATCTACTACTACTGGTTTGTCTGATTTTAAAACTACTTCTTCAAAAGTAGCATCTGTTATTGCTAATGCCATATCTTAAAAATTTTTTACAAATCTAATCTTTTTTTTAAATCAAACACTAGCTTAAAAATTGGTTTTGTTGATAGTAGTATAAATAATTTGTTGGCTATTGATGATTATTAAAAATAACCTTCTCCGATTTGAGTCGAACATCATCAACGGTTAAAACTTCTAGGTAATATTCATAAATTTCACCTTCTTTAGAAGCTTCATCGATAAATCCGTCTGCCATTATCTTAAAAGGAACGCCAACAAATCCGCTCTTTCCCGTTCTTTTAAACAATTTTACTTCTTGCACTTCTTCGGGCTTAATTCCTTCCACCTTAAGGTTGACTTTTTTGCTTCTTGTTTCTTGCGTCACCAACAATTGCAATTGGGTTGCAACACTAGAAGCTGTTGTAATGGCCATTTTATTGGAAGGTTTTGAAACGAGTTGGGCAGAATCGATTGCTTTTACATAATATTCAACTATTCCTTTTTGTGTGAGCGTTTCAGAAAACGAATTGGTTTTGATTAATTCGGCATTCACTTTTTCCTCGCGGTTATTTTGCATTCGAAATACATTGTAACCCGCAATTTTATCCGTCAAAACCTCATCCCATTTCAATAGAACGCGACCGCTTTCATAATTGGCTTCTTTCAAAACAGGTGCCTGAGGCGGAATCACATCGGGCAATTGTACCCACAAAATGGCTTTTTCACTTTCGTTAAATGATTGGTCGATAGCCAAAATTTTGTAGATGAATTTGGTTCCCGCTTTTTCGTTAAAAGTATCAACATACGTCGTTTCTTTTTGAGGCGTTACATTGAGCAACAACATTTCGTTTTCGTCATCGTCTTTCAATCCACGATAAATGCGATAACCTGCCAAATCTTTTTCGGTGTTGGCTTTCCATGCAAGTGTCACTTTTCCAGGTTGCACTTTCGACGAAAAATCGGCTGGTTTGGTTGGAGCAAAATGATCCGGAACCAAAACGCTTACTGGATTCGACATTTTTCCATTGTTGCTGGTGTCAACATTTTCTATATAGTACAAAAATGTTCCAGCCTCTTTAACATCCAAATGATCAACAAATTTTGCTTCTTTTACTCCCAAAGATTGCGTGTTTATTTTTTTGAATGTTTTGCCATTATCTTCACTTCGGTGAATGTTATAACCTACCGATTCTTTGTCGTTAGTAGCCAACCAAGTCAGTTGAACGTCGCGCTCTTTTCGTTCAATTTTAATTCCTTTTACAACCGATGGCGGCGTGGCATCTTTAACCGAAATTTTGACTTCATCACTTGGTTTTGACTCGCTTCCAAAAAAGGTAATTCCTTTAATAGTGTAGCTGTAACTTCCTGCGAAAATATTTGAATCAACGTAAAAAACGGTGTAATTATTTCCTTCTAAATTGGCTAATATTGGTTCGTCATTGATTTTGGTTCCGTTTCGATAAGCATTATACCCAAAAAAGTCTTCGTTGTTTTTCCAAGTCAATTTTACGTCTTGCTTTTCTTGGTTGGATGCTAATCTCTCTGGAGCCGCTGCAGCTTCATCCACTTTAATGGCATTGACTACTGAAAGTTCTTTTTGTGTTTTGGCATCAACCAATTTGTAATGGTATGTTTTACCCGAAACCACTGTAGCATCTTCAAAATAAATTCCCAAATGTTTGGCCAATTGATTGTCGAAAATAGCGCCCAAAATCAGTTGATAATCGGCAAATGCTTGCTTATTAGGCGTTTTTTCTTTGTTGCTTTTATGTTTGATGTACAACTCGTACGATTTATCTTTTGGAAAAGGATTTTTAGACGATTTTAGTTCGCCTTCTGTAATGACAACCGATTCAACAATAGGCGAACTATTGACTTTTTGCCAATTACTATTTCCTTCGCTTCGTAAAACATCGTAAGAAGCTTGTGCGTTTAGCTTTTTCGACATCCATTTGAGCTGTATTTTACCATTGGAAGAGGCTCCAAAAAGCTTGATTTCTTGTGCGTTTAGTGTTAGTGAAAACAGAACAATTAAACTAAAAACAATATTTTTCATGTGAGTTTATTATTAAATCCAAATATCAAAACCATCACTCGACGACCAACGTGCATGCAACGTAAAATTCGGAATGTACTTGTGCACATCGCATTCTACACTTCCTTCAAAAACCGTTGGATTAGGCATCGAAACATTTAAATTGGCGCTAGCTCCACAACTTCCGCTGATGCATCCGGAATAGAAATACAAATCGACACAACCTTTTCCGTAGGCTCTTCCCGTAAAGGAAGCACTACCCGAAAACTTAAAGGGCGAATATTGTAAACCAACTTTGGCTTTGAATTTCGTTGTTAATCTTCCCATTCCTGAGGCGATTCCTAAATCCAATCCTTTCCAACCCGAATCGTATTTTTCTTCCAATCCACCTTCCACATGATTGGTATCTAAAGCAAACCAAACGCCCATGGTCATACCGCTTCCGCACATCACTTCTGCCACAATTGGGTTTTGTTCGGTTCCGATTTTCAAATAAAAATCGTCGGCGCCAAAGTGAAAAAATATCGAATCTTCGTTGGCGTCACCTTCATTAATACAAACCAGATCTTTGATTTTACCCCAAACTTGCCCTTGTCCATCAATGTATTTTTTCACCCAATTCAATTGCCCATTGAGTCGAGCTTGCAACATTCCTGGCGAATCACCATCTTCGGCCACAGCATCTGCTTTGATGAAATAACTGATACCATCGATGCTCCAACCCTTGAACTGCAAAACAATTTGAACGTGACCATGGATGGTTTTTCCTTGATCGTAAGTGGTTCTCACATCGGCTTCGGCTGCAATTCCAAGTGAATAATCCTTATTCGGTTTCATCTCGGTAATTTGGCCTAAATTGTTGTATGTTGGTTGTATATGAAAATACGTTTTTCCACCAAAACCGTTGGCTTCGATAATTCCGGGAACAATAGGCACAGTAACGAAATTTTTTTGCTTGAACTCGAAAAACCAATAGGTATAATTGCCATTGTCTTTGGTGGTTTTACCTAAAATCATTTTAGCGGTAATTTCTTTAACTTCTGGTTCTTTGGTTTGATAATAACCTCCGAGTTCAAAATAATTACCCCAAGTAGGATTGTATTTTATTCCAAATCCACCACCAAACTTTTGGGCGCCATCTTCATAGCCACCGCTAATTGATTTTCCATCGTCAGAAATTTCGATACCATTTTCGAGCGGATTAATTAGGTAAGCGTTTTCGTCAACCTTTGGTCCTCTTGCTACTACACCATTTGTATAACGTTGAATGGAAGCTGTAGCAGTTGAATTCCAATTGTCATTTTCATCAAAAGAGTAACCTACAGAATTGGGTTTAGGTTCTGTACCATGAAATACAAATCCCATTTCTTTTTTACTTGTGCTGGAAATATTGGGTCCCAAAACCACATCGCCATTAAATAAAAAGGTAGCATCTGTTTTGACCGAATTGCGTTTGATTTTCATTTGATCGATGCCGTAAGAAAAACGATAATACGTTGCCCAACGTTTGGTTCCTTCACAAACCGACTCAGTATTTTCTGTAAAATTGGTGTCATAAGAAACCGTTCCATTCGGACTGATAAATAATTCACACATCGACATATCGTTGGTTTCCAGGCCTTTATCGGCAGCACTATTTATCGTCAAACTAGGCGAAATTACAACCGCATTATTTTCGAGTCTGCCAGCCCAAACCGTGATGTAAGCCGAATCGCCAACTTGATTTTTAACAAGGTAATATTTTTTGTTGTAGTCAAATGACAAATTAATTTCCTGTATTTTTTTATCGTCGATGGTCATCATTAGCGAGGCCCAATCGTTGACAAATGGCACAAACAAATCGCCATTTAAATTCAAGAAAATGAGTTTATTGTTTTTGATCATGAACGACGATTTATTCAACTTCGAAGTAAATCCTGCAATATCGGCCGTATTTTTAGTTTCAACTCCAGGTTTGGTATTGGTCGTATATCCTTTTCCTTTGTTATAAATTTTATCAAAAGCCAAATTGAGTGTTGCTTGCTTGATAGCGCCTTTGGCCGCAGGAAGTTTGACTTCGATTCCGAATTTATCAAAATTCAACCCTTGATTGTAACTCTCAAATTGACTTTCCAAAGCGCCTTCAAACGAAAGATGTACGTAGGTTTCTGACACATTAGCCCAAACCGAGCCATCTTCGTTGATTTTCCATTTTAATGGAGCGTCTAATTTGTGTTTGAAATTGAGGTTTTTTTGGTTCTTAAACGGAATTTCGAGTGCGCCAAAACTATTGTAATCATTGCCCGATGGTTTGGCATTAGGCACTTTTATTGTTCCGCTCAAATCACTTTGTGCTTCCAAGCCTTTTATTGTCATGCCCAACCCTGAAGTTGGAGAAAACTCCACTTCGATACCCGAATTAAGTAGGTTTTGCATCTTTTGGCTTTTCAAAGCAATCGTTCCATCAAATTTATCTTTGAACGAAATTTTTACGGTTCCTTCGTTGGCCGATTCAAAAAGATATTGTTCACTAGAATTAGAAGCTCCGTTTTGGTAAATAAAGAAATTTGTAAACCATTTTCCTTTAATCTTAGCCTCGCTGGTTCCGTTGTTTTTGGTTATTTTAAACAATTTATTGTCAGCATCCATAGCGCCTTCGAGATTGGCCGTCAATTTGATGCTATTCAACGCCAATTGAAATGCGCCATCACTCTCTTTTTGTGTTTGCAAATCAACTCGATTGTTCGGAAACATTCCTTTGGTATCAATTTCGACAGTTCCAGCAATGGCGGCCCACTGATACGTTTTTATTTTAGGATAATACGTAATCGGTCGGACTTTTAAGTTGCTAAAATTGAGTAACACTTCTTTTCCACCTTCCCAAAGCAAAATTTTTCCAGAACCCGAAAAACTATCTTGGTCTTTGTTGGCTATTTTAGTAATCTGAATTGCATAGTCATTGATAATCAAGACTTTTAAATTGGCCAACTCACTTTTATCCTCAACAATTTCATACGTTTCAACCGGACTAACATCTACTGTTTTCCCATTGGATAAGCCAACTATTCGCCAAGCAATTTTTTGATTGTTTGCATCTACATTGCTTTTAAAATTAAAACTGGTTTCTTTAAAAGGCCCTAGAACCATCACGTTTTTGGATTTGTTAGTAAACAATTCATTCGAAACTTTATCATTATTTTCAATATAAACACCTTCTAAATTGTATTCTTCAACCGCTGTATTTTTAGAAGATGTCCATTCAAAAGCATAACTGGTTCCGGCCGGAATTTGCTTAGCTTTGATGGGATTGATCAGTTGAATTGTACCTCCAATTGGTTTATCTTCAACAGCAATTTCAAAAGCTTCAACCTCGCTTTCATCAATCACTTTCTGGTTTTCGTCAAGGCCAACAACCTTCCATGCGTATCTTCCTTTTACCGTTGTGATGGCCGAAGGTGCATTTAAATTGGTTTTGGAGTGAGCACTATACGAAGTATAATTGAGTTCGTATTTAAAGAGATTTTCGGAGACATCCTTCCACTCTCTGATTTCTTTTTTATCATTGATGGTTCGAGTAACCCAAACTTTGTATTCTTTTACACGATTGTTTGGAGAAGCCGACCAAGTCCAATTGAGCGCTTCATTTTTATTGAGTTTTTTTCGGTCAATCGGATTAATGAGTTGAATTCCTTTGTTGCTAACTTCGGTGGTAGCTTGATTTTCAACGTAATCAAAACTACACACTTCACTATTACCGTTGTTTTGCAGATTGGTAGCTTGTGATGCCACAACTGAACCACGACCTGACAACAAAGTTACACGCCACGCGTATTTTCTGCCTTTGCGTAATTGTGGTTGTGATGGTCCGTAAAGAAACGAGAAGCTATTGGTTGTAGTTTCAAAAAAAGCAGGAGTTGTAGCGCTGTTCAAAGCTTCATTCGGATTACGAGTGGAAGGAACCAACTCAACGATTTTAAGTTTGTACTGACTTCCAACTGGTGCGTCTTGTGGTGGTAACCATGAAAAAACCACATTTTGAATATTGGATGCTACAATGGGTTCGTCGCATCTGGGTGCAATGAGTTGAGGCGGCGCAATTTGCTTGATTTCAAACGGATTACTACATCCTAAAGGCTCTGGATTACTAAGTTCGGCACCAGTAGTATAATCCAAAACTTGAAGGCAAAACGTGTAAGTTCCTTCTGGAATACTCGAGCCTCGATACAAATCATTTTTACTGATTCCGGTTACAATTACCGAATTGATATCGAGGTAATTTTTCAAATCCAAACCCGTTAGCATTTTTTGTTGATTGGCTTGCAATTGCAATGCTGTTGGCGGAATATAACTTTCGGAAGTTCTTACCGTTATTCCGTTATCTCCCGTAATCGAAGCGCGCAACCTTACATTAGCGTTACTGTACGATAACAACGTAAACAAAACCCTATTGGGGCTATTAAGGTAATCAGGCAAATACGTAGAGTAA
This sequence comes from Flavobacterium sp., assembly GCA_016787805.1. Taxonomy (GTDB): domain Bacteria; phylum Bacteroidota; class Bacteroidia; order Flavobacteriales; family Flavobacteriaceae; genus Flavobacterium. Next base: position 155,251 of record JAEUTY010000012.1, on the reverse strand, counting down.
GGTGGCAAAACCTGAACGGTCACATTTACGGATGGTGTCGCCTGTGAAAATGTGAATTGCGATAAGAGCAACGCAAAAAGACCAACTATTTTACAAAGTTTTTTCATCTTATTTGTTTTTAAAAAGTGTAAGTATATCCTAAATCTATATTGTATTCATTGAAGGTAATTCCGTCTTGAATTTTCGATGTATTGTCTAAATAAACCGCGGTTAAAGTCAACCCATGATGATTGTTTAGTTTGACAGTATTCACCCAAGTAAAATTCAAAATATCGGCATACGCTTCGTGATTTAACTTTTGCTTGGTTCCGTTTGCATTGAGAGAACTAATAAGTTTATTTTGGAAAAATGGCTTAGAAAGATTGAGCCCAATTCCGTCCAAACGATTGTAATTGGTAGTCGAATCAAAAATGGAAAGCAAATAGTTCACGCCTATTGTCAACCCCGATTTATTGAGAATAAAAGAACTGTTATAATTCAGATTGTCTACTTGATATTCGGTTACATCAGCGGTATTCGGATTTTTATCTGTGAGCCATTGTCGGTTGGCTACCAAAGTGTGAAAATGCGTTATTTTTTCTTTGACAAAAGTCAAACGCGGCATAATCATCATGTTTTGAGAAACAAAAGACTGTTGCGTAGCTTGATTGGGAATTTTTAGTCCTTTCCCTTGTTCGCCTGAATAATTGGCATAAAAAGCGTTCAATCCGAAAACCTTTGAAACATTCCAATCGAAACCTAAATTCCCGATGATGCGTTTGGTAGTAAATGATTTTTTATTGAGCAGATTATCCCTTTGATGACCAAGACTCGAAATGAGTTTGAACTTATTTTTCATAAAATAAAAAGAAGGTTCAAGCGTAATATTTTCGATATCCGTTTGAAAATAATACGCTCCCATACTTTGAAAATCGGGTTCAACTCTACGGTATTTGGCTTTAATTCGGTATTTTTTGGCTTCATATCTAACTTCGGTTTGATACGAATTATACATCGAAGAAGAACTATTAATGTTCATCAACGATTGAAAGCTAGTTACGGTAGGATCATTATCGTCAGACAAAGGCAGAGCACTCAAGTCGCGCGTGTAAATGCTTGTTGCTACATCGGCATCCCAAAACAAATGCGAAGTAAATTTCATTCGAGACGACAATCCTAAAACAGCATTTTCACCTGCATAAACTGTGGTGTTTTGTGGTATTTTTTCGAGCGAATTTTCGTCGTCTTTCGCTTTCAAAAAAATCAAATCAACATGGCTGGTTTCGGTTCCATAACCAATACGCGTAGCATAACCTGTGCGTTTGTAAGCAGGAGTTTGCAATTCTGGCGATGTTAAATCTTCTTCGACAGCGCGGTTCAATCGGCCATACAATGCACCAAAACGGAACTTTCCAGGATTGAGTTCTATAGCAGTTCCCATTGCCGTTTGCCCTGACCACGTAAAAGGCGACCAAGTAAGATTGGTATAACCCAAATGCAATTTTGCCCATTTATAAGATGGACTCAAACAAAACTGATTAAATGGCTGACGAAAAGAGCGTTCTTGTTCGCTTACAGTAAAAGAAAGCGGAATTTCAACGCCGTAAATTTTGATTAAAGGAGCGCCCGTAAAGTACCAAGAATAGTCTTTTCTTCTTGGATCAATCCCGTTCGCGTTGTAGTACGAATTAAAAACAGTAAAAGCACCACTAATTTCGAATGGTTTTTCGGTGCTAATGGTTTCTATATCTTGAGCAAATACAGCTGATGATAAAACTAAAAAAAGTACAACTATTATTGTTTTTTTCATAGGATTGTCTTAAAATTGATTTATAACTTATTGAAAATCAATATTTAAGGCAAATTTAACAAATAATAAGGTGTGCTTTTTTTACTAATATACGAACGCCATTTTAAATAGACGAGCGTTAGTTGAGTTTGAAATTATTTCCAGAGACTGTCTTCTTCCCAATGTTCTGGGAAACCCATTTCTTTTTCTTGCTTCATTGGACAATTTTGCATTACTTTTTTCAATCGATATTTAAAAGTACTTCCTGGGCTAATAATTTTCAAAACATATTCAATACAGCATAAAATTGCATATAATTTATTAGTGTATATTTTGTTATTTTCTAAAAAAGGATAAAGAGTATTATAAGGTAACTTTATTGGAACTAACCTTCTATTCCAAATACGTCCGTGATGAGCACAAATATTTCTTAGGTTGCAAAAACAATGCATCCAGTTTTCTAAAATTGCTGGATTTGTAAGACCGAAGTGTTTTGTAACAAGTTTCTTTTCATTGGATGTATGCAAATTTTGAAATAATTTTGAAAGCAAACCCATGCTACTAACTTCAAGGCTCATCCAGCATGGTGGCTCTGTTGGATGTGTGTATTTGTCTTTGTAATGACTAATAAATGTTTCGTTACTTCTGTCAATTTCTTTTTGAAGTGAATCAATATGATTAGCAAATCGAACTGCATCTTTATATAAATTTGGTTTCAAATGCCAAAAACTTCCATGAACTAACGAAAAATTATAAATGATTTGTGTGCGAAGTGCAATTTCGATTTTTTCAATACCATCAAAAATAAGTAATCGTAATTGCCTGTCAAAAACATATAAATCGATAATTTCTTCAAAAGAAACTTTGGTAATAAATGGATGATTTTCGTCTTTATTGTCTTGAAATGGATACGTATATGCTCTTAATCTGTAATAACTAATATTAGAAAGATAATGAGCTGCTTTGGCTTCGTTTTTAAAAAGTAGCCCTCTGTTTTTAAGAACTTCTATTTGCTCATGTATTGGAACTGGTGGTTTAACATACTTCATAGGCAGTTATATAAAAATCGAAAACCAGCCTGGGTGCGCTATTCTTATGGGAAGCGTGGCTGGTATTATTGGTGCAAATGTACGAATATTTGTGTGTCATATACAAATTCTATGTTAAATTTTACTATATGCTCTAATGAATCACTTAGTGCTCTAACAACTATTTGTTCATCTCTTCAATTAGCTTCATCGTTTCAATACTGACTAAGCAAAAACGCTTTCTGGTATAATTTACTCAAAATATTTAAAATCTTCAATTAACATTCTGTAGATTTCTTCTTTTACTAATTTAGTTTTTTCTGAAATCAGAGCGGTTTTTTCTAATAAATCTGAACACTCGTTAACCTCCGCATATTTTTTTATTTGAATTAAACCGCTGTCTTTGGTTACAAAATCTGGATAATCAAAATATTTGAAATATGCTTCTTCGTGTAAACCTACATTTTCTAGTATTTGACCTTTGGTATAATTCAAATTCCAATATTGATAAAACGCTTCAATGCTTGTTGCTAAATCATTGGCTACCGACCTTGATTTTTTTATTTCTTTTTGCAATGTAGTTCTGTAAAAACTTTCTTGATTATTTGGGCTCATTGGGTTATCAACCCAAACCTCTGGAGCACCAACAACTGGATTGTCTTTTTCAAACTTGGTGACCACACAACGGTTTTCTGCCAAGCCAAAAGCATAACACAACGCAAACCAATCTTCAATTAAATCTTCTGAAATAGTGGGTTTCCAAATTTCATATTGATTTGTCCATAGTGGGTTTCTGCTAAATATAGATTTACTTATTGCATACCAGCTAAATAATGCTTGACTTGACTCTTTATCATAAGCACAATAAGACCTACTATTTGCTGCTCCTGAATGAATTTGTTGCAAATTAATTGAACTAAACGAAGACATTAACATAAACCAAACTCTATCTGGTTCATTAGACAATCTTTCAGATGGTTCTTGTCTCAATCTAACTGGCGTATTATCATCCATAAAACCAATCAAAGTTCCATCTATAAATCCATAAGGAACACTGTAATTGGTATGTCTATTGTCATTTAATGGGAAGCCACTTACTACAGTTCTTTCTTTCTCATCATTGGTTAGGTTTCTATACATATTATATCTTGGTTGCCTAACTAATTTATCTTTTCTCTCTAATTCTGGCAACATATCTCTAATATCACCACGCGAATTATCTAAATTTACATGAGAAAATGTATTTACATAGTTTTCTACTGTTGGATTTAATTCTTCATCATTGTCATTCCAATTAAATGCTAATTCGTTTTTCTTTACTTCGGTTAAATCTAAAACTTTTACTTTGTTTTCTCTTTCTTCATTAGGTTCGTATTGCCAAATGGTGAAAGCCAAAGGCCATTTTCCTTTTAGTTTAAAAAACTCATTACTTGTAGTGATAAAACCATTTAAGTAGGTAAAATTTTCATCCCAAGTTTTTCTAAATTGCTTGTAAGTTGGTCGCGGAATTAACCAAGAAGTTGGTGTAAAAATCATTACCAAAGGTTTAGCATCAGGCAACTTTTCGGTTTGAGCTTTACAAATGTTTAAAATTTGTCCAAGAAAAGCTAAATAGCGTTCTTTGCCTGCATCTGCACCTGTAAGTGCAAGGATATCACCATTTATTTCATATTCTGCATCCGATTTTTCACGAGCAGAAACGTTTTCATCTGTATTTTTATAAGGTGGATTTAACAAAAAAGCTAACGGTTTATCGATTGCTTTGTTTGTATTTTTCAACACCGCTTTTTCTAATTCGTTATAATAATCGGCACCGCTTCGGTCAAGAAAATTTAATCCTTCGTTTTCAACTGTTTTTGGAACAATAGTAAAACCTGTTTCAATATGCCAAGGATCGGCTTTCATCCTTTTTTCAATAATTTTTAATAAATCAGGTTGCAGTTCTGAAATGATTTTATGTTTTAATTTTCCTTTGTAACTACTAATTAAGTTACCCGAACCCCCAGCTGGATCAAAAACAACATAATTTTCGTGGATGGTTTCAAACACTTCATTTTTGGCAAACCAAAGAGCAAACTTACTTAAGTTGTCATCGGTAAAAAATATGCCGTGTTGCTTTACATATTCTGGGTCAATGGCTGCTAAAACCTCATCAAATCTTGAGAAATAATAATCAACCGTTAATCCTGAGCCTTCGTTTGTAAAAATATATTGGTCTTCGATAAACTTGATAAATTCTTTTTTGTGCTTTGGTATAATGTGAATGTCTTCAGAAAATTTTTTGCCAGAAAAACCAATAACTTTAATAGTTTCTGAATTATCATTTTCAGCAACAGAAGAAGTAATATCCCAATATGGAATAATGGAATAAAAAGCATGAACAGCATCAATAGGATGTTCAAAAAAGAATTTCATTCTTTCAATAGTATGAATAAAATTGTGCTTGTTAACTAAAATTCTTTCAGAATCAAGGTTTTTAAGAACTTTTAAAATTTCGTAGGTTTCAGTAATTAAACTTTTTCTACCATTAAAAAGTTCTCCTTTTAAATCTTTTGGATCTAGCCAATATTGAGCAGCTTCTTTTATTAAAACTTTATTATTGTTAGCCGTTTTTCTAGCATTTTCCTTTCCGATTGTACTTGGTGCGAGATTTGCATCAGCAGTATGAGATAAGATTACTGCAAATTCAGGTAAATTTTTAATTTTCCAAATAGCACAAAACTCATTGGAAATTACCATTATTGAATTATAGGACAATCCAAACTTTTTCTTGTAATGAAGTGCCTGATAAAAGCCTTCAAGCCATTGAGAAAAGTTTGTTTTGGCTTCAACAATTAATTGACCTTCAACATATCCATCAGCTCCATGTGTGTTTTTTCCTGATTCAATAGAAAACTTATCCTTAAAAAGTTTTGTGAATAATGGATATAGCAATTGTCTTTTTGCATCTTCGTTTTCAGAACTTTCAATATACTTTTGAAGACTACGAAGCTCTTGGTCGAAAGTTATATTTTTTGCCATATTTAGTTATTTATCTTTTTATTAGTTTAGCCTAAAATCAATCTGCAACTTCTCCAATTCCGTCAGTAATTCGTTGGAAATTTTGACTTTCAACTTTCTGCTTGGCATCGATAGTTTGGTTACTACTCGAATTTCTTCCACTTCTTCGGTCATCACCACTTCAGGTGCTTCCGTATTTTCCAAATCCGATTCAGTTTCAATACTGATTTCTTCTTCTGAAATTTCATTGTCAACCGTTGATTTTTCCATTACTGCCAATCGTTTGACTTTTTCCAATTCCATTACTTCAAACACCACTGAATTATCACCTTTGTTCGATTGAAAAATATCGTTCAACAAACTTACTGTTGCGCTTTGAATTTCTTTTACATCCATCAACACAATTAGTTTTTTGGCAAATGAAGGCAACACATCTTGTAAATATTGCACCAATTGAAATTGAAGTCGTGGTTCGCCTTTTTTACCTTCTTGATTCACCCAACCTTCACGCACCATTATTTTGATGAACGTAAAATTATTTTGAATCAAAAAATGACGGAATTTCAAGTATTCTTCACCAAAAATCCGAAACTCATAACTTTCATCGTAACCTTCTAAAACAAACGATCCCCAGCCTTTTCCATTCTTGGCTGTTTTGTGTTGCACGTTGGTTATGATTCCGCCAAACGAAAGTGTTTTGTTAATATGTTGCTCTAAATTTTTGAGTGATTCTAGTCTTGCATTGCAGAAGTATTTCATCTCAAAACGGTAATCGTCGAGCGGATGACCCGAAATATAAATCCCGACTACTTCTTTTTCTTTGGCTAGCTTTTCCATCGTACTCCATTCCTCGCAAGGCGGAACAATAGGCTCGGCAATTTGCACTTCGCTAGTTTCGCCAAACAAACTTACTTGTGATGAATTTTCATTCTCCTGAAACTTATTTCCGTAACGAACCGCTTTTTCTAAAAAGGTAATCCCGTCGCCTTCATCATGAAAATACTGTGCGCGATGCGTAGTTGCAAAACAGTCAAATCCGCCAGCCAACGCCAAACTTTCAAAGGCTTTTTTGTTGGCTGCTCGCAAATCGATGCGTTTGGCTAAATCAAAAATCGATTTGTAACTGCCACTTTTACGATTTTCAACTATCGTTTCAACAGCTGGCGAACCAACGCCTTTAATTGCTCCCATTCCAAAGCGTACCGCATAGTTTTCGTTTACTGTAAACTTATAGTAACTTTCATTCACATCTGGGCCGAGTACGTTCAATCCCATGCGTTTACATTCTTCCATAAAGAACGAAACCTGCTTGATATCGTTCATATTATTCGAAAGCACCGCTGCCATATATTCGGCAGGATAATGCGCTTTTAAATACGCTGTTTGATAGCCAATCCACGCATAACAAGTGGAGTGCGATTTATTGAACGCATACTGTGCAAACGCTTCCCAGTCTTTCCAAATTTTTTCTAATTTATCTTCAGGATGTCCGTTTTCCATCGCTTGCGAGATGAATTTGGATTTCATTTTATCCAGTACATCTTTTTGTTTTTTTCCCATCGCTTTACGCAGTACGTCGGCATCACCTTTGGAGAAATTGGCCAATTTTTGCGACAAAAGCATTACCTGTTCTTGGTAAACTGTAATTCCGTAGGTTTCCTTTAAATATTCTTCGTTGGCTTCTAAATCGTAAACAATCGGTTCTTCGCCATTTTTTCTTTTAACGAATGACGGAATATACTCTAATGGTCCGGGACGATACAACGCATTCATCGCAATCAAATCACCGAAAACAGTAGGCTTCAAGTCGCGTAAGTATTTTTGCATCCCAACCGACTCGTACTGGAATATTCCAACTGTTTCGCCACGTTGAAATAACTCGTATGTTTTAACATCGTCGATTGGAAATTCGTCGGGATTGAGTTCGATTCCGGTTCGGTATTTGACCAATTTGACGGTGTCTTTGATTAAGGTTAGGGTTTTCAATCCCAAGAAATCCATCTTGAGCAAACCAGCACTTTCAACGACAGAGTTGTCAAATTGTGTCACGTACAAATCCGAATCTTTGGCTGTAGCAACAGGAACATAATTGGTGATGTCGCTAGGTGTAATGATGACTCCACAGGCGTGAATTCCGGTATTGCGTAAATTTCCCTCTAATATTTTGGCTTGCGATATAGTCTCCGAACTCAAACTGCCTTCATTGGCCAATTCGATAAGTTCTTTTACTTTGTCGTATTCTTCGGCTCGAAGCGCTTGTTTTAAAGACGTTTGATCCATTGAAAAAATCTTATCGAGCTTTAAATTGGGCACTAACTTGGCAATTTTGTCGGCTTCAAACAATGGCAAATCTAGTACTCGAGCGGTATCGCGAATGGACGATTTGGCCGCCATGGTTCCGTAGGTAATGATTTGTGCCACTTGATTAGAACCGTATTTTTCGATTACGTAATCCATTACTTTGCTTCGGCCTTCGTCATCAAAATCAATATCAATATCGGGCATCGACACACGATCTGGATTTAAGAAACGCTCAAAAAGCAAATCGTATTCGAGTGGGTCAATATTGGTTATCCAAAGGCAATAAGCAACAACTGAACCCGCAGCCGAACCACGACCTGGGCCAACCGAAACACCTAATTTTCGGGCTTCAGCAATAAAATCTTGAACAATCAAAAAGTAACCTGGATAGCCAGTGTTTTCAATCGTTTTGAGTTCAAAATCGATACGCTCTTGAATTTCGGGTGTAATTTCTTTATAGCGTTTTTTGGCACCTTCGTAAGTAAGATAATGTAGGTATTTATTTTCACCGCGTTTTCCACCATCCACTTCATCCTCGGCAACCAAAAATTCCTCTGGAATATCAAATTTGGGAAGTAATACTTCGCGCGCTAAATCGTAAATTTCGATTTTATCAACCACTTCGCTGATGTTCGAAATCGCTTCAGGATAATCGGAAAACAATTGTTTCATTTCGTCGCCCGATTTGAAATAATAGTCTTGATTAGGTAATCCAAATCGATAGCCACGACCACGGCCTATTGGCGTTGATTGTTTTTCACCATCACGTACACAAAGTAAAATATCGTGAGCGTTGGCATCTTCTTTATTAATGTAAAAAACGTTATTGGTAGCAATAGTTTTTACATTATGCTTTCTTGCCAAATCAATCAGCGCGCCGTTCACACGGTTTTCATCTTCTTGATTGTGGCGCATCAATTCAATATACAAATCAGCTCCAAATTGTTCTTTCCACCACAATAAAGCTTCTTCGGCTTGGTTTTCACCGATGTTGAGCAATTTACTCGGAATTTCACCATATAAACTTCCGGAAAGCACAATTACATCTTCTTTGTATTGCTGAATAATTTGCTTATCAATTCGAGGAACATAATAAAACCCTTCTGTGTAAGCAATCGAAGCCATTTTGGCTAAATTATGATAGCCGTTTTTATTTTTGGCCAATAGTACAATTTGGTACCCGTTGTCTTTTCGGGATTTATCTTTATGGTTGTCGCAAACGAAGAATTCGCAACCTACTATTGGTTTGATTATCGTTTCAGTTGGAACTTCGCCAGCTTCTTCTGCGGCTTTGTTTTTGACAGCGGCCAATTTGTTGTGGTAAAGCACGTCGCGCACAAAATGAAACGCGCCCATCATGTTTCCGATATCGGTGATTGCTACTGCTGGCATTTTATTTTTTACAGTAGCGGCAACCAAATCTTTGACTGAAATAGTCGATTGAAGCACCGAAAATTGAGTATGATTATGCAGATGAACAAAATCAGTATCGACTAAGGTTTGTTGATTTTGTTGATGCTCTTCTTTCGAAATTGTTGGTTCTTCCTTGGGCTGGAATTGCTTTCTGATTTCATCAGAAGCTTGTTTGAGATTGATATGCTGCAATCCGATGAGTTGAATTTCTTTCGGATTGTGCTCGTTGAATTCAGTAAAATAATTGGCTGGAACATCGAGCTCTTCTTTGGTAAAAACTTCGCGTTTGATTAACTCAAGGAAACAGCGTGTCGTGGCTTCAACATCCGCAGTTGCATTGTGTGCTTCGGCAAATGGAACGCCAAAAAGGTATTGATGTAATTCGGTTAACGTTGGTAATTTGAATTTTCCTCCGCGGCCGCCGGGCAATTTGAGCAATTCGGCCGTAGTTTCGGTACATGTATCCAAAATTGGCATTTTCGTCATCGGAGAATCAATTCCCATTCGATAAAATTCGCATCCCATGATGTTCACATCGAACCCAACATTTTGCCCAACAATAAATTTGGTTTTGGAAAGCGCTTCGTTGAAACGTTCTAGAGCTACTTTTAACTCGATTCCGTTTTGTTGTGCGAGTTCGGTAGAAATACCGTGAATACGTTCGGCATCGTACGGAATATTATAGCCTTCTGGACGAATCAAATAATCTTGATGCTCAATGAGATTTCCCATCGCATCGTGCAATTGCCATGCAATCTGAACGCATCGTGGCCAATTGTTGGTGTCGGTTATTGGCGCTGCCCAATTACGTGGCAAACCAGTGGTTTCGGTATCGAATATTAAATACATAGGTGTAAATTCCAAATCTCAAAAATCAATGACAAAAATCAACATCAAGCTTCAATTTCAAAAAAAGATTTCTAAATTTCTTTTATTTTGTAAATCTGTGTTGGAAAAACCAACCTTCTAGATGTATTTTTCAACTGTTTCAAATTTACAGGTATTCCGAATGAATATCAATTTTAGTTATCAACAAAAACAAAAAAACCATCCGAATTAACGAATGGTTTTAGTTGTAAAGTGTGTGTTTAAAGATTAGTATCTTCCACCACTGTTTCTATCATTATAGTTTCCACCACCGCGAGAGTTTCCGCCTCCGTTATAACCGCCACGGTTATTGTTAAAGCTTCTTCTTTCTCCTTCTGGTTTTGGTTCTGATTTGTTTACTACAATTGTACGACCTTCTACTGTAGCACCATTTAATTCGTCGATGGCTTTTTGAGCTTCTTCGTCATTTGGCATTTCTACAAAACCGAATCCTTTACTTCTTCCAGTAAATTTATCGGTTACAACTTTAACAGAGTCAACTGCTCCATAAGCCTCAAAAGACTCTCTTAAATCTGCTTCCTCGATACTCCAAGGAAGACTTCCAACAAAAATGTTCATATAAAAATTTTAAAATTCACGGTAAAGGTAAGTTAAATAAAACGAACACCACCATGTTTTAGTAATTAATTGATTACTAATAAAAAACCGCTGCATTTTTGTGCAACGGTTTTTTTATGAATAATAATAAATACTTATTTATTCTTGAACTAAAGGAATGTTGTAAAATGCTCCGTTCTGAAAATTTACTAATTCTTGCCCAGCTGGATTATCATAAATATTTTGAAGGTTCAAACGAAACTCACCTGAAATCATTCCGTCTTCCGATTTGGTAATCTTCACTTCGCTTAACACTCTAAACTTAGCATTTCCATCGCCTCCATTTATCGTTATAATGTCTCCCGATTTATATTTTACTCCAGCATTAACAATTTTAACAGACGTAATCACTCCGTCTACAGCAGTAGTTTTAACAACCATTCCCGAGCCGTTTCCAGTGTTAGTAGTAGCAACAGCATTACTTGATGTATATCCTGTTCCACCCGTTAATATTGCGTTTGCAATAGTGGTTATAGGTTCAAAAGATTGTCGGGTTGAATAATCAATAACAACATCATCGAAAGAGGAGGTGTAGGTAGCCCAATTATTAACATTTGTTGATGCCATGTAATATGTGCCAACTGTTGAATTTGAAATATTTAAAACAAACTCTTCATCTTGCGCTAATGCTTCAATTCTTACTGCTCCTGTACTCGATTTAAAGGCTGTTACTTGTATGGCTCTAAACAGCACATCATCTCTAAAAGCCTGAAATCCAGGATCGTTGAACTTCACTTCGTCTTGACAAGCAGACAATAGCATAAACAACGCAATTATAGGAAGTATTTTTTTCATTATGTAATCCATTAAGTAAGCACAAAAATAGTTTTTTTAATGAATTAACATAGTAATTTAACTAAAAAATTAAATTTTATAATTTGAATTAGTTTGATTTGAAAAAAATCGTATATTTGCGCCCTTAAATAACAGAGGTCGAGCACCTCAAATTAATCAAAAAGATTATGTCAGTAAAAATTAGATTACAAAGACACGGTAAAAAAGGAAAACCTTTTTACTGGATTGTTGCCGCTGATGCGCGTGCAAAAAGAGATGGTAGATTCTTAGAAAAATTAGGAACTTACAATCCAACTGCTAACCCAGCTATCATTGACTTAAACCTTGACAAAGCAGTACAATGGTTACACAATGGAGCACAACCAACGGATACAGCTAGAGCTATTCTTTCGTACAAAGGCGCTTTATTGAAACACCACTTAGATGGTGGAGTTCGTAAAGGTGCTTTAACTCAAGAACAAGCTGATGCTAAATTGGCCAAATGGTTAGAAGAAAAAGCGGGTAAAGTGGATGCTAAAAAAGACGGATTGTCTAAAAAACAAGCAGAAGCGAAAGCCAAAGCATTAAAAGCTGAAAAAGAAGCTAACGAAAAACGTCTTGCTAAAGCTGCTGCTGTTGAAACAGTAGAAGAAGTTGCTGAAGAAGTTGAAGCCGTTGCTGAAGAAACTGTTGCTGAAGTTACTGAAACAGTTGAAAACACTGTAGAAGAAACTGTTGCTGAAGTTACGGAAGCTCCTGAGACTGAAGCTCCAGCCGAAGAAGCGGTTGCTGAAGCTGCTCCAGAGGTTGAAGCTGCTGCTGAAGAAGCTCCGGCTGCTGAAGAAGCTAGCGAAGAAACAGAAGCTTAATACAACGGCGGTAATGCGTAAAGACGATTGTTTTTATCTAGGCAAAATCGCTAAAAAATTCAGTTTCAAAGGAGAAGTCCTTATCTATTTAGATACCGACGAACCCGAATTATACGAAAATATGGAATCAGTATTTGTTGACTTTAACAACAATCTGGTTCCATTTTTTATGGAACAATCTTCTCTTTACAAAAACGATTTTCTGCGCGTAAAGTTTGAAGATGTAGACTCTGAAGCCGACGCCGACGAAATCATTGGCTGCGAAATTTACTTACCACTTTCGATGCTACCCAAATTGGAAGGTAACAAATTCTACTTTCACGAAGTGATTGGTTTTGATATCGAAGACCAACGTTTGGGTGTTTTCGGAAAAATCGTTTCCATCAACGATTCGGCAGCGCAACCACTGTTTGAAGTCATTAAAGACAACGTAATCGAAATTTTGGTTCCAATGATTGACCAGTTTTTGGTAAAAATTGATCGCGAAAACAAAAAAGTAGTGATGAATTTGCCGGAAGGTTTGGTGGAAATGTACTTGTAAAGGTTTTTGGATTGTAAGACTTTAAGATTATATGATTTTTTTGAAGCTATTTCCTGCTGTACGCTGTATCTTTTTTTCCGTTACTCTCCAAAAAAGGATGCCGCTGCCATCAGGGCTAGGGCAATCCAATTTCTTTCAACATTCAACATTGAAAATTCAACATTCATTGTTCAATAGTGCATGAAGTTTGAACAACGATTAACGAACTTTGAACTCTGAAATTTACTATGAGCTTTACATTCAAACAATTCTCCATCCAACAAGATCGCTGCGCCATGAAAATTGGTACAGATGCTGTGTTGCTTGGTGCTTGGTGTCCGATTGATAATTCTCCTTTTTCGGTTTTGGATATTGGTGCTGGAACGGGAATTCTTTCTTTGATGCTCGCGCAACGAAGCAATGCCGAGCAAATTGACGCCATCGAAATTGACGAAGAAGCTTACGAACAGTGCGTCGAAAACTTTGAAGCATCGCCATGGAGCGACCGATTGTTTTGTTTTCATGCAGGTTTGGACGAATTTGTAGACGAACCCGAAGACGAATACGATATCATTATTTCCAATCCGCCATTCTACTCTGAAAACTACAAAACCGACAATGATTCGCGTGACTTAGCCCGTTTTCAAGACGCCTTGCCTTTTGAAGAATTAGTCGATGCCGCGCAATTACTACTTTCAGAAAACGGTATTTTTGCCGTCATTATTCCTTTTAAAGAAGAAGAACGATTCATCGATTTATGCGCTGAAGCCGAACTTTTTCCTGTAAAAGTCACACGCGTCAAAGGATCGCACACGACTCCTATTGTGCGCAGTTTATTGGCTTTTAAGCGTTACGAATTACCTGTTTTAGAAGCTGATGAATTGGTCATCGAAATCAATCGCCATGAATATACCGACGATTACATCGATTTGACGAAAGCGTTTTATTTGAAGATGTAAAATCAACGCTTAACTTTCCTGTCTAAACTGTTACTTTTTTTCAATAAAAAATGCTTTTTAAAGCTCAATCATTTAAGAATACGAAAAAATTCGTATTTACTAAATTGGAGTGGCTAAATAAATTTGTTTAAAAATTTTTAGTCATGAGAACAACCTTTACTCTTCTTTTTATCTTCGTAGGAAATCTAATTTTTTCCCAAAACTACAGTATGAATTTTGATGGAACAGATGATTTTGTAGAAATTTCGCATGCTCCAGAGTTCATTCAAAACAACATTACCATTGAAGCTTGGGTAAAAATTCAGGATCTTACCGAAATAAGACCGATTTTATCTAAGTACAACACCAATGCATCACAGGTAAGTTATTCGCTATCCGTAAGAGACAATGGTAAAATTCAATTTGTGGTTTATCAATCGCTAACTGCTTTCAGAAGTTTGAGAACAAACACTTCTCCTTTAACACTCAATCAATGGCATCATATAGCAGCCACTTTTGATCTAGCTACTCAAGTAAGCAAAATTTATGTGGATGGAAACAACATTGCATCAACTTTTGATACACCATTAGCAACATTAACATCCATTTATAATAGCACAATACCCGTGAACATTGGTAGCACGACATTAGTAGCTGGAAATCGATATTATTTTATGGGTTCGATTGATGAAGTTCGTTTTTGGAATATAGCCCGTTCTCAAATTGACATTCAATCCTTTATGAATACTGAACTTACTGGAAATGAATCCAATTTGGTTTCGTATTGGAAGCTAGATGACACCAATTTCACTTGTGATGTAAGTGATTGTAATACCAACGAAAATCACGGAACCCGAAAAGGGAACAATGGCGTTAACAATTTACCTCAGTATTCCAGTTCTATTCCAAACCTAATTGATGTGTCTTGTGGCGTAACATTAGCTGATTGTGCGCTATCAAACCAGTCTTTTTCTACATTAACTAGTACCATTTATCCGAATCCAACTAACGGAAAAATTACCTTGTCTTTTGAAAAAACACATCAACAAATTCAAATTGAAATAGTTACCATTTTTGGAACTAAAGTTTTTGACGAAAAATTTTCCAATCTAAATCAGGTTGAGTTAGAGTTTAAAGGCAATTCAGGCGTTTATATTCTAAAAGTAAAATCCGATTTGGGTGAGGAGAGCATTCAAAAAATAATTAAAAATTAGATTCATAAAAAACCAACACGAGCTCAGGAAAGAAACTTTTCTGAGCTTTTTTAGTATCAACTTAACTGATGCTATTACTGAAATACAGCACTCCTTTCTTAGAATTAGTAGAGCCCTAGCCCCGACTGCAATGGAAAGCATTTTGCGCGAAAATTGTAGTTTTTTCTTGGCGAAAAAAAGCGACAGCAGAAGCTCTTTTTTGGCCGTAGAAAAACACAATTTTGGGCAAAATCTTGAAATGAAAGGCGGGACAAAGCTTCAAAGAAAATTGGATGATACCTTTTTGGGATTGCTTCGTTCCTCGCAATGACATATTGGAAAATTTATAACACTTGTTGAACAAAATCTCAAATATGTTTTCTTACCTTTGCAAACGATTTCGTAATGCTGTTTTTGCTAATTACTAATCACTAATTACTAATCACTTTTTAAGAAAATGAAACCAGATTTATTTCAAGCTCCTGATTACTATTTGTTAGATGAATTGCTAACTGAAGAACATAAATTAGTGCGCGATTCGGCTCGTGCGTGGGTAAAACGTGAAGTTTCGCCCATTATTGAAGATTACGCACAACGTGCTGAATTTCCGAAACAAATCATTAAAGGTTTGGGCGAAATTGGCGGATTTGGTCCGTACATTCCGGAGCAATACGGTGGCGCTGGGTTGGACCAAATTTCGTATGGTTTGATTATGCAAGAAATCGAGCGCGGTGATTCGGGTGTTCGTTCGACTTCATCGGTACAATCGTCGTTGGTGATGTACCCGATTTGGAAATTCGGAACCGAGGAACAACGCATGAAATATTTACCAAAACTCGCCACTGGCGAATTCATGGGCTGTTTCGGATTGACAGAACCTGATTACGGTTCGAACCCAAGTGGTATGGTAACCAACTTCAAAGACATGGGCGACCATTATTTGTTGAACGGTGCTAAAATGTGGATTTCGAATGCACCATTTGCTGATGTTGCCGTAGTTTGGGCGAAAAACGAAGAAGGTAGAATTCACGGATTAATCGTGGAGCGCGGCATGGAAGGATTTACGACTCCCGAAACACACAACAAATGGTCGTTGCGAGCTAGTGCAACTGGCGAATTAATTTTTGACAACGTAAAAGTGCCAAAAGAAAACTTATTACCTGGCAAATCAGGTTTAGGTGCGCCGATGATGTGTTTGGATTCGGCTCGATACGGAATTGCTTGGGGCGCGATTGGTGCTGCGATGGATTGTTATGATACGGCTTTGCGTTATGCAAAAGAGCGCATTCAGTTTGACAAACCGATTGCGGGTTTCCAATTGCAACAAAAGAAATTGGCTGAAATGATTACTGAAATCACCAAAGCACAATTGTTGACGTGGCGATTAGGAGTTTTAAGAAACGAAGGAAAAGCGACAACAGCTCAAATTTCGATGGCGAAAAGGAACAATGTAGATATGGCAATCAACATTGCACGCGAAGCTCGACAAATGTTGGGCGGAATGGGAATTACAGGCGAATATTCAATCATGCGTCATAGTATGAACTTAGAAAGTGTAATCACGTACGAAGGAACGCACGATATTCACTTGTTGATTACAGGTGCGGATATTACGGGAATTCCTGCGTTTAAATAAAATGCGATTTAGTTGATAAACAATAACTAAAAATGATACAAAATGCTTCTCTTTTTCGGGAAGCATTTTTATTTTTGTGTACATTTTAATTGTTTATATCAAAACCCAATGACTATTTCAACTATCAACCAATCCATCGAAAATCAGAAACAACAATTACTACAACATTCGTTATACGAAAAAGTAAAAACCATTGACGATTTACATTGTTTTTTAGAAAATCATGTGTTTGCAGTGTGGGATTTTATGTCGTTGTTGAAAGCTTTGCAAAACCAATTGACTTGCACAATTACGCCATGGTTGCCTGTTGGAAATCCAGAAATTCGGTATTTGATTAACGAAATTGTGGTGGCCGAAGAAACCGATTTAGCATTGGATGGAACACGACAAAGTCATTTTGAAATGTATTTGGATGCGATGCAGCAATGTGGTGCCAATACACAAATGGTACTTGCTTTTTTAAATCATTTAAAAACCACTCAGAATATTTTTGTATCAATCAAACAAAGCGATTTGCATCCTGATGTGAAAGCGTTTTTAGATTTTACCTTTCGCGTAATTGAAGAAGGAAAACCCCATCAAATTGCCGCTGCTTTTACCTTTGGAAGAGAAGATTTGATTCCGAGTATGTTTACCGAAATTTTGCGCAGTTTTCAAGTGAATTTTCCCGAAACGGATTTGTCGAAATTAATATATTACTTCGAACGACACATTGAATTGGATGCTGACGAACACGGACCAATGGCAATGCAAATGATTAGTGAATTGTGTGGCAACTCAGAACAAAAATGGAAAGAAGTGGAAGAAGTTTCAATTCTTGCTTTAGAAAAACGCATCGGTTTATGGAATGCGATTGAAGAGCAAATTGTAGCAAAAGAAGCGCTCGTTTAGTCTTTTTTCTTTTTCTTTTTGGCTTTTTCTTCTTTTGATTTTGGCTTTTTAAACAACTCGTCGAGCGATAAATTGTATTTGGTTGTAATCACAAATCGGTCAGTTTTGGTGGGATTTAATTTGTCTTCGTACATTACAGAAACACCAACAGTATTGCCAAATTTTAATTTATAATCACTTCCCAATTGGTAACGTGTTCTGTGGTATTTGAATTCGCCATCTTCCATTTTTATAAAAATTTCGGGCGAAAAATAGACTGAAGCTTTACTTTTTGGAATATTATAATCTACCGTAAATTTTTGACGCAAATATTGGTTCGGCTCTTTAAATTCATTCCAATACGTAGCATTGAAATACGGCGTACTGAATTGGTAACGCGTGCGGGAACTCAGGGTAAACTTCTTGATTTTGTAATCGTAAATGAAAGACGCAAACAGTCGTTGGTTATCATTTTCAAATGAAGTTGTGTAGCGATAACCTGCTTCCAAACTTATTTTTTTATTGATTTTGTATTCGCCCGAAAGCTGAAAAACACTCGCTTGAAAAGTCGAAATGTCTTTTTCTAAAGCATAACGATAATCCAAACCAACTTTCCATTTTTTGTTGATTTTATAATCTACCGATGGGCTGAAACGAAATTGCGTGTCAGTGTCTTGAGCAATACCCAAAGAACCAATTAGCAAAAAAAGATATAGCAATTTCTTAGTCATTATCGGAAGCTGTTGGTAACATGTTTTCACTTTCTTTTGCATAGTAATAGGCTTTTAAAAGCACGGTATCTTTTAAGTAATTGATTGACACAATTTCTACTTTATGGATTTCTAGACCAGTTCGTTCTACTAAATCGGCAATTAATTCATCGCGCAAGTCGGGTTTGATCAATCGAACATTGTCATAAATAATTTCTTTGACATTTTCGTTGTTGATAAAATTCAATCGTTCTAAGAAATATGTTAGCGTCAAAATCACGACATTACATACAATCATAATCACAAAACCATCGCTTGAATTGGCGAGTGAATTGAGCATTCCGAGAGCTACACAAACGAAAAAATAGCCCATATCTTTAATGGAAACCACAATCGTTCGGTATTTGATTATAGAAAAAATAGCAAACAATCCGAAAGCAAATCCCATTTTGATTTTGGCCGCTCCTAGCAAGTAGCAAATCATGAAATTGATTACATTGAAGAGTACAAAAGTGAAAATAAAGTCTTTGTTTTTATGCTTGGGATAATAAATCAATCCGACTAAAATTACAATAGCCAAAATATCAATTACAGCTCTGATTGAAAAATCATTCATGCTAAAAATGGCGGCTACTTTTTCTTCTGTTTCCATATTACAATTTGTTTATTTTTTTGATTAAGGGCAAAAAGTTATTCATACGAACATTGTCTTTTAAGGCGATAACACCAAAAATATATTTACTAAAACTTTGCTCTCTGATGTTGTTTTTTTTCAATACTTCAGTTACTACCGAACGACCATTTGACTTCGATTGCTTGATTTCGACAACATAAAAGTCAGTGAAATCCTTTTGGTTTAAATTATCCGAAAAATGAATATTGAAATCCAATGTCATTCGTTCGGTTTGTTCGTTGTTTACAAAAGTGATTCTATTGAATTTATTGTTCAATGTTAAAGTCAAATCGGCAATTGGTTTTCGGGATAACTGTTGGATGGTTTCTTTTTTATTATCGTCAATCTCATCAATTAATTGATCCACTTTTTCTCTAGTTTTAGAAGTTCTGTCGATGTTTTCCTTTTTCTTTATTTCAAAAAAACTAGTGTTGGTTTCAATGTATTTTCTGCTTCTAACTTTCATACGATTGGTATAACCATTGTGATGATCGTAATAAAACTGAAAATCTTTAGTATCAAAATAGTTGTTTTCGTACGTAAATATCTTGTCATTTCCAATCAATAACACACTGTAATTCTGCTGAATAACAGGCAAAATAAGCTCCAACTGTTGTTTGTTGAGAACGTACTTATTGTCGATACGATTGAGCAATGCAACGCTATCAAGCTCTGCTAAAGAAACCGTTTCCATTGCATTTAGAAAAGACATCATTGGCTTAGTCTTTTAGAAAGAAACAACAAAGTCTTCCGTTACAACCTCTTGCTTTTTGTCGGTTATTTCAATGGTTTTTAAGACATATACTTGATCCCAAGCACACGAGTCACAATCACCAAAAGCCCACAAATCATAAGTTCCTTTGTGCAAATAATTGAATTTGAAAGAACCATCGTAAGCCGAATCAGCGCTGTCAAAATAGTTGGTTTCGCCGTGTTTGCTGATGTACACTTTAACGCCACCTAGATAACCTTGCCCAACTAAATTTCCGTTGGAGTTGTAGTCTTTTCCATAAACTTTACCAGTTATAGAAGCCAAACCTCCATAACCTTCGTCGTGAGAACAAGAGGTTATTAAAAAACTAACAAATAGTAGTGCTGTAAGAATTCTTTTGATCATTTTGATTGGTTTATTTGATGATAATTAATTTTTTTGAGTTTGATCCATAATTTACAATATAAGTTCCCACGCTTAAAGGGGAAACATTAATCAAAGTTTGTTCAGTCGCCTCGTTTTCGAGTACTAATTGCCCCAATTGATTGTATATTTTAATTTTTTCATTTCCTATCAAATTTGAAATTGCAACATTGATTGAAGATGATGCTGGGTTTGGATAAAGTATAAATTCTTGATTTAGTTGATTGAAATTGATAGCGCTTAAAGGTGAATTGTTTGCATTAAATGTTGGTTGTTGAATAACAAAACTTCCTGTTCCGTTGGGTACACGAGCAAAACCCATATCGACAGTTTGAGCACCATAAGAAATTTGATCCACCAATAATAAACTAGGATTCGATAAAACCACTGATTCGCCTGTTGCAGCCAATTTAAAACTAGCATGTAACGGTCCATCAACTGCTTCATTATCTGCCCAAACAATTAAATAACCATTAGCTGGGATAGTTGTACCAGCTGGAATTTGCCATTTTACAAGTTCCGCTGAAGTATCCGTTAGGTAAAAACCACTTAAATCTACTGGAGTAGAATTGTTGTTGTACAACTCAATCCAATCTTCGTAGTCTCCAGCTTCATCTGTAATTGTTGTGTTGTTTTGCGCCATTATCTCATTGATAACAACACCATTTGGGCCCAATACTTGTTGCACTCTGTAAATAAAAATATCATGCTCAGCGCCGGCAGGTAAATACGATGCTGAAAAAGAAGCATTATTAGCAATAGCTTCAACATAATAACGCATAAAAGTTCCCGCAATTTGTCCTGGAATTTGAGCTCCAAAAGTTCCGTCGTTAGCTAAATCATCATTATGAGCACCATCGTCAAACATTTGTATTTTGGTAAAATTGCCCACAATACCTGAAGCATAATAAAGATTGACTTTGTTGATACCAGACGTAGAAGTAACCAAAGCCTTGATATTGACCACTTCATTGGCAATTGGCTCAACGTATTCCTGAAGGTTACCATTATAAAATTTTGCCGATGTTATGACAGGTGCCACTTGCGCTACTTCTGAATTCGATAATAAATACGCTCTTCTATTGGTAACAAATGATTTCAACGCAGGAACACTACTTGTATATTGGGCTGTTGTATATAATTTTTTGGGATCGGCAGCAACTAATGCACTAATCTGAGCATCGATTTCATCAATTAGAGTAGTCGCATTTGCTGTAGTAAACGTTTCATTTAATATTGTTCTGTAATGGGCTAAATAACGTTGTCTCCACTCAGGAACAGTTAATAATTTATTTAACAACGGATAGTTTGCATTGGTTGCATTTTTAAATGGTCCCCAATTGGTACTTGTGGCCGCACTTGCTACAAACGTTGAGTTTCCATCGTATTCTAAAGAGGCCATTCTTGCTGTTTCTGGCTCATAATAAGCCATATAATCCATTTTACCTTTCATTACATAACTATCGTCGTCGGTAAAAATATTTTCACAGGCTAGATGCCACAATACTTTATCCACATCTATTTTGGCTTTTACAGCATCAATATTAGCAGCAGTTGCAGTACTTAATGATTGCGTTGCATCGATCAATTTTTGCCAAGGATCAACAACAACATCGTTTGATTTTAAAGTATAATAACTTTGATAAGTCGCTTGATTGGTTCCTAAATAATTCATCCCCGCTGTTCCATCGCCCCAATTCGGCCCACCTCCGCCTCCGCCATTAGTACCTGTAGTTGCTCTAAAAAAGGCACCATCATTGGATAAAAACCAATCATCCAAATAGGCTTTATCCAATCCCTGAATGTTGGGATACAATCCCCAATCTTGGTTATTAATGTACAAATGGATAAAATTGCCTTTGGCTATGGGCGTGTGTCTACGAGCCATTCTGTCGTATAAAACCTCCCGCATGAAAGATGCATCCTGATGTGCATTGTTGAATTTTAAGCTTGTATAACCCAACAAGTTTTGATTTGGATCTACAAAATCCATATCCACTCCAAATGATTTTTTTTGAGAAGTCCCGATCTGAGTGTACGATGTATTTCCTCTAAAACGCACACCAACATTTGGATAAGTTACTCCATCGTATATCATCGTTGCGGCAATATTGGTCTCAGAGGCATAATTATTGGTGAGTTGCGTCCAGTAATCTGCTTGAGCAAAATTCAAATAAACGTTTTTTACAGTGCTTTTGTCATACAAACCCGTTTGAATTAAGTTTCCAGTATACAAAATTTTACCATCTGTTGAGTAATACATCTCGCTAGGTAAAGACTGAGAAAATAGTATACTACTAGTCAATAGCAACAATAAAGTTATTTTTTTATTCATTTCATTTTTAATTAATTAACGCAAATATAATGTTTTGGAAACAATAACATAATAGTTTCTTAAAAACACACTATTGGTATTAGACGAATATGATTATAATTTCTTGCGAACTTTTACAAATAAATTGAAAAAATATTTTTACTGATAGAATTATTTTAAATCTAGCAGCCTCAAAACATCTTTATTGTCACTATTAAAAAAAAGAAGTCTATTCGCTTTAATTTAGGAGCTTATCGCGCTGTACGTTCCAAGAAATAGTCTACAAAAGCATTTTTCTAGTTCAAAAAAGGAGCTTCTATTCAGTCGCTCTTTTTTGATAAGAAAAAATTAGCTTTTCTAAACTATTTGCTTTTCACTTCCATCACGGCTAAAAATCAGTGCTAAATAGAAATTGTTCAATAATTTATGTACTTTTGGATAGACGATAGACTAGCTTAGACTTCTTAGAAGATTAGATTATTGGATTTTGTTCTAATATGTCTAAGTTGTCTAACTTTCTTGTTTTCTAAAAAGTCTAAAAAAAATGTCATCACAAGATCGATTAACGCGCGCCTACCAACAAGCCAAACGAATTTCGTTCAACAATTCGGACAAATTCATTCTGTTTAGCGATTGCCATCGTGGTGATGGTAGTTTTGCTGACGATTTTGCCAACAATCGCAACATCTACATGCACGCGTTGAATCATTATTATCAACAGGGTTTTCAATACATTGAATTGGGTGATGGCGACGAACTTTGGGAAAATTTATCGTTCAAAGATGTACTCGAGGCCAATAAAAATGTGTTTTTACTACTCAAAAAATTTTACTCCGAAAACAAATTGCACATGATTTATGGCAATCACGATATGGTATACCGCAATCCCAGCATCGTAAAAAAGAATTTCTCAGAATATTTTGATACTGTGTTAGGCAAAAAAATGCCTTTGATGCCCGAATTACAATTTCACGAAGGCATTGTTCTTGAAAACTTTGAAACCCAACAAGAGATCTTTCTCACACATGGTCATCAAGCCGATTTTATGAATTATGTTGGTTGGAAATTCAATCGTTTTTTTGTTCGTGTCTTGTGGAAACCGTTGCAAGTTTGGGGAATAAAAGATCCGACAAGTCCAGCCAAGAATTATGTTGAATTAATAAAAGTAGAACGTCGCATCAAAAAATGGATCGCCGACAATGGCAATAAAATAACTGTTGTTGGTCATACTCATCGCCCCCATTTTCCAAAACCCAATGATGGTGAATTAAACTTTTTTAACGATGGAAGTTGCGTTCACCCGCGAAACATCACTGGAATTGAAATTGAAAATGGTCGAATTGCGCTTGTGAAATGGCTCATTGACACAAACAAAGATGGTTTTTTGCAAATAGTAAAAGAGTATATTGAAACTCCACAAAAATTAAGCGATTACAACAAATAATGAACTTCAATCTCTACAATAGCGTCTTATTTGCCGGAATTCTTCAGGGATTTATTTTTGCATTTGTGGTAGGGTGGAATAAAAAATACAACACCAAGAGTAATTTTTACCTTGCTTCTTTAATCGTTAGTTTCTCGCTCAATAATTTACAATACTACATTGCCGATATCGGATTAATTAGCTCGGAATTCTTTTATAATTATGTGTTTATTCCGTGGTGTTTGATTATTCCTGCCTTTTTTTACCAGTATATTTCACAATCCTTATTTCCTGAATCTAAGTCTACGTTTAAACAAAAACTGTTATTTGTTCCGTTCTA
Source organism: Flavobacterium sp. (assembly GCA_016787805.1). Lineage (GTDB taxonomy): Bacteria > Bacteroidota > Bacteroidia > Flavobacteriales > Flavobacteriaceae > Flavobacterium. The sequence goes on along the minus strand of JAEUTY010000012.1, from coordinate 130,861 downwards.
CATCGGATTGTTTTTGAGTGTTTTATACAAAGTCTTTGTAGGATTGAACTACCGTGAAGAAGTGTTAAATTTCTTCTATCCTATTCCTAATATCATCGAATTTTTGGCTATTATTTTCAACCAAATCATTTATACAGTTGTCTTTTTTCATATTCGAAAAATTGAGAAAACCACACGTAATTTTAATGCAAATTCGATTCAAATTCGACTGAATTGGCTAAAAAAAATAATTGTTTTCTTATTCATACTATCATTTATTTGGCTGTTTTTAATGGTCAAAACCGTCGTTACTGACACCAAAGTAAACTTTTATGCCTTGTGGATTGGTATTTCCATTCTGATTTACTGGTTGGGCTACATTGGCATTTACAAATTTGGCATCATCGAAGAACGCAAAAATTTAAAAAAATACGCCAAGGAAACCAACACAAATTATTCGATAGTAGAAAAACAAAAAAGCAATCATATCATTTCATTTGAGCATCTGATACACAACCAAAAACGGTTTTTGGATAGCGATTTGACTCTCGACGCTATTGCCGAAGAACTCAACTTGAGCAAAAGTTATTTGTCGCGTACCATTAATGCCGAATTGGGAACAGGTTTTGTTGAATACGTTAATTCGCTTCGTATTGAAGAAGCCAAAAGTTACTTAATAAATCCCGATTTTTCGAACTACACACTTGAAGCTATTGGCCTTGAAGCCGGTTTCAATTCAAAATCGGCCTTCTATTCTTCGTTCAAAAAAATCACAGGACTTACTCCTTCTGAGTTCAAAAAAGACACAACTAATTTGTCCTAATTATTGTCATTTATCATTTTTTGAAACGGTCAAAAGTTACCTCTGACTACTTTTGACCTACCCAACTACGCCATTTACTTACTGCTTTGTTTTAAAAATCATTTACTAACAAAATCTTTAATTATGATGAAAAATTTACCAAAATTGATGGCAATTATGGCCTTAACTATTCTATTATCGTGCAACAAAGACGATGGCAATCCAACACCAATTGATGTAAAAACGTACTTTGTAGGAAATTGGTCAGGACAACAGCAAATAAACGGTATTGCATTTCCGTATGCTTTTGATTTGATTATTTACAATGATAATACACTAAAAAACATCGATTTAGCCTTCGGTAGCCAAGAATTTCCTGGAATTTATACCTACACTAATGATTCCTTAAAAATTAATTACAACAATGGTACCCGATGGAAACTAAAATTTTCAAACAATTACAACTCTTGTTCTGGCATTGTTTTGGGAGCGCAAGGTGCAACAGGAACCGTGAATATGACCAAAGATTAAAATCATGAAATCATGAACAAAAAAATATACTTTCTGATAAGTTTGGTTTGGTTTCAATTCGGAATCGCCCAAGAAGCTCTCGAAGAATTGGGCATTATCAATTCCAATAGTGAACATTGCTCACCTACTTTCAAAGCCATAGAAAACACGCTTTTCTTTGATGCTGGTTCGGGTTTAGCCAACGGTGTTGAACCTTGGTCATGTAACACAGAAACAGGTGCAACAGCGCTATTTCAAAACATCAACAGCGGTTTTAGCTCATCAAATCCGTATTTTATAGCGTCAATTAACAATAAATTGCTTTTTTCTGCTGATGATGGATTGCATGGTTTAGAACTTTGGATTACCGACGGAACTCTGGCTGGGACACAACTCGTAAAAGACATCAACACAGGAACTGGCGCAGGAATGTTGGCTTATAATTGTGCAGGTAGTGGACCTGTTTTTAACGACCCAAAAAACTATGGTGTATTAAACAATAAGCTCTTTTTTGAGGGTTTTACCAACAATGGTGAGCAACTTTGGATATCGGACGGAACCACTGCGGGAACCATTTTACTCAAACAAATTGATACCAACGCTATTTTTAACGGGAACGTCAATTTTATTCAAAACTTTACTGTTGTGGGTAATAAGCTGTTTTTTACAGCGGTTACTAATTCGGCTTTAAACCGTGAATTATGGGTTACCGATGGAACAACTAGTGGAACCTTTTTAGTGAAAGATATTTATGTTGGAGACAGTTCTTCTAATCCGCTAAATCTAATTGCTTTTAACAACAAACTTCTTTTCACAGCCAACGATGGCACACATGGAATCGAATTGTGGAGCTCCGACGGAACAACTGGCGGAACTACAATGGTTAGCGATATCAATTTGGGAGGTTCAGGCAGTAATCCATCAGGGTTTTATGCGTTTAATAATCAATTATTTTTTTTAGCAAATGACGGAATTGCAGGCAATGAACTCTGGGTTTATACTACTTCTGGAAGTGTTGCTTTAGTAAAAGACACGCAACCAGGTGCCACAGGAATTTTATATATTCACAATCAAACTGCCTTCAATGCCGAAATGTATTTTATGACCGCCGATCAGTTATGGAAAACCGACGGAACACAACCGGGAACTTCTTTAGTTAAAGGAAATTTAGTTTTAAATTCCAACAGCACAAAAATGTTGGTTTACAATAACAAATTGTATTTTGGAAGCAATTATTTATTGTGGTCCTCCGACGGAACTCCGACAGGAACAATCGCTTTTCCCGAATTGCCCAACACGTCATTTACCAACGTACAGCCTTTTACTGACATCAATGGAAAGTTAATTATTGTACCCAACATAAGCAATTATGGCACCATTAACAATCGCTTTTGGACCTGTGATAGTAACGAAAACATTACATTGATTGATGCTAGTACTACTACAAGTTATGGCACTGTGTTCAAATTTAACGACGCTTTGTATTTTGAAGGAACCAATTCCTCGTATAAATTATTCCGTTATGGTCTTCCTTTGAACTTAGGAAATGAAAGTCATTTGCAAAATTTGTTTAAAGTGTATCCCAACCCAACAACCCATTTGGTCACTATCCAATCTGAAAAAGGTTTTTTTACAGAAACGAAAGTAATTGTTACCAATATATTAGGTCAGCTTGTTTTGGAAAACAAAAACAGTCAAACCCATAAAATTTCATTAGATCTTTCCACACAACCAACCGGATTGTATTGGGTTACAATTGAAGAAGAAGGCAACAAAAAAACATTGAAAATAGTAAAAGAATGATAGGAAATAGGCCATCATTTGCAACTGACAAAATTTTATTCTACCCTATTTAATGGAGAAAGTAATCTGTTGTTGAGAAGTAATAAAACGCAAATCTATTTGAGTGGTAAACTAAACTAGGTTTTGTTAGTTTGAAAACTTGATGAAGCTGGTCTTTGTCAAGTTTTCTTTTATTGCTCGGGTGCAATTTCGATTTCTAAACCATCTATCGCTTCGGTAATGGGAATTTGACAACCCAATCGCGAATTCTCTTTGACATGATAGGCTTCCCAAAGCATCGCTTCTTCATCGGGGTTTCGTTCTAGAGAAATCACATCATTCAACACATAACATTGACACGATGCACACATGGCCATGCCTCCACAAATACCAACAGTTCCTTCTTCGGCTAATTCGTAGGCACGAATCAATTCCATGATGTTCATGTTCATGTCGGTGGGTGCTTGTACTTCGTGGCGAACACCGTTTCGATCGGTAATATAAACTGTGATATCTTGTGCCATTACTTTGTTTCAAGTTTTAGGTTTTAGGTCTTAGGTTTTAGGTTTTAGGTTTTAGGTTTTAGGTTTCAAGATAAAACTTAAAACATATTTACTCTATAGATTTAACTACTGCTTTTTCGGCTTCTTTTCTTGTTCCGTCAAATCCATCAACTCCAGAAACAGTTGTATATTTTAATACATATTTCTTGCCAGGATTGATACGATTGTAAACACTTTGACACATCAACGTTGCTTCGTGGAAACCACATAAAATGAGTTTCAATTTACCTGGATAAATATTCACATCGCCAATGGCGTAAATTCCGTCAATATTGGTTTGGTAATCTAAGGCGTTATTTACTTTAATGGCATTTTTCTCAATTTCCAATCCCCAATTGGCAATGGCGCCTAATTTGGGAGTTAATCCAAAAAGTGGAATAAAATAATCCGTTTCAAAAACACGTTGAACACCTTCATTTTCCAAGGTAATGCTTTCCACATGATTTTCTCCTTGAATAGCCACGACTTCTGCTGGTGTGATTAAGTTGATTTTTCCCAGTTTTTTGAGTTCTTGCACTTTTTCAACCGAATCCAATGCTCCGCGGAATTCATTTCTTCTGTGCACCAAAGTCACTTCGGAAGCTACATTGGAAAGAAAAATACTCCAATCCAAAGCCGAATCACCACCACCTGCAATTACGATTCGTTTATTTCTAAACATTTCAGGATCTTTAACAAAATACTCAACGCCTTTTTCTTCGTAATCAGCAATGTTTTCAATAGCTGGCTTTCGGGGTTCAAATGTTCCTAAACCTCCAGCAATAGCAACTGCTTTGGCATGGTGTTTTGTGCCTTTATTAGTCGTAACGATAAACGTTCCATCTTCTAATTTGTCTATAGTTTCGGCCGTTTCGGCTAAGGTAAATCCGGGTTGAAATTGCTTGATTTGCTCCATCAAATTATTGACCAAATCACCAGCCAATACTTCAGGATAACCTGGAATATCGAAAATGGGTTTTTTGGGATACAACTCAGCCAACTGCCCGCCAGGTTGTGGCAACGCGTCAATAATATGGCATTTTAGTTGTAATAATCCTGCTTCAAAAACAGCAAAAAGCCCAGTCGGCCCTGCTCCAATGATGAGTATATCGGTTTCAATCATGTTTAAAATCTAATTCAAAGCACAAAATTACATTCTTAAGTCGAATGTTTTCGCTACTTTAGTTACACAGCGCAAAAATGAAAAAGTTGTCTTGAACATTAAATGATAAATATCATTCAAATCAAGCGATTACATTACATTTTCAACTGTTTCTATTTGCGGAGCATACTTTTTTATAGTCGTTTCAACTCCCGCTTTTAATGTCATTTGATTGACGCTACAACCTGTGCAAGCGCCTTCAAAACGGACTTTTACATGTTTTTCCTCTTCAATAGAAACCAACGAAATATCGCCACCATCCGAATTCAAGAAAGGTCTGATTTCTTCCAGTGCTTTTTCGATGTTTAAAGTCAATTCTTCGTTTGTCATTTGGTTAATGTGTCAATTTGTTAATGTGGCAATGCGGCAATGTGGCTATTAAAACTTGATAATTGACACATTGGCTAATAGACCAATTGGCTAATTCTTTTTTACCGCTGAACAACCTGCCATAGTGGTGATTTTGATGGCTTCGGTTGGCGCTAAATGTTCGTTTCGATACACCACTTCTCGTACTACATTGCGTGCAATTTCTTCGTATACTTTTTCCAAAGGTGTTGCTGTTTGCATCGCTGCTGGACGACCATAATCTCCTGCTTCACGTATGCTTTGCACCAGTGGAACTTCGCCCAAGAAAGGCACTTGTAAATCTTCAGCTAGGTTTTTGGCTCCTTCTTTTCCAAAGATATAATATTTATTATTGGGTAATTCTTCTGGAGTGAAATACGCCATGTTTTCGATAATGCCTAAAACTGGAACATTGATCGCTTCTGATTGAAACATCGACACTCCTTTTTTGGCATCGGCTAAGGCAACAGCTTGAGGTGTACTCACCACAACCGCTCCCGTAACCGGCAACGATTGCATAATGGAAAGGTGAATATCGCCTGTTCCTGGTGGTAAATCGATGAGCATAAAATCGAGTTGACCCCAATCGGCATCAAAAATCATTTGGTTTAGCGCTTTGGCAGCCATGGGTCCACGCCAAATTACAGCTTGACTCGGAGAAGTAAAAAATCCGATGGAAAGTATTTTGATTTCATAGCTCTCAATCGGTTTCATTTTTGATTTCCCATCTACTTCTACCGAAATTGGTTTTTCATTCTCAACATCAAACATGATTGGCATACTTGGTCCGTAGATATCAGCATCGAGTATTCCAACTCTAAAACCCATTCGCGCCAACGAGACGGCCAGATTGGCTGTAGTTGTTGACTTTCCAACGCCGCCTTTTCCGGAAGCTACGGCAATAATATTGCTGATTCCAGGAATGGCTTTGCCTTTGATTTGATTTGGATTTTCAGCTACTTCAACCTTGATATTTACTTTTACAACAGCATCTGGTGAAAATTGCTCGTTTATTAATTTTTTAATATCGTCTTCTGCCCGTTTTTTTATGTGCATGGCTGGCGTTGTGAGCACCAAATCTACGACAACCTCATCACCAAAAGTGATAACATTTTTAACTGCGCCACTTTCCACCATGTTTTTGCCTTCACCAGCAATAGTAATAGTTTCTAACGCTTTAAGAATTTCCTTTCTATCTAGTTTCATTTTCAATTCGTTAATTAAAACTTCGTCTTTTTATTAAGACTGATTTTAGATTGCAAAGATACTTTAATAAGTAGAAAGTTAAAAGTAGAAAGTTAAAAGTTTTTGATTGACGGATAACTAGAATTTATGAGTCTAATTATTAGTAATAAATTTTTTAAGACATTACCAAATTATTACAACTCTTTCATTGGATTCCAAAACACATTTTCAAAATCAACAATCTGATTATCAACCACTTTCACTCCTTCATTTTCCAATAGTTGTTGCATCAAATTAGTGCCATCAAAATGGTGTTTCCCTGTCAAAATTCCTTTTTGATTGACCACTCTGTGTGCGGGAACATCATCTAAATTATGTGAAGCATTCATCGCCCAACCTACCATTCGCGCTGAACGAGCTGTTCCGAGTGCTTTGGCAATAGCTCCGTAAGAAGTGACTCTTCCTTCGGGAATTTGTCGTGCAATTTGGTATACGCGTTCAAAAAAATTTTCTTCCATCAGAAATAATACTTCAAAATGTTAATCAAAGTAATTATAGAAATGATTCCCGTGATAATTCCTATCATCTTGTTCATATTTCTAATTAAAAACTCAGTTTTTGATTTTAATCGTTCAAAAAACAAAACATAAAAGTAAAACACCGTAAACGACCCGATTACAATTCCAGCCACCAAACTATTCACTGAAGTTGTGGTAAACGAAAACAAATTGTACGAGGCCAAAGTAATACTTACAAATGCATAGTATAGTGTTGGGAAAAAGTTCAGTGCCGAAATCAACATTCCCATAAAAAAACGACTTCTTTTGCTTTTGAGTTGTAATTGTTCTTGCTTTTTTAAATTGGGTGATTTAGCAAAAAAGAGAAAATAAATAGTAAGCGCGATGAAAATCCCTAAGCCGATTTCTCTAAACAACACCACAACTTCAGCGTGTTGGTTGATGTATTGCGCAAACAAAACCGAGATATAAGTTTGAAGGTAAACTACAATAGTGGCTCCCAAAATAAACATCAACGCGCGTTTCCTTCCATCAGTAATACCGACTTTTGCGGCGGTCATATTGATTAATCCTGGCGGAAAAACCCCAATAAATGCTGCCAAAAAGCCGTAAAAAAAAGGAAGTACTACACTCATCGAACGGGTTCAGTTGTTGGTTATCGGATTGCAGTCAAAAAACAACTGATAACTAAATTTTTTATTTGATTTTAAAACGAATATACGTAATTGCCTTGTTAATTTCCAAATATTGTTTTTCGTAAAACGTTTGAATTTCAGTTACTTCTGTCGGCGCTCCTTCGTTTTTGTAAATATTGTGATTCGAGTACAACACTTCGTGACCTTCACCATGCAACAATCCCAAAGTGTAACCGTGCATGAATTCGCTATCAGTTTTTAAATTGACAACACCATCGGGTTTCAAAATGTTTTTATACAATTTTAAAAACTGCGAATTGGTCATGCGGTGCTTGGTGCGTTTGTATTTGATTTGTGGATCGGGAAAAGTAATCCAAATTTCATCGATTTCATGTGCGTCAAAAATATGGTGAATCAATTCAATTTGCGTGCGAACGAAGGCTACATTGTTCATTCCGCTTTCGACAGCCGTTTTAGCTCCGCGCCAAAACCGAGCGCCTTTGATATCAATTCCGATGTAATTAGCATTCGGATTTCGTTCGGCCAATCCAATCGAATATTCCCCTTTTCCGCAACCTAATTCTACTATTATTGGATTATCATTTTTAAAAAAATCGCTATTCCATTTCCCTTTTAAAGGAAAACTATTGCTAACTACTTCTTCGCGTGTTGGTTGAAAAACGTTTTGAAAGGTTTCGTTTTCTTTGAATCGTTTGAGCTTATTTTTACTTCCCACTGTACTTGTCAATTTTCGGCAAAACTACGGAAATTAAAGCAATACAAATAAACTTTTAATAATGTTTAAGTAACCTTAACGTTAGAATAATCGAATTTCTTTGTGAAAACTTTTATTTTGAAAAAAAGAGTTGTAGAAGTTGTTGTCATCTCCGATGTACATTTGGGCACTTTTGGTTGTCATGCCAAAGAATTACTGCAGTATTTATCTTCGATTAAACCCAAAACACTCATTTTAAACGGCGACATTATCGATATTTGGCAGTTCCGAAAATCGTACTTTCCGGCGAGTCATTTGAAAGTGATAAAAAAAATCATTTCGCTGAGTTCAAAAGGCACTAAAATTTATTACCTTACAGGAAATCACGATGAAATGTTACGAAAATTTACTGATTTACATTTGGGCAACATCAGTTTACTCAACAAATTAGTACTCGAATTGGACGGTAAAAAAGCATGGATTTTTCACGGCGATGTTTTTGATTCTTCCATCAATCATGCCAAATGGTTAGCAAAATTGGGCGGTTGGGGTTACGATATTTTAATTCTTATCAATCGATTAGTGAACTGGTTTTTAGCTCGAATGAACAAAGAACCGTATTCGCTTTCCAAAAAAATTAAAAGTAATGTCAAATCGGCAGTGAAGTTTATTTCTAATTTTGAAACGATTTGCACCGATATCGCTATTGATAAAAAGTACGATTATGTGATTTGTGGTCACATTCACGAACCCAAAATGGAAACGGTAGAAAACAGTCACGGAAAAACTGTATATTTAAACTCTGGTGATTGGATTGAAAATTTAACCGCCTTAGAGTACCATCATAAAAAATGGAAGCTCTATCAACATGTTGCCATAGCAACGTTAGATGAGGAAATACACTTTGAATACGAAAATAAATTAGCCGAACAATTCATTAGCATAATTCAAAAATAAAATGAGCAAGAACATACTTGTTGCGCCTTTAAATTGGGGTTTGGGTCATGCCACGCGCTGCATTCCTATTGTCAAAAAATTGGAAGAATTTGGCTATCAACCAATTTTGGCGAGTGATGGAAATGCGTTGCTTTTACTGCAAAAAGAATTCCCGCATTTGCCAACACTTGAATTGCCTTCGTACCAAATTGAATACGCTAAAAAAGGTGAGAATTTCAAATGGAAATTGATCAAAAACAGCCCGAAAACCATTCATGCCATTTTAGAAGAAAAGCGATTGGTAAAAGATTGGGTAAAACAATACGATTTGGTTGGCATTATTTCTGACAATCGTTTGGGCGTTCGAAACAAAAAAGTGCCTTCGGTTTTCATCACGCATCAATTGACCGTTTTGTCGGGAAAAACCACTTGGATTTCGAGTAAATTACACCAGTTTTTTATAGCCAAATTCAATGAATGCTGGGTTCCTGATGTAGACGAAATTCAGAATTTATCAGGAAAATTAGGCCATTTAAAAGAAACCGATTTGCGTTTGAAATACATTGGCATTTTGAGTCGTTTAGAGAAAAAAGTACTGCCAATTAAATTCCAATTGATGGTTATTTTATCGGGTCCAGAGCCGCAAAGAACCCTTTTAGAAGAGAAACTTATCAAAGAATTGAAAGATTACAAAGAAGCAACTGTTTTTATCAAAGGAAAAGTAGAGGCCGAGCAAAAAAAAGAGCAAATGGACAACATTACGTTTTACAATTTTATGCAGACGAAAGAATTAGAGACTACATTTAACGAAAGTGAAATGGTGCTTTGTCGCTCCGGTTATACAACGGTGATGGATTTGGTGAAGTTGGAGAAAAAAGCCTTTTTTATTCCAACGCCAGGTCAATTTGAGCAAGAATATTTGGCTAAAAAATACAAACGCGATGGATTTTTACCCACAACAAAACAAGATCGTTTTAAACTCAACGATTTACATTCGGTAGCTGTTTTTCTGGGTTTCCCAAAAATAAAGTCAGAAATCAATTGGGAGAATTTATTCTTGCTTTTCGAGAGTAAATGAAAACTCGGAGCCTTTTCCGAATTCACTTTCCACGTAAATTTTTTCGTTGTGCCCTTCGATGATGTGTTTTACTATTGAAAGTCCCAAGCCCGAACCACCTTCGCTACGTGCGCCACTTTTATCCACTCTGAAGAAACGTTCAAACAAACGCGGAATGTGATTTTGTTCAATTCCTTCGCCATTATCACGAATTCGAACAATGATTTTGCCTTTCACCAAATCTTCGATTGTTACTTCGGTTGTTCCGTTTTCTTTTCCGTATTTGATCGAATTCATGATCAAATTGGTCAGTACTTGTTGGATTTTTTCTTGGTCGGCTCGCACCATAATGGGTTTGCTGTACTTGCGATCAAACATCAAAATAATGTTCTTTTTATCGGCTTGCATTTCGAGCAAATCGAACACATTCTGAATCAATTCGACGATATTAAATTTGGTAAAATCTAGATTCAAATCGCCCATTTCCAATTTCGAAATCAAATCCAAATCCTCTACAATATAAATCAAACGCTCTACGCCTTTTTCGGCTCGTTCCAAGTATTTTTTGCGGAGTTCTTTGTCTTTCATCGCGCCACCAAGCAAGGTAGATATGTAGCCTTGCACAGTAAACAAAGGCGTTTTTAATTCGTGCGACACATTTCCCATGAATTCACGTCGGTATTCTTCACGCACTTTTAGGTTTTCAATTTCGAGTTTTTTATCGGTGGCGAATTTTTTTACTTCTCGTGTTAATGTTGCCATATCAGTGGTGATGGCTTTGCTGCGAAGTGTAGCCGAATCGAGTAACGAAACATCATCGTAGATTTTTTTTACTCTTCGGTAAATGAAATGCTCGACACGGTATTGCGTTACAAAAAAAGAGAAAATTGACATACAAACAGCAAACAAAAAGCAAATTTGCCAAACGAATGTTCCGTAAAGCCATAACAAAAGTGCGACAATGGACGTCGAAAAAACCGTAATATACAAAGTTGATATTATGGCAAAAGTGTACGTTTTTTTAAAATTTATTTCCATTGATGGCGATTCAGTGTTTCGAAATTAGCGCAACATTTCGCACTGCTAAAATAGGAAAATTAAGCTTCAAATTTGTATCCAACGCCTTTGATGGTTTTGAACAAATCTTCGCCAATTTTTTCGCGCAATTTTCGGATGTGAACATCAATGGTTCTTCCGCCCACAATGACTTCGTTGCCCCAAACTTTATCCAGAATTTCTTCGCGTTTGAATACTTTTCCTGGTTTGGAAGCCAAAAGGTGAAACAATTCGAATTCTTTTCGAGGTAAAATGATTTCGATATTGTCTTTTACGATTTTGTACTCTTCGCGATTGATTTCAATTCCGCCTACATTTAAGGTTTCTGCTGATACAGATTCGCTTTTCAAACGACGCAATAATGCTTTTACTTTACTAACCAATAATTTGGGTTTGATGGGTTTTGCGATGTAATCGTCAGCTCCTGCGTCAAAGCCAGCGACTTGAGAATAATCTTCACTTCGCGCAGTCAAAAAGGTAATGATAACATTGGATAATTCTGGAATTTTACGAATGTTTTCACAAGCTTCCATTCCGTCCATTTCGGGCATCATTACATCCATAATAATTAGTTGTGGAAGTTCTTTTTTGGCAATAGCTATGGCTTCTTTTCCGTTAGATGCTGTTACTATTTTGTATCCTTCTTGCGACAAATTATATCCTACAATTTCCAGAATATCTTGTTCATCGTCAACTAATAAAATTTTGATTTCTTTTTTCTTCATAAGCGCAAAAAATTAGCTGCTTTTGCGATGGTAAATATAAGCATATAAATATACGAAAAAGTGACTTAACTATAATTTAATATCTTAACATTTAGGTAATCTTTTGCATACACAATCATAAAACATGGCTAACTTGAACTTTACATTGTAGTGGTTTCTTTGCATCAAAATTAAACTAACATTCTGATGAAAATCAAACTATTATTACTTACTATTCTATTTTCTGCCCTGGGATTGGCACAGACCAAAGGAACTGTTAAAGGAATATTAACCGACAAAGATGCCAATAACATTCCGTTAGCATTTGCCAACGCAACCCTAAAAGGAACTTCAACTGGTGTTACGACTAATGAAAAAGGAGAATACAGCATTTCTGTTGCTCCGGGCAATTATGTAATTGTTTTTAGTTTCATCGGCTACGAAAATGTTGAAACACCAATTACTATAAAAGCAGGAGAAACAATAATAGTAAACAAAGCACTAGGTTCGGGAGGTTACAAATTGGAAGATGTAGTCATACAAAAAACAGCGAGTCGCGAAAAAGAAACTGCTTTACTTTTAGACCAAAAGAAAGCTGTTGAAATTAAGCAAAGTATTGGTGCGCAGGAAATGTCGAGAAAAGGAATTAGTGATGTTGAAGAAGGGTTGACCAAAATTACTGGGATTACAAAAGTGGATGGCCGTGGACTTTTTGTCAGAGGATTAGAAGATCGTTACAATAACTTGCTTATAAACGATTTACAAGCTCCATCTAACAGCCCTTTCAAAAAAATAATTCCATTGGATTTATTTCCTACTGATATTGTTGGTGTTTTGAGTATTTACAAAACGTTTAATCCAAATATTTCAGGAGATTTTGCGGGTGCAACCGTTAACATTGAAACTTCACAAGCCAAAGGAAGTGTAACAAAACTTAGTATAGGTTTAGGTTATACTACTGATAATAATGGTGAAAAGTTTCTGATTTCTTCTGACGCAAACAACACACAAGGAACTTTAGGTTTGATTGGTGATGACCGCGAATTGCCGTCAATTTTCGGAAGCACTCCTTCTGGAATTAGATTATCTTCAACAGAGTCAGCCGAACTGTATAAAAACAACACTTGGAATGTTGATGAAGTGAAGAGTCCAATAAACACTAGTATAAGTGTTTTACATGCTGATAAATTTAAGTTCAAAAATGCTACCAACTTAAATTATATCATCTCATTAAATACAGAAAACAAATCAACCATTCGTGAAGGTGTTGACAGAACCTTTAATCAAGGGCAAGGTAATTATGATAAAAACATGGTTTTTTCACAATATAATTATCAAACTTCTTCGTCTGCATTAGTTGGATTGAAATACAAAGCCGATCGATTCAATGTAGCCTACAATACTTTTTATCTTCGTTCTACCGAGAGCAAAATTCAAGATCAATTGGGTTATACTAATAGTTTAGTTAATAATCCGAATCAAATTATCCGAGTAAATCAATTTGAACAATCCGACTATTTCAACAATCAATTATTGGGCGAATACAACATCACTAAAGACAAAAGACACACTGTAAAAGTGGGTGGTTCATTTGTAAAAACCACTTTTGGTCAACCCGATCGTAAATTTATTGTTGGAAATAAAATCAATGACACAGAAATTTCAACTACTTATGGAGGAAACAATTTGAACAGACAACATTTGAAAGTAAAAGGCAATTATTATGTGTCTGGTTTATTAGAATACAATTTGAAGTTTAAAGAAAATAAAAATGGCAAAACGAATAAGTTGGCTATAGGTTATAACACCTTCAGAAACGATTTGTCTTCTACATATCGCTTTTTGTCAGGAAAACCATTTCCGGGTTTATCGACAACCTTGATAACTAATTTAAATTCAATTGATGCTCAAATTTCTAGCGATATTTCTAACGGAATTTTATCGATAACTGAGGAAACTAATGCAGAATACAAGGTGAAGTTAAATCAATTTGTAAATGCTGGATACTTTAATTTGTTATGGAATTTTGGAAAGTCGTTGGAAGTTAATGGAGGCATTCGTTTTGAAAACTCAGATCGTATTATAAAATACCGTCCTATTTCTTTCTCAATTGATGATCCTTATGAAAAATTAACCGTAAAAAAATTATACATTCTTCCTTCGGCTAACTTAAAATTTTCTTTAACTGAAAAAACAAACTTTCGCTTTGCAGTTTCCAATACTATAACTCGACCTGTAACAATGGAATTGTTGCCAATTACTTATGTAGATCCAGATGGAAGCGCAATTGTTGGAAATTCAAATTTGAAAGATGCTGAAAATTTAAACATCGACTTGAAGTATGAATTATTCCCTAACAACAAAGAGTTGATGGTGGTTGGTTTATTTGGAAAATCTATAAAAAATCCAATTGAAAGAGTCTTTTTACCTGCTAGCGGCGGGCAAATTAGCAACTATCAAAATTCAAAAAGCGCAGTTTTGTTTGGCGCTGAATTAGAACTACTATTACAATTAAGCAGAATTTCATCGTCTCTTTCTAATTTTTCATTAGGTTTTAATACTTCATTAATGAAAACAGATGTTACAGTTGATTTAACTCAAAATACTATTGAAAATAATTCAAAAAGAAAATTGCAAGGAGCATCAGATTGGTTGGCAAATGCTGATCTAAAATATGAATTTGAATTCAATAAAACCATGAAAAACACAATGTCTTTAGTTTATGGTGTTTATGGAGATAGAATTTATGCAGTTGGAACTGCTGGAATTGATCATATTTATGAAAAATCATTCAGCAAATTAGACTTTGTTTGGTCGAGTAAAATTTCGAAAAACATTGATGTAAAGTTTGCAGTTGATAATATTTTAAATCCTTCTTACAAGCTTGAATTGGGAAAAGAAAGCACGGTTAACATTACTGAAAACTCACTACTTATGAGAGATTATAAAAGAGGAGTTGGGTATTCTTTAAATATATCATATACCTTTTAGTTAATTAATTGTGTTCTGAACCCAAGATATTTTACTTAATGTTTACAATCTTTTTAATGTTTGATAAAGTATTAATAATCTTAATGTAACAGCTTTTTAACTCACACAAAATACTTTTGAACAAACAATTAAACTATTAAATACAATGAAAAAATTAGTCTTAGCTTTAGCTATTTTATCCTCAATTTTCACTGGATGTTCTACCGATGATGATGAAAATTCTAACCCAAGAAATCCAGTAGTAGGAGAAATTACTGGCGATATTACAACTAGTAAAACTTATGCTTTTGGTAATTACACTTTGAAAGGAATTGTTAAAATTAAATCGGGCGTAACCGTAACTTTTGATGCAGGATCTACAATAACTGCAGATGTTACTAGTGGTGTAGATGCATTGGTAGTAGAAAACGGAGGAAAACTTATTGTAAACGGAACAGCTGCTGAACCTGTTGTATTTACCGAAGTTTCAAAAGTTCCTGGCTCGTGGGGTGGAATTATTATGTATGGTGACGCTCCGATTGTTGGTGCTGCTGGAGTAACAACTGCAACATCTGAAGATGGTTTAGCTTTAAGCTATGGTGGAACAAATCCAACACACAATGGTGGTTCATTAACCTATGTTAGAGTGGAATACGCTGGAAAAAAAATCACCGATGGAACTAGCGAAATGAATGGTTTTTCTTTTTACTCTGTAGGATCTGGAACCGTTTTGGACCATTTAGTTTCTTACAAAGGCGCTGATGATGGTTATGAATTTTATGGCGGAACAGTTTCGCTAACAAATGCAATTTCATATGGCAATTTTGATGATTCTTTTGACTGGCAAGACGGATGGAAAGGACAAAACAATTCCAATTGGTATGCTTATCAAACAGGAACAGGAAATTTTGGAATGGAAATAGAAGCTAAAAGCGTGAACAATACTTTTTGGCCTATCGTTTCAAACATTACTCTTAAAAGAGCTGCTGGTACATTGACCGAAAATGGTTCTGTAGAGTATGATGCTATACAATTCAAAAAACAAGGAAATGGTGAATACAATAATGTTCTTATTGAAGGTTATACTGATCCAAGTGCTGTAGCAGTTAGAATACAAGATGCGCCAACAAATACAGATCAAGTAAATGGTAATAAAATTAAATTTAATGGTATCAAAATAAATAGCGGCACCGTATCAGTTGGAGGAGGAAGTGGATCTATAATAGTTGCATTCCCGTCTAACCAATTCATCACAAGTAGTTCAGCTACAGGTGCAAGTTTAACTTCTGGTGCTTGGGCAACAGTTAACGGAACCAATCTTATTCAATAATCAAAGTTTCATACAACAAAAAAAGCCCATCAATAGATGGGCTTTTTTTATCCTTTTACTATTTTAATTAATTTTTACCTGCGATAGCATTTTGATTTAAATTTTTAATCGCTGTAATTTGATTATTAGAAAAATCAACTTCGTTTACACAAACTGAATTAGAATAATACATCCATTTCCCCGATTTTACTCCATTTGAATATTCTGCTATTGCTTTCACATTGCCATTTTCATCGTAAGATGTCCATTTACCTTCCAATTTACCATCTTTAAAATAACCTACTTGTTGGATGGTTCCATTATCATTATAATAAGTTGCTTTAACCAACTGTCCTTCAGCCTCTAAAATTGGATTGTTGTTTTGACTGAAAATCATTCCAGACACCATTATCATTGCTATTAAAAGAATTTTTTTCATGATTTTTGGGGTTTTGATTATTATTTCGATAACAAATATAAATCTTTTTTTACAATAACCAAACTTTTTCTTAACAATTTGGTAACATTGGAAATTTTGCATCTTTAATCTTTCAAAGATAATTTTGAACAAAATGAACAACCTTGATAAAACTTGTTAATTTTTGCTATTTGGCATTGTTTTTGAAATATTTTTTATATGTTTGTAGTAACCAAATTGTACTCATGACAAAAAATTACTTCTATATTGTCCTTTTATTGGCCTGTTTTACTGGCTTTAGCGCAGTAGCTCAAGAAGGTAAAAGTGCGTCTCGTAGTCAAGACAATGCTATTGAAGGATTGAGTTTTTACCCAAATCCAGTAAGTAATGGTAAGGTTTACATTACTTCAAAATCTAACGCTGACAAACAAGTAACCATCTTTGATGTTCTAGGAAAAAAAGTGCTTCAAACACAATTAACTTCCAAAGAATTAAACGTTGCTTCTCTTTCGCCAGGAGTTTACATCATCAAAATTGAAGAAGGTGATGCTTCTGCTACTAGAAAATTAATTGTCAGATAGTTAAATACTTCTTTTTTAACTATTTTTTTACTTTGATAATTTTTAAATTTAAAAATTGTCCTTACCTTTGTAGCCTAATTTTACATTAATTCATATGAAAAAAATTTACTCTTTATTATTAATGGTAGTTTCTTCTTTGTCTTTCGGACAAACTTTCTATTCAGAAAACATGGGAACTCCATCTGCCACAACACCTATTGCGTCTAATGTTTTCCAAAATGCTGCTCCAATTGTATATTCAGGAACAGCTGACGTTAGAAGTTCATTAGCTTCTTCAGGTTACACTGGAGCTTCTGCTGGAGGAAACGTATTCATTAATGCGGTTGGAGAATATTTCCAAATTGATGGTTTAAATTCTTCAGCATACAACACTGCAGACATTCAACTTTCTTTTGGTATCAATACGCCTACTGCAGTTACAAACGTATTGGTTGTTGAAGTAAGTACAAATGGCGGTACTTCATGGACACCGATCACTTATACTCCATCTGCAACAGGTTGGACATTAGCTACAATTGCTGGAGGAGTAATTCCTTCTTCTGCAACATTATCCATTCGTTTTACATCTACATCAGCTTTACAATACAGAATCGATGATGTTAAATTAAATAATGTTTCTGCTTCATGTACTTTAGTATTAGGAACTCCAACAACTGCTTGTGATGCCAATACTGCTGGTACTGACACTTACACAGTAACAATTCCTTACACTGGTGCTGCAAACGGAACTTACACAATCACTCCTAATTTAGGAACTGTTGGTGGAGACAATCCTTCTACAACTGCTGCTGGTAATATTACTGTTTCGGGCGTTACTGAAGGAGCAGCTTTCACTGTTTCAGTTACTGGGGTTACTTGTAACTTTACAGTAACGGCTACTTCACCTGAATGTGATCCGATAAATGCTTTACCTTTTGTTGAGCCTTTTAATTATAGTGTTGGAACAAGCTTAGGCACTTCACCTTATTGGACTTCAATTGGTACTGGTGATGAAATTTTAGCTGCTGTTGATAATTTAAATTATACTGGTGTTACTTCAACAGGTAATCACGTAGCTTTCGGCGGTGCTGGTATTGACGCTATCTCACCTTTGACTCCTACAACAACAGGAACATTATACTATTCTTATTTATTGAATGTTGACTCAATGGCTGGAGTTACCGATGCTAACGGAGGTTACCTTTCTGGATTTAGCGATGGATCAACAACTTTTGCTGGTACCGTTTGGACCAAAAGAATTGACGACACTACTTTTAATGTTGGTCTTGAAGTTAGAACAGCTAATGCAGCAAACACTACTTTTGCATCTGATGTTCTTCAAACTGGTACCACTTATTTAGTTGTTGTGGGTTATACTATTGGTGATAGTGCTACTGCATCGGATGACACAGTTAGTTTATGGATTAACCCAGTTGTTGGCGGATCACAACCTGCTGCAAATATTACAGATACGCACACAGGAACTGATATGACTCAAATTACTGGTTTCTTTTTAAGACAAGACAGTGCTACAGAAACTCCAAACCTTAATGTTGACGAGTTAAGAGTAGGAACTACATGGACTGATGTTACAGGAACACTTTCTGTATCAGAAAATGCAATCGCTGGTTTAAAAGTGTATCCAAATCCAGTTAACAATGGTGTTTTCTATATTGAAACAGCTTTAAATGCAGAGAAAAATGTGGCTATTTATGATTTATTTGGAAAACAAGTAGTAAACACTACTACTTCTACTTCTGAAGTAAACGTAGCCAACTTAAACTCTGGTTTATATATCGTTAAAGTAACTGAAAACGGTGCAACAGCTACTAGAAAATTAATTATCGAATAATTTCGATTTTAAAAAATAAACAAAAGCTCTATCTCAACAAAACGAGATGGAGCTTTTTTATTTTCACTACTTTTGCAAAAAAAATCTTGATTTCAACTCACGATATATTTACCATTTCCAACCAAAAGCAATTCGAAAAAATTGCTTTGAAAGTATTTCGTTTTCAATTCGATAACAACATTGTTTATCGTGATTTTTGTGAATTTTTGAAAGTTGAAAAAGGAGCTGTAAAATCGATTACTCAAATTCCGTTTCTACCTATACAGTTTTTTAAGAGTCATCATATTCTTTCTTCTGCAAATGAAATACAACAAACTTTCGTTAGTAGCGGAACAACAGGAATAAATACAAGCAAACATTTGATAACCGATGTTTCTCTATACGAAGAAAGTTACCGAAAAGCCTTTGCTGAGTTTTACGGCAACATCGAAGATTATGCGATTTTAGCCTTACTTCCTTCCTATTTAGAACGCGAAGGTTCGTCGCTGATTTATATGGTGAACGACTTGATTGAACTGTCGAATAATAGCGATAGTGGTTTTTATTTGAACAATTATGACGAGTTAATTGCCAAGTTAATTGAACTCGATTCATCTGGTCAAAATGTGCTTTTAATTGGCGTGACTTATGCTTTGTTGGATTTAATAGAAAAACATTCGTTTCAACTGAAAAATACTATCATCATGGAAACAGGTGGAATGAAAGGCCAACGAAAAGAAATGATTCGTGAAGAATTACATCAAATTTTATGCAATGGTTTTGGAGTAACAACTATTCACTCCGAATACGGAATGACCGAATTACTCTCACAAGCCTATTCGTTAGGCGACGGAATTTTTGAATGCCCGAATTGGATGACGGTTTTGATTCGCGATACCGAAGATGCATTAAGCTATGTTGACAAAGGAAAAACGGGTGGAATTAACGTAATTGATTTGGCCAACATCAATTCGTGTTCGTTTATTGCTACCCAAGATTTGGGCAAAAAATACCCCAACAATTCGTTTGAAGTATTAGGACGCTTTGACAACTCGGATATTCGTGGGTGCAATTTGATGGTTTTATGATTCTTTAAACCACAAAAGTCACAAAAGACAAGAGTGTATCGCAAAAAAAAGACGCTTTGAATTGCGCCTCTTCTTTTTAAACTATTGTAATCAAATAATAATTCTTCTTTCCTTTTTGCAACACCAAAAATTTGCCTTTTACCAAATCTTTTTCGGTAATGATGTAATCTTCTGCAATTTTGGTTTTATTCAACGAAATCGCATTTTGTTTTAACTCGCGCCTCGCCTCACTATTCGATGGTAAAAAACCTGTTTTTGCCGATAACGCCGCTATCATATCTAATCCGTCACCAAAATCAGCTTTCGAAATTTCAGCACTCGGAACGCCATCAAAAACCTCAACAAAAGTGGCGTCATCCAATTTTGCTAAATCGTCCATAGTCGGACTAAAAAAAGCACTCGACGCAAAAATGGCTTTTTCTAACTCTGCTGCACCGTGAACAAAAGTCGTTACTTCTTCAGCCAAACGTTTTTGCAACACACGCAAATGCGGTGCTTCATGGTGTTGAGCAATTAAACTTTCAATCGTAGTTTGATCTAAAAATGTAAATATTTTGATGTATTTCTCAGCATCCACATCAGTAGTATTCACCCAAAATTGGTAAAATTTGTACACCGAAGTTTTGTCTGCTGTTAACCACACGTTTCCACCTTCGCTCTTGCCAAATTTAGAACCATCAGCTTTAGTAATCAACGGACAAGTCAAAGCAAAAGCCTTCGCTCCTTCTCCATTCATTCTGCGCACTAATTCAGTTCCGGTAGTAATATTTCCCCATTGATCGCTTCCTCCCATTTGCAACAAACAATTATGCGCTTTATACAAATGATGAAAATCATAACCTTGAATCAATTGGTAGGTAAACTCAGTAAAACTCATTCCTTCTCCGGTTTCACCACTTAAGCGTTTTTTTACCGAATCCTTAGCCATCATGTAGTTGACTGTAATTCTTTTGCCCACATCGCGAGCAAAATTAATAAACGAAAAGTCTTTCATCCAATCGTAGTTGTTGACCAAAATTGGCGAATTGGCACTCGAATCATTAAAATCTAAAAAGCGCGACAAAACGGATTTTATTCCAGCCACATTTTTTTCCAAAGTAGCTTCATCTAACAAATTACGCTCGTCTGACTTCCCTGATGGATCGCCAATCATTCCTGTTGCACCACCAACCAAAGCAATAGGTTTGTGTCCGAAATTCTTCAAATGCACCAATAAAATAATCGGCACCAAACTTCCAATATGCAATGAATCACTTGTCGGATCAAATCCAATATACGTTGTGGTCATTTCTTTACACAGTTGTTCTTCCGTTCCTGGCATCATATCGTGAACCAATCCGCGCCATTGCAATTCTTGAACTAAATTCTTCATCGTATCGTAATAATTTGCGCAAATATAGCAATTGTCAACAGCAATGGCAATTTCAATGACAATATCAATTTTATTTTTTGAAGCGAATGGCTTGGGCTTTCTTGTAATCCATGTTCCCGCTTTACGTTCCAATACCTTTGTCAAAGTTTGAAACTTTGACAAAGGTATTTCCTCTGCAATCGGGGCTAGGAAGAGTAACTTTTGGCCAACATTTTCTGAGTGCTTATGATTTAAAAATCCAACAATCTATTTATCTTTACCAACATGATTTTAGTAACAGGCGGAACAGGTTTGGTTGGTGCACATTTACTACTCCATTTACTCGAAAATGGCGAACAAAATCTGCGTGCCATTTACCGAAAAGAAAACCATATTCAAAAAACTAAGTCGCTTTTTGAACTGTATAAAAAAGGCGATTTGTTCCCTCAAATTGAATGGGTGCAAGGTGACATTCTCGATATTCCTTCATTGGAAATTGCTTTTCAAAATGTAGAAAAAGTATACCATTGCGCGGCCAAAATTTCATTCAACCCAAGTGAAGAAGACGAACTTCGAAAAGTAAATATTGAAGGCACTGCCAACATCGTCAATTTTTGTATTGATAAAAAAGTCAAAAAACTGTGCCATGTGAGTTCAATTGCGGCTTTGGGCGATTTGGGTCAAAATGAAAGCATCATTACAGAAGCAACCGAGTGGAACCCAGAGGTGTTGCACAGCGATTACGCTATTTCCAAATACGGCGGCGAAATGGAAGTATGGCGTGGCCATCAAGAAGGTTTGAATGTGGTGATTGTCAATCCGGGTGTGATTTTGGGTCCAGGATTTTGGAAACAAGGCAGCGGAGCATTTTTTACCTCTATTAAAAAAGGAATTCCGTTTTATACACTCGGTTCATCGGCATATGTAAGCATTATTGATGTGGTGAAAATAATGCGTTTACTTATGCATTCGGATGTTAATGGAGAACGATTTACTGTAATTGCTGAAAACCGAACGTACAAAGACATCATCTTTACCATTGCTGAAAAAATGAGCGTTTCAAAGCCTTCAATTGAAGCAAAATCGTGGTTATTGAACTTAGGTTGGCGATTGGACGGATTATTTTCTTTTGTGTTTAGAACCAAACGAAAATTGTCGAAACAAGCAGCGCAATCGTTGCAAAACACCGATTTGATTTCGAATGAAAAAGTAAAAAATAAACTGAACTACAACTTTGAACCAATTGATTCCTATTTGGATGTTGTAATAGACTTTTTTAAGAAAGTATAACTGAAGTTGTTGCGCAGAGAACCACAAAGTCAATAGAGATTCACTGAGAATGCTCATTACCCTTTTTCTTTGGAGCCACTATTTTAAAACAAAAGGTTTGTCATCTAGCCCTGATAGAAATGGAAATAAAAAAAGCTTTCAGTGTTTGAAAGCTTTTTTTATTGGAATGTATAGCAGGAACATGGATCACAAGAAAGCCCAAACCTTTCGCTCCCAATTATTTTACAATGCCTTCTTCTGGATTTGGGGCAACTGGTTTTCCACCATTGATTTTTTTGGTTTCTTCCTCTAAACGCTGTTTGACTTCTTCGTACATTTTTTTGTACTTTTTGTAATCGGCTGCGTAATATTGCGAACTTTTAGCAAAGGTCAAACTATCGACTTTGTATTTGCTTTTTAAGAATTGTGAAGTGGTTGGATACGTTACTTGCGATACAACTCCTTGGTTTTTCAAAGCATCGAGCAACGAAATATCGTAAATCATATCGACCATTTGGTCTTCGTCGATTAAGTTGTCGGGTTTTTCCACCACATTGTTACAACTGATTATAAATACAAGTGTTACAACTACTATTAGCTTTTTCATAATAACCTTTTTAGCGATCAAAAAGCAAGCGTTTTCCTGCCTTGATTTCTTTGATTTTTCCGTTTTGGTTTACTATTTGTCCGTTGACCAAAGTATATTCCACGCGCGATTTAAAATTGGTTCCTTCTAATGGCGACCAACCGCATTTGTATAAAATATTTTCTTTTTGCACACTCCAAGGTTTGGCTATATTTACTATGGCTAAATCGGCATAATAGCCTTCTTTGATAAACCCGCGTTTTTCAATTTTGAATATTTTGGCCGGATTGTGGCACATTTTTTCTACGATTTTTTCAATCGAAATTTTGCCTTGATGGTACGCTTCAAACATAGCAACTACAGCGTGTTGTACCAATGGTCCGCCTGAAGGAGCCTTGAGGTAGTTGCCTGATTTTTCTTCTAAAGTATGCGGAGCGTGATCAGTTGCGATTACATCAATTGTATCATTGAGTAAGGCTTTCCAAATTGCATCACGATCAGCTGCTGTTTTTACAGCAGGATTCCATTTGATAAAATTGCCTTTGGTTGCGTAGTCATCGTTGGTAAACCACAAATGATGAATACAAACCTCGGCCGTAATTTGTTTTTCTTCTAACGGAATTGTGTTGGAAAATAATTCCATTTCTTTGGCTGTTGATAAATGAAAAACATGCAATCGCGCGCCTGTTTTTTTTGCTAAAGCAATCGCTTTTGATGACGACAAATAACACGCTTCTTCACTGCGAATTAAATGGTGAACTGTAACAGGAATAGCTTCACCAAATTCGGCTTTGTACTTTTCGAGATTGGCTTTGATAGTGGCTTCGTCTTCACAATGCACAGCAATTAGCATTTTGGTGGATGAAAATATTTTTTCTAATACTTCTTCATTATCCACTAACATATTTCCGGTTGAAGAACCCAAAAACAACTTGATTCCCGCCACATTTTTGGGATTGGTTTTCAGTACTTCTTCTAAATTATCATTGGTTCCACCCATCATAAACGAATAATTGGCGTACGAACTTTGAGAAGCAATTTGGTATTTTTCTTCTAATAATTCTTGCGTAACAGCGTTGGGAACTGTATTGGGTTGTTCGATGAATGAGGTAATTCCGCCAGCAATAGCAGCACGTGATTCGCTTTCGATATCGCCTTTGTGAGTTAATCCAGGTTCGCGAAAATGCACTTGATCATCGATTGCACCTGGAATCAAATAATTCCCTTCGGCATCGATAATTTTGCAATTGGCCGATTTCGGACTAATACTTTCTGAGACTGCAGTGATTAATTCGCCTTCAATTAAAACATCGCCTTCAAAAATTTGCCCTTCATTGACAATTTTTGCGTTCTTAATAAGTACCGTATTCATGTTATAATTGGTTGAAAAACTTTTTGATTCGAAGTGCTAACACACCAAAAACTGCTTCTTTAATAATGGCGCCACTCATTTTCGACTGGCCTTTGGTTCTATCGGTAAAGATAACAGGAATTTCTTTGATAACAAACCCTTTGGCAAAGGTTCTGTATTTCATTTCGATTTGGAAGGCGTAACCAATAAACTTGATTTTATCGAGGTTAATACTTTCCAATACTTGTCTGCGGTAGCAAATAAATCCAGCTGTAGCATCCATGATTTTCATTCCAGTTACTATTCGTACATAAACCGAGGCAAAATAAGACAACAATACTCGACTTAGCGGCCAATTTACCACATTTACACCTGTAACATAACGTGAGCCAATAGCCAAATCGGCGGTTTCAAAATGACAGGCTTCATACAAACGCTCTAAATCGTTGGGATTGTGGGAGAAATCAGCATCCATTTCAAAAATAAACTCGTAATTTTTGCTCAAAGCCCATTTGAATCCGTGTACATAAGCCGTTCCTAAGCCCGCTTTTTTTGCTCGTTGTTCTAAAAATAATTGATCCGGAAACTCTTGTTGTAATTGTTTGACTTTATCGGCGGTTTTGTCGGGTGAATTATCATCAACTATCAGTAAATGAAAGGATTTGTGCAAAGAGAAAACTGCTCTCACAATACTTTCTATATTTTCAATTTCGTTGTAAGTTGGAATAATTACAATACCACAATTCATAGTAACCGCTTAAAATAATAGTTGCAAAAATACTTATTTTATAACTTGATAATCTTAATAATATTATAATAGTACGAGAAAACTATTTTTTAGTAATTTTACGCCGATGATTGCACTCGAATTACATCCTAGAATTATTGAGAATAAAGATTGGGCCACCGTTCTTTTTATTGTGTCATTTGGGTTGATTGTATTGACTCGAAACTTGTTTGAAAACCGTTTTCACGATTTTATTCGCTTAATCGTTTCCGACAAATATTTAAAAATCTACAAAGAAAGTAGCCAATTGATGAGTGGTTTCAACATTTTTTTGTTTGCGACTAATTTGATTTCGTTGTCTTTTTTTATTCAAATTATTTTTCATCACTTAGGTTACGGAGCAAAAACAGATTGGGTGTTATTTGTGCAACTATTTACTTTTTTGACCGTTTTTATACTTTCAAAATTCTTAATCGAAAAAATCATTGCTACCACTTTTGGCATTGAAGAAATCATAGAAGAGTTCAACTTGCAAAAAGTGAGTTTTAGGACGTATTTAGGTTTGTTGCTTTTGCCTATAACCATCATACTGTTTTACAATGATTTAGTGTCAAATTCTTTGATTTATACACTAATAGCTATATTATTGATAATAAACCTACTGACTTATCTTTTTTCTTTAAAGATTTATCAAAACTTAATTATAAGTCAGTTGTTTTATTTTATTTTATATCTTTGCGCACTCGAAATAGCACCGTACTATTTCCTATATTATTTGATTACAAAATTTAGAGCATAAGAATGTCAAATTTGAAAGTTAAAACGATTTTAGTATCGCAACCAGAACCTAAAGTTGAGAACTCGCCTTATCACGACATCCAACAAAAATATAAGGTAAAGATAGATTTTCGTTCTTTTATCCATGTTGAAGGCGTAAGCGCAAAGGATGTTAGAGCTCAAAAAATTGATTTAAATAATTTTACAGCGATAATATTGACTAGCAAAAATTCGGTGGATCACTTTTTTAGAGTGGCCGAAGAAATGCGTTATAAAGTTCCTGAAGATTTAAAGTATTTCTGCCAATCGGAAGCTATTGCTTTTTACCTTCAAAAATATGTTGTGTATAGAAAGCGCAAGATTTATGTTGGGCAAAAGGATTTTGTTGACATGTCGGCTTTATTTAAAAAATACAAAGAAGAGAAATACTTACTTCCTTCTTCCGACCAGTTGAATGCTGATGTTCCACAAACACTCAACAATTTAAAAGTCAATTGGACTCCAAGCACTTTTTACAAAACCGTAATGAGCGATTTGTCTGATTTGGCTGATGTTTACTATGATGTTTTAGCTTTTTTCAGTCCAACTGGAATCAAGTCGTTGTTTAAAAACTTCCCTGATTTCAAACAAAACAATACTCGAATTGCCGTGTTTGGAAGCACTACTCAAAAAGAAGCTTTAGAACATGGTTTACGCATTGACATCATGGCACCAACACCCGAAACTCCGTCGATGACAATGGCATTAGAGAAATACATCGCTGAAGCCAACAAAGGAAAATAATTTCACTTATTATAAAACAATAAAAAAGTCTCACTGTAATGGTGAGACTTTTTTCAGTTAAGTTAGTTTGGTGTAGATTAAAATCTTATACCTGAGGACCTGCTTTTACTAAGTTTTGTCCTTCAGCATTATCAGTATATTGAGCAAAATTCTTGATGAATCTTGCGGCTAAATCTTCCGCCTTAGTTTGCCATTCTGATGCATCAGTATACGTATCTCTCGGATCTAAAATAGCTGAGTTCACATCGTGCAAAGAAGTGGGTACAACAAAATTGAAAACTGGAATTGTTTTGGTGCCAGCACTTTCAATTGTACCATCCAAAATAGCATCAATAATGGCACGAGTATCTTTGATAGAAATACGTTTTCCTGTTCCGTTCCAGCCTGTGTTGACCATATAAGCGGTTGCGTTGTGTTGCTCCATTTTTTTCACTAATTCTTCACCATATTTGGTTGGATGTAAGGATAAAAACGCTTTTCCGAAGCAAGCTGAGAAAGTAGGTTCTGGTTGTGTTACTCCACGTTCTGTTCCTGCAAGTTTTGCAGTAAATCCAGAAAGAAAGTAATATTTCGTTTGTTCAGGAGTTAATTTTGAAACGGGAGGCATTACACCAAAAGCATCCGCAGTCAAGAAAATTACTTTGGTGGCGTGACCTGCTTTTGAAACAGGTTTAACAATATTTTGAATGTGATTAATAGGGTACGAAACACGCGTATTTTGTGTTACCGAACCATCTTTAAAGTCAATTTTCCCATTGGCATCAACTGTTACGTTTTCTAACAAAGCATCACGTTTGATAGCGCCGTAAATATCAGGCTCATTTTCGGCACTTAAATCGATGGTTTTAGCGTAACATCCGCCTTCAAAATTGAAAACACCATCGTTATCCCATCCGTGTTCGTCATCACCGATTAATTCTCTTTTAGGATCGGTAGAAAGTGTTGTTTTTCCTGTTCCAGACAAACCGAAGAAAACAGCTACATCACCGTTTTTCCCTTTATTAGCAGAACAGTGCATTGAGGCAATTCCTTGCAATGGCAAATAGTAATTCATCATTGAGAACAAGCCTTTTTTCATTTCGCCACCGTACCAAGTTCCTCCAATAATTTGCACTTTTTCAGTTAGATTGAACGCGATATATACCTCTGAATTCAATCCATGAGCTGCATAATCCTTAAACGATGTTTTAGAGCCATTCATGACAATAAAATCGGGCTCACCAAAGTTTTCCAATTCTTCTTCTGTTGGACGAATGAACATGTTTTTTACAAAATGCGCTTGCCAAGCTACTTCCATTATGAAACGCACTTTTAATCTTGTGTTTTCATTAGCGCCACAAAAAGCATCCACAACAAACAAACGTTTACCAGAAAGTTGATTTACAGTAGTCTGTTTTAATGCATTCCAAGTATCTTGAGAAATAGGTTTGTTGTCGTTGGTAGCTTTATCAGAATTCCACCAAATTGTATTTTCGGTAATGCTATCTTTTACAATGTATTTATCTTTTGGCGATCGGCCCGTAAATTCTCCAGTCATCACATTTACAGCTCCAAGTTCAGTCAATTGACCTTTTTCGTAACCTTGTAAATCAGATTTTAATTCTTCTTCGTACAAAAACTCATACGACGGATTGTATATAACTTCTTGTGTGTTGGTTATTCCGTATTGTTCTAACGAAATCGATTTCGTTAATTGAGCGTAGTTATCCATAAAAAATAATTTGTTTGCTATTAAAAATAGAGTACAAAGGTAAAAATTAATTATTACAACCTTGTTAATATAGACAAAAATTATCCCTTTTTCTTTAAAAAATGTACCATTAAAATGGCCCAAGCTACAATTAAAAACATGCCTCCAATTGGCGTTATAAAACCAATGGATTTGAAATTTACATTAGTAATAGCAGTTGTTGACAATAAGTAGATAGATCCCGAAAAAAAAGTAATTCCTCCAATTACAAGTAAAAAAATGGTCTTTTTAATCTTGACAGAAATTTGATGATTTAATCCTAAAAAAAGCAAAAACAAGGCGTGATACATTTGGTATTTAACTCCTACTTCAAAACTCGACAATTGATCTATAGTCAGTATTTTTTTTAAAGCATGAGCTCCAAAAGCTCCTAAAATTATGGCTGATAAACCAAAAAAACCAGCTGCTGAAAAAATTTTTTTATCCATTTTTGTAGAGTGTATAATTTTAAACAAATTTATCAGTTATATACAGAAGAAAAAAGGACTTTTTATGTTTTCTTTAACCAAGAGTTTTCAAGAAAACAATTATAAATTTTATATTTGCACCTTAATTTTTATTCATGAAAAAGATTGTATTTGTTGTAGTTAGCTTATTTATTTTATGTTCCTTTTCTTCTAGCAAAGGAGAAATGGTTCCTGCGGGCGAAAAGTTAGTATATGCAGGCTCATACAACATGGGTGGATTAATGACACAACTGGCTCAAGTAACGATGTCAACCGAAATGGTAACCACTTCTAAAAACAGCTATTTACATTTGAATTGCGAGTTGACTACCTTTAGTAAATGGGACAAGTTTTTCAAAATTAGAGACATTTACGAATCGTATGTAAATCCAACCTCATTAAAACCTAGTCTTTACAAAAGAAGTATTGATGAAGGCGGTTATACCAAAAAAGAGAAATATGCTTTCAAAGGAAATTCAGTAACAAGCACGGCTAAAAAACGCAACAAACCTGAAACCGTTCGAACTTTCACTATTGGTGGTTCAACACAAGATGCTATTTCATTATTGTATAAAGTTCGTGCATTAGATTTTTCAAAAATGAAAGCCGGACAAACCAAATCGTTTGTGATTGTTTTTGACGAAAAAGAAATTCCTGTAACCCTAAAATACATGGGGGATGAAACTGTTGATGCTGGAAATTTAGGTGACAAACTGTGCCACAAATTATCTATCGGCGCCAAAACCGATGCTTTAAGAGGAAAAGACAAAAACCTAATTTGGTTAACTGCCGATACCAAAAAAATTCCAGCTTTGATGAAATTTAGCATTCCAGTTGGAACTGGTCAATTGGCTTTAACTTCGGCAACTGGAATATAACCATGAGAAAAACCTTTTTAATTTTATCGTATATTTTTACAGCACTTAGTATTCTTTTCTCTGTATTACCACTAGATACTCTTGCTTTTGCTCCTATTGGAATTGCAATTATTTTTCTCGTTTTGACGTTCTTAAAATCGGAAGTCAATCAACGCACTTGGGTGAAACGCTTATTTATCGTTACTTATCTTTGTGCTATGGTTGTGGTGGTTAAAACGTTTTTCTTCAAAGACGAAGTAGCTGTCGACCAACAATTCGAACAACAAAAAATCGAAACCAAACAAGAAGCGAAAAAGGAATTGGAAGAATTAGAAGGATTAGAATAATTGTTTAAAGTCAAAAATCAAAAATAACTAGTTCCTAAATATTTACACCTGACAGGTTTTAAAAAACCTGTCAGGTGTATTAAAAAGAGGATTTAACTTTTGAGACAAACTCTCTTTATCTCTCTTTATCAATTTACATTGAAAGTAAAATTGCCTCCAAATCTGATATTTTTTCTCTAATTTTGCCCTCAATTACAAACAAACCATGAGAAACATACTAATCATTGGCGCTGGTCGTTCGGCTTCTTCGTTAATTCAATACCTTTTAAATAAATCCAACGAACAAAATTTACACCTTACCATAGGCGATTTATCATTAGAATTAGCCCAACGCAAAACCAACAATCATCCCAACGCAACCGCCATTCAACTCGATATCAATAACGAAGTACAACGTCATGCCGAAATTCAAAAAGCGGATATTGTCATTTCGATGTTGCCCGCTCACATGCACGTGGAAGTCGCCAAAGATTGTATCACGTTCAAAAAACACATGGTTACGGCTTCGTATGTTTCAGATGCAATGCAAAGTTTGGATGCCGCTGCCAAAGAAAACAACCTCATTTTCATGAACGAAATCGGTCTCGATCCCGGCATCGACCACATGAGCGCCATGAAAGTGATTGATGAAATCCGAGAAAAAGGTGGAAAAATGCTCTTGTTCGAATCATTCTGTGGCGGATTAGTCGCGCCCGAATCCGACAATAATTTATGGAATTACAAATTTACTTGGGCGCCACGCAATGTAGTTTTGGCCGGACAAGGCGGCGCTGCCAAATTCATCCAAGAAGGAAAATACAAATACATTCCGTACCACAAATTATTCCGCAGAACGGAGTTTTTATTGGTTGAAGGTTATGGCAAATTCGAAGGTTACGCCAACCGCGATTCCTTAAAATACAGAAGTGTTTATGGCTTAGACGATGTACTAACATTGTACCGCGGCACCATTCGCCGTGTCGGATTTTCAAAAGCGTGGAACATGTTCGTACAACTCGGGATGACCGACGATACTTACGTAATGGAAAACTCTGAAAACATGAGTTTCCGTGAATATACCAACTCGTTTTTACCGTATCATCCAACCGATTCGGTGGAAATCAAAATGCGTTTGGCGCTCAACATCGAGCAAGACGATATCATGTGGGACAAACTATTGGAACTCGATTTATTCAATCCCAACAAAAAAATCGGACTCAAAAACGCCACTCCAGCCCAGATTTTAGAGCGCATTCTCAACGATTCATGGTCGCTACAACCCAACGACAAAGACATGATTGTCATGTACCACAAATTTGGCTACGAACTCAACGGTTACGAACAACAAATCGACTCCAAAATGGTCTGCATCGGCGATGATCAAACCTATACAGCTATGTCCAAAACGGTTGGTTTACCTGTGGCAATGGCAACCTTGCAAATCTTAAACGGCAACATCAAAACACCTGGCGTACAATTGCCAATTCGCAAAGAAGTCTACGAACCTATTTTAAAAGAACTGGAAGAATACGGCGTAATTTTCAAAGAAACCGTTATGCCGTACATTGGTTACAATCCCGACAAATTAACGGTTGAAGTGTAACTTTAGGAGCAGCTATTTCGGTTTTCTTACAGTTCGTGTCCCGCTTTCCGTTGCAATAAGCTTTGTCAAAGTTTGAAACTTTGACAAAGCTTATTTCCTCTTCAATCGGGGCTAGATTAGACGTTTATCTTTTAAAACACTTCTCGTTTTTGTGTTTTTAACGATATTTACTTTCAATTTGAAATAGAATCTTTATTTTTGCTTTAAATTCACATGATATGAAAATTAATCAGCTTCAGATTGAAATAGACGGCATAGACAAAGAAATCCTGCGCGATTTGATGGAAGACGCACGCAAACCTATTCTTCAAATTGCCAATAAAATCGGAATCTCAGGCGCTGCCATTCACCAACGACTAAAAAAACTGGAAGAAGCAGGCGTAATTTCGGGTTCAAAATTCATCGTCAACAACAAAGTGTTGGGATACAAAACCATGGCGTTCATTGGCGTATATTTGGAAAAAGCAGCCAGTAATGCCGAAGCCGTTCGCGAACTCAAAAAAATTCCTGAAGTTTTAGAATGTCATTATACAACTGGAAATTGGAGTATTCTGATCAAAATCATCTGCCGCGACAACGAACATTTGATGCAATTACTCAACCAAAAAATCCAACCAATTGATGGTGTTTCCCGCACCGAAACCTTCATTTCACTCGAACAACAAATCGAACGACAAATCCAACTATAAAATTTCGAAAAACTTAAATCATAGAACCTACAACGCACAACATACAACAATCCATGAACCTCAACCATTACACCAAAGAAACCCTAACCTTAAGTTTTTACATAATATTCATTGGGCTTGCGGCTCTTTTATACAATTTATTTCCCGGTGATGCTGAAACGCCCAACTTCGGAATAGTTTTCATGTTTATCATGGTTCCCGTGAGTTTGGCGTTTGCGAGTTACCAAGCCTACAAGCATTTCAACTCCAACCAAAGTTACTTCAAATGTTTGCTGATTCACACCTTGGCGTGGTTTTCAATTATTGCTTATTTGACGCAAATAGCGAAATAGTTTCAGGAGTTATTACACAGAGATTCACTAAGAAGGCTCAGAGTTTCACAAAGAAAAAAATCCGCTTTGCTCTCACAAAACGGATTTTTATAATTTATTCCCAATTTGGGATTTGTCTTTTGCTTTTTGGAATTTTCCCTTAGTCTCTTCGTCCCAAAATTTGAACCGCCCAATACAATAACGATGCTAATGCTCCTAGAGCAGCCACTACATAGGTTCTAGCGGCCCATTTTAAAGCATCTTCTGCTCCAGCATATTCTTGTTGACTTAACATGTTTTTGTTTTTCAACCAAGCCAAAGCTCTGTTACTGGCATCGTATTCAACAGGCAGCGTGATAAAACTAAAAACCGTTGCAATTCCCATCATAACCAAACCAATTACAGCCACTATCAATCCTAAACTAGTTCCTTTGGAGGCGATTCCTAAAATCAATCCACCCATAATCAACCATTGCGACAACGTAGAAGAAACATTTACCATTGGCACCATTTTAGAACGCATGGTCAACCACTGATACGCTTGCGCATGCTGAACAGCGTGACCACATTCGTGCGCGGCTACAGCGGCTGCGGCTGCGTTACGTTGGTTGTACACAGCTTCGCTTAAATTTACCGTTTTATTCACTGGATTGTAATGATCAGTCAATTGACCTGGAGTTGAAATCACTTGAACACCTGTGATTCCGTGATCGGCCAACATTTTTTCGGCAATTTCTGCTCCACTCATTCCGTTGCGCAACGAAACTTTGGAATACTGTTCGAATTTGCTTTTCAGTCGAGCGCTTACAAGCCAACTACACAAAGCAATCAATCCAATAATAATATAATATCCAAACATATCTCTATTTTTTAAGTTTTAAAATTACAAAATTAATAACAAATAACAAGCCAATTTTCACAAATGACAACTTGGCATTTTTATCGGCAAATGGTAATAAAAGCAATCAACTCTCTGGCTTCATAATACGCAAATGAAACACTAACCACTTCGTAACCTTCGTTCACTTTTTTGTTTAAGAACTGTTCAACTTCTTGAGTCAAATCTTCTTTCATACTGCTGAAGCCTGCTTTTTTGCTTAATGTGTGGATTTCGTGTTTTTTCATCGTTTCCTTTTTTCATTATACGTAAAAATAAAAAAAGGTTACAAAAAAACCTAAACTCGGCATGAATTTAGGTTTTTAAATGAAGACAAAAAAAGTATTATAAAAGTGTAATGCCAAACAAAAAGCGATTGTTCCCTCTTTCGCTCACCGTATTGATTACCGAACCAAAGTCAGAATCCCAGCGCCCTCTTGAAAGGGCAAATTCATATCCCGCATTGAGTCGAACGGGAAACTTTGAACTTTTGAAAAGATACGCTGCAACTGAAGGCCCAGCGTAAAATACATTGTTCTTCAAACTAATGTGTCCTGTGTTTAAATTTGGATTTAAATTATTCAAGTCAATAATATTATTTTGCGAATACACATCCAGTTGGTTTCCTGAAAAAGCTAAGTTTAAACCACCCGTGAAGGCAAATTTCGTTTTATTGACTAAATTATAGTGCGCTTTGAGTCGCGCTACATACGAAATGTATTTGGTTTCGTTTCCATTTCGCTCTGGTTTGGCATACAACAAGCCAAGTTCTGTATCAACAGAAACTTTTTTACCAAAATAATTGATTCCAAGACTAAACTCAGGCATTGTAGTTTCCAACGGAGCCAAGCCTTGACTTTCGAGCAAATTGTTTATTTTAAAGTCCATTATTTGAGCACCAAGTCCAATAGTAGTATTGACTTTAACGTCTTTACAACAAGTAGAGTCTTTGGAACATTGTTTCTTTTCTTTCATCTGACCAAAACTAGCCACTGAAATACTGAATAAAAAAAGGGCTGCGAATTTTTTCATGATAGTTGTTTTTTTTTTACAATTATCATCAAAACTACAACCCTAGTTTGTATCGTAAAAAGCTTTTAACGAAACCCTTACAAAGATTTAACTTTTTATTATAAACTATCCAACCAAATTAATAATCTTACCGGGAACGATAATTACTTTATTGGGTGTTCTTCCTTGCAATTGTTGCTGGGTGCGCTCATCATTCATCACGATTTCTTCAATTTGAGCGGCGGTTAAATCCAAGGGCAACTTGATAGTAAAACGCATTTTACCGTTGAACGAAACTGGATATTCTTTTTCACTTTCGACCAAATACTTTTCTTCAAAAACTGGAAAATCAACCGTTGAAATCGAACCTTCGTGACCCAATTGACTCCATAATTCTTCGGCGATGTGCGGTGCGTAAGGTGAAACGATAATCGCTAATGGTTCTAAAATTTTTCGGTGATTGCATTTTAACTGTGCCAACTCATTCACACAAATCATAAACTGTGAAACCGATGTATTGAACGAGAAATTCTCAATATCTTCCGTTACTTTTTTGATGGTCTTATGGAGTGATTTGTACATTTCCGCTGTTGGTTCGTCGTTGGTTACAATCAAACCATTATCGTCAAAATACAAACGCCATAACTTTTTCAAGAAACCTGAAACACCAGTAATTCCGGCAGTGTTCCAAGGTTTGGCTTGCTCTAACGGACCCAAAAACATTTCGTACAAACGCAACGTATCGGCACCGTATTGCTCACAAATATCATCCGGATTGACTACATTGTATTTCGATTTGGACATTTTTTCGACTTCGCGACCTACAATGTATTTGCCTTCTTCTAAAATAAATTCGGCATCTTTATAATCGGCATACAATGGATGGTTTTTGAACGCTTCTATGTTTAATTCGTTGGTGATATCATTAATCACAGCTAAATCAACATGAATTGGATGCACATTCAATTCTTTTATCAATCCTTTAGAATATAGTTTTTTTGAATCTTCGCTTCGATAAACAAACGCACTCATTCCCAAAATCATTCCTTGGTTGATGAGTTTTTTGAACGGTTCTTCTGTGGGTGCGAAACCTCTATCTTTTAAAAATTTGTTCCAAAAACGTGAGTACAACAAATGGCCTGTGGCGTGTTCGCTTCCGCCAATGTATAAATCTACGTTTTCCCAATATTTTAATGCGTCTTGGCTGGCAAATTCACCTTCGTTGTGTGCATCCATATAACGCATCCAATACCACGAACTTCCCGCCCAACCTGGCATGGTGTTCAATTCTAGAGGAAAAATTGTTTTATTATCAATCAACTGATTACTGACCACAGAGCACTGAACACTATCCCAAGCCCAATTGGTTGCGTTTCCTAATGGTGGTTGACCGTCTTCGGTGGGTAAATATTTTTCTACTTCTGGTAAAACAATTGGTAAATGTTTGGCATCGATCATTTGTGGTAATCCGTTCACGTAATACACTGGAAACGGTTCGCCCCAATAACGCTGACGTGAGAACACAGCATCGCGCAAACGGTAGTTGGTTTTGCCTTTGCCTTGCCCGATTTTTTCAAGTTCTTCGATGACTTTTTTAGTGCCGTTTTTATAATCCAATCCGTTAAGGAAATCGGAGTTGACCAATTCAAATCCGCTTTTTTCAGCAAAAGCAGCTTCTGAAATATCTTGGTTGAAAATATTTTTTATAGCTGGCATTCCGTTAGTTCCTCTGAAGAAATTCGCGAAAGCATAATCACGTTCGTCACCACAAGGAACGGCCATTACTGCTCCAGTTCCGTAGCCTGCTAACACGTAATCGCCAATCCAAACTGGAATCGGTTCTTTGGTAAACGGATGTTCGGCAAACGCTCCTGTAAATACTCCTGAAATGGTTTTTATATCGGCCATTCGTTCTCTTTCTGAACGTTTGGCTGTCGCTTCAATATACGCTTCAACTGCCACTTTTTGCTCTGGAGTTGTAATTTGTGCAACCAACTCGTGTTCGGGAGCCAATGTCATAAATGTTACTCCGAAAATCGTGTCAGGTCTAGTGGTAAATACAGGAATTCTGAATTCTGAATTCTGAACTCTAAATTCTACATGAGCACCAACCGATTTCCCGATCCAATTGCGTTGTGATTCTTTCAAACTTTCGGTCCAATCGATAGTTTCTAGACCTTGCAACAAACGTTCGGCATAAGCAGAAATTCGCATCGACCATTGGGTCATTTTTTTACGAATTACTAGATGACCACCTCGTTCGGAAACTCCGTTTACAATTTCGTCGTTGGCCAAAACGGTTCCCAAAGCTGGACACCAATTTACTTCGGTTTCTGCCAAATAGGTTAATCGGTATTGTAACAGTATTTTCTGTTGTTCTTCGGATGAAAAAGCATTCCATTGTTCAGCTGAAAACGGAGCGACATTATCATCGCAAACCGAATTTACATTCGCATTTCCTTCGTTTTCAAAAATAGAAACCAACGTTGCAATGTCTTCAGCTTTATCAGTATCATTATTGTACCACGAGTTGAACAATTGAATAAAAATCCACTGTGTATGCTTGTAGTAATCGGGATTTGACGTGCGTACTTCTCTACTCCAATCAAACGAAAAACCAATTTTATCCAATTGTTCACGGTAGCGAGCAATGTTTTCACGAGTCGTTTTTTCGGGATGTTGCCCGGTTTGAATGGCGTATTGTTCGGCTGGTAAACCAAAAGAATCATAACCTTGTGGATGCAATACATTGAATCCTTTGTGACGTTTGTAACGTGCTACAATATCTGAAGCAATGTAACCTAGCGGATGTCCAACGTGTAATCCGGCGCCCGAAGGATACGGAAACATGTCCAAAACGTAATATTTTGGCTTATCTGAATTGTTGGATGCGGCGAAAGTTTGGTTTTCGGCCCAATATTGTTGCCATTTGGCTTCGATTTTTTCGTGAAAGTACTTCATACTTTTGGTTTCTGAGTGACTGATTTTTATTTTGATAGATGAAAAATTCTTCTTTAATATCGTTTTAAAAACACAAAACTGTAAGAATTTACTTTGATAAAATTTTCTGTTTTTCCTGCCAAAGTTAATCGAAAGTTAATGTCTACGATAATCGCCTGCAAATTTACGTTTATTGTACTAAAGTCAAAACTTTAAACGTTATAAACTATGAATAAACAAATTCTTTATTAATTTTACGGCTTAAAATACAATTTATGGCATCATCATTTGAGAAATTTCAGAAGAGAAGAGTAATTACATCGTATGTATCGGTAGTATTAAGTGTATTTTTAGTACTTTTTTTATTGGGATTACTTGGTCTTTTTGTAATTAATTCCAAACGTTTATCCGACAATTTCAAAGAAGATATTGTGATGACTGTTTTCTTTAAAAATGAAGCTAACGATAGTGTTTTCAAGGCTTTTGACGCCGAATTGAAAGCATCGCCATTTGCTAAAGATTTCAAATACGTTTCTAAAGAGCAAGCTGCCAAAGAACACGAAAAAACCTTGGGCGAAAACTTTGTGGAATACTTAGGAGCTAATCCGTTATACAATTCGTTCGACATTCATTTGAAAGCCGATTATGTAACCAATCCAGGTTTTTCTAAAGCAGAAAATCAAATTCGCGCTAACCCAATGGTTGCCGATGTGGTTTACGACAAGCAATTAATTACTTTAGTTAACGACAATATTAGAAAAGTAAGTTTTTGGATATTGGTAATTAGTGGTGTTTTTGCCATCATTTCTTTTTTACTCATTAATAGTTCACTTCGATTAGCAATTTATGCCAATCGTTTTATCATCAAAACCATGCAAATGGTTGGTGCGACTAAAGCGTTTATAAGAAAACCTTTTGTTAAAAGAAGTGTGATTTTGGGTGTAATTGGTTCTGTATTAGCTGTACTGGTTCTTTTGGGCGTACTTTTTTACATCCACATCAATTTTCCTGCCTTAGATATTTTTAGAGATATTGAACTAACTATTGCGGTTTTGTTGGGTGTATTGGTGTTGGGCGTTGTAATTACTTGGGTTAGCACTTACTTTGCAACACAACGATTTTTGAATTTACGAACAGACGATTTATATTAATAGTAACATGAAAAAACACTTGTTCTTATTGTTCTTATTGGTTTTTCCAATAGTTTCTGTTGGGCAAGACATGATAAATCTTCACAAAAACATCATTAAAGCAAAGGAACCCGCATTTGATGCAGAATTTGAAGGTGCATTGTATTTAGCCTCTAATTTTATTTTACAAAACCATCATTTAATTGGTTCCAAAGAGTACAAAGCAGCCGAGCGAATCGTGAATTATTGGAAAAGCAGAGAGGTTTGGTATAAAATTCCGTTTAATTCTAAGTTTCATGAATCTTTAAAAAATGATCCTAACTTAGTATTTATTAGTGAAGTTAGTTTTTCCAATTACATTCTGAATCAGAAAATAAACCAAAATCGCTTTTTGAAATGTACTTCTGAAAAGAACAAAAAAGAAATCAAAGAAGTTCAATTAGAAGCCGCTAAAATGGTTTTAAAATATTGCATTGACAATAAAATTACATTACCAGCGGAGACTCAAAAATATGTTGAAGCCTACAAAACCAATAAATTAGAAAAGGTATTTTTTAAAAAATAAACTCTATTTCACATGAAAGACAACGAAAACAAAAACGGATTTTTATTTGAAGCAATAAACTACAAATTTCTCTTGATTGGATTGGCTGTAATTGCTTTAGGATTCATTCTAATGAGTGGTGGCGGAAGCGAAGATCCAAATGTGTTTAAAGAAAATGAATTGTTTAGTTTCAGACGAATTGGTTTGGCTCCAACCGTAGTTTTGGCTGGTTTTGGTGTAGTGATTTATTCGATATTTAAAAAATCAAAATAGACTTGCTTAGATTTTTAGACTCTAATCTGTCTTTCTAAAAATCTGTCTTTCTAAAAATCTAACTCATCAAACCAATGGATTTACTACAAGCCATTCTTATTGCTATCGTTGAAGGATTGACCGAATATTTGCCTGTATCTTCAACGGCACACATGATTTTTACCAGTTCGTTTTTCGGAATTCAAGAAGACGATTTTGTCAAATTGTTTCAAGTTGCCATTCAATTTGGAGCCATTTTGGCTGTTGTGGTTTTGTATTGGAAGAAGTTTTTCGACTTTAAAAAAATCAACTTTTACATCAAATTAGCTTTTGCGGTTATTCCGGCTTTAATTTTAGGAAAATTATTTGATGATAAAATCGACGCAGTACTCGGAAATCCTATTCCTATTGCAGTTGTGCTTATTTTAGGCGGAATTATTTTGTTGTTTATTGACAGTAGATTCAACAATCCAACCATTGCTAGAGAAGAAGATATTACCCTCAAAAAAGCAGTATCAATTGGTGTTTGGCAATGTTTGGCTATGATGCCTGGAACGAGTCGCTCGGCGGCTTCTATTATTGGTGGAATGCAACAAGGATTGACCCGTGAAACTGCAGCCGAATTTTCGTTTTTTCTTGCAGTTCCTACTATGTTTGCGGTTACAACTTATTCGTTATTTTTAAAAACCTACGAAACTTCGCAATTAAAAGGATACGAATTGTTAACGCAATCCAGCGACAATTTGAAACTTTTTCTGATTGGAAATGTAGTTGCTTTTGTTGTTGCGATTATAGCAATTAAATTTTTTATTGGCATCATCAAAAAATACGGTTTCAAACCTTGGGGTTACTACCGAATTATTGCTGGAGTACTACTTTTAGCTTACTTTTCTTTAAACAAATAACCATTGAAAACTGCCGACGATTTTCTGGAAGGTCAAATTCTACTCATTGACAAACCGTTAACTTGGAGCTCGTTTCAGGCAGTCAATAAGTTGAAATATTTACTCAAACGAAAGTTCGATCTTCCCAAGAAATTTAAAATTGGTCACGCCGGAACTTTAGATCCATTAGCGTCGGGATTGTTGATTATTTGTACTGGAAAATTCACCAAAAAAATCACTGAAATTCAGTCGCAAACCAAAGAATATACTGGAACTATTTTAGTTGGTGCCACAACACCTTCGTATGATTTAGAAACCGAAATTGACGCCACTTTTCCAATCGAACACATTTCTGATGCTTTAATTCTGAAAACAACTGAACAGTTTTTAGGTGAAATCGACCAAAAACCACCTGTTTTTTCGGCCATCAAAAAAGACGGAAAACGCTTATACGAACACGCTCGAGAAGGTTCAGAAGTAGAAATAGCAACTCGAAAAACGACAATTTACGAATTTGAAATTACTCGAATTGCTTTGCCCGAAATTGACTTCCGAGTACAATGTAGCAAAGGAACTTATATTCGTTCGTTAGCCTATGATTTTGGCATTGCTTTGCAATCGGGCGCACATTTAACCGCATTGCGCCGAACAAAAATTGGTGATTTTGATGTAAAAAAAGCCGTTTCTCCTAATGATTTCGAACAGCAAATTAACGCAACAACGCTATAATTTCATTTTGCGTTGAAACTCCTTTGTCAGTCAAATACCATTTTTGCAATTCAATTTTTGCCGTTTCATCCACAATTCTGTGTGTGGTTTTGTAATCTAAAATAAGTTGTTTGGCGCCTTGTGGTCGTGGACCGAAATGATCTATTACTTCTTCCGTTTCTTGATCAATGATAATGAGTTTTGGAATCGACTTGGTTCCATTTGTCAAAAACATATTCATTAAATCTTCGTTGTCGTCGCGTAGTACAATTCGCAAATCAATTGCATCAGAAACTTGCGCCATTTTATTAATAATTGGAAGTATTTGAGCCGCGTCACCGCACCAACCTTCGGCAATAACTAGCCAAATATATTTGCGATTTATTTTTTCAAGGAACGATTGTACTTCATCCGTTACTTGCATGGTTTTGTCCAATCGATGCAATCTTGCTTCGTTCAATTCGGAATAATGAATCATCGCTTCCGATTGATCGTGACCTGTGGTTTTACCTTCTTTTACTAAAGCTGTAACGTGATTTCTATATTCTTCGTACGAATAACTGTTTTGTAAACTCTCTTTAATTATTGCATTCATTAGTTTAATTTGTTTTCCCAAAAGTACAACCCAAAATTATTTTTTAATGTAAGAAATGTTACAAACGGCGATTTTTATCCTTTAAATAAAAAAAGGAAATGTTTATATTTGCATCACAAAAATGAATCTTATTAAGAGATTCTGACATAAATTCAGCTTAAATGACTTGAGCGACAGCATTACACCAATAAAAAACAATAAAGATAAGTAATGAAATACAAAAGAATTCTTCTAAAATTGAGTGGCGAGGCATTAATGGGCGAACGTCAATACGGAATTGACCCTAAAATTTTGGCTGAATACGCCGACGAAATCAAGCAAATTCATGATAAAGGTGTAGAGATTGCCATTGTAATTGGAGGTGGAAATATTTTTAGAGGAGTAGCTGGAGCAAGTAACGGAATGGATCGCGTACAAGGCGATTATATGGGAATGTTGGCCACCGTAATCAACGGAATGGCTTTACAAGGTGCTTTGGAAGACAAAGGAATGCTAACGCGTTTGCAAACGGCTTTGAAAATTGAAGCTATTGCCGAACCATATATTAAAAGAAGAGCCGTTCGTCATTTGGAAAAAGGAAGAATTGTTATTTTTGGAGCCGGAACTGGAAACCCTTATTTCACAACTGACACAGCTGCGGTTTTGCGTGGCGTAGAAGTTAATGCTGATGTGATTTTGAAAGGAACAAGAGTAGATGGTGTTTACACTGCCGATCCTGAAAAAGACAAATCTGCTGTAAAATTTGATTACATTTCGTTTGAAGATGTTTTGAAAAAAGGACTCAACGTAATGGACACAACCGCTTTCACATTAAGCCAAGAAAACAAATTACCAATCGTTGTTTTTGATATGAACAAAAGAGGTAATTTACTCAAAATTTGCGAAGGCGAAAACGTAGGAACAATTGTAAATATATAGTAAACAGTCGCAGTATACAGTCACAGAATTTCTGACTGTAAACTGAGACTGAGACTGACCCGAGGCGAAGCCGAACTGTATGGTGCGCAGCGGAATAAAAACTTAAAATCATGGAAGAAATAGAATTTATCATTGATGAAACTAAAGAAGCAATGACGGCTTCAGTAGCGCATTTAGAAAAATCATTTTTAAATATTCGTGCTGGAAAAGCGTCTCCACAAATGTTAGGAAGCGTTTTTGTTGACTATTACGGTTCACAAACACCTTTGTCACAAATTGCCAATATCAATGTGCCTGATGCCCGAACCA
Organism: Flavobacterium sp.; assembly: GCA_016787805.1. Lineage (GTDB taxonomy): Bacteria > Bacteroidota > Bacteroidia > Flavobacteriales > Flavobacteriaceae > Flavobacterium. The sequence goes on along the minus strand of JAEUTY010000012.1, from coordinate 87,760 downwards.
TTACGATTCAACCGTATGAAAAGAGCATGTTGCAACCGATTGAAAAAGCAATTATGGTAGCCAACTTAGGATTCAATCCGATGAATAATGGTGATGTGATTATCATTAGCGTTCCGCCACTAACCGAAGAGCGTCGTAGAGATTTGGTAAAACAAGCCAAGCAAGAAGCCGAAGATGCTAAAATTGGAATTCGAAACCACCGAAAAGAAGCCAATACCGAAATTAAAAAACTTGAAAAAGACGGAGCCTCAGAAGATTTGTGTAAAAAAGCCGAAGACGATGTACAAAAGTTGACCGACAATTTTATCAAAAAAATTGAAGAACATTTGGTTATCAAAGAAGCAGAAATCATGAAAGTATAGTGTTAATAACACTCATAATAACTAATCCAAACACCACAATGTTTGGATTTTTTTATCGTTATTTTTGTGAAGCTATCATCAAAAACGTATGAAATATTTTTGGACTTTTTGCCTTATTCTAATCACACATTTTGCTATTGCCCAAAAAAAGTTACAAGGTCAAGTTATTGATTACGACAACACTATTCCGATTGCATTTGCCAAAATAACGCACAACGGAAAAACACTCACCGCCGACTGGGAAGGTCGTTTTAGCATCACCATTACCAACGAAAAAAAACCAATTGTTTTTAAATACAAAGGCTATTTTGACAACAATTACTATGTGAGTGAAAATGCCACTTTTATGATGGTCAAAATGATTTCAGACAATTCACAAAAGGAAGTTCAAATTCACTCCGAGCAAACCGTTAATAATTTGGTGAAAACCATGATTGAAAAAAAGAACGTTAATAATCCTGAAAAAGCATTAGAATCGTTCGAATACAAAAACTACGAAAAAGTATTAGTTTCAGCACATCCTGAACAAATTAGCAGTAAAATTGACACCATTGTAAAACGCAATATTTTTGGTGTCAAACGAATCAAACTCGACTCATCGAATTATCGTTTTAAAAAATTCACTGAAAAACAACACATCTACCAAGCTGAAAAAGTCAATCTAATTCAACACAATCAAAAAGGCACAAAAGAAACTATTATTGCTACACGAATGGCTGGTTTCAAACAACCTGTATATGAGTATTTGGGTTTGAAATTGGTCTCGTATTCGATTTATGAAAATCCGTTTGAAATCATTGAAATTCCAGTTATGAATCCGATTTCAACATTAGGACGCCGTTTTTATAACTACAAATTGATGGACACATTGAAAATTCAAAACCGGAATGTCTATCGCGTTTATTTTCAACCTAAAAACTTAAAATCTAGCAGTTTACGTGGTTTAATTTATATTGATGCCGAAACGTATGGCGTTGCAAAAGCATTTTATAAAATTTACGGAACCGTCAATATTAACGCAACGTACACTTTCAATTACATGAAAGAGTTCAACCTTTGGTTTCCTGAAAAACGAAAATTTGAAGTCATCAAAGGCAATAATACCGAAGATTTAAAAATATTGGGCGGAACCATTAAATTCAATTCCACTTCAAAACTCAGGGAACAAAGCGACGCGTCTGATCAAGCCTATTTGCTTATCGAATCGAAACCATTTGACATCAAGATCAATCAATCAACCACTGTCAATCAACCTTTTATCAAAATTGATATTCCTAAGGAAAGCTTACAAGTTGATGAAAAATACTGGAATACATTTAGTAAAGATTCGCTCGACAAAAGAAAACTCTACACTTACATTGCTTTAGACAGCTTGTCGGAAGCCGAAAAAATTGAAAAAAGACTGCTCTTTGGAAAGAAAATTATCAATGGTTATATTCCGTTTAAAATCATTGACATTGATTTAAGAAGCATTGCAAAATACAACAATTACGAAGGTTTCCGTTTGGGATTTGGTGCAGTAACTAACACTAAACTTTCTGAAAAATACAAATTGGCTTTTTACGGAGCTTACGGTTTAAAAGACAATGGCTTTAAATACGGAATTACGCCTTCATACCAACTTGACAAGCCAACCAATACTTGGGTAAGTTTAAGTTATTTTGATGATTTAAGTGAAATTGGTCAAATACAATTTGCCACTCAAAACCGTCGCTTCCGAATTTACGATCCGCGACCCATAAACGTTTCTACTTTTTATGAAAACAAGACTTTTTCGGCTTTTTTAGAAAGTAAATACATTCCGAAAACGAGCACTTATTTTTCGATTACACGTTCAGAAATCGAACCTTTGTTTGATTATAATTTCATTGCCAACGACGAAATTTACACCAATTACAAAATTACAACAGCTCTTTTTGCCATTCAATGGAATCCTTTTAGCGGTTATATGCAAACACCTATCGGTCGGTTGGAAATCGAAAAACGTTTCCCAAAATTTTCATTGCAAATCACCAAATCCATTCCAGGTTTGTTAGATAGTAATTTTGATTTTACCAAATTCGATTTTAAAATTGAACATGAAATTCCGTTTTTATCAGGTCAAAAAACGGCTTTTATCTTTCAAACTGGTTTGAGTAATGGCGATATTCCGTTGACGCATTTGTACAGTATTGCGCCGAATAATTTGGACAAAAACACCTTGTTAAAGCGTTTGACATTTGCTGGAAAAAACAGCTTTGAAACCATGTATTACAACGAATTCTTTTCGAATAATTATGTGATGTTGCAAGGACGTCATACTTTCAACCGTTTGAAATTAGCTTACAAAATAAATCCAGAAATTTCAATTGTAACGCGAACTGCCTTTGGTACTTTGAAGCATCCTGAACAACACCAACAATTTGCTTTTAAAACACTGGAAAAAGGTTTTGTGGAAAGCGGAATTGAAATGAATAAAATTTTCAAAGGTTTGGGCGCGAATTTCTTTATGCGATACGGCCCGAATGCCTTAGCTAAATTTGAAGACAATCTTTCATTAAAAATTTCGTACCACTTGGATTTAGGGTTTTAACTACGATTTTATAATCAATGTTGAAGGAACATTACTCAACCAAATGGTTTGCGTATCCACTAAGTTTTTCCAGCTTTCAAGACTTATCATCATTAAATCTTGGTTGATTAAAAATCCTGCATTCATTTCCTTTTCAGAAATAACAAACGCGTTTTCAGGATAATTTTCGATTAAACCATCCATTGATTTTTCGAGAACAAAATTGCTTTTTAATTGATTATTAACGTCAATTAAGGTAATTTTTGAGTTGTTATTGTGGATTAACTTCTGCGCATATTCAATCAGAAAAATATCATCCGAATTATAAATTGGCACAAATACATCGTTGACTTGATTCAAATCTTTATCAATTAAAATTCCGAGTGGATTTTTACTTCTGGTGATAATTTGACGCGTACGATCATCAAAAGGAGAATTTTGAAACAATCCTTCTTTCCCCGTAAACTTATCCAATAATCGATCTGGGTTGATGATTCGAGTGGTAAATCCGAGTACTTTTCCTAACAAAGAACCTTCAAAAATTGATTTCCCAAAACCAACCAAAACCAAGTCGTAATCGCCTCGAGAAGCAATATCTACAATGTCATTTTCGATATCTACAGTGGCTTTAAAAATGGTGTCAATTTCTTGTTGCAAATATTTCGATTCTTCGATTATGGGTTCAAAAATTTCTTTCTCGTATTCTTCCAAATTGTAGGCATGCATTTCGTCACTCAACGACAAATGCAAAGCGGTCACATTGGTATTTTCCTTTTGATTTTTGACAAAGCTATTGGCCAATCGCAACAAAGACTTTCCTTTTTCCTGATTTCCAAACGAAATTAAAATTTTGAACTTACTATTCAGAATGTCTTTGGGAATCAAAACGTCTTTCGATTTGAAAATAATGTTGATTAAATCGAGCGCTGGTCCAGTCATCACCGTTGTTACCAAAGCCATAATCACCATCATGGTAAATATTTGAGGCGAAAGAACACCCAATTCATAACCAATATTCAACACTACCAATTCCATCAAACCGCGCGTATTCATCAAAGCGCCAATGGTTAAACTATCGCGCCAATTCTGACCCACAAATCGAGCAGCCAAAGCACTTCCGAAGAATTTACCGACTACGGCTACCAAAACAATCAAACCTGTAACTTGCCACAAATAACTGTCGTTGATCAACCCTATTTCGGTTCGCAAACCTGTAAAAACGAAGAACAAAGGCAACAACAAAATCACCGAAACATCTTCTACTTTTTCGATAAAAATATTTCTGAATTTGGTATTATCTGGCATAATCGCTCCCGTCATGAAAGCACCAAATAACGCGTGAATACCAATGATTTCGGTTAAATATGAAGAAATGATAAGTGTCAATAAAAAAATTGCAACAACTGGCTTGCTCAAACTGTCACGGTTGGAATACAAATCGCCAATTTTTTTTAAGAATGGTTTTACCAAAAACAACATTACTACTACATACAACGCAGCAAGTAAAATGATGTACAAAGCACTCGCGAAAGTTCCTGCTTTTACAATAGCAATTACCGCGGCCAGCAAACACCAAGCGGTGATATCATCTGCGGCTGCGCACGTAATTACAATGGTTCCGAGTTTGGTTTTATGAATACCACGCTCTTGTACAATTCGAGCCAAAACTGGAAATGCCGTAATACTCATCGCTATTCCCATAAACAAACTGAATGATAAAAACTCAACGCCTTCGGGAGCAAATTTGTGGTATACGAAATACGATAAGCCAATTCCCAATGCAAACGGAATTACAATACTTGCATGACTAATCACTACGGCTTCGTTGGCTTTGTTTTTGAGTACTTTCAAATCCAATTCCATTCCGATTACATACATAAAAAGAATTAAACCAATTTGACTTAAAAACTGTAAATTCCCTAACGATTCTACTGGAAACAATAAGGCTGAATATTCGGGAAAATACAATCCAACAAGTGATGGGCCGAGGAAAATTCCTGCCACAATTTCACCAATTACAGTTGGCTGACCAATTTTTCGGAAAACCCAACCAAAAAAACGTGCGACAATAATTATCGTAATAATTTGCAGCAACAATATGGCTAAAGGATGTTGTAAATTGTGGTAAAGTGATACCAAAAACTGATTAAATAAAGTATCTTTTGACGTTGGTGAAATCACGTTTCGCCCTATTTCCAATGCTTTTCCTTTCGAAACAATCCAATACATTAAAGCGGTGAAACCACCAGTGACTCCAATATAGAAAATAGCATTCTTTAGATTCTTCATACTCTATTTTAAGGCTGTACAAATATGAGAAAAGTTCTGCATGTTTGACACAAATTGATGTAAAAATAATATAAAATCTTCAATGCTTTTTTTAGAAAAACTTTTACACTCGCAGTCTTTGATTTTGAGAGGTTTTGATTACCTTTGCACTCCGTTTTAAGTCTGTATGAAAAAGATGTTAGGTATTGGTTTTTGGGAATTGATTGCCAGAATTATTCTCAGAAACAGAATTGTAATTTTGAGTGGAATCGTTTTGATAACGATTTTCATGGTATTTCAGTGGAAAAATATTAAGTTCACACATACCGAAGCCAACCTAATTCCTGCCGACGACAAAGTAAATGTTGACTACAATAAATTCCTAAAAAACTTTGGTGAAGAAGGAAATTTGATTGTTATCGCTACCAAAGATCCAAAACTTTTTACACCCAAAGTTTACCAAGCGTGGAGCCAGTTGATGAATACTATCAAATCACACAAAGAAGTTTCGCTTGTCATTTCGGTCGATAATTTACAATCGCTTTCCAAAAACGATTCGTTACAAACATTTGAATTAAAACCGTTTGTCAACAAAAGTAAAGTCAATGACGAAAACTATCTGAAAACCATCAAGGCTGATTTGTTTGCCAAATTGCCGTTTTACGAAGGTTTACTATTCAACAAAAAATCAGGCGCTGTTCGTTCGGCCATTTATTTGGACAAAAAAATAGTCAACACTATTGCCCGAAAAGAATATGTGTTAAACGATTTAATTCCTGAGATTGAAAAGTTCGAAAACGAAACTGGTATTGACTTGCATACATCGGGAATGCCATACATTCGAACGCTTAACGCCAAAACCATCATCGACGAAATTGGTTTGTTTATTGGCGCTGCGTTACTAGTGACGTCGTTAATTTTCTTCTTTTTCTTCCGGTCGTTTCGTGCTACATTAATCTCATTAGTCATCGTAATTATTGGCGTAATGTGGTCGTTCGGAACTTTAGCTATGTTGGGTTACGAAATTACTGTACTTACCGCTTTGGTTCCTACTTTGGTCATTGTAATTGGAATTCCGAATTGCATCTTTTTTATCAATAAATACCATCAAGAATACCAAAAACACGCTAATAAAGCCAAATCATTACAACGTGTAATTACCAAAACCGGAACAGCAACATTGATGACCAATGTGACAACGGCTTTTGGTTTTGCCACTTTTATCGCTACCAACAATACGTTGTTAGTTGAATTTGGCGTAGTAACTTCCATTAATATTGTCTTGATTTATTTGCTGTGTTTGCTCATTATTCCAACTTTTTTCAGTTACATTCCGCCACCAATTCCACGTCACTTAGGCCATTTGGAACGCGAATATTTAACGTCGTTTATGAATTGGATTGTTCGCACGGTAAAATACAATCGCGTTGGTGTTTACATCACGGCAGTTATTTTATTGATTTTCGGAATTATCGGAATTTATGAAATGAAAATTTCGGGAAGTTTGATTGAAGACATGCCTAAAAAGACCAACTTTTTTGAAGACATCCGCTTTTTTGAAAAGGAATTTGATGGAGTTATGCCGTTGGAAATCATGATTGACACCAAAAAGAAAAACGGCGCCATGAAGTTGACTAATTTGCGCCGAATGGAAGATTTAGAAGAAACCATTACGGATATTCCAGAACTTTCCAAACCCATTTCAATCGTTTCCATTGCCAAAAGTTTCAACCAAGCATACTATAATGGCAATCCCGATTTTTATGCATTACCTTCTTCAAATGAAGAATTTGCATTGTTGCCTTACATCAAAAATTCGCTAAAAAACACGAAAGAAAATCAGTTAAAAAGTTACATCACTAGTGACGGAAGCATCGCTCGAATCACAACTTTCATCAAAGACGAAAATGGTGAAAAAATGAAAGCCATTGAAGAACAACTTCGCAACAAAATCAACAAAATATTCCCATCGCCTCGCTATGAAGTAATCATTACAGGAAAAGCTTCAGTATTTCAAAAAGGAACCAAATACTTGTTGGACAACTTGCTTTCATCATTACTTTTTGCCTTTTTAATCACGGCTGGTTTAGTTGCCATTATGTTCCGTTCGTTCAAAATGGTCTTGGTTTCTATCATTCCAAATTTACTTCCGTTGTTAATGACGGCTGGATTGATGGGCTTTTTGGGAATTCCATTAAAACCTTCAACTATATTGGTCTTTGGTATTGCTTTCGGAATGTCGGTGGATGACACGTTACGATTTTTAGCGCAATACCGTTTGGAGCTTTCGCGCAACGAATGGAAAATTAAAAAATCGGTTTTCGCTACCTTTGATGATGCCGGAATCAGCATGTTTTACACCTCAATCGTATTGTTTTTTGGGTTTTCAGTATTCATGTTGTCAAGTTTCGGTGGCACAATTGCGTTGGGTGGATTGGTCGCTTTGACGCTGTTTTTTGGAATGTTATCAAATTTGGTATTGCTTCCGTCGTTAGTATTAACCTTGAACAAAGCCTTGGCGAACGAACAAGAATTCATCGAACCAATTATTGATATTTTGGAACACACTGACGAAGAATTGGACGAATTAGAAAAGAAAAATAATTAATTTTTTTTGAAGCTAATCCAGCTATCCGTTCTATCTTTTCCTTTTTGACAGCAAAAAGAAAAAGGATGCCACTGCTATCTGGGCTAAATCAGTAGAAAAATTTATATTTGCAATTAGATTCATATCTAATATTAAAAATTATATTTATAATGAAACATACAAAAGTAAAAGACTTATTAAACAGCACCACGACGATTGCAGAAGTGAATGTAAAAGGCTGGGTTAGAACTTTTAGAAACAATCAATTTATCGCGTTGAACGACGGTTCGACCATCAATAATATCCAGTGTGTGGTTGATTTTGAAAACACACCTGAAGAAACACTAAAACGCATTACAACTGGAGCTGCCATTTCGGTAACTGGTGCTTTGGTAGAAAGCCAAGGCGCTGGACAAAAATACGAAGTACAAGCTTCAAAATTGGAAATCTTAGGTGATTCTGATGCAGAGAAATTCCCAATGCAACCTAAAAAACACTCGTTAGAATTTTTACGTGAAAATGCGCATTTACGCGTGCGCACCAATGCGTTTGGAGCGATTATGCGTGTTCGCTCTGTTTTGGCTCATGCGGTTCATACGTATTTTCAAGAAAGAGGATTTGTGTATGTGAATACGCCAGTAATTACTGGTGCTGATGCAGAAGGCGCTGGCGAAATGTTCCAAGTAACTTCATTGCCTTTGGACAATCCACCACGTACTGAAGACGGAAACATCAATTACAAAGAAGACTTTTTTGGAAAGCACACGAACCTAACGGTTTCAGGTCAATTGGAAGCCGAAACTTATGCTATGGCGTTAGGACAAGTGTATACCTTCGGACCCACATTTAGAGCCGAAAACTCAAATACTTCGCGTCACTTAGCCGAATTTTGGATGATTGAGCCTGAAGTGGCCTTCAATGATTTGAACGACAACATGGATTTGGCTGAAGATTTTATCCAATTTGTGATTAAATATACGATGGACAAATGTCCGGAAGACTTGAAATTTTTAGAAACTCGTTTGTTAGACGAAGAAAAATCAAAACCACAAACCGAACGCAGCGAAATGACGTTGTTAGAAAAATTGAATTTCGTTTTGGAAAACAATTTCAAACGCGTTTCGTATACGGAGGCGATTGATATTTTAAGAGAATCAACTCCAAATAAAAAGAAAAAATTCAGTTACATCATCGATGAATGGGGCGCCGATTTACAAAGTGAACACGAACGTTATTTAGTGGAAAAACACTTCAAATGTCCGGTGATTTTGTTTGATTATCCGGCCAATATCAAAGCATTTTACATGCGTTTGAACGAAGACGGAAAAACCGTTCGTGCGATGGATATTTTATTCCCAGGTATTGGTGAAATCGTAGGTGGTTCGCAAAGAGAAGAACGCTACGATGTGTTAGTTGAAAAAATGAAAGTCTTGGGCATCGACGAAGAAGAATTATGGTGGTATTTGGATACACGCCGATTCGGAAGCGCTGTTCACTCGGGCTTCGGATTAGGATTTGAACGTTTGGTACTTTTCGTAACGGGAATGACCAACATTAGAGACGTAATCCCGTTTCCGAGAACGCCACAAAATGCAGAATTCTAAAAAGTTGTAAGTTGTAAGTTATAGGGTCAATAATCCCAAAACTTACAACTTACAACCTATAACACACAACAAATAATGTTAAAACACAACCTACAATTCAAACTCTCACAAAAATTATCTCCTCAACAAATTCAGTTGATGAAGTTGATTCAATTGCCTACGCAAGCTTTTGAACAACGTTTGAAAGAAGAATTAGTTGAAAATCCAGCGTTGGAAGGTGGACAAGAAGAGGAAGAACTGTATGAAAAAGATGAATTTGACAACAATGATGAGTACGATGATTATGATGGAAACGAAAACATTGACGCCGAAGACATCAACATCGACGAATATTTAAGCGACGACGAAACGCCCGATTACAAATTACAATCCAACAATTATTCTGACGATGATGAAGAACGCGAAACGCCTTATGCCGCGCAAACGAGTTTTCATCAAGATTTAATCAACCAGTTGAATACATTTATTTTGACCGATGAACAACGCGATATTGCTGAGTTTTTGGTCGGAAGTATTGACGATGATGGTTATTTGCGTCGTTCGATTCAAGATATCGTTGATGATATGGCCTTTACGCAAGGTATTTACACTGATGAAAAAACGGTGGAGAAAATTTTGCATGTGGTGCACGAACTCGAACCTTCTGGCGTTGGAGCACGCGATTTGCAAGAATGTTTGTTGTTGCAACTCAAACACAAAACTCCAACAGAATCGATTGATTTGGCCATTGATATCATCGAAAATCAATTTGACGCGTTTACCAAAAAACACTACGATAAATTACTTCAGAAATACGGCATTTCACAAGATCAGTTGAAGAAAACCATCCACGAAATTGAAAAACTGAATCCAAAACCTGGTGGTTCATTTGCCGGAAATAGTCGCGTTACTGAAAATATTGTTCCCGATTTTGCCATACGAATTGTGGATGGCGAATTGGAATTGACTTTGAACGGAAGAAACGCACCAACATTGCACGTTTCTAAAGATTACCAAGACATGTTGCGGACATACAAAGATTCGCGCGACAAATCGGGTTCACAAAAAGACGCAGTGCAATTCATCAAACAAAAATTAGATTCGGCCAAATGGTTTATTGACGCGATTCGTCAACGTCAAGAAACACTTTTTGTGACGATGAATGCCATTATGCATTTTCAACAAGAATACTTTTTGGACGGTGAAGAAACCAGCATGAAACCCATGATTTTGAAAGACATTGCCGATATGGTTGGTTTGGATATTTCTACGGTTTCGCGTGTGGCCAACAGTAAATACGTTGATACGCCTTACGGAACCAAACTCATCAAAGAGTTCTTCTCGGAAGCGATGAAAAACGACCAAGGCGAAGATGTTTCTACTTTGGAAATTAAAAAAATATTGCAAAACGTCATCGAAGACGAAGATAAGAGCAAACCACTTCCCGACGATCAATTGGCCGAAATCTTAAAAGAAAAAGGCTATCCTATTGCCCGAAGAACCATTGCCAAATACCGCGAACAGTTGGATATTCCTGTAGCTCGTATGCGTAAGAAGATTTAATCTGTTGCAAATCAATCGTTATTGTTTTGCTTGAAACCAATACTTTTTCTCGGTTCGGTATTTTCTTTTTTATCCATTAATTCATCTAGGTAACTAAAAACAAGTTCAATATTTTGATTTTGGTTGGAGAGTTTCTTTTTAATTTCTTCTATTTCCAATTTCAAACTCATAGTATCTGTTAGTAGTTGTCTGATTTTTGTAAAAACCCTTATAATCTGAATGTTCACTCTGATTGCAGTTGGGCTATTTACAACACTAGAAAGCATTGCTATTCCTTGCTCTGTAAATGCCATAGGAAGATGTCTAGTTCCTCCCCAACTTGAGGTGCCAAATTGGCACCTCAAGATTTCGTATTCCGCTTCGGTAAGCTCAAACATAAAATCTTCTGGAAATCGCTCGATATTTCTACGAACTTGTCGCTTAAGTTGTTTGGTTTCGACAGCGTAAAGAGTGGCTAAATCACTATCGAGCATTACTTTTTGTTCTCTAATAAAGTAAATTTTACTACTAATAACCTCTTCGGGCAAATAATCTTGATTCATGGCTTGTACTATTTATTTAGGTTTGTATAATGACAAACCTAGGAAACTTTACCCAAATTTTGCTTTGATTTTTTATCTTTGAAATCAAATCTACAGCCTTGAAAAAGATTCTGCCTTTTTTTTCGTACCTCTTTCATCCTATTTTTATTCCGCTTTTGGGAACGGTTTTGTACTTGCTATTTAACGAAAACTACTTTACCATCGAGCAGAGTTATTTAGTGCTTTTTCAAATACTAATCATCACTATTTTTCTACCAATGGCTTTTTTTTATTTGTTAAAAACCTTTGGAAAAGTAGATTCTATAATGCTTTCGGATGTTAATCAACGTAAAATTCCGTTGTTATTACAAATGGCTTTGACGTCGGTTTTAATTACACAAAGCATTACTGTTGAGCGTTTTCCTGAATTATTTTTCTTTTTCTTTGCTGGATTGATTACCACTTTTATTGCTTTTGTGTTGCTTTTTTTCAAAGTTAAGTCGAGCATCCACATGATTGGAATTAGTGCTTTATCCTTTTTTGTCATCGGATTGAGCATGCATAACCAAATCAATATTATTTACACTATCGCAACCTTGTTTTTCTTTACAGGAATCATTGCTTCATCGCGATTGTACATGAAAGCACACACAATGACCGAATTGATTTTAGGTTATATAATTGGAATGGTGCCTCAAATAGGCATTTGGTATTTTTGGTTATAAGATGTAAAACATCAAACCAACATTAAAAACATTCATTTTTACTTTTTTGCTATCAATCGATGCCGTTTTAAAAATTGGATTAAAACCGTAGTATGCATATACGTTCCATGTATTCCAACCAGCCGAAATGTAGGCTCCGTAATGCAGTTTTTCGATATCAGAGTTTTGGTTTTGCTTAATTTTCAAATCAAAGGCTTGGTATTTGTACTGATCAAAAAACAAATAACTCACTTTCATTCCAGTGTAAATTCGCCAAAACTTATGGCTTTCAGGTGTAGAAGTACGCCAACGAATTTCTAACGGAAGTTCGACAAAATGGAGAATGTGTTTGTTTTTTTCAAACTCAGTATTCAAAACAACATACGAGTTACTATTTCCGTTTTCTGGAATTCCAATATTGTGATTCATCACGCTAACTCTATAACCCAAACCTGGTGCAATTGCCCAAGTTCTGTTTTTGTTTATGGGAAAATCGCGAAGAAAACCAGCCACAACATTGGGTGATATTTTTATTTGATCAAATCCTGAAGGAGCATTTTGCATATTAGTGTACGATAATCCCAAATAAAATTGGTCTTCACGATACAAAGAATCAGGTACAGAAAAATCAATTTCTTTGTTTTGTGCATTTGCAAAAAAACAGACGATAATGAGTGCTAAAGAAATTGAAAATCGCATAAATTCTGCATTTAGTAAATAGGATTAGATTTTAAAATTCTGTTTAACTATTTTTATAAAAAATTAAAAACTTGCAGAGAGGATGGGATTCGAACCTATCACTCAATGCCTTTATTAACAATAGTTTGACTGTAATATAGTTTTTGAGGTCATTAAATAGGTCACTAACAAATGACTTTAAAGAGCATCAAATCGTATGGTGTAAATGTAGTCAAAACTAACTGATTTTACAAGTGATTAGACCAATTTCTGAACTACTTGTTGAACATGTATATAAACTTCATAGTGTATTGGATAGGTAGTTTTTTACCTCATCCATCTTACCCAACTATCAAAGGAAGTACTTGTTCAGATTGTAAGCCTGTGTACAAGCAGAACTCATCGATGGTGATGAATTGGTGTTCTTGCTTGCGAAGGTGCTTTCTAATCTGTACTAATAGTATTCTGGAGGAACTATAACTTTTACCAGTAATTCTTTGAACGTCTTTTGGGTATATGCAAACTCTTTTTTGTTCTGGTTTCATACACTATCCATGCTTTATCCTTGGGGTTGCTATACTTCATTTATGCTTTTCGTACAAGGATAATAATCGTTGATTCAAAGTTATTTATTCTGATTTAATTAGCAAGGGTTGTAATGATTAAAAATGATTGTTTTAATCGTTATGATTGGCCTTGTGTACCAATTTGGTTGACTTGCTGTAAACTTTGCATTGTAAATCGTTACAAGATGCATCGGGAGGATTTATGTGGTTTGAGGGAATGTACCTAACATTCTGAATGTAGAATTAAAATCTGAATTGAAATGGCAAGACAGACCGGAATTATTAAGTTGAAAGGAACCATTGGAGGTGTTTCTTTTTACAAATCGAGAGATGGGCATTTGGCTAGAGAAAAAGGCGGTGTGGATAAAAGCCGCATTATGAATGACCCAGCCTTTCAGAGAACTCGCGAGAATGGAAGTGAGTTTGGCAGAGCTGGTGCCGCAGGTAAAGTGCTTCGCACGGCTTTCAGAGCGTTGTTGATTAATGCGTCTGATTTTAGAATGGTAAGCCGATTGACCCGCGAAATGGTGAAGGTAATCCAAGAGGACCAAGTGAGTGAGCGTGGTTTGCGTAATGTGTTGGATGGCGAATTGGAATTGTTGCAAAACTTTGAGTTCAACATTAGTGGAAAATTGGGCACTACGTTGTATGCTCCTTTTACTAGTGCTATTGACCGTGTAGCAGGTGAGTTGACTGTTGATTTGGCTTCGTTTGTACCGATTAACATGATTGCTGCACCTGGAGGAACTACTCATTTCAGAATTGTATCAGCGGGAGCTGAGATTGATTTTGAACTAGGAACTTTTGTGAGTGCTGAAAGTACAACGGCTATTTTACCTTATGACGCAACACCAACGGCTGCTATTAACTTGCTCAATGCAGTTACATCGGCGAGTACTAAACCTTTGTTTTTGGTGCTTGGAATTGAGTTTTACCAAGAGATTAACGGTGCGCAGTACTCCTTGAAAAATGGGTCGTACAATGCATTGGCTTTGGTGAAAATTGATGGTGGAGTATAATCCACAAAGAAAGAAGTTTTTTCCCTGAAGGAGTAGTTGAGCACGATGAAAGTGAGTGATGTAAATGAGTTCAGTATTCTGGAGGGGAAATTTTTATTAATTATTAAAAATTTAAAAAGATCATGAAAAGATTCAATGGCACAGTGGTGCAACAATTAGTAAATGTGAAAAGTATCGTTGTTATGGTGCTTATTATGGCCGCCTTTTTGGGTGTTGCCTGTTCGGATAAATCTGCAACCTCAACGGATGTTGGAGGAAAAGGCAGAGAGATTGTGAAAACAAATACAACTTCAAATTATGCTAAAGAAGATGTTGGAGGTTCAAGAGGTCAAGAAATTCGATTTTCTTTGAGTAATGAACAACCTGCAATCTTAATTCTAGAAGTGGGTGGTAAAAGCTCAAGTGGTTCACAAATGGTTACAACATTACATGATGTTGGTTGCGGAAAATCCGTGAGTACTACTAAAAATGCTTTAGCTGATGTAGGAGGAAGAAATTCAATTCTGACTGGAAATTTGTATTTGGTTGTTGGAATTTCCAATGATGTTGGAGGTGGTAGAAGTTCTACGGGTACTTTACAAGTCTCCTCGTTAAATGAAGATGTAGGCGGTAAAGGTATTAACCAAAATTTTTCTGTCAGAAACCCAACCTCTTATTTAATGCTTGATGTAGGTGGCGGAAAAACGGTGAGTACTACTAAAAATGCTACACTAGATGTAGGAGGTTGCGGTACAATACTTACGGGCAACGTAGTTGTAGTTTTTCAAAATGGCGAAGATGTTGGAGGCAAATCAACTGGAGTCATGAGAATATACGCTAAAACACCATACACCGAAGTGGGAGGAAAGGAAATTAAAAATATGCGTATTGCTCTTTCTAAAACCGATTTCTCATGACTACGCATCAGCACACTTTAATGGGCACAGTGGGTGGTACTTTGTTGAGCATTGCTCCAAGTATTCCATCAGCCGATTTGCTTAAAACGGCTGTTTTAGCAGCTGTTGGAGCTACGGTAAGTTTTACCATTTCGATGGTGCTCAAGTGCTTGATTAAAAAAAGAAAACAATAATTTAACCTTTTGTTGTGGTGGCTTTTGGGTTAAATAAAGGAAGTCTGGTCGTTAGATCAGACTTCTTGTTGTTTAAAGTAAATAATTTTATTTCTGTCTGTTCTCTAACTTCTTGCCTGATATTACTTCGACTATTCAATAGAAATCCAATTTTCAGGCTTATAAATTCCAGCATCCTTTTCAAACTTTATGATTTGTTTAGACAATTCTCTCATTTGGGTTGCATTTGGGGCGTTTGTCGTTATGCACTCGATAACATATTGCCGAACACCTTCAACTGCTTCAAACATTTCATTTGAAGATTTTTCTTGATTAGCTAATGCCATAACATAATTTGCTTCGGCTAATTTTTCGTCAAGAATTTTGTCCTCATAATTATCAATCTGATCATCAAAATTTTCAAGGCCATCTATTTTATAACCACTTTCGGCCTCAATTTCTTCAACGAGTTCTTTAAGCTCTCGAAAAATATCAGGCTGTTCAATTAATGGTTGCTTTTGAATCCACTCCAACATTGCTTGATCGTTTTCATCTAAAATTAAATCTAAAAGTTGTTCTCTATATTTCATTTTTAATTGTGATATGCAATAGCTTTTCTTTAAAACTTTTTTTGATTATTTAGATTTTAACATGTCCCCAATTTTCACCGCTTTTGATTTTTCGGATTTGAACCTCACTTACACCGAATTGTTTGGCAATCATTTTAAGTCGGGTTCGTTGTTCTGGTTTGGCAAGTAGCTTTTTTATAAACATTACTTTGGTCACAGTGAGCTTTTTCCCATCGGATTTAATATTATGTTCGATTAGGTTTTTCTGAGCTTGAATTACAAATGGGCTTTTTTTAACGAATTCTTGTTTTTCTTCTTTAGTTACCCAACGTAGGTTTCTATAATCGTCATTGTCTCTTTTTCGGTCTAAGTGTATGACGTGAATTTGATCATCTGAGGTTTTAGGGACAAAAAGCTGTGCTACGAATTTATATAAAAAAACATGTTTGTTTTTTATCTTCCCGTTGTTGTGCAATTTGTACTTTAAAATGCGGTAGCCGTCAACAGTGCATCCTTTTAGTTCTCTACCAAATTTCATATCATCAATAAAGCTAATTAGTCGACCTTTGTTTGATATGGCGTAGCGAAGTTGTAATTGGTGTTCGAGAGTGATTTCTTTAAATTCTTCGTTAGGATAAATCCTAATTGGTCGCATTGGTTCCAGTTTCATACCTTTAAGAAAGTTTGTTTTACAATACAAACATACTAAAAGATTAGCATTCTTGAAATTGGTTGAGTGCAACCTCTTCAATTATCACTTTTGCATTCTTCGCGTAAAGTCCATAATACTTTGCACAATCTTTAGCTTTTTCGCGTGAATCGAAAACTCCGAAATAGATTCGTGAGGTTTTCGATTTCCAGATTTCAGTTTGATAAAGGCTAAATAACGTCATATTATTTGATTTTAGGGATTAAATCATCTGGAACAATATCGATGTAGTATCACTCGGCGTAAGTCGTTTATAAGGCTAATATTCTGTTGAAATTGCTGCTCTTTTTGTTCTAGGAGTTTTAGAGCTTCCACATTTTTTAGGTGCGTTTCGTGTTCTTCCATGAGTTGTTTTGATTTTAGGAAAAATTCTTTTCTAAAATCATGTAAGCGTAAAAATGGAATTACGGAACCGCACAGGTGAACATGCCAAAATTTGGCTTGCCACATACTGTAAGCAATGAAGTAGAAATTTTCTGCATCTTCTTGGTTTTCGAAGATTAGCACAAAACAATTGGCACAGGCTTCTTTTAAAGGCTTTCCGCTATTCATGCCTTTGTTGAGAATGAAAATGTGTGATTTGGCGTAAAGAGTGTCTTTTTTGTGGGTTTTGATAATGAAATTTGTCATGGCATCGGATTTTAAAGATTACAAAATCTTCTTTTCCAGATTAGTTTCTGATGAAAACCCAGCGCCTCGCTCCGCTCCGCGCACACATAAATTTTTTCAAAAGAAAAAAAGAAAAAAAAGAAAGCCATTCGTCTAGTGGAAGGTTTCAAATAAGCCAGTTTTTTATAAAAAATACTATCCCCACAGGTGGATGGAGATTTTTTATAAAACCCGCAGGGCTTGAACTTGCTTATTTGAATACCTGTAACTTACCTTTGCTCTCTTTTTTTTATTTTTTTTTGATTCAATAGTTTTCTGCTTTTATTCCGTAGTTTTTCTATCAAAAGATAATCGTCTTGGAAAGGGTGTAAAATAGTTTGGTGGCTATCCTGTTTTTTCAATCCAAGTTGAGGGTTTATGCCGCCATACTATTTTACACGCTTTCCTTTCTTTGGTTTTTGGGGATGCTTTTTGTTCAGTTAACATTCGCAGTCTCAGTCTACAGTTGTTTTTCTTATGAATACTTGAGCATCGCCAAAAAGCAATGCACTTCGACAAGATCAGTGTTAACTGAACTTACCTAGTGTGGCGAGGCAGTAGCACGGGCAAGGGTGTGGTTTTTTAGTGCCTTATGATGGGTTGGTGATTGCTTTTATGCTGAACGATGCTTTTTGAGCGGTCAGCAGTCAGCTTTTAGCTTAAGGAATGAATTGCATTTAAAGTATAAATTTCTTAAAAGTATTGATCAGCATAAAAGTAATTACTGTTTTTTGTCTGGGCAATGAGAAACCACACGCTTGCTGGGTGTTTGGTTTTATGGACAGCTCTTTTAGTGGTCAGTGGTCGGTGGTCAGTGTTCAGTTGGTTTTGAATTGAACTAGTTAAGCTGTGCAAAAAAGCAATGCAAAGACTTACCCCTTTAAACACAAAGAAGATAAGACCGCTGCGCTGTACTTTCTGATGAATCGTTTAGTTAGTTTAGTGTCAACTGAAATACAATTGTTGTCTATGGCGGTGGCGAAGGGTGGTTTTTTGATTGCTTGGTGATGCGATGGGAGCAATTGAAAAGTTGCCCTAGAGCCACCGCCTTGCGCGTGGGGTGAGCGGCTTTTTTACATAATGTTATTATAGCGCATCTTTTAATTTCATTGGGAATAAGAGTTTCTTTTATGCGCTATAATGCCACATTATGTAAAAAAGCTTTGGAGAAAAAAATTACTGGCATGAGTTGCGAAGCGTACGTGTTATTGCACCAATAACCATGACAGTAATTTTTTTTTGGAGCGTTGGGAAGGAGTGCCAACTGGAAACTTAAAACTTCAATTTACCAATAAACGAAAAAGACGTTCTTGTTATTAAGAAATGAAATTAGTGAAATGAAGCAAACAAATAATTGATGCTAGGAATACTTGGACTAGGAGCAATTTTTGTGCAGGTGAATAAGCTAATGAATTGCAAAAAAAAGATGCTTACTAAAAATAGTAAACATCTTTTAAGCAATATATAATTAATTTTAAAACTTCATTCTCTGAATTCTAACTGCATTTAAAATAGCCAACAACGCTACGCCTACATCGGCAAAAACGGCTTCCCACATTGTGGCTAAACCACCTGCTCCGAGAACTAAAACTATTGCTTTTACAGCAAATGCTAAAATAATATTTTGCCAAACAATCTTTTTAGTTTGTTTACCAATGTTAATAGCCATTGGAATTTTTGAAGGCATATCGTCTTGAATAACAACATCAGCAGTTTCTATTGTGGCATCGCTTCCTAAACCACCCATTGCAATTCCTACGTTGCTTAATGCTACTACTGGTGCATCGTTTACACCATCGCCAACAAATGCGACCGTTTCGTTTTTAGCAATGATTTCTTTTACTTTATTTACCTTGTCTTCAGGAAGTAAATCACCAAAAGCGTTTGTAATTCCTAGTTTTTGAGCTACAAATTGAACTACAGTATTTTTATCGCCACTTAACATTGTGGTTTTTATACCTAAAGCTTTTAATTTATTGATGGTGATTTGTGCATCTTCTTTGATACTATCAGCAATAGTTAGATAACCCACAAATTTTTTATCGTAAGCTACTGCAATTAAGGTATAAACGATACTCGTTGGATCAATATCATAGGCAATAGAAAATTTGTCCATTAGTTTGAAATTACCCACTAACAATTCTTTTCCGTTTACTATGGCTTTAAGTCCGTGTCCTGAAATTTCTTCTACATCTTTAAGTTGAATAGTACTGTCAATATTTCCAACAAATTGATGAATGGCTGTTGCCACTGGATGTGTACTTTGACTTTCTAAGGCATTGACCAATTGCAGCACCTCGGTTTGATTAAAATCGGAATTAAAAACAACTTCTTGTACTTTGAAAACACCTTCGGTCATTGTGCCTGTTTTGTCCATTACTACATTTTGAATAGAAGCCATTACATCAAGAAAATTACTTCCTTTGAATAGAATTCCGTTTTTAGAAGCGGCTCCGATTCCACCAAAATATCCTAACGGAATACTAATAACCAAGGCACAAGGACACGAAATAACCAAGAAAACCAAGGCACGATACAGCCAATCTCTAAAAATATAATTATCTACAAAAAGCATTGGAACAACACAAATTAAAATAGCTAAAAGCACTACAATTGGTGTGTAAATCTTGGCAAATTTGCGGATGAATAATTCGGTTGGTGCTTTTTTTGCTGTGGCATCTTGCACCATTTCAAGTATTTTTGACAGTTTACTATCGGTATAAACGGTTGTCACTTTTACTTGACAAACCGAATTTAAGTTTATCATTCCTGCTAAAACGGTTTCTCCTTTTGCTTTGGTATCGGGTTTGCTTTCACCTGTTAGAGCTGCTGTATTAAATGAAGCTATATCGGAAAGTAATTCGCCATCTAATCCTAATTTTTCACCTGCTTTGAGTTGGATAATATCTCCAATTTTAGCTGTCGCTGCTTTGATTGTTTTGGCTACATTGTTTTCGATAATTGTAACTTCGTCTGGTCGTTGATCGAGTAAGGATTTTATGTTTGCTTTGGCACGTTGAACCGCCAAGGTTTGGAATATTTCGCCAATGGCGTAAAATAACATTACTGCAACTCCTTCTGGAAATTCGGCTATGGCAAATGCTCCGATGGTTGCGATAGACATTAATAGAAACTCTGAAAATATTTCGCCTTTGCGAATACTTTCAAACGCTTCTTTGAGTACTGGAAAACCAACTGGAATATACGCTAGAACATACCAACCAATTCGTAACCAACCCGTAAACCAAGATTGTGTGAAATAGTTATCTAAACCAATAGCAACTAATAACAAAACAAAACTAATGATTGCAGGTAAGAACATTTGAAAGGTAGTTTGGTTACTACTAGAATGTTCATGTCCGTTATCATCTGTATGTTTTGGTTCTTCGTGAGTAGCACAACAACCTGTTTGTTTATCAGTTTTATGATTTATTTTTTCTTCTAAAGTGCAACAAAGTTGTTTTCCGTTTGCATCGTATTTATGTTGGTGTTTCATTTGCTTTTTTTCTTAAATCCACAAAATTGAAAATTCTGAACTGTATCAAATGGTGTCTTGTGGTTTTCTGTAAAACATTTTACTGCTTCAAAATTTTCACTAAAAGTTTGTTTCATTGTGCTTTCAGAATACTGTTTTATCTCTAATCCGCTACACTTTAATGGGCCATTTTCTGAAAAAGTTCCTAAAAGAAAATTTCCGTTGTCTGTTATAGCATTATTGATTATTGCTAAATATTTATCGATGCTTTCTTGCTCTGTTAAGAAATGAAAAACGGCTCTGTCGTGCCAAAAATCAAAAGCTACTTCGGATTTGAATTCTGTTATATCAGAAACTATCCAATGCACAAAATTGGCTTTATCGCCTAGACGTTTTTTTGCTCTTTCTAAAGCAAATTCGGATATATCCAATACCCAAACATTCACATATCCTTTTTCTAATAAAGCATCAACTAAATTACTATCACCGCCACCAATATCAATAATATTTGCGGTTTTAGATAGGTTTAAACTTTCTAAATAATCCATTGAAGTTTTAGGATGTTTTTGTGTCCAACTTACTTCGTTTGGGTTTTTAGTCGCAAATACGTTTTCCCAATGTGATTTATTACTTCCCATTTGATTTATGCTTTACAACAACCGTCTAAACTTTCATAAGCTTTTGGATCAGCTTTAACATCATCAGCATCATATCCTAATTTAGAAATTGCTTCTCTAATCGTTTGTAGGTTTGTTTTCTTTGAGTTGAAATATACGGTTAATGGCATAGCTTTTTCGTCTAACTCATACATTTTTACTCCTTTGATTTTAAGCATTTCTGAATTGAATTTTTGCCCACATGTTTCACATTCTTTACAATGGTCGCAATGAAAGAAAGTTTTAATAACTGCTTTCTGATTGGTTTTTTGAGCCGAAACTAGATTTGTTGAAAAAAATACTATTGCTAAAAAAGCGATTGATTTTAAAATTGAATTTTTCATTTGAATTATTATTTAATGTTAGTTTATTATTTTAATGTTCGTGAGCGCCACCACCTTTTGAAGTTGCTAATAAATAGAAAGCACCTTTGATTACAATTTTTGCATTGGCAGGAATTTCTTCTACTAATTTTACTTCTGTATATCCTAAATCGGTTGTTCCTGGCATTACTTCGATGGCTTTGAAATGGATTTCGTTGTGTGCTTTTTCTTCTCCTTCAGCATGTGCTTCACCATCTTCGTGTTTGTGTTCTTCTTCTTTAGGTTTTGGAGTTTCTTCTTGGTGTTCTTCTTGAATGTAAATGTAATATTTGTCGCCATTTCTAACAATAGCATCTTTTGGCAATGCTTGTACCGTTTGATTAGTGATGTTGATATTAGCCGCGACATACATTCCGGAAATTAAATCTTTAGCATCACTTGGATTGATTTTGGCGTGAACAGCTACGGTTTTACTTTCGTTAGAAAATGATTTATTGATACCAAATATTTTTCCTTTTATGGATTTATTAGATTGGTTGGTTAGTACAAAATCGACTTCTTGACCAACGGAAATTTTACCTAAATCTTTTTCAAATACATTCAAATCTAAGTGCATTTGGCTGTTATCTACAACCTCAAAAAGTGTTACTCCTGTTTCTGCAAATGCGCCTTTGGTAATACTGATTTTACCGACATAGCCACTAATTGGTGAAACAATCGGAATTAAAGAAGTGCTACCTTTTAAACTAACGTTCAACGCTTGTAGTTTATTTTTTGCTGCTTGTGCTCTCGCTCTTTCAACTGCTAATTTAGATTTAACTTCTTGAAACGTTTTACGCGGATTTACATTTTCATCACTCAATGTTTTTTGGCGATTGTATTCTAATTGTAAGTATTCAATATTTGCAATAGCTGAATTGTAATTTTCCTGCATTTCAGTAACTTCAAGGTTTTGAATGGTTGCCAATGTTTTTCCTTTGGCCACATAAGTACCTTCTAACACATAAATATCTTTAACTACACCACCAATTAAGGTAGAAATGTTTGCCATATTCTGTGGTGGAACTGCTGTATAACCGTTGGCCTTGATTACCGTATTAAGGTTTTTCATTTCGATAGTTCCTGTTTCGATGCCAATGGTTTTGAATTGCGCTTCGGTCAATGCTACTTCGGTTTCGGATTTTTCTTCTTCGTGGGTTTCTTCGGTTTTCTTTTCTCCACAAGACGTTAGAAGAAAGAAGAAAGAAGAAAGAAGCAAGAGATTGAATTTTGTTCTTGTATTTGAACTGTTATTTATAAATATATTTTTCATATCGTTGAATATTAATTATTGTTGAAAGATGGAAATTGCAATTGTATAGCACTTTGATTGTAACTATTAACAGCTTCTGCGTTTTGCTTTTTAATATCAATGGCTTGGTTTAAAAAACTGATGTATGTCCAATAACTCATGTCTCCATTGGCATAACTTTTTTGTGCTGTTGTTATAATTTGGTTGGCATATTGCAATCCTTCATTTTTATAATAATCAACAGCTTTTTTCTGTTTTTCGAACTCGTTTTGTAGTTCTTCTTTTTGCAATTTTAAAGTCAGTTTGCTTTTATCCAATTCTAATTGTGATTGCGAAATACTAATTTCAGACGCTCTAGTTTTTGATTTATTCACTCCGCCAAATAAAGGAATTTGCAAACCTGCTGTAAAACCTTGAAAATACGATTTTGTATCAATTGTTTGTCCGAAATAACCCAATCCTAATTTTGGTGTACGCATTGCTTTGAACGTGTTGGCTTCTTTTTGATATACTGCAATTTGTTGTGTGTAATAGTCGTTTACTAGTCCTTCTACTTTAGAGTTATTATTATCTGTCAAATAAGTATATTGCAAAGGTGTTGAAGCATCAGGTATTATATTTTCATCGGTTTGAATGAAGTATTGTAATTGCTTTTGATATACAACCAAATCATACTCTAATTGTGCTTTTTGAGTTTCAATTTCTTTTACTTTGGCTTTGGCACTAATTACCTCAATATTGCCGCTTTCGCCTGTTTGAAAACGAAGCTCTGCATTTTTTAGGAATTTGGAATAAATCTCGAATAACTCTGTGTTGAGTTTTTGAATGGAAACACCATACAAGTATTGATAATAGGCAAGTGTTACCACTTTTTCAATTTCATATTCTGTTAATGCTTTTCGCTTTTCTGCCAATTTTGAGAGTTCTTCTTGCAGTTGGCGATTGGCTTTTGTGATTTTACCAATAGGAAAGTATTGTTGAATGGAAACATTGTGGTCGTAATCAACACTATTGAATTGTCCGCCTTGGTATTGCACCTGTAAAGGATCTACTTGAAACGCTGTTTTTTTAAGTTCTGTTTGCTTTTCAATTTCTTTATCGGCAATTTTTAAATCGATGTTGTTAGCTTTTGCTTTTTCAATGGCTTTTTCTAGCGTTATGGTTTGGCTATTTTGTGCAAATGAAAAAGTGCTAATTAGCAAAACGATTATTGTTACGATTGAATTTGACATATTTTTTCTTCTTTTAATTCCCTTTTCAAATAACAAATAAAGAATTGGTAAAACGATTAATGTTAGTAATGTAGCCGAAACTAATCCACCGATTACTACGGTTGCTAATGGTTTTTGTACTTCGGCTCCGCCACTTGTTGATAGTGCCATAGGTAGAAATCCTAATGAAGCAACAGCGGCAGTCATTAATACTGGTCGTAATCTTGTTTTTGTTCCGATTAAAACACGTTGCAATGGGTCGGTTATTCCTTCTGATTTGAGTTGATTGAAGTACGAAATCAATACAATTCCGTTTAAAACTGCAATTCCAAATAAGGCAATAAAGCCAATTCCTGCCGAAATACTAAATGGCATTCCTCTTAACCAAAGCGCAAAAACACCGCCAATAGCTGATAATGGAATGGCTGTAAAAATCAGTAACGATTGTTTCATGCTGTTGAATGTAAAAAACAATAAAACTAAAATAAGTCCTAAAGCAATAGGTAAAGCAACTGAAAGACGTTTATTGGCTTCAACTAAATTTTCAAATTGACCACCATAAGTAACATAATATCCTGCTGGAAGTTTGAAGTTGGTTTCCAACTTTTGTTGAATTTCTTCGACAACACTTTTTATATCACGACCACGTACATTTAACCCTACAGTTATTCTGCGTTTTCCATCTTCACGAGACACTTGAACTGGACCTTGTTCGTAAGCAATTGTAGCTACTTGAGATAATGGTACTTGTTGCCCGTTTGGTAATGGAATGAATAAATTGCTGACATCTGTAATATCACTACGATTGTCTTTGTTTAAACGAACAACTACATCAAAACGCTTGCTTTCTTCATAGATTTTACCTGCACTTTCACCTGCAAACGATGAGCGTATAATTTGGTTGATGTCTGAAATATTTAAACCATATAAAGCGATTTTATTGTAATCGTACTTTACGGTAATTTGTGGTAAACCTGTTACTTTATCGGCTTTTAAATCGCCAATACCTTCAATCTTATTAATTTTTGACATTAATTCGGTTGCTTTGGTGTCTAAAATTTCTAAATCATCACCAAAGATTTTTATTGCAATATCGCTTCGGCTTCCTGTCATTAATTCGTTAAAACGCATCTGAATAGGTTGTGAAATTTCGATGTTTGCACCTGGAATAGCTTCCATTTCTTCTTTCATTAAATTAGCCAAATCTTCCCAATTATCGGCAGAAGTCCATTCGGATTTGTCTTTTAGAACTATAATCAAATCGCCACTTTCTATAGGCATTGGGTCGGTTGGTATTTCGCCACTTCCAATTTTTGTAACGATTGTTTTGATTTCTGGGAATTTTGCTTTTAGGATTTTTTCGTATTTGGTTGTTGTTTCTACCATCTGCGAAAGCGAGCTTCCTGTCATAATCGTCGCATTAATAGCCAAATCGCCTTCCTCGATAGTCGGAATAAATTCGCCACCCATATTTTGAAAAGTAATAACTGCCAATACAAATAATGCTAATGAAATGGCTAAAACTGATTTCTTTAAACTCAATGCTTTATCTAAAAATGGTGTATATATTTTTTCAAACCACGCCATCATTCTGTCGCTAAAATTGGGTTTGTGTTCAGTATTTTTCGATAGGAACATGGCACTCATCATGGGTACATAAGTTAATGATAAAATAAAAGCTCCAATAACGGCAAAGCCCACGGTCATTGCCATTGGTTTGAACATTTTGCCTTCAGTACCCACTAAGGCTAATATTGGTAAATACACTATTAGGATAATGATTTCGCCAAACGCTGCACTGTTACGAATTTTTGAAGCTGATTTATATACTTCGCTATCCATTTCGGTTTGGGTTAAATTATTTTGTCGCTTGAGTTTTTGTAAATGGTGCATTGTGGCTTCGACAATGATTACTGCACCATCGACAATAATTCCGAAGTCGATTGCTCCTAAACTCATTAAGTTGCCGCTTACGCCAAAATGGTTCATCAGAATTACTGCAAAAAGCATTGATAATGGAATTACAGAAGCTACAATTAATCCGGCACGGAGATTTCCTAGGAATAAAATCAATACAAATATTACGATTAATGCACCTTCGAGTAAGTTTTTAGTAACAGTTCCAATGGCATTATCAACTAATTTCCCTCTATCAATAAAAGCTTCTGCAACCACACCTTCGGGAAGTGTTTTGTTAATTTGCACCATTTTTTCTTTTACTCTTTCTACAACTGCGCTTGAGTTTTCACCTTTTAGCATTAAAGCTAAACCACAAACAATTTCTCCTTTTCCGTCTTTTGTAGAAGCTCCATATCGCAATGCAATTCCTTCTCGAACTTCTGCCACATCACGAACTAGAACTGGTGCGCCGTTTCTATTTTTTACAACCACATTTTCTAAATCGTTTATGCCTGTTGCCATTCCAACACCTCTAATGAAATAGGCATATTGGTCTTTTTCGATGTAAGCACCACCAGTATTTTGATTATTTTTCTCTAAAGCTTCAAATATTTCGGTTATAGTAACTCCTAAACTATTTAAAGTATTTGGGTTTACAGCTACTTCGTATTGTTTTAGTTTTCCACCCCAAGTGCTGACTTCGGCAACGCCTTCAATTCCTTGTAATTGCGGAATGATAATCCAATCTTGAATGGTACGTAACTTGACTGCATCGTATTGGTCTTCATACCCTTTTTTGGCATAGACATCGTATTGGTAAATTTCTCCTAATCCTGTTGAAATAGGCGCTAATTCGGGCGAACCTGCATAAGCTGGAATGTTCTCTTTGGCTTCTGCAAGTCGTTGAAAAATTTGTTCTCTTGCCCAATAAATATCTACATCGTCTTCAAAAACAACTGTAACTACCGAAAGCCCGAAACGAGAAATACTTCGTAACTCGATAACTTTTGGGATTGTTTTTACCGATTGCTCTAATGGATAGGTGATTAATTGTTCTACTTCTTGAGCTGCTAAAGTAGGTGCAGTTGTTAATATTTGCACTTGATTGTTGGTTACATCGGGCAATGCATCAAGCGGTAATTGTTTTATGGAATAGCTACCGAATGCTATTAGAACTAAAGTAAATAATAGAATTATAAACTTGTTCTTTATACTGAATTGTATGATTTTGTCTAACATTGAAAAAGTATAATAAATTGAAAATTAGCAAAATAAAATTTGCTATTATTTGTGAAAAGTACACAACTTATTAACCCGAAATTACTCGGGCATTATTATACTATTTGAGGTGGTTGCCAAATATTTCCGTAGAAATTGGAAAAAAAAGTTGACTTGTAAAAAGAAATTGAAGTTTTTATCCCTTTTGAAGTAACTGAAAAACTATATACTACTGCTTTAAAATAGGTTACAATTTGTGAACCACAGCAATTGCAACTACAAAAAGGCGAACACAAATCGTTTTCTTTGTCGTGATCATGACCGTCGTGATCATGAGTCGTTTTCGCAACTTCATGAGCATCTTTGTGTGCTGCACTGTTTACTTCCATATCAGCACAAGGCAGACACGAAAGTGCTACCAAGTAGATTGATAATATGAAGTTTACTAATTTCATGAGTGTAAAAATAGGAAAAAAATGTTATTAGGATGAAATTTTTATCTAAACAAGATTTGTTATGTTGTATTTTAAATAGGTTAATTGTGTTAAAGTAAATAAAATGTAATTAGGTGTACAAAACTATAATACCACATGATGTAACTAAGTTTGGGAGAAAAAATTTGCTCACACTGTTTTTATTTGTTTTTATTTGTGTTCGCCATTGCCTTTGTCAGGTCTGGAGCAAGTCACGTATTGTGCGTATTATTGCGCCAATAACCTAACTGTAATTTTTTGGTTCGTTGGGAAAGAGGAGCAACTGGAAACCTAAAATGCCAATTGTCAATTCAGCGTAAATTATTTTTGCTCTATATGAAAATTGATCTTATGATTCGTTTTTTGAGATTAAAGGTAAACTTTGTTGTATTAAAATGTTTTAGCTTAATGTACATTTGTGTATAATTCAAAAAAAATAATTATTTTTGTAACAGAAAATATTGTTTGGGAAAGAATGAAAACTAAATAAAACTCAACGGGAAATGGAAGCAACAACAGGATTGGTAATTAAAGGACTGCGAGAAAGATATGGTTATACACAAGAGAAGTTAGCCGGCTTTTTGGATATTAAGAGGGAAATGATAAGTTTTTATGAAAATAATGAAAGAGAAGTTCCTTTGGAGATTTTAGAGAGATTATCTGATTTGTTTGGTGTTGAATTAGCTGTTTTTTTTAGTGAGACTGTAGAAGAAGCTATGGCAGAAGTTGTTTTTGCCTTTAGGAAAGATTCAGTTAATGAAAGTGATATGGAAAAACTTTCAGATTTTGGAAAGATTGTGAAAAATTATTTAAAAATAAACCGATTACATAATGGCATTTAATGAAAAAATTTTAGAAGCCAAGGCAAATAAATTTCGAAGGGAATTAGGATTAGGTACTGAAACTTCAATTGACTTAGAGAAGCTTTTGCTTGCATTAGGTGTTTTAACTGTCTTTAGGCCGTTAGAGAGTGAATTTTCGGGTATGGCTCTTAAGACTAATGATAATTTATTTATGCTAATTAATTCGGCTATACCTTTAGGAAGGCAGAGTTTTACGATTGGTCATGAGCTTTATCATTTATTCATTCAAAATGATTTTAATTTTCAGATGTGTAACGCAGGTAAATTTGATAAAAAAGATAAAGAGGAATATAATGCAGATATATTTAGTTCCTATCTTTTAATGCCTGAGGCAGCTATAATTAAACAGATACCTGAAAAAGAATTGGCTTGGGGTGAAACTATATCATTAGCTACTATTTTAAAAATGGAGCACTATTTTGGGGTTTCTAGAGCCGCTTTGTTGGTAAGGCTTAGTAAGGCAAAATATATTCATTACGATGATTACAAGCCCTATTTGACAGGTGTAATTAAGAGCGCAGTTGAGCATGGTTATTCTTCTTCGCTTTATGAAAGAAATGATGTAGAAAAGGTTATTGGAGATTATGGAATAAAAGTTAAAGCTTTGTTTGATGCCGATAAAATTTCAGAAAGTCATTACCATTCTTTGATGTTAGATATTGGTATTGATATTGACGATCCTAAATTTAATGATGATGACAAAGAAAACTAATGAAGGACCAAAAATTTTGTTGGATAGTGATGTGATCATTCATTTTACCAAAGCAGGACAACAGTTGCAATTGCCAAAAATATTTCCTGGTAGGTTTGTAATTTTAGATAAGGTTAAAGCTGAATTGGATAAGCGTAAAAAGAGTTTAGTTGCTCTTGAAAATTTTATTGAATGGACTAAAATAGAGGTTATTCCTTTTCCAAACAACAAAGAGATTATTATAGAATATGCTCGGTTAAAGGCAAGTATGGGTGATGGAGAAGCAGCTTGTATGGCCGTTGCGAAATACAACAAAGATTATATAGCAAGTAGCAACTTAAAAGACATTAGGACTTATTGTGAGTATTTTGGAATTATTTATCTGACGACCATGGATATTTTGTTAGAAGCGTATAAAAAAGGTATATTAGATGAAGTAGCCTGTGACACTTTTATAAAGGAAGTAAAATCAAAAGATTGTAAATTGATTGATGGCATAGATAGCATTAAACAATACGAACAAAAAGTGAGTAAATAAATAACCGAAGCAAAATGGAATAGTGCTTCGGTCAGTTGAAATTAAATCTTTAGGACGGATGTTGATTTCTTCTGCAAAAGTAATAGATTTCTATTTATTACCTAATTATTCCTTGGGATTTTAATCAAACGCCTCAGTATTAAATAGTTTGATTGTATTAAATCTGAAAACCATGGCAAAAAATGGCACACTTGGAGATGGTCATCGTAATGGTGCCGTAAAAGGAAGAAGTCAGACTTATAACCCTAAAACAGAACAGTATGTAAAGCGTGATACTGCTACTGGTCGTTTTATGGATGTAAAGCAAGATGGAACCCCTTTTAAAGGAGTAAGAAAGGAGAAATAATTTCTTATTCGAGTAATTAAAAAAAGCACTTCAACCAATGAGGTGCTTTCTATTGTTTTATTTTAATTTTATAATTTATGAATATAAGTCAATTAAAGACAGGAGACTTAATTGTACGTGCTAAGGGAATTTTTAGCACTCATTATATGGTTTATATTGGCAACCAAGGAGGAAACATTATGGTTGCAGAAAATCAAATTGGTTTTGGTGTACGTTATGTAACTCTAGCTGAAGCATTAAAAGGTAATGCTATTGTTAGATTTGAAAAATTTGGTGGTGCCGGTTTTGAACGGAATACAGTTGTTACAAAGATTAATAGCATTTTAGGAAAATCTTATGATTTGGTTGCTTTTAATTGTGAGCATTTTGCTAGGTTGATTGCACAAGGAAAACCAAAAAGTAAGCAAGTTGAAACTACAAGTCATGTTGCAATGCTTACTGGTTTGGCAATGATGAATAGTAAAAACAAGACTATACAAGCTTTAGGATTTGTATCTTTAGCTATAGGAATTATTGGAAAAATTGCTCAACCTTAGTTAGAATTTTACTTTTTTAGGGTCACAGGTTTGAATCCTAAATGGAATCGAACCTGTATTATAATGTGTTGATTTTCAACATCAAAAAATCTAATCAAGTAGTTTGTGTGTCAAATATGTGTCAGAAAAACTAAAAAAAAGGTTTTTTTAAAAACGTGAATAGATTCGTGTCATTTTTAGCAGCCAATAAAATGGACACTAAAGAAGCAATAGTTGCTATGATACTTTCTATATTCATGCTTTAAAAGTATTAAAAAAATGTAATTAATTTTAATTTGCTTTCTTGTAGTTGATAATAAAGTGTAATTTGCCATTTAAAGTTGTCCACCAACTCCTTTAAACTTTTCTACAAATGCGGCAATTTTCTGAAAAACATTTTGTTTTTTTGTTAAATACTGCGGATTTAAAGGACTCATTTTAGGTAAAATAGTATTAAGTTCTGTTCCGTTTTCATTTGCAAATTCACGCTTCAACGATGCTAAAATATATCGTTTTGCTGCTTCTTCATTTAAGTTCTCTTCTGTAATTAAATCAGATGCCTCTATTGTCAGTTTTTCTTGGGCATATAGATAAAATGAATCTAAAATATTCGCTTTATCTTGAATGACTTCAAGATCTGTTTCATTTATAAAATCTACCACTAAACTTTCTTTTGCTCTGTTGCCTATACTTGCACGAATCACTCTGCGGATTTCTTCTATCAAACTTGCTTTGTCTTTGTTCTTTTTATTATGCTCAAAAATTAATTCCAAAATATAATCAAGGTTTATTTCTTGCGACTTTAATAGATCAATTTCAAATACAACATCATCCCAATCAATACTTGATTCTTCAGCTTCTTTGCCATTTTTTTCACGTCTTAACCAGTCACGGATGTCATTATAAGTTGAACGATAATCTTGAATATTTCGTTCTGGCAACAATTTTATCTCTTGCATTATAGCAAAATCCTCGTCAGTAACATAGTGAACCTCTTTGAATACTTTTAGAGCTTCGGTATCATTTATATCAATTGCTTGAAGTGCTTTTAGATTGGTGAACTCATCATAATTCTGTAGAATATTTTCCACTCGCAAGTACTCTCCAAATAGTTTTGAAAACTCTTTTTTGTCTTTTTCTGTTACTATTTCATCTGGGTTTGGAAATTTTTCACTTAAGTCTTTCACAACATCCATGAAACCTCTACGTGCTACTCCAGTGGCAATGTCTGTAAAGCCCTCTAAATATTCTTTATAACTCTTTTCTAAGACAACATTTTTTGTGTTTTTGTCTCCAAATAATGTTATGGCATCAACAGTAGCTGTTTCTAAATTACGGAATGTAACAATATTTCCAAAAGTTTTTGTAGCATCATAAATACGATTGGTGCGTGAAAATGCTTGCATTAACCCATGATAGCGAAGATTTTTATCAACAAACAGCGTATTAAGTGTAGGTGCATCAAAACCAGTAAGGAACATACCAACCACAATGATTAGGTCAATTTCTTTGCTTTTCACTCGTTTTGCCAAGTCACGGTAATAGTTTTGAAACTCTTTACTATCAACACCATAACTAGTTTTAAACATCGTGTTGTAATCGTTGATTGCTCTTGTTAAAAATTCTTTGGCACTACTATCCATTGCTGACGGTTCAAAGTTTTCATCAGGTATTTCTCCTATGGCACTTTGCTCTTCATTAGCGGCAAAGGAAAATATCGTTGCTATCTTTAATGGCTTATCACTTTCTTTTTGTAAATTGATAAATTCCTCATAATAGCATTTAGCAGCATCGACACTATTAACAGCAAACATGGCATTAAAACCTGTGTTGCCTCCTCGATTTCTGTGTGTTTTATGTCTGAAGTTTTGTAGAATGTATTGCGAAATCTCTTTGATACGAGCAGGATGCAAAAATGCTTTTTTGTTTTCTGCTGCTGTTAGCTTTTTCTCATCAATTTCTGTTTCTATGCTTTTAAACTGTGGTCGAACATCGTTATAATCTACTTTGAATTTGAGTACTTTTTCATCTCTAATGGCATCGGTAATTACATACGAGTGTAATTCACGACCAAATACGCTGGCTGTTGTTTCTGCACCTAATGCATTTTGCGGAAATATTGGTGTTCCTGTAAAACCAAATTGGTAGAATTTTTTAAACTTTTTATTCAGGTTCTTTTGCGCTTCACCAAATTGAGAGCGATGCGCTTCATCAAAAATGAATACCACTTGTTTTTGATAAATGTCTAAATCATTTTCGGTTTTCATCAGATTGTTTAACTTTTGAATGGTTGTGACAATGATTTTATTATCGTTTTTTTCAATGTTTCTTTTTAAACCTGCCGTGCTGTCTGAACCATTCACACTATCAGGAGAAAAGCGCTGGTATTCTTTCATGGTTTGAAAGTCTAAATCTTTACGATCTACTACAAAGAATACTTTATCTATAAAATTAAGATGTGTTGCAAGTCTTGCCGCTTTGAAACTGGTGAGTGTTTTACCCGAACCTGTGGTGTGCCAAATATAGCCGCCACCTTCTGTAGTAGACCACTTTTTTGATTGGTATGAACTTTCAATTTTCCATAACATTCTTTCGGTTGCGGCAATTTGATAGGGTCTCATTATTAGCAGCGTGTCGCTTGTATCAAAAACCGAATACGTAAGTAATACACTCAATAAAGTGCGTCTTTCAAAAAAAGTTGCTGTAAAATCTTTAAGGTCTTTGATAAGTGTATTATCGGCTTTTGCCCAATTCATGGTAAAATCGAAGCTGTTTTTATCGCGTTTTACTGTATTGGCAAAATACCGGCTATCGGTACCGTTTGATATTACAAATACCTGTAAATATTTAAAAAGTGAATTTTCATTGTTAAAACTTTCTTTGCTATAACGATGCACTTGATTGAATGCTTCACGGATGGCAACACCGCGTTTTTTTAGTTCTACTTGTATTAATGGCAAACCATTAACTAAAATTGTAACATCGTACCGATTGGCATGTGTGCCTTTTTGTTCGAATTGTGAAATAACTTGGAGTTTATTGCGAACAATATTCTTTTTATCTACTAGGTAGATGTTTTGAATGTGCCCGTCATCAAAAACAAAATCGTAAATGTAATCATCATGAATCTTTCTTGTTTTTTCGACCAAATTATCACTTGGTTTATCCAAATACTCCTCTATAAAACGAAGCCATTCTTTATTTGTGAATTCCATGTTGTTAAGCGTTTGCAATTGTATTTTTACATTTGCTAGCATAGCTTCATTGGAAGTTAGGTTTGAGGCATATTCATACCCTTGATTGATTAAATCTTGGATAAATTCTTTTTCAAGAGCTGCCTCTGTTTGATAAACCGAAGGTGCTTCATTTAGCTCTGAATGTTTATTGTAATTATCTAAAACAATAAAATTGTTTGTTTCTGCTATGGTTTTATAGTGTGCCATTTTGTTCTTCTTTCCAATAATTATTATCAACTAAATGCTCTAGCAAAAATTTTACGGTTTGCTTTTCAGGTTCTGTAGGTTCAGGTACTTCTTCATTTGATAGTGTGGAGTGACTTGTGAATTGAATAATCCTATTGTAATATGTTTGCTTGTCATTTGGCAGTAAGTTTGACCATTGTGGATAACCTAAGAAATTTGCTGTTTTTTCGTAAAGGTTTCGAAGTAGCGTAAAATGGTATTTTTGAATACTGTTAGTTGCAATTGCTTCTTCGATGGTTTGTTTGAGAAAAAGGTGATAGGAAAAACTTTTGTTTGAATCACCAAATTTTTCTATCAATTCAAATGTTCCATCTTCTTTTTTATCCAACATAAAGCACACTTCTTTTTTTGATTTAAGATTAAGCTCGTTGTACAGCACATTATAAAATAACGGGCTGTGTGTTGAAACAATAAACTTCAAATTAGTTGATTTTTTGACGAGTTCAGCCAAGTTAACAGCAAGTTCTATTAAGTGATTATCATCGAGAGAACTTACAGGGTCATCAATAAATACGTATTGCAAATCATTAAATTGATCGGTTTCACGATCTCCTTCTTCTACAAGATTTAATTCACTAATTGTTTGTTCTAATATGCTGTAAAAAACACTCCAGATAAAACAGCTTTCTTCTCCTTTAGAAATTTTTACAAAATCGGTGCCTGAATCATCGCCACGTTCAAACGAGAAGCGCACTTCTGAAAAATCTTCATTAAAACGTGGTGTTAATTTATCGCTAGTATAGCGTTGGAAATGAGCCGTTATATTAGGTTCTTGCCCTTGATCTTGAAGTATCCAACTGGTGTAATTATTGGGTTGAATTTTCAATTTTCTGTCGGTGTCATTATCCAAATCATTGTCCCAAAAAAACAAATCTTCGGTAAATGCATTGTAGTAGAGTATCTTGATTTTTGTTTCCTCTGCTTCAACTTCTGTGTTTTTGGGCGCAATTAAATCTTTAAACTCACGTGATAGCCGTGTTTTGCCTGTGCCATTGAACGCATAAATCAATTGCACTTTTTTATTAGGATTTTTTAGCGATTGTGCTATTTGAGTTAATGATTGTGCCATATTATTCTACTAAATTATCTTGTGGAAATGTTAGTAACAAATCTCTGTAATACTCATATTGTTTTTTTCTCAACGCTATTTCTTTTGGTAAACCTTCACTTATTGAGGTTGTTAAAACATCAAATTTGTCTAGAATAGAAACTATACGTTCTTGTTCTTCGATACTGGGCAATGGAATTAGTATTTTTGACATGTCATTAGCTGATACATCAATAACTTTAGTTCCTTTTGCATACTTTCTTTTCTGTATTGCAAAACCTTCTGTTTGTGAGTAATACGCAAAATATTTCCCTAAAATAGCATTTGATGGTTTAAATATAGTTGCATGACCACCTGTAACAGCTTGTTCTTTACCTAAATAAACTACTGCTTTTCCAACATCTTCTAAATTTTCACTTGTATTTGTAATGACAACATCACCTGTATCAACTTTTTTTAATTTCCTTGCTGTATCGAGTGAAACGAAAGATTTAGTTTCTGTTGTGAAAGTTTTATAGAAAGTATAAATCTGACCATAATGTATAGCAGGAACACCTGATTCTGTAAAATCAGTTTTAGGCAAACCACTCCCTCTAATTAATTCTCCTAATTCATTCATAGTTAACCATTTATACCCCCCCCCATTTAGATCACTGAAATTCAACAGTTTATCACGATAGTATTCATACTGTTGTTTCCGTGCTGTAAGCTCTGCTGTAAGCTCTGCTGTAAGCTCTGCTGTAAGCTCGGAAAAAGTATCGAGAATTGCAACTATTTTTTGTTGAATTTCGAGTGATTTTTTTGGATTTTCTGGGCATGGAATTGGGATAAGCTTGTTAGCATAATTACTAATCCATTGTCTTTTATGGTCACCATCAACTAAGTCACTTGGCAAAGTATTCATCCAATAATAAATATATTTTAATGACGCTTTAGATTCATCTTTTGAAGTAATCATCTTCATTGCTGATGATTTAGCTTTAAAATCAAAATCAACCCATTTGTTTGCGGTTGTAAAATCATCAAAAATAATAACAGGGTTTTCTGAGGCTTTATAAATACCTTCCGTTTCATCGGTATAACCAAGAATAAAAGTCTTACCTGCTGTTAAAACTGGTGTTGTGAAATTATTACTATAATTATTTGATTTGACTAAATATTTTGTTGGCTGTTCATAATCAGCAAAGTCTCCCAATGGTTTCCATTCCACAGTCGCGCCGTCTAATAATTTTTCTAGATAACTCATGCTTCAATTTCTTTTATTATTGTATCAATATCTGAGCGAAGTTGGTCAATTTTTTTAACTGTTTTGGCT
Source organism: Flavobacterium sp. (assembly GCA_016787805.1). Taxonomy (GTDB): domain Bacteria; phylum Bacteroidota; class Bacteroidia; order Flavobacteriales; family Flavobacteriaceae; genus Flavobacterium. The sequence goes on along the minus strand of JAEUTY010000012.1, from coordinate 51,040 downwards.
ACTTCTTTGTTTAACTCCTCGATGTTAATTTTTTCTTTGTTGTCTTTTGCTTCTATATAGGAACTCACCGAAAGGTTATAATCGTTTTCGGCAATTTTGGTATTGTCGATAGTGGTTGCCACATGAGGTACTTCTGTTTTGCTATTGAAAAGCTCCATAATTTTTTCAATATGCTTTTCGGTTAGCATATTGTTGTTGGTTACTTTTATAAAGAATTCTTCGCCACTGGCATCAATAAATTGTGTTTTAGTATCGGTTTTCTTTTTAGAAAGCACTAGCAAGGTTACCGCTATAGAAGTTCCATAAAATAAATTAGGAGCAACCGAAATGACGGTTTCTACAAAGTTGTTATCGACTAAATATTTTCTAATTTTTTGTTCGGCACCGCCACGGTAAAAAATACCTGGGAAACAAACAATGGCAGCTCTGCCTCTAGGCGATAAATAATGTAATGCATGCAACACAAAGGCAAAATCGGCTTTTGACTTTGGAGCTAAAACTCCTGCAGGTGCAAAACGGTCATCGTTGATCATGGTAGGGTCATCATCTCCAATCCATTTTACAGAATAGGGAGGATTTGAGACAATGGCGTCAAACGGTTTTTCATTGATTAATTGTGGGTCTTTTAGTGTATCGCCTAGTACAATATGAAATTTGTCGTAATTAACATTATGCAAAAACATGTTCATACGAGCCAAGTTGTAAGTAGTGTGGTTTATTTCTTGACCGTAGAAACCCTCTTCGATGATATGATTGTCAAAATGTTTTTTGGCTTGTAACAGCAGTGAGCCCGAACCTGCCGCTGGGTCGTAAATTTTATTGACAGTGGTTTGTCCGTGCAACGCCAATTGTGCAATAAGTTTAGAAACGTGTTCTGGGGTAAAAAATTCACCACCTGATTTTCCGGCATTGGCTGCATAATTGGAAATTAGAAATTCATAAGCCACACCAAACATGTCAATATCACTGTCTTCGAATACTCCAAAATTGATTTCTTCAATTCCTTTCAATACAGCTGCTAAACGACTGTTTTTGTTTTCAACCGTATTACCCAATCGCGAACTTGTGGTGTCGAAATCGGCAAACAATCCTTTTATATCTTGTTCAGACGGGTAGCCATTTGCCGAACTCTCTATAGCATCAAAAATTGCTTTTAAATCGGTATTCAGGTTTTTATTGGTAGTAGCAGTTGCGACCACATTTACAAAAAGCTGACTTGGATAAATAAAATAGCCTTTGGTTTTTACTGCATCTTCTATAATATCAGGTGTAATGTCACTATCTGGGTAATTTGCATAGTTGACACTTTCATCGCCACCTTCAATGTAATTTGTAAAATTCTCGCTTATAAATCGATAGAAAAGTGCGCCTAGAACAAAGTGTTTGAAATCCCATCCGTCTACCGAACCACGTACATCGTTGGCGATTTTCCAAATTTTATTTTGTAATTCTTGTTTTTGAATTATGTTTGTCATTCTCTTGAAAGTCTTTGATACTATTTAAAATTTATATTTATATAATTCTTTATATTTTGCTAATTATTCTCTCACTGATAAGTTGGTACGCCAAATCATTATCGTACTCAACATCGGGTCTTAAAATGGTAAAAATATCATTTCTAAATTCACCCTCCTGCATTTTTTCTTCCATATTGGCTGTAAACATTTTATTTGTAGGGTTTGCGCCATCGGAGAAATTGATGTATTCTTTGTAGCATTGGATTAGCTTGTCTGTGTCAATTTCTAAATTTGATAAGGCTAAATTTAAATCGAATAAATCTCTTCCTTTTCGTCGTTGGTATAATGCTCTTAGTTTTGTTCCTAATAATTCTTCTACCTGATAGGTGTTGATCATACAATTGCCAGAAAACCAACCGTTGTTGACTTCAAATGGTATTTGCTGTAATCCTAATACGGTGAAATGTTCCCTGCAATTGATTTCAATTTTCAAGCGCATTTGAATGATTGGTGGTATTTCGGTTTCAAATTTATACGTTGCAGTATTGTTGTGTATGCTGGTTTCAATTGCTCTTTTTGTTCCTAAAAAAGGCGCTAAGACTTCTCTTATTTTTACCAGAATTGGTTTTATTGGACCGGGTTTTATTTGCACTAAATCAATATCTTCAGAATATCTTGCTTGCGGTTTTAGAAATAGTTTGTGCAATGCTGTTCCGCCACGAAAAGCTAGGTTTTCATTTAGGAAAGGGTCGGCAAATAGTTCGACAATTGCTCTTTCAATGATAAGGTCTTGTTCTACTTGTCCGTTTTCTGGCCAAGGAGCAAACTCACGCCATTCTTCTATGTACCTTCTTGGAATCATAAATCACTTTCGATTTTGATGTTGTTGATAATACGCCATTTTGTGTTTGCATTTCCTTTTTTATTTTTTCCGGGCATTAATGGTATGTTTGTTCCTTTTTTATCTGCTATGGTTGTGTAAACTGCTTGACTTAGTTTATCGTTTTCGAGTTCGTACTCTAACAAATATCCCAATCGTTGCACTGCTGCAATTTGAGAATAGTTTTTAGCTGTTTTGACTAGTATATTTGGTTTGATTACTTCAACTAATTCTTTTAAGATGGTAATCACACGATTCATTCCTAATTTATCTACGTAGTAAAGTAAATCTAAAGCTGTTAGTTCTGGAGAAGATACATTTATATATCCTGCTTCTGTTTTTACTTTTTTAATATCGTCTTTGTTCCATTCATTTTTTATTAAAAAGTTTATTTTTAGTTTCTTGTTTTTAATGTCTCGTAAAGCTGGTTTCTCTGTAATCACAAATGTTTCCATTGATTGTTGGTGTGATGCTCCATAAATTGCAGCTGCTGAAATTAAACCAAGATAATAGTTTTTGTTTAGTGATAACATCATGTCATCTAAGTACATATTACTAGGAATTACACCGTATTTTGAATATTCTGCTGGAAGTATTGTATAAAAACCTTTACGGATTTGAACAATTTTATTTTTTGTTTTTAGACGGTATAAGTTTTGAAGAATTGCTTTATCCGTTACTTCTAATTTATCTTTAAGTTCTTCTAATGTAAAGGCATATCTTCCTTTAGCTCTAACGCTATCTATGTATTCTTCTAAATAATTATATGTTTGATTTCCTATCCTCACTAGTGTATTTTGTTTGCTATCTACTACACAATGTGTAGTGTTACGCAAATATAATATATTATCTACTAAATAGTAGGTTATGCTATTAAAAAGTATACTAAAAGGTATATTATTTTTATTTAATTAGGAGTTCTTTCTAATTTCCAACTACACAAACTATTCATTTATCATTATTAAGTTTGTGCCAAATTTGGTATATAAATACGACACTTATTTGCTATTGCGGTAATATCGTTGGATAATAAAAAGAATGTAAACCTATCGAAATTGTTTTTATTTGTTTGGTATAAAGTTATATTTCGAAATTGTTTTTTTTATTTAAAAGGCTTAGTTTTTCGATATACTCCTGCAATTCATACAATCGAATCAAGTTTTTAGGATTATCAGACAACTGTGCCAACTGCACAAAGCTAATATGCTTTTTGACTGCCATTTCGCCTACTAAATCTTCGATCATGATGTAAACGGCTTCTTGTAGAAAAGAATTATCAAAATGGAAACGGTAGTTTTTGAGGTATATGATGAGGTTGAGTTTTTTCTTGTCTACATCATAATCAAGAATGGAAAAATAGGCTTCACTGGTCTTGATTTCGAAGTCGGGGAAAATATAGGCTTCGTCAAGACCTTGTTTGAATTGTTCAATGTCTTCGGTTGGTTTAATGAAACTTTGTACTTCCCAATGCAGAAAGCTTGGAGCGTTTTGTGTAATGGCTTCGACTTTAGGCATTAGCTTTTTGTTGCCGTGGGCTGTGAAGATGATTTTAAGTTTTTGATTTGAGTTGTCGGTGCCTTTGATAACAAAGCCGATTTGAGTGGAAATAGTGTTGAGTTTTTTGTTGAGGCTGTTGAAAATGTCATTGTAATTTTCTTGGTACAGCAATGCTTTTAGAATTTCTATTTCATGGTTGAGAAACCAGCGCCAGAAGGAGGTGATTTTTTTGTGGGTGGTGGGTGTTAGTTTGTACATGGTTTAAAGGTTTAAGGGTTTACAATTGTTTAACCGCAAAGGCGCTAGGATCGCGAAGATTGATCGCTTTGCTCACGGTTTTTGAAAGTAGAGGAAAAGGATGATTCGCATCGCGGATTGGGACGGATTTTTGAAACACAAAAGGCACAAAAGTTTTTTACCGCAAAGACGCGAGGGTGGCGCAAGGTTATCAAAGTTTTTATTTTGGATAAGGCGCTAAGAAACTTCGCTTTGCTCAGTTTGAATGTTATTAACCACATAGAGGCATAGATTTGAATTGCGAAAAGAAGCTGCGCTTTTGGATACGTTTTTCATAGGGTTTAGCGTTTGTCGGGTGTGGATTTATCGTAGGCGATGAGGTTGAACATGGAACGCATGCGGCTGCGGACTCGGTTGCCGTATTGGGCTTCGATTTCGGAGGCGGAAAGGTTGGTGGTGATGTGCGTTGGTATGTGTTTGCTGATGAAAATATCGTAGCGACTGAGCAAGATTTCTGCCATAACATTGCATTCGTTGCCGTAATACTTTAGATTATTTTCTAGTCCGAGGTCGTCGAAGCAAATAATTTTTGGATCGGATTCGTATAAGCGCCCTTTGGAATATTTGTGAATGACGCTGTAGCCGTCTTGGATGAATTCGAAACTCACTTCACGGCAGGCTTTGATGTTGAATTTGTGTTCGATGGGTGTGAGGTATTTCATTAGGTTCATGAGTGAGGTTTTGCCACAGCCCACTGGTCCGGTCAGGAGAATGCCTTTTTGCAAATCAATATTGAATTGATGGCAAGTGCCTTCGTCTTTGAGGAAATACGCTATGAGTTTGAAAATTATTGGATGATCCTCCTCAATGATTTGAAAGTTGTTGCCATAGAGTTCTTGACCTTTGGTTTGGAGCCAGGTGATGATTTCGGGGTAGCTGTATTGGGATTTGATTTCTTCTTGGTTCATGAGCAGCGATATTTGTCCGCTAAAACGGAGATTGGAACACGGATGACACAGATTGAACAGATCTTCGCAGATTTTTACAATGGTTCAGCATAGTTTTTGTCGGTTGTGGTAGTTAGATGATTTGTTTTGGTTATTGGTTCGGTGGTGTTGAACTTGTCAAAGTTGAGCATCCAGTTTTGGGCGGCTGCTTGCCAATCGACCATGGGTGTTTTGCCTCCAACTAACCAACCGTTGCTGGAGAAGTAGTTGAAAAACTTTTGGGCTTCGAGTTCAGGGAAATTGTTTTGCTTGAAAAATTGTTTGACTTCGTTCAAAACAGGTTCGCAGAAACTTTTCTTTTTTTGGCGCAACTTTTTTTCTTTTTCATGATTTTCTGATTGTAAAAAATTATTTTCATTTTTTAAAAAATTTTCGCTCGTTTGCACGTTTTCAATGTTTGTAAAGTTTGTATTGTTTATATTATGTTTATAGAAGGTACCAATAACATGTTCAGTACCTGTCTCACTACTTGTACAGAGCTTGTTCACTGCTTGTTCAGTAACAGAATCAATTTTTGAACTGCTTGCTGTCTTTTTAGTGGCGGGCTTTAAGTCGTCAGAGAAATCAAAAAGAATGACCATGCTGCCTTTAAAAGGATTGAACGATGGTTCGTATTTGATGTAACCTTTGTCGTTGAGCTCTTTCATGCATTTGTGGTAAGTGGCTTTGGAACATATTTTACTGATACGCATGATTTCGTCGCGCGTAATGCTAATTGGGTTTTGGAATCTATTCACATTCCAAAATTGAAATAACCCAATGTATAGACTGATGTGGGTTGGGTTGAGATGTCGGTCTTTGACTGCACGATCGAAGAAGCCGGTAAGGTGTTTTATGTAGTTCATTATGATTTGTTTTTATTGATGAGGTTGCTTCGCTTTCGCTCGCAATGACTTATTATTTAAACAAATTAGGGTTTGCATTGACTTTGTTGAATTCTAGCACTTTGTCTATGTCTTTTGATGAATAGTAAATAATGCCACCAATTTTGGTATAAGAGAGAGTGCCGTTGATGCGCATGTTTTGCAATGTGCCAGGAGAAATATTTAAAAGTTTGCGCACTTCTTTAGACTTAAGCCATTGTTTAGGTTCTTCTTTTTTGCCTGAGAATAGTTCTTTTAGATCAGTCAATAAAAGGGTTCTGAATTCGTTTAAGTCTTCGCGAGTGATTACTTCAATTGCCATAATGGAGGAGATTAAATTGTTATGGAGCAAATTTGAAGCGTTTGGATTTATAAAACACACAACCTAAACACAAGTTGTGTATGTTTTTTCGTCAAATTGTATTAAAACTTAGTAAATACAGGCTTAACTTGTGGTTTTGTATTCGGTTAAACTAAAAACTAGATTTTATTTTCAACCGCAAAAAGCCATAATTGTAAGAAAAGATTTGTAAAATATAGAAAACACACAACCTGTACACAAGTTGTGTGTTTTAGGCATCTTCTTCATTTAGTCTTTTGTTCAAATACTCACCCAAAGTATCTATGAATTTGATTCTACTGTTTTTGCGATTTTTAATATCATAATAATCACGATAAACATAATCTTGAAGTTCAATGTTAAGAACTTTGCCAAATGCTGCTGCTAATTCTTTTATGTCCGTTTTCCCACTATTTATTACTCGTAGTGTATGAAATGCATAAATAATTTCAATTAGGTCTATCCTACTGCCTGTCCAATTTAGATTAGAGTTTGTTTCAGTTTGATTGGGAAAATTGTAATTATTTAGCGTGTCTAATTTTCTTTCTAAATAAGCAACTATCATTTCGTTGGCCATGAACTGGGAAACATTATAATCGTGCGAAGTACAGAAGCGAATGTCATAGTTAATGATATGTGTTTCGTAGTATCTTAATTTTCCGTCTCTAAAACGCATGAAGTATTTGGTGTCATTGTGTGTTGCGTTGGAACGGTAGTATTGGTAGAAAATCTTATTTCGTTGAGTGAAAAGTGAAATCTCATTGAGCATTAACTCTATGAAATCGATTTTATCTTTTTTAATCAAAGGCATATTGGCCTCAATCTCTAAGATTAAATTATGGTATATGAGCTTTGCAATTAAGCGAGGTTTTTGTTCTTTAAAGAAATGGATTTCTTCTTCAACAGAATTGAATTTGTGAGTGATTAAAAACTGTTGGAGTTCAATAACCTTTTCTTCTAATACTTCAACTATTTTGTTGGTTGCAGCTATTGGATCATTGAAGGTTCTTTTTATTTCATCGATGGTGTTATCGATATTGCTGAAGTATTCGCTCTGTATGGCTTGCATAATTTAAAAATCTGGCTGTTAAGTGTATAATAACCAGATTTTTAAATTTTTATTGTATTGAACTTAAAATTTAAGAAGATTTTGATTGGTGATTGTTATTCAATGATTTTAAAGCCAAGACTTCTTTTAACTGCTCCATATCATGGCTCACTTTTTTGTCAAGTATTTTAGCATAGTGTTGCGTTGTTTTGATATTGGTGTGTCCAAGCATTTTGCTCACGCTTTCAATTGGAACTCCATTGGATAATGTGACAGTCGTAGCAAATGTGTGGCGAGCAGTATGAAAGGTCAGCTCTTTGTTAATTCTGCATATATCAGCAATTTCTTTTAAATAACTATTCATTCTTTGATTACTCAATATAGGTAACAATTTATCTTCGTTTAAGCATTGTGGATGATTGGCATATTTCTCAATAATTTCTTCTGCTATTGGTAATAATGGTATTTTTGAAGCGGTGTCTGTCTTTTGTCTATGGGTAAATATCCATTTATTACTATCGATGCCAATAGTTAGATTTTCTTTCTTTAGCTGCTTAACATCAATATAGGCAAGTCCAGTAAAACAACTAAAGATGTATATATCTTTGACCAAATTTAATCTTGCTACTTGAAAATCTTTATAATAAATAGTGTCAAGTTCTTCTTGTAACAAGTAATCTCTTTCGACTTCAATTAATTTGGCTTTATAGTTAATGAATGGATCTTTGTCAATCCAGCCATTTGCAATGCACAAGCGGATAATTTTTTTGAAGTTTTTGATGTACTTGACTGAGGTGTTATTGGCGCAATTTCTCTGAGTTCTCAAGTAAAATTCATAATCTGTAATGAATTCATGATCTATTAATTTAATATCAATATCTTTACTATTGAATTTCCAAATAATAAAATCTAATGTGTGCTTTAATGAAGTTTCATAGCGTTCTAAAGTACCTGGTGAATACTCCCCTATTTTGACAAGCTCTGCAAATTTTGAATTATGATCTTTAAAAATAGGAATCAGCATTCTACCCTTTTCCTCCGTTCTCAGTATTTTTGACTTAATGCTTAATGAAGTAACACTAGAATTATCCTTCAGTAAATTATAGTGTGCATTATATACTTCTTGCTCTAATGCTTTTAAATAAGCATTTAGAGTTTTCACTTCAACAGTGTTTCCCCTAACCTTCTGTAATTTTGAATCCCAATCTTTTGGGAAGATACTTCTCTTTGCTGAAATTTCTTTAGCGACCCCATCAATAGTAATTCGTAAATAAATTGGTGCAGTTCCGTTGGCTTTGATTTTACTTTTCTTAATAATAAAAAGTAAGTTGAATGTTTTGTTCATAATGTGGTGACTTTAGGTTTATAAAATTATACTTCCTAATCCCTGTAAACAAGATGTTCAATACTTGAACTCCTTATTAGTCGGGCTATCCAGCGGTTTTCAGTGACCTATTTGCTTTGAAAACAATAGGTCACTAAATAGGTCACTGAAAGAATACCATTTAATGAACTTTATTGATGTAGTTAGTAAACAAAAAACGCCGTAAAACTATATTTTACAGCGTTTTGATTTATATTGTAATACGATTTGCAGAGAGGATGGGATTCGAACCCACGATGCAGTTACCCACATACAAACTTTCCAGGCTTGCTCCTTCAACCACTCGGACACCTCTCTATTTCTACAAAGAACCGATTTTTTTTGCAAATAAAAAAGTTTATTCCATTTCGCCTCGCAAAGGAGTTTCGAAAATGGTTTTGAATACTTTTGGCGCTACATTTTGACCCAACAAATACATCATTTTGGTAATTGCTGCTTCAGTTGTAATATCTTTCCCCGAGATAATTCCAATTTTTTTGAGTTGCGTACTCGTTTCATATTGTCCCATGTTGACGCTTCCTCCCGAACATTGGGTTACATTCACTATAAAAAGTCCATTCTTAATTGCTTTTTTCAAAATCTGAATAAACCATTCTTCTGTTGGTGCATTCCCAGAACCATAGGTTTCTAAAACTACGCCTTTTAAATTTGGTATAGAGAAAATGGCCGTCAAAACCGATTCATTAATACCTGGAAACATTTTAATAATCGCCACATTATCGTTGAGCTCTTTGCGAACTACTAATTTTTTGGGTGTTTTAGTATTGAGTAAATTCGTATTAACATTCAAATGCACACCCGATTCTGCCAAAGCCGGATAATTGGGTGACGTAAAAGCATTAAAATGTTCGGCATTAATTTTTGTGGTACGATTGCCTCGGTACAATTTGTACTCAAAATACAAACACACTTCGTTGATAACGGTTTTCCCTTTTTGTTGTAACGATGCGATTTGAATGGCCGTGATTAGGTTTTCTTTGGCATCTGTTCGTAAATCACCTATTGGTAATTGTGAACCAGTGAAAACTACTGGTTTATTCAAATTTTCGAGCATAAAACTCAAAGCAGAAGCCGAATACGACATCGTATCTGAGCCATGTAAAACCACAAATCCGTCGAAAGAATCGTAATTTTCTTGAATTATGGTGGCAATTTGAACCCATTTTTCGGGATTCATATTGGAAGAATCGATGGGTTTTGCAAATGAAATGGTTTCAATTACACAATCCAATTGTTTGATTTCTGGAATTTTTTGAAGCAATTTTTTGAAGTTAAATGCCTTCAAAGCGCCTGTTTCAAAGTCTTTCATCATACCAATTGTTCCACCGGTATAAATGAGCAATATGTTGGGTTTAGATTGCATTTTCATACTTTGATTTATTCACCACTGGATTAGCGTACATGGCCAAAAAGCTTTCTACCATTTGTTCGTTGGTTGTGTCAATTTTGAGTTCGTAACGACGCTCAAACAATGACTTTTCGTCTTCAGTATACTTGTTTTTGTACTTTTCTGTTTTATGCAACAAATCGTAAGCAATGTAGTTGGTAGGCCATAATTTGTACGATTGCAAGATTGAATTATCTATTACTTGTGCCAAGGCTTGAATTTGTTTGTTGGAATTATCATTTTCAGCTACAATTGTATCAATTTCTTCGTTTAACACTTTTCCAACATGAATGTGAATGCGTTTTTTCTGTCCGATGATTCCACTTAACAACGTTATAAAATCTTCGTTCTTCTCTTTCTTGTAAATTTCGTCATTGGCTTCGGCCATTAACTGTGGCATTTTCAAAGCATCTGTTGGATCGTATTCGTAGGAAATAGAAACGGGTACAATTTTGATTTTCTTAAAATAATCCATTACATTTTTTTCATCAGAACCCATTCCGAGCATTTTCAAAACTCCAGTGTGAGTAGCGTCGTTGCCATCTTTGGTTCTTCCTTCACGTTGGGCAATCCAAACCGAACGGTTTTCTCTTAAAAGCAATTGAGCGATGTATTCCGACATTAATTTGGAACTTTCTAGCAATTCGCGTGGAGGTAAACCACGTTGTACCACAAAATTTCGATTGAGTTTGGATAAGGTTTTTAAGAAATCTTTCTTCACTAAATTATCCCCAATTGCAGATGCGGTCATCACCAATCTATGATCATGCAAACAAACATTCAACAACGAAGTATCTAAAATGATGTCGCGGTGATTGGATATAAACAAATAAGAAGTATTCGGTTCTAAAAGTTCAAAGCCCGATGTTGTAAGTCCTTCCGAACTTCTTTCGAGTACTTTTTTTACCGCTTTGTAAGCAAAATTAATTTGGAAATCACGAATTGAATGTGTTCGTTTTAGTTGTTCTTTCCATATTTCATCTTCAATATTGGGATAAGCAAAATTCATCAATGCTTTCATCATCGGATGATTCAAAGCAGAAAGTATCGCTTCGTTGACTTCAGCATCGTAAAACGGACGAATAGCGTCAAATTTTTGCATTTGGTTTTTTATTTTAAGAAGAACAAATGAACAAAAAAAAACTGACTTTTTGGTTAATTTTAAGATAAGAAAAGAGCGATTTTAAAAGAAAAACATACTATAATGTACTTCCGTCAAAACCGCTCTAAAGTAGGCTACAAAAACTATTGTTTTACTAATTTGTGCGTTATAGTGCTATTTGCTGTTTTTATTTTCAGCAAGTAAACGCCTGTATTTAAGCCTTCTAAATCTATTGTAACTTGATTGTTGTTGATGCTTGTTTTTTGACAGATTTTCTTTCCAACAATATCAAAAACGGTTAATTCAGTCATTGGCTCACTGCTTCGCACCTGAACAGTATTGGTAAATGGATTCGGAAACACCTGATAAGATGCCGCAGTATGAGATGGTGTCGATAAATTATTGGCTACGCCTTTTAAAGTGACATTATCAAATCTATTATTCCCGTTTTCTCCTATGGTGTTGCCTTCAAAAGTTATTTTGATTTTAAAATTTTGATTGTTGTTGACAGCAAGAATAGAGCTAAAATCAACTTGCACTAAGGTAAATGCAGTGGTCACGCCAAATGAAGTTTGAGTTAAGCCAGTTTGAATAAAATTAGTCCCATCAACACTATACGAAATACTATTGTTAAGTTGTCCGTCGTTGGTGCGTTGAACAGCATAAGCAAATTTTATATCCTTATAGCCTGTAGTTGGCAAATCAAAAACAACAGATCGCCCGTCAGATGGATTTCTAACACGTGCAGCTTTTCCAGAGTTTTGGTTAAAATGTATATTGAGAATTGATCCGTTGTTGTTGGCATCGATATCGCGTGGACCTGATCCTGTGTACGTCATAAGAGGCAAATTAGCCGTCACACTATAATCAGCAGGGATAGTCACAACATCTGAAGGAGTTAAAAGGTTATTGAAATGCCAATAATAAAGTGCTTCTTCTGGATTTAGAACTTCCGTGAAATGAGCAGTAACAGTGGTTGCTTGCGAAATTAAAAGTTCAATATCTAAACTAGTATCGTTTGGCTGAATGACGGCGCCATCAACAACCCAATGACTGAATTGGTAACCCGTAAACGCCTCCGCTTTTAAAAGCGTTTGAATATTACCAAACACTTGGGCTGTCGAAGGGTAATCAACCAACCACTCTGAATTCATTTTTATTTTTCCTGTATTTACTGGTTCAATTAAAAAGGTAGTAGCAAAAGGCCCTGTCACTTCATAGCAATCTGTTAGACCAGTACTAATGGTTTGCGAGCATCTTGTAAGTAAAAAGTTTCTTGCGGCTAAAACATTAGCTTGCCACGTTGTCATGTTTCCACCCCAACGTTGAATGTGTCGTGGCATTTCGGGAGTTATAACTGCAACAATACTATCAAATACTTGTGTCGCTCTTTCGCAAGATAAATGAGTGTTTAACAAATCTGCATAACGTGTAATGTATTTTTGTCGAACGATTGGACTTTCTGTAACCAATTTTTCAATAGTTTGCGCATGCCCAACACCCACTTCTAAATTTTCTACTTGACAAGGTGGAGCACTAGCAGTAATATCGGGTATACCAGTATAGTTAATGTAATGCCCAAGAATTCCGTCTACATCCCAAAGTGCATAACGCCATTTTAATGCTCCACCAGACGGATTGGTACCACGCCACCAAGAGGTGTTCCAATTCAGCCAATCTTTATTTACCAAATAGGAATTGAGCACAAAATAATCAACCAAACTATCAATATTGAGTTGGCTTTCTACATAATTGTAATTGGCCTCTATTGACATATCATTATTTTGAACATAAGCCATCAAATTGTCCCAAGCAGTTATCGCAGGTTGGTTCCCAAATTCAGGATTAGTAGCTCCCCATGTTTTGATGTATTGAATATAGTCGTCACTGTCTCTATAAATATAATCTTGACCATAATAATAGTCGGTGTATTGATTATCATCTACCTTCTCTCTTAAATCGTAAACGCCCCAATATTGTCCGTTGACAAAAAGAGAAATGAAAGTGCTTCTTCTTTCGTCCAATTCTAAATTAGATAATTCCGAAAGTTTTTGTGCAAAAACATCTCTTAGGTGTGCGCCACCACTTTGGTGCGGATAATTATCACTTCCTGCTGCTTTTAAGATTAATCTTCTGTATTTGGTTCGATCAGTTGTATTAAAAAACTGATGTTCTAAACGTCTTTTATAACCATGGTCATCACGAGAAATAAAATCAATTCCGCGCTGATCATAAGCCCATGAATCATTACCATGCTTATCAAAATCACCCATGTTTTCGTCAATAAAAGTTCCATTACTTTCAAAATATTCAAGGTAACCCGTTGGCTCAATTTGAGTTCCATTGAGCAATTGCAATAAATTTGCATCACCAGAAATTGAAACCACTGGCAAGGAAGAATTATCATTGATAAAATAAGTATTCGTTTCGATAAACCCAGGAAGTATACCCGCAACTGTACTAAAACATCTTGCTCTAAGAACCATTGATGTAGTAATGTTTATTGGGCCTGTATAAAGCGTTGAAGTAGCCGTTGGTGTTGATCCATTTGTTGTATATCGAATTTGTTCGTTTATTCCAGTAGTAGAAAGTGTTACAGAAACTGGTCCAGTGTATTTTCCTGGTGCTACACTCATGTAAGGTTTTGTGGCATAATTTGATGAACCCGCTGTATTTTGTGTTCCTGGAGTTGGTGTGCTAAAAACACTCCAAGTACTAGCTCCATCCGATGTTCTTCCGTAAGAATGATTGGTTTGAGTAATGAACATTTCATGTGATTCAATAATTGTTCCGCTTGGGTCGGCCAATACCACTTCATCATTATCGGTTTGTGTAAGATCAAAATTCGCATGCAAAACAGTTCCTGAAGAAATACCTCTACTTGAGCAAAAAATCAAAACGCGACTATTGGGTGGAATAACACCATTTTGAATTTGCCATTTGGTCGGATTATTTACATTGTTACTCAAATGGTAACCTGCTAAATTAAAGTAAGTATCTGGACTAGAATTGAATAATTCAATCCAGTCTTCATTTCGACCAAAACCATCGTTAAAATTTCGGTTAGAAGCTGAATATTCGTTGATTAACAAAGGTCCGTTTCCAAAATTAACAGAACCATAAGTTACAGCAAGTTGTCTTTTATTTACAAAATCATAAGTCGCATTACAACCACTTCCACCCCAATTTCTTGCAAAATTGAAAACATAATCTATTGTTCCTGTGGAAACAATGTTTCCTATTGGGCTATCAATAATACTGTAAGAGTATGTTCCTTCGACATTTCCAACACCATTTTGAACTGGAGTTTGACCATTCGGACCTGAAACAAAACTTCTTTGATCAGCCATCCATGCGCCCGAACCAGTAACGGCCACAAAATCGTAGCTGATGTTGGTAGACAAAACCGTTTCGCCTGCTGGAACCGCCACTTGAAGTGCTGCTTGCTGATAAGTAGGTAAAAAACACGAGTTGATAATATCATTATTGGTAACCGTTACCACGGGATCGATATTGATTGGAAACACTCTGTTGGCCGATTGCAACCAAGAACCCTCAATTTGGATTTGAATTTTGTAGCTCGATTCTGTTAAAGCAACCAAATGGTATTTCGCTTCGTAAGGTTGTTGACGAAGATTGCGTTCCATCACTTTACTGTCTGAAATTACGGCTTGATGAAAAACCAAAACTTCTTGACCTTTTTGATTGTATACAATAAGTCGATTGCCTGAATTTTCTTCTTGAATAGTAAAACCTTTTGGTAAATCAATCTCTTCTTCAACGGTAAGACGATCAAAATTCTGTGGCAACACATCTGAACTATTAATCAAATAACTGTACTTCATTGCCTGATTGTACAAGGTGATTTTCTTATCTACGTTAGTCGAAATATTTTTTAAAACAATATCTGAATCGTTTTCTAAAACAGCATTTTGTTTAATAGTTGTCTTTTTAAGCAATGTATTATCGCCTTGAGCAAAAATAAAATTGCTTTGTGATGCTAACTTAATTTGCTGGTTTTCAATATTCAAAAACGTATTGTTATCTTTCATTTGAAAGAATGGATTTTGAACTGGATAGGAAATCGTCGTTCCATTTTGAGCCAACTTATAATCAATAGTGTTCCAAAAACCATTTTCGCTTTGGTAATGCAAAGGCACAGACGACTGCACTGTTGTTTTGGTTTTGTTGGTATTGAGAAACGTTCTTGAATATTTTGTTCTATTTTGCACCAACTCATAATCCGATTGATGCACCGTAGTCGAATGACTTGTCTTTCCTAACTCGGGATGAGATAGAAAAGCTGGTGGAATTTGTGGAAATGTTTTTGAAGTATTGCCGTTTTGGGAAAAACCCAAAAAAGAGAGCAATAAGAGGCAACTGTTTAGGTAAATTTTGATCATTTTAGTACATTTAAAGTTTCTTTTTCACGCAGGAAATGCAAATTCCTTGCGACTAATATACTAAATATTTGGTTCATTTTAAATGTTTTACACAAAATGAACGACATTTTTAAACACCAAGAACTACTTCTTTTTGAAAGAAGAATGCTTGACTAAAAAGTACTTTTGAGAATATAAAAAATCAAATGCCAAAAATTGCCTTCGAATTTTGAGTTGTTATGGATGCAATTTCTTCGACAGAAACCCCATAAATTTCGGCTAATTTTTGAGCAACCAAAACCGTATAACTGCTTTCGTTACGCTTGCCGCGATGTGGGACTGGAGCTAAATACGGCGAATCGGTTTCGAGCACAATATGTTGCAAATCAATTTGATTGAGAAATTGATCAATTTTACCGTTTTTGAATGTCGCCACACCACCAATTCCGAGTTTTAAATTCAAACCAATAGCTTGCTGCGCCTGATTGAAATCACCTGTAAAGCAATGGAAAATTCCAAATAAATCGTCGCTTCGTTCGCTTTCTAAAACCTCAAAAATTTCATCAAACGCATCACGACAATGAATATTGATGGCCAATTGATGTTTTTTGGCCCATTGAATTTGCTGTTTGAACGCTACTTTTTGAATATCAAGCGTAGTTTTGTCCCAATACAAATCGATGCCAATTTCGCCCACAGCGTAGAATTTTCGCTGGTTCAGGGCTTCTTCCGCCAATTGCAATTCTTTTTCAAATGATTCAGGCTTTACATAACAAGGATGCAAACCCATCATTAAAAAGACATTTTCTGGAAATTGTTGTTCCAAATCGTACATTCTTTGAGTGTAAGACGAATCGATAGCAGGCACAAAAAAACGAGTAACGCCTGCATCAATTGCTCGTTGCATCATTTCGGGGCGATCGTCTTGAAATTGGGAAGAATATAAGTGAGTATGCGTGTCAGTGAGAATCATCATGTTTTTATTGAAGCACAAATTTACAATTATTACACAAAGATGCACCAAGAAAACACAAAGTCACACAATGCTAAATTATTTTCTTTGTGTGACTTTGTGAAAAATCTTTGTGAAATTCTGAGAAACAATTATTCTAACTCTTTCAATAACTCTTGCGCTTTGTTGTAATCCTCAGCTTCCACAGGAATTTGTTGTAATACCAATTTGCACTTGTCTTTTTTGTTTTGTTTCAAATATGATAAAGCCAAATACCAAGTGGCTTTGTCTTTGTAAACCGAATTTCCTTTTCGCAATTGATCTAAAAACAACTCAGCTTTGGTAAAATCATTGGTTTCTATCAAAGCAATGGCGTAAAAATATTGTAATTCAGGTTTTCTAAAATCCTGAATTTTTTCAAAAGCAGCAACGGCTTGTTGGTAGTCTTTTTTATTGAACGCTTCTTGTGCTTTTTGAAGGTTTTCGTTGTTATCACTTCGTTCCACAAAAACGGCCATTTCATGTTGGTTATAATCGCCGTAGGTTGGATCGTTTTGCATCATCATCCATGTTCCAACAACGACAACAATGGTCGCAGCCACAGCATAATACCAAGGTTTAAATGCGATGACTTTGGTTTCTTTTTTGGATGCAAAATGTTCTTTAGCAATAGACGTTATATTTTGTTCGAATGCTGCTTTTTCACTTGAAAATTTGTACTCCAAAAACTGAGTCGTTTCCTTGTAAAGGGTAAAACTTTCGTTAAATGAAGCGTCGTTTTGCAATTGCTCTTCAAAAAGTAGTCTTTCTTCAGAAGTCATTTCATCTGCGAGATAATGTTCAAAACGCAAGTATATTTCTTCGTTCATGACTTTAATATTTTAATGATTGATATCTACTAGATTGCTGAATCATTTCTGTTAACTGTCCTGTACACAGTGATTTTTTCTTTCTCACATAGGCATAGGTTACGTTCAACTTTTCGGCTACTTCTTCCATGGTTTTGGTGATAAAACTTAGCTTAAGTACTTCCTGACATTTCTCGCCTAATTTTTGAAACATTTCATCAAATAACGATTGCTTTTCGTCAAAAACTTCGGTTTGAAAGGTCATTTCCTGAACGGATTCATCTATAGATACATTTTCATCGTGTAATGTTACCTCTTTGCTCGACGTTTTTTTAATTTCATTGAGCCATCGGCGTTTGCACAGCAAAAAAAAGTAGGCGTCAAACGGACACGTAAGTTGCAATCCTTTGGTTTTGGATTGGTTGTAAATGGTGATCAACACTTCCTGAATCACATCTTGTGCTTGATCGTCGTCGCCACTATTGGTTCGAATGTAATGAACAACTTTCGGTACAAACTTTTTATATATCGATTGAATGATACTGGAATTATTTTGCGCTAATCCATCAATATACAGTTGGTCGGGATGCAGTTTTTTTTCGGCCATAATTCCTTGATTTATGAGCTAATTTAAAAAAAATAAAGCACAAAGGGTAACAAATTTCGAATTCCATTGATATAGTACTGAAACGTTCTTCAACCAATGAAAATTCATCCTAAAAAAACAGGGTAACAATTTGAATCACGAGTTGATATAACATCAGAAATCAAATTACTAACAATAAAACAGTAGAAATCATGAAAACAAATTTCAAAACAATCGGATTAGTACTTTTAGCTTCTTTCGCTTTAACTAGTTGTTCAAACGACGACGAAACAACAAACGAAATTTTCAGACCAAGTACAGGCGAATGGTTTGCCTTAAGAAACGAGGCTTTAAACAACATAACACAAAATTTTACTTTCAATGCCGAAGATGGTTTGGCCACTTTTACCACTACAAAAGGTGTTCAATTGAGCATCAACGGAAATTGTTTGACCAAGAACGGAAACCCTGTAACTGGCGCTGTACAATTAGAATATATCGAAGTTTTTGATCCAGGAACGATGCTAGTGACGGATAAAACAACAATGGGAAAATTACCCAACGGCGATATGGCTTTGATTATTTCAGGTGGCGAATTTTACATCAATGCCAAACAAGGCGGCGTTCAATTGGATATTACGTGCCCCATGCAATTGCTAATTCCATCAACATTAACAGGTGGCGCACAAACAGGCATGTCGCTTTGGGATGGAACCATCGACGAAAACGGTAATTTGGATTGGGACGAACAAGAACCAAATCCAGGTCAAAATGGTGGCGTATTTAATGAAGGTCAAGGCGCTAATGCTCCGTACTTTGCTTTTATCAACGATTTCGGTTGGACAAATGTAGATAAATTCTATAGTGATCCTCGACCAAAAACCACCGTTTTAGCTCAGGCTCCAACTGGTTATAACTTTCAAAACTGTGGTATCTATTTGCATTACGACGGACAAGGAAGTGCGTTGGCAAAATTGGATACGTTCAACTCAGGAACCAACCAATTCTCTGAACATTACGGTCAAATTCCGATTGGTTTACAAATGCATGTCATTTTTGTGACCGAAGAAAGTGGCAATTTCAAATACGCGATCAAAGCAGTAACTGTGGCGGCTGGCGATGTGTACATCTTTACAGATGCTGAAACTACAACCGGAACGGAAGCCCAATTAATTGCCGCTATCAATGCTTTACCTTAAAAAGTAGTTAGGTTAATTGTTAGTTTTCGGAAAAAGTGGTGACTCGTTCATCACTTTTTCTTACTTTTATAAATGCTAACCAACGTATTGATTATGAAAAATGTACTGCTTCTTTTCGCTTTTCTTTTGGGAACGACGTTTTCATTTTCGCAAACTAAAGTAAAAGACACCATTACCCGAAGAGCCAATGTGGTTTACGATAAAAAGGGAAATGTTGTTGCTTTTAAAGCCGAAACACCGCCGTTAATTCAAATTGCTGGCGCGCCCAAAGCCAACTACACGTACTTTTGGGAATATGGCGACGGAACGTACAGTAAAACTGCCGAACCCAAAAAAATATACAAAAAACCTGGCGAATACAAAGTCAACTTGTCGGTAACCAACAATTACGACAACGGAAAACCACCCAAAACACGCCCAAAAACTGTTGCCATAAATGAAATTACAGATACTCATTTTGATGAAATGGCTTCTTTGCCCGACACAACTTCTGTTCATCTTTTTGCCAATCGAGAACCAATGCCAGAAGAGGAAATTATTGTGGTGATGAGCTACCAAAACGTGTTGGATTATATGGCCAATGGCAAACTGTATTTGTTTTACAACGACAAAGAATTCAAAAACAACAACTTCGAATTAGTAGAAACCCGAACGCATTATGGCGAACGCGAAGTAGTTGAAAACGGAGTTGCTTTTGTTGAAGACGAGAATAATTCGTATCAAAATACCGCTTCCGCAGATGACCATTCGCAGTTTCAAATTCCGTTTTATGCTAAAGAAGACGATTTGGAACTTACTCTAGCCGAAAGCAAATCGCTCTTTAGAGATGCTAAAGTTTTTGAATTTGACGGAATGGATGCTAAAACAACGCGGAATGTGTTTTTTACATTCAAAACCACACCCGAAATGATCAAAGACACCACGGCAACTGTGAGGATGCGTGGCATTTTTGTGCCTGATCGAAATTACAAAAACCACAAAAAGAAAACCTTGGAAATGGAAATTGTGACTTCGCACGATCCGAATAAAATGTCGAGCAATGCCTTTTTTATGAATTATCGTACCGTTCGGTTGAAAACCATCCACTTTAAAACGCGCTTTCAGAACGATGGCGAAGGTCCGGCGCGTATGATTCGCTTGGAAACGGATATTCCAGATATGTTTGATAAAAAAACCCTAAAAATTGTCGATTCATATCCCAAATGTCCGATTTGCCCCAAAGATGAAGAGGTAAATTACAGTTGTTTGGACACCATTATCAAACAAAAACAAATTCATTTTACCTTTAAAAACATTTACATTCCTGGCAGTAACCAAAAAAACGTAACCGAACGCGATTCGACCAAAGGATTTGTCAAATACACGATGAAATTCAATAAAGATTTTCACAAACAAAAAACCAAAAGTCGCACCGCCATTATTTTTGACAAAAACGAACCTGTAATCACCAATTATGCTGTAACGCGTTTTCAGCCTGGGATTTCAATTGGGGTTCGAACGGGTTACAATTTATTTACCGACCAAGAAAATCCGAGTAGTTATTTTTTAGGCGCCACGATTTCGCCTTACAAATCGTATCGTTGGTATTGGCAAAGCGAATTGTACTACAACTATTTTGAAAGCAGTTCCTCTCAAACGTCCGATTTTCAGCAAGTACAATTCAATCCGCCGATTATTTTGAGTAATGGAACAGTATATGACTTTGGTTTTGTACAAACTTCATCCGACACAAAAACCACAAAAAACTTGGCCGAAGTGGTCCCCATTTCACTGCGTTACAACCTCAACAATTATATTGGAGTTGGTATTGGCCCACAATTTTCGGTAGTGTTAAGTGAAAACACAACAACCAATCAGAGTCGAAAAGTATTTGCGCCTAATTTGAACACAAACCCTTTCACCCCTGGCGAAGAACTAGAGTCGATGAGTCAATCTCAATCAACCACGACTGCTACCAAAGCCTTTGAAAAAATGCAAACCAGTATTTTTGCCGATGCCACTTTTGGCTTTGCACGAATCGGACCCAGTGTAGGCGTTCGGTATTATTTGAATTTTGAAAAAGACTTTAATTATTGGCAGTTTTATGTGATTTGGAAGTTTTAATCTTTAACCGCAAAGGCGCAAAATTTCTCGCAATGTTCGCAAAATTTTCTCTTAATCATATAAGGCATATAAGAAATTTAAGTTTTGGCTTATCTGACCTTATCTGCCTTACGTGGTGGAAAAAAATTACACTTTTATTTTTCATTTCGCAATTGGCTTTTTCTCAAAATCAATCCATTTCTTTGGAAGATAAAATTTATACTGCTATTGATACTTTTGTGGCCCATCCGAATGCAAAAAGTTTGCACAATTTAGAAGAATTAGAAGCCACTTTTCAGCCCAAATCGAAACCCGAACTTTTGGCATTGGTCATTTTAAAATGCAACAAAGCGTATTACGAAAATCAATTTGGCTGGACCAATAAAGCCATTTCGAGCTATGAAAAAGCATGGCAACTGTTCCAGAAAAACAAGTTAACTAATTACGATATTGTTGCTTCTTGCCTGCAACCGTTGGGCAATTTATACACGCAAATTGGCGATTACGACAATGCTGAAAACACCATCAAACAGTACTTTTTTATTGCTAATGCCGAAAAAAATCAGGAGCAGAAATACGCGGCTATTCTCAACTTGTCAAATGTTTATCAAAATACAGGAAGAATAGTTGAAGCCATTTCGTTGTTGGAAAAAACACTGCAAAGCGAGAAGTTAAACGCTGTTCAAAAAGGGAATTTGTGGAACAATTTGGGTGCAAATTACTTCTTTCAACAACAATTTTCATTGGCCAAAAAAGCCTTTCAAAATTCGATTCAATTACTTAAAAACGACTCATATCAATCGAAAACATTATCCAATGCGTATCGCAATTTAGCCAAGATGGAAGTTAAAGAAAAGCATTTTGAGCTAGCTAAAGAATGGATGGAACAATCGCGCGATTTGTTTTTTAAAAATCCAATCATCGAACCTCGACATCAAGCACAATTGTACTACGACATGGCTTTGATAGACTTTCAAAGTTCGCATTTCGACGAAAGTCAAATCAATTTAAAAGCGGTTTTTGAGGTTTTGATTCCAAATTATGCTGTAACAAAATCGGCACTTCCGAAAAAGAATACACTTTACGCTGAAACCGTTTTATTGGATGCTTTGGATTTGCAAGCGGAATTGTTTTTAACTCAAAATCTTCCAAAAAAAGCATTAGAAAGTTACCAATTGGCGTTTCATATTGAAGATTTATTTCAGGCGATGTTGGTGTATGAAAACTCGAAAATCATCAGCCAAATTCGCAACCGCAATCGCACCGAAAAATGTTTGGCCATTTACTATTCTCTTTTTCAAAAAGAACGAAAAGCAAAGTACCTAGAGGCTGCTTTTTTATTGGCTGAACAAACCAAATCGGTGGTTTTAAAACAATCGATTTCGGAGTTAAAAAACCGTTCGCGAGAAGAAAAATTAATAGTAGAGCAACTTCAAAATTGGACAACTTTTATTGTAAAAGAGCAACAAAAATTAGATGATGCTAATATTTCCAACATCAATAAAGCCATTCAAAAACAAAATGAGTTGATGCTATTGTTGAAGTCGAAAAGAGCGAAAAAATCGAAATCTTCAAAAGAATTCGACATCGCAGAGTTGCATTCAAAATTAGGAAAAGATAAGGCGATATTGGTTGAATATTTTGCAGGAAAAGAGCATTTGTATGTTTTTACAATTGAAAAAAAATCGATTCAACTGCGCGTAATTGCTGAACAATTCAGTGAAAATTCGGTGATTCGAAAATTTTTATCCTTTTATAAAGATGCTAATGCGATTGTTGAAAATCCGACTGCCTTCAATCATCAGGCGAACATTGTTTTTCATCATTTACAACTTCCCAAATCAAAATCGAGTAAAAACCTCATCGTAATTCCCGATGGAATTTTGAACTTTCTACCATTTGAAGCTTTGATTACCAAAAGAAGTTCAACGACTAATTTTGCCAAAATGAATTTTTTATTGAATGATTTTAACATTGGCTACAACAATTCGGCCGATTTATACTTGAATTCGATGCCGTTTCAACAGCAAAAAGAGTCGGTTTTAGGCATTTTCCCAGTGTTTGAAAAAACGAATTTAGAATTGGCCTTTTCCAAAAAAGAAAAACAACAAATTCAGTCGTATTTTAAAGGAATGTACTTGGAAAATCAAAAAGCTACTTTTCAAAATTTCAAAAAAAATGTCGTCAATCATCCCATCATTCACCTTTCAACTCACGCGTCTTCGGGCGATATTTATGAACCTGCGAGCATCCGATTTTACGATCAAGAAGTATTGTATTCTGAATTGTATCATTTGGAAATGCAACCCGATTTAGTGGTGTTGAGCGCGTGTGAAACTGGAATTGGCAAGCTCTATCAAGCCGAAGGAGCCATGAGTGTGGCGCGCGGTTTTCAGTTGGCTGGCGCACAAAATTTGTTGTTTTCGCTGTGGAAAGTTAATGATTATACGACTTCAGTTTTGATGGATAAATTTTATTCCAATGTAAAAAAGGGCAACTCTTATTTTGAATCTACTCACCAAGCCAAATTGGATTATTTAAAAGATGAAAGTATTCCAAATGCCAAAAAATCTCCGTATTATTGGAGTGCTTTTGTGTATTATGGAACATTAGAAAACAAGACGTCAAGTAATTATTGGATTTGGATTTCGGTTGCAATTGGAGTTATTATGGTAATTGTACTTTATAAGTTATTTCACAGAGCGACACAAAGAAGGCGCGAAGTTCACGAAGAAAAACGAAGCACTTAGTGTATCTTTGTGTAAACTTTGAGAACCTCAGTGCAATACATATGAAAGCCATTCAAGAACTTCTTCGAAAAGAAAAGTATAAAAAAATCAACTTTAAGGTTTCCAAAACCCAGCATTTGCTTATCAAAGCTACGCTAAATGGGGTGAAAGGCAATTTTATTCTCGATACTGGAGCCAGCAATAGTTGTGTTGGATTTGAAAGTATAGAGAAATTTCTATTGACTACTGAAAAATCAGCTACACAAGCTGCTGGCGCGGGTGCAACGGGAATGTTTACCCAACTTTCGACACAGAATCATTTGCAATTAGGTAGTTGGAAAGAAACCGATTTTAGCTTGGTTGTTTTTGATTTAACCCACGTGAATCTTGCGCTTACTCAACACAAGGCTAAACCCGTTGATGGTATTATTGGCGCCGATGTTTTACTGCAAGGTAAAGCAATTATTGACTATTACAATCACTGTTTGTATTTAAAATAAATTCGAATTCTCGATGAAAGTCTGCAAATTCTAATTTACAATAAATTATTATGAGTAATTTTCTTATATTTGATAGTTAAAATATTGACTATGAGAAAAATTTACATTTTATTTTTATTGGCTTTTTGTTTCATTAGCTTTTCAACTTCAGCACAAATTGTGGCTAACGATGACAACAACCTTCTTATTTCAGGTTTTACAGGAGGAAACATCACTAGTGTTTTAAATAATGACACTTTAAATAGCGCTCCAGTTTCTCTTGCGCAAATAATAATAACTGTTGTTACTCCTGCTAATCCTATTTGGCCTGGATCTGCTGTTCCTTCAATTAATCCGGCTACTGGAATCGTTACTGTTAACCCCGGAACTCCAGCCGGAACATATACTATTACGTATCAAATATGTGAAGTTGGAAATACAACCAATTGTGATACTGCTATTATTACTATTAGTGTCAGTGCTTCTCCAATCGTTGCTAATAACGATTTTGGAAATCCTATTACTTCTTTGGGTGGCGTTGCTTTTACAAACGTATTAATAAATGACACTTTTAATGGTGTTCCTGTTGTACCTTCTCAAGTAACCATAACTATGGTATCAAGCACTAACCCTGGAGTTACGTTAAGCGGATACAATGTTGTTGTTGCACCTGGAACACCTGAAGGCAATTACACCTTAACCTACCAAATATGTGAAAATTTGAATCCTACCAATTGTGATACAGCTATAGTTAGTGCGCCAGTTAGCGTTCCATTTATTGATGCCGTTGATGATGAAATTATAGCTTCGGCACCCAATAATAATTTTTACAGTGTATTGTTAAACGATACTTTGAATGGTGTAGCGATTACCCCAAATAATGTTACCGTTACTACTTTATCAAATACTGGAGTAAGCGTTGATGCACAAGGTTTTATCAATTTTGGGTCGTTATTTCCTCCTCCTCTACCAGGTGTTTATTTAATTACGTACCAAATATGTGAAATTGGAAATCCTAATAATTGTGATACCGCTCAAGTTATTGTTCATCTCAATACTTGTACCCTCAATCCAACGATTACTTCAATTGTTCAACCTGATTGTGTTAACGTTACTGGTTCAGTACAAATAAGTAATTTACCTGTAAGCAATTGGACTATAAACTTGTCATTGAACGGAGTTAATTTACCTGCAATAAATGGTAGTGGTTCGACCACCGTTTTGAATAATTTAACACAAGGAAACTACTCTTTCACAGTAGCGGAAGGCATTTGTATCTCACAATTGCAAAGTTTTACTTTAAATTCAGTGGAAGGGATAACTGTAAGCATGCAAGGTGCCTATAACGATTTTAACAATGATGGCGTTACCAATGTTGGCGATCTGATAAATTATCAAATAATCGTTACCAACACTTCGTGTAATTTACCAATTACTGACATTACTATTGAGAATTCTAATTTGAATATGTCGGGTGGAATATTGGCTTCGTTAGCTCCTCTTGCTTCAGATAATTCTACTTTTACAGCCTACTATGTTTTAAATCAAGAAGATATTAACGTTGGCAATGTAACCAATTCCATACAGGTTCAAGGTACATTAAACGGAAATACTGTTCTAGATGACTATACAAATACTATTACACTTAGTTTAAGTGATGGCATTAAATTAAATGCATTTTTGGACTCCAATAACAATGGAATTCAAGACGGACCAGAGCAAAACATTAATGTAGGTGATTTTAGTTATCAAATAAATAATGAATCGATTCATACTGTTACTTCTTCCGATGGCACCTTGTATTTATATGAATCCGATCCAAGTAATAATTATAATGTTGGCTTTACGTTAAATAGTGCTTTTTCATCTATTTACAGTGTTACACCATCGTCTTACACCAACTTAACTGTAGAAAGTGGTAGCGGTGTTTCGACCTATAATTTTGCTGTAACGGCATTGCCATTTAATGATATCAGTACTTTTATTATTCCTTTTGGTCAGCCTATACCTGGTTTTACTTATAGTCAAATAATTTATGTGTCCAACAATGGAAATCAACCTATTGCATCAGGAACTTTGACTTTTACACACGACCCAGCTTTGACTATTAGTTCGATTTCAGTTTCGGGAACTACACCAATCTCAAATGGATTTACTTATGATTTTGGCACTATACTTCCCAATCAATACATATGGGTTTATGTTTACATGACTGTACCAACTATTCCATCAGTAAGCTTAGGTCAAATTGTGTCTAATTCTGCTTCGGTTACAGCACCCGCTAACGACTTTTATCCCGCAAATAATTCTTATGAAATCAATCAAATCATAGTTGGTTCTTACGATCCTAATGATAAACAAGAAAGTCATGGTGGACGCATTCAATTTGATGATTTCACAACAGATGATTATTTGACGTACACCATTCGTTTTGAAAACACCGGAACCGCTGAGGCAATTAATATTAGAGTAGAAGATATTTTAGACAGCCAATTGGATGAAAACACCATTCGAATGGTCGCGGCTTCACATAATTATGTTTTGGATCGCGTGGGTAGTAATTTAAGTTGGCGATTTGACGGAATCAACTTGCCTCCATCAGTTCCTGATACGCAAATTGGTCATGGTTTTATTACGTTCCAAATCAAACCGAAAGCAGGTTTTGCGATTGGCGATATTATACCGAATACGGCCGAAATTTACTTCGATTTTAACCCTGCTATTGTGACCAATACTTGTACTACTGAGTTTGTGGAAACTTTAGGCAATGAAAATTTTGCTTTTGCTAATTTGAATTATTTCCCTAATCCAGTAAAAAACAGTTTAACTATTTCAAATTCTTCTTTAATAGATTCAATTGAAATCACCTCCATTTTAGGTCAAAAAATGCTTTCGCAAAAAGTAAACAGTTTGCAAACTGACATAGATATGAGCGCGCTTTCAAGTGGAATTTATTTTGTGAAAGTAACTTCGGAAGGACAAGAAAAAACAGTGAAAATTGTAAAAGAATAAGCTATGAAAAAACCAGTTATAATTATTATATTGTATTTTTTGAGTTTTGTTTCGTATGGAAATATAACCGATACCGAACCGCCTATTTGGACTACAACAATACCAGCACTCTCAACTATAGAATGTCCCGCTACTCCTAATTTTATTCAAATGACCGCGACTGATAATTCAGGAACAGTTACAGTAACTTATACTGATCAGACATTTCTTGGTGCTTGCGCTGGAAGTTATAGTGTTACACGAACTTGGATGGCAACCGACCCTTCAGGAAATAGTATTACTGCTGCTCAAACAATTAATGTTATAGATAATTCGTCACCAGTTTTTAACAGTTTTCCAGGCAATATTACTATTAGCTGTGATGAACCAATGCCAGTTGCACCTACATTAATTGCGGTTGATAATTGTGGTGTGGCCAATGTAACATTTTCTGAAGAAACCATTTATATGCCAAATGATTCAGGTCATAAAACAATTATTCGATCTTGGTCAGCCTATGATAATTGTGGCAATACAACTGTTCATTCGCAAACGATTACTGTAAATATTCCCACAACTCCAACTGTAATATCAATTATAGAACCTTCATGTGCTAATCCTGCAACAACTGTTACCATTGGTGGCTTGCCAAGCACAAATTGGACGTTAACAATTTTTACAAATACAACTGATTTAATTGTTTTAAACGGAAATACACCGACTGTTACCGTGAATTTAGCACCAGAACTTTACAGCGCACTTGTAAGTACAAGTACAACTTGCTCTTCAAACATATTTAACATTTATGCTAATGGATTCGATCTTATTGATTACGCTATGCAAGGAACTTATCAAGATTACAACAATGATGGTTTTGTAAATGTGGGTGATATTATTCATTATGAATTTAGTATCACTAATAATGCTTGTATACCAATTTCGGATGTAGTAATAAATAGCGCAACATTAGCTATCAACGGACAACTTCAATCACTAGCGGGTCAAACTACAGATAGTACAACTTTTAGTGCTAATTATGTTTTAACGCAAGCAAATATCAATTCAGGTTCTATAACTCATTCATCCAATGTTCAAGTTACACATCCTTTATTGAATTCGTCCGTTTATGAATATGCAACTTCAACCATTCAACTAAATACTAGCGACGGAATAATGTTAAATGCTTTTTTAGATTCTAACAATAATGGAGTTCAAGATAATGGTGAACTTAATGTGAATTATGGCAATTTTACTTATCAAATAAACAATGGTAGTTCAATCATTAATACTTCATCAAATGGAAAGCTTTACTTGTACGAGAGCAATCCAACGAGTATTTATAACATTAATTATAATTTGAGTAGCTATTATACAAACTGTTTCACTACTGCTGGGCTGATTTATTCTAATGTTTCTGTTCCTGTAGGTTCCGGAATTACGGTTTACAATTTTCCTATTACATCAATACCTTGTACCAATGTAAGTGTGCACTTTAGTTCCTATAATTCTCCAAGACCTGGGAATATCTATCAAAATACAATTACAATAACAAATAATGGGAACCAGCTGATATCATCGGGAACTTTGACATTCAATTCTGACCCAACACTTACAATATTAAATATTTCTGTGACTGGCACAACGCCAATTACAAACGGTTTTACTTATAATTACACAAATTTAGCTCCAGGCCAGACTATTTCAATAATTGTAAATATGCAGGTTCCTACCATTCCAACTGTTAGTTTGGGACAAATTGTTACCAATTCAGTTTCAATTACTACTCCAAATGAAGAATCATGGATAAATGATAATTTGGATAGCTTGTCACAAACCATTATTGGTCCTTACGA
Source organism: Flavobacterium sp. (assembly GCA_016787805.1). Classification (GTDB taxonomy): domain Bacteria; phylum Bacteroidota; class Bacteroidia; order Flavobacteriales; family Flavobacteriaceae; genus Flavobacterium. Next base: position 21,737 of record JAEUTY010000012.1, on the reverse strand, counting down.
CCCCAACGATAAACAAGAAAGCCATGGCGGACAAATTGTGCATTCAACCTTTACTATTGATGATTATTTGACGTACACCATTCGATTTGAAAATACTGGAACTGCCAACGCCATCAATGTTAAAGTTGAAGATGTTTTAGACAGTCAATTGGATGAAAATACCATTAGAATGGTTGCGGCTTCACATAATTACGTTTTAGAAAGAGTTGGTAGCAATTTGACTTGGAAGTTTGACGGAATCAACTTGCCACCTTCAGTTCCTGATACTCAAATTGGTCATGGTTTTATTACGTTCCAAATCAAACCGAAAGCTGGTTTTGCGATTGGGGACATCATACCGAATACAGCTGAAATTTACTTCGATTTTAACCCTGCAATTGTGACCAATACTTGTACTACTGAGTTTGTGGAAACTTTAGGCAACGACAACTTTGCTTTTGCTAATTTGAATTATTTCCCTAATCCAGTAAAAAACAGTTTAACTATTTCAAATTCTTCTTTAATAGATTCAATTGAAATCACCTCCATTTTAGGTCGAAATATACTTTCGCAAAAAGTCAATAGTTTACAAACTGAAATTAATTTAAGTGAGTTATCAAGTGGAATTTATTTTGTGAAAGTAACTTCGGAAGGACAAGAAAAAACCATAAAAATTGTAAAAGAATAATTATGAAAAAGAAAATTATTTTCCTTGTCGTTGGTTTTTGGTCGTTATGGGCCATGAGCCAAGCCAACAATCAAATCACAAATTTGGTCGCCTGTGGCGAAAACAATGTGGGTTCATTCGACCTTAATTTGGCTACCTCACAAGCTTTAAACGGCTATAATCCTTCCGATTTTCAGGTAAGTTTTTACTTGACTATGGGCGATTTAAATGGTAACAACAACGCCATTTCAAACACTAATAGTTATGTAAATGTGAGCAATCCTCAAACGCTTTACATGAAAATTATCAATAGCAACACGAGTGAAATTACGACAAAAAACTTCGATTTAGAGGTAGTTAATAATCCAACAATTACTACTTATACCGAAACACAATGCGATTATGATTTCAATGGAATTCAAACCTCAATCATGCCTTTATCTGATTACAACTATTATTTTTCTGAAAATTTAAATTATGCTGTGAGCTATCATGAAAGCTACAACGATGCTTTGAATGCAGAAAATCCATTAAATCAAAATGAAACTTACGCTATCAACAGTTATGGGTTACACATTTTATATGTTAGAGTTCAAAAAGCAAACGTTAATTGTTTTTCAATAAGTACGTTTGAGCTTGTCTTAGAAAATTGTTCCCAAAGCGGCTTACCCCAACCATTAAGCGGTTGTTTACCATTGGATTGTTTTAACTTCAGTACGAATACCAACCTAATCATCAATACTCTTAACCCTGCATATTATGAAGTTAACTATTTTACCTCAGAAAGTGACGCTCTAAATAATACCAATCCTATATTGAATGTAAGTAATTATTGTGCTTCGGCTAATCAAATTATTTTTGCCAAACTATCAAACACACAAACCAGTGATTATGAGATTTTACCGTTTGATTTAGTATTGTTCGATTGTGGAACCATAAATCCTTTCCATCAATATTTTTGTGTTGATGTCGGAGAAACTGGTTGTGTGGATTTATCCAATTACAATTCAGAAATAATTGGCAATTTAAATCCGACAGATTATGTTATTTCTTATCATTTAAGTCAATCCGATGCCAATACTAATAACAACGCCATTCCAATGACATTTTGTCAAGGCGAAGGTGTATACACCCTATACGCTCGAGTAGCAAACATTAGCAATCCTGCTCAATACTATTCTGGAGCTTGTTACATAACCTTTGAATCTACGAGTCTGATAAGTAATCTTGATTTTTTTTACTCTTGTGATGATAATGGTGATGGTGTAGTAAACTTTAATTTACATGACTTCGAACCATTGGCTGGGTATACAAATTTAACTTATTATTCGGATTATTTTGATGCTATCAATCAAATTAATCCCATTACAAATAGTTCCAATTATACTATAGGATCTTTAGTATTTACTTATGTATATGCAAGACTAAATCAAGTAGACGACTGTGATTTAATTATGGTAATCGGATTAGACAGTATTTCGAATTGTATCAATCCGTTCGAATGTGTAGAAGCCAATTCGTTGTGTGGTGCTCTCGGCGAGCCATTTCTTAATAATCTATATTCTTATTATGATGAACCCAATGCTAATTATGGTTGTTTGGCATCACATCCTAATCCGACTTGGTTTTACATGCAAGCCAATCAAAATGGCAACATCAATTTGAAAATTGAACAAAACACTACTATCGATTTTTCAGGTCAACTATTGGATGTTGATTACATCATTTATGGCCCTTACACTAATCCTCAATCGGGTTGTTCGGCATTAACTGCAGATAAAATTGTGAATTGCAGTTATTCAGCGCAATCTACTGAATTTCCTGTGATTCAAAATCCTGTCGCTGGGCAATATTACCTCATTATGGTAACCAATTTTAGCAATCAACAAGGTTATATTCGAATTACAGACATTAATCAGGAATTAGGAGCATTGGATTGTTCAGGAATTCAATTGCAAGCTTTTATTGACAATAACAATAATGCTACAAAAGATACTGATGAGTTAAGTTTTCCGTTTGGACAATTCCATATCGAAAAGAATAATTCAGGCACTATTCACAATGTATCATCCAACACAGGTTTGCATACTTTTTACGATACCAATCAAAATAATAACTATGCTGTTTCGTATACTATTTCCCCTAATTTGAGTAGTTATTATACTGTAACGCCGTCAAGTTATTCGAATATAATTGTAAACCAAAACCAAGGTATTCAAACGTATTCTTTCCCTATTGTATCGACACAAAATTATACTGATGTTGCTGTAAATGTTGTATCTAACGAGGCACCTCGACCTGGTTTTGAATATCATCTTATCTTAGTTTACACCAACCTAAGCAATCAAACTATTCCCTCTGGAACCGTCCATTTTTCTTATGATAATGGTTTGACTCTTGCGTCGGTTTCGCAAGCTGGAATTACGTTAACTTCAAACGGATTTAGTTATGGATATAGTAATTTACTCCCATATGAAACACGCTATATTTATATAACATTAAATGTGCCGACTACTATTATGGCTGGAGAATCACTCGTCAATTCGGCCTCCATAACACCACTTGAAGGTGATACTAATAGTGAAAACAATGCCTTTTCAATTAGTGAAGTTGTGGTAAATTCGTACGATCCAAATGACAAAATGGAAAGTCATGGTGATAAAATTTTACATTCTACTTTTACCACTAATGACTATTTGTATTATACTATTCGATTTGAAAATACTGGAACAGCCAGTGCGGTAAATATAAAAATCACTGATATATTAGACGCTAAACTCAATCCAGCAACCTTACAAGTTATTTCGGCTTCACACGATTATACGAGTGATGTTACTAATGCTATTGCCAACTTTGAGTTCAGAAAAATTCAACTTCCAGTTTCGGTGCCTAACACCCAAATTGGTCATGGTTTCATCACTTTCCGTATCAAACCTTACGCAAATTTTGCTGTTGGAGATATCATTCCAAATAACGCCAGTATTTATTTTGACTTTAATCCAGCCATTGTAACTAATACCTTTACTACCGAGTTTGTAGAAACTTTAAGTGCTAATGGTTTTGTTTTTAATAATTTAAACTATTACCCAAACCCAGTGAAAAACATCTTAATCTTTTCAAATAAAAGTTTGATTGATTCAATAGAAATAACTTCTATATTAGGTCAAAATATGCTTTCGCAAAAAGTAAACAGCTTACAAGCTGACATCGATATGAGTGCGCTTTCTAATGGAATTTATTTTGTAAAAGTAACTGCTGAAGGACAAGAAAAAACGGTAAAAATCGTGAAAGAATAAACGGAAAAACTCCAAAAAACAAATCCCAAATTCCAACCTGTGATACCTGGAATTTGGGATTTATCTTTTTATAATTGTAGTGCTATTTTTTTCGTAAAGAATAATAAGCAATTACTGTACTTACCAACATAAAAAACGCTCCTAAAACAAAAGGTGCTCCTGCAAATTGAAAAGGTGCTTCTTTGTGCGTGAAATAGTAAAAAACCGTCGACATCATAGGTGGTCCAACAATCGCCGAGGCACTCATCAAACTCGATAAGGTTCCCTGAATCTCGCCTTGTTCATTGGCTGGAACTTGCCCCGAAATCACCGCTTGCATCGCTGGCCCGGCTATTCCTCCCAAGCAATACGGAATCAAAAACAGAAACAACATCCAACTTTCTGTGGCCAACGCAAACAAAATCATCCCCAAAGTATACAACGCCATTCCCACATAAATGCTTTTTTCGTTTCCTATTTTTGGGTTCACCCAACGAATCAAAACACCTTGCACCAAACCCACTAATAATCCAATTGCTCCCAACGAAATTCCAATCATCTTTTCATCCCAATTGAATTTGTAAATGGTATAATAACTCCAATTGCTATGCACTGCATGCGCTGCGGTATACAATAAGAATATCGAAATCACCAAACCAATCAATTGCGGATAACGTCGCAAGTTTAAAAAGGCACCGATTGGATTGGCGCGTTTCAAACTGAATTCTCTACGGTTGTCTTTGGATAACGATTCGGGTAAAATAAAATAACCATATAAAAAGTTCAACATACATAAAGCTGCCGCAGCATAAAACGGAACTCTCGATCCATATTGTCCTAATAATCCGCCAATAACCGGACCAATAATAAAGCCCAAACCAAAGGCGGCACCAATCATTCCGAAGTTTTTAGCGCGGTTTTCTGGCGTGCTCACATCAGCAATATAAGCCGAAGCTGTAGTGATACTCGCACCCGAAATTCCCGCTATAATTCGACCTATAAACAACCAAGTAATCGTTGGCGCTAAGGCCAATAAAATATAATCTAGTCCAAAAGCAAAAAGCGACAACAAAATAATAGGTCGTCGACCAAACTTATCGCTCAAATTCCCAATAATCGGCGAAAAAACAAACTGTGTAATGGCATACGAAAACGCAATCCAACCCCCAATTTTAGCGGCTTCACTCACATCACCATGAATCAATTCCTGAATCAATTTCGGAATCACCGGAATAATTATTCCCCAACCTGTAATGTCAATCAACATCGTGATGAAGATGAATCCAATAGCTGCTGATTTTTTGTTTGATGACATCGTTTTCTCTTTTTATTGGGCGTTCCCACAAGGGTCGGGCTTTACGTTACAATCTTTTTTGGTTCGTCGATATGAGTGAAATTGAAAATTGATTAAACCAAAAAAGGATTTCCTCTTCAATCCCTAACGCGGAATTACAAATAAACAAAAAATCCCGATTCAATTACTAATCGGGATTGTATTTGATAAAAAACTAACAGGTCTTTGAAACCTGATAAGTATAGAAATTTATAACTCTAACGCTTTCTTAGCATTGCCACCCATCAAATGTTCTACTGGATTTTCTAACGCTTCTTTTACCGCTACTAAGAAACCTACTGATTCTCTTCCGTCAATAATTCGGTGATCGTACGAAAGTGCTACGTACATAACTGGCGCAATTACGATTTGTCCGTTTCTTACAATTGGGCGTTCCACCACATTGTGCATCCCTAAAATTCCCGATTGTGGGGGATTGATGATTGGTGTACTCAACATACTTCCAAAAACACCTCCGTTTGAAATGGTGAATGTTCCACCCGTCATTTCATCAACAGTGATTTGTCCGTCGCGAGCACGCAAAGCCAAACGTTTGATTTCAGCTTCAACACCTCGGAAAGACAACGTTTCTGCATTTCGCATTACAGGAACCATCAAACCTTTTGGTCCAGAAACCGCTACTGAAATATCGCAAAAATCATACGAAATTTTTTCTTGACCGTCAATCATTGAATTGACATCTGGGAACAATTGTAACGCTCTTGTTACCGCTTTGGTGAAGAACGACATGAATCCTAAACCTAAACCGTGTTTTTCTTTGAACGCGTCTTTGTATTCGGCTCTTAAATCGTAAATCGCAGTCATATCTACTTCGTTAAAAGTAGTCAACATCGCAGTTTCGTTTTTGGCAGACACTAATCTTTCGGCTACTTTACGACGCAACATCGATAATTTAGTGCGTTCCGAACCACGATTTCCACCTGTTGGTGTTCCCATTGATGGCACAGCATTTATTGCATCTTCTTTAGTGATTCTTCCACCTTTTCCAGTTCCTACAATATCCGTTGGCTGGATATTTTTCTCATCCAATATTTTACGAGCGGCTGGCGATGGCGCTTGAGTTGCATACGTTTTTTCTACTACTGGAGCTGCCTTTGGAGCTTCTGCCTTCTTTTCTTCAACTTTTGGAGCTTCAGCAACTGGTTTTGCTTCGGCTGCTGGAGCACTTCCGCTTGGTTTAGCTGCACCTGTATCAATCAAACAAACTACAGCACCTACCGCAACTGCATCGCCTTCTGATGCTTTTAATGTAATGATTCCACTAGCTTCTGCTGGCAATTCCAATGTAGCTTTGTCTGAATCTACCTCAGCAATGGCTTGGTCTTTTTCAACGTAATCGCCGTCTTTTACTAACCAAGTTGCAATTTCAACTTCTTTTATGGATTCGCCTGGAGAAGGCACTTTCATTTCTAAAATCATTGTATATTATTTTAAATGATGAATTATAAATTTTAAATGTGTGTATTACTACTAAATTCTAGCCCCGATTGAAGCAAGTATCCTTTTTTGTTATTCAATTGTTTCTCGACTCATACACGGTTGACAAAAAAGATACTGCGAAAAGCGGGAAATAGCTTCAAATAAAAATTACCAAAATAAGAGATTGCTTCGTTCCTCGCAATGACTTATCTAAATAAATTTTTATCAAAAACCATTCGAATCGCATCGGCATGACGTCTTCTATCACGCGTGTGACTTCCGGCTGCTGGTGCTGCGTACGCTTTTAACGATGCCAAACGCCATGGAACCAAATCGAAATTCATCAACATATAACCGTAAGCGCCCATGTTTTTTGGTTCTTCTTGTGCCCAAACAAAATCGTCAGCGTTTGGATAACTCTTAATAATCGCTTTTAATTGCTCTACTGGTAGCGGAAACAATTGTTCAATACGTACCAAAGCTACGTCATTTCGGCCTAAATTCTCTCTTTCGGCTAAAATATCGTAGTAGAATTTACCCGTACAGAAAACCACTGTTTTTACTTTTTTCTTATCCACTGAAGCATCATCAATGGTTTCTTGGAATTGTCCTTTGGCTAATTCATCCACCGTAGAAACGCACAATGGGTGACGCAACAAACTTTTGGGTGAAAACACCACTAATGGTTTGCGGAATTTGGTTTTCATTTGTCTACGCAACAAGTGAAAGAAGTTGGCTGGCGTGGTACAATCGGCTACGTACATGTTGTGACGAGCACATAATTGCAAGTAGCGTTCCATACGCGCCGACGAGTGCTCGGCACCTTGACCTTCGTAACCGTGAGGCAATAACAATACGATTCCGTTTTGGTTGTTCCATTTGTCTTCGCCACACGAAATGTATTGGTCGATCATGATTTGAGCTCCGTTAGAGAAATCTCCAAACTGAGCTTCCCAAATCGTTAAGGCATTTGGATTGGCCAACGCATAACCATAGTCAAAACCAAGCACGCCGTATTCTGAAAGGAACGAGTTGAATATATTGAATTTTCCTTTTTTATCTTTTAATCCGTTGAGTAAAATTACTTCCTCTTCGCTGTCTTCAACTTTCACTACTGCATGACGGTGCGAAAAAGTTCCTCTTTCAACGTCTTGACCTGAAACACGAATGTCGTAACCTTCTGTCAAAAGTGAACCATACGCCAAGGTTTCGGCTGTTCCCCAATCGATCGCGTTGTTGTCGTACATTGTTTTTCTGTCGGAAACAATTTTTGAAATTTTGCTGATGAATTTTTTGTCTGAAGGCAAAGTTGAAACCGTATCAATAATTTGATCCAATTTTTTACGATCGAATTTGGTATCGACTTTTTTCAACATTTCATCATCCGAAACTTGCTCAAAACCTTTCCATTCATCTTGCATGAATGGTTTGATGATGGTTAAATCTTTTTTACGCGAAGCTTGCAGATTTTCGTCTAATTTGTCTTTGTATTCGTTTTCGATTTTGGTGATGTATGCTGCGTCAACTATTCCATCGGTGATGAGTTTTTCAGCATAAATATCTCTTGGATTGCGGTGTTTTGCAATAATTTTATATAAAACCGGTTGTGTAAAACGAGGTTCATCACCTTCGTTGTGACCGTATTTTCTGTAGCCTAACAAATCGATGAACACGTCGCGCCCGAATTGCATACGGAAATCTAAGGCAAACAACATGGCATGAACTACTGCTTCAGCATCGTCTGCATTGACATGAAGTACTGGAGACAAGGTTACTTTGGCAACATCAGTACAATAAACCGACGAACGCGCGTCTTGGTAATTTGTGGTAAATCCAACTTGGTTATTGATTACAATGTGAATCGTTCCTCCTGTTTTGTAACCGTCCAATTGCGCCATTTGCACAATTTCATACACAATTCCTTGTCCGGCTACAGCGGCATCACCATGAACGGCAATTGGCAATACTTTAGAAAAATCGTCTGGGAAATATTTGTCTTGTTTGGCACGCGTAATTCCTTCAATAACAGCGCCAACGGTTTCCAAATGTGAAGGATTCGGCGCTAAATTGATGTTGATTTTTTTACCTGATTTGGTTTTTCTTTCCGAAGTCAAACCTAGATGGTATTTTACATCGCCATCGAAATATTCTTTATCGTAGTCTTTTCCGTCAAATTCGGAGAAAATATCTTGTGTGGCTTTTCCGAAGATATTGGCTAATACGTTCAAACGTCCGCGGTGTGCCATTCCCATTACGAAATGCTCTACGCCTTTTTCGGCTGCCGATTCAATTACAGCGTCCAAAGCTGGAATCAAACTTTCACCACCTTCGAGTGAGAAACGTTTTTGACCTACATATTTCGTATGAAGGAAATTTTCAAACGAAACCGCTTCGTTCAATTTTCCAAGGATGTGTTTTTTTCTATCGGCATCAAAGTTTGGCAAATTATCGTTGACGTTGATTCGGTCTTGAATCCACTGAATCACCTCAGGTTTTCTCATGTACATGTATTCGATACCAATGTGTTGGCAGTATACATTTTTGAGATGTGCGATGATTTCTTTTAAGGTTTTGGGTTGATGACCTAATACTTTAGCAGCGTCAAAAACCGTATCCAAATCAGCAGACGATAATCCGAAGTTTTCAATGTCTAAATTGGGAGTATATATTCTTCTATCGCGCACTGGATTGGTTTCAGTAAACAAGTGTCCGCGTGAACGATAACCATCAATTAATTTCAAAACATTGAATTCTTTTTGCAGTTTTTCAGAAACTTGGCTGTTATCTGAAGATGCATACGTTACAATTTGCTCGCCTAAATTCTCTTCATTGTAGGTTGCCATTCCAAAATCGAACCCTTGAAAAAAGGCTCTCCAACTAGGTTCTACGCTATCCGGATTTGAAGTATATTGTTCGTATAAATCGGCAAAAAATTGAGTGTGTGCTGCGTTTAAAAAGGAAAACCTATCCATATTTTTTATATAAGTACAGTTGTGGTTGAAAATTTTATGCAAAAGTAAAATAAATCTAACAATCTTTCAATGTTTTTACTACTTTTATGTCGCTAATTAACTATACATATCCGCATGAAAACGAAAGTATTACTTGTTTTTATCAAAAGATTAACATTTACTGTTTTTTTACTAATGAAATTGACTGTTTTGGCACAAGATGCACCACCTCAGCAAGGTCAGAATAGTTTTTGGAAAAAAGTGCAATTTGGCGGCGGAATTGGTTTAGGGATTGGCAATGGTTTCACTAATATTTCGATTGCGCCGAGTGGAATTTACAATTTCAACCAGTATTTTTCGGCAGGTTTAGGTGTTCAATACAGTTATTTGAAACAAAAAGAGTTGTATTCCTCAAGTATGTATGGTGGAAGTATTATTGGGTTAGCAAAACCAATAGATCAAATACAAGTCTCATTAGAAATAGAGCAATTACGGGTTAACTTGAATTATGACAATTCCTCTATTAAAACAAATGATTTTTGGAATACTGGATTGTTTCTCGGTGCAGGTTATCATATGAATGGAGTAACAATTGGCGCACGATACAACTTACTTTACCAAGATGACAAAGGCGTGTATGGAGATGCAATAATGCCTTTTATTAGAGTTTATTTTTAAATCATTTTTATGAAAAATTTCAATATCTTGTTTTGCTTACTTCTATTTTCATTTGCGTCGCTTTTGACTGCACAAACTTCAAATGACAGCCTTCCAAAAGAAAAAAAACTAAAATTTGGCTGTGGTTTTGGGCTCAATTTTGTAGGCGGAACGAGTTTGAGTTTGGCGCCCAATTTAACCTACAAAGTCTCAGAAAAAATTTCGTTTGGCGCTGGAATTCAAGGAAGTTATAATAAAGTGAAAAACCTACAAAACACAACCACTTTTGGTGCCAATTTACTCGGATTTTACACTCCGATTTCCAATTTACAAACCCAGTTGGAATTTGCTCAACTTAGAGTAAATACAACTACTGAAGCCAATGCTGTTGAAGTCAAAAATAGTTATTGGGATTCAGCTTTGTTTGTGGGTGCAGGCTATACTATTGCCAAGAAGATTTCGATTGGAGCCAAGTATAATTTTCTTTATGATGAAGACAAAAGTGTGTACTCAAGTCCGATTATTCCGTTTGTGAATATAGTTTTTTAATAGCGATTTCTGAACCAAACTTTCATCCATTCTCTTTTCAAAATCAAAAAGGCAACTTGTTCGGAAAGCTCTATTATATCTGAACCATCCAGTTGTTTGACTTGGTTTTCAGGAACATCAATAATGTAAAGCAAATTCAAATATTCGGCAAATTTGTATTGAATGAGTCGGTAGATTTTTTCGTGTAATTGTACTTTTAACTCCTGTGGAGTTGTGGAATGATGAAAGTCGATAGGCTCGTTGGCCAAATTAAAATCTTTGTTAATTTGCTCAATTAGTTTTTGATACAGATTTTCTTTTTCCGCTTCCGATAGTAAATGATCCGTTGATGTTGGAGCTACATACATAGTTAAGTTTAATTTCAATGACAATGGCAATTACAATGGCAATGGCAATGACAATTTAAAATATTTTTATTGAATTTTGTCATTGACATTGATTTTTGATATTGATTACACATTACGATTCATCAATTTTTCGCCAAACATTCGTAGCATTAATTTCTTATCTTCTGAAATACTCATTTTTTCAAGTGTTTCAAAAGCTTTAAATGTATATTCTTGAATGGCTTTTTGAGTAGATTCTGCGGATCCAGTTGAGATGAAAATTTCTTTTACCGAATTAATTTTGTCCGTATTATCATCCGGTTGTATCGAAAACAAATGCGACAATTGCTCGTTTTCATTGGCATCCGAAAACTCCATCGCTTTCAAATACAAATACGTTTTTTTGTTCTCAATAATATCACCACCCACTTGTTTGCCGAAGGTTTCTGGATTTCCAAAAGCGTCTAAATAATCGTCTTGCAATTGAAACGCAATTCCCAAATTCAATCCAAAATCATAAATCAAATTGGCGTTTTCTTCCGAAGTTTTTGCCACAATTGCTCCCATTTTCATGGCTGCGCCGACCAAAACTGCGGTTTTATATTCGATCATTTTCAGGTATTCGGGAATCGTTACATCGTCGCGTGTTTCAAAATCAACGTCGTACTGTTGACCTTCGCAAACTTCTAGAGCCGTTTTGCTAAACAATTTGGCTAAACGACTAAAAATTACTGGTTCGTATTCTTCAAAATGTTGGTACGCTAAAATTAGCATCGCATCGCCCGAAAGAATTCCAGTATTAACATCCCATTTTTCGTGAACTGTTTCGTTGCCTCTTCGCAGTGGTGCATCGTCCATAATATCATCGTGAACCAACGAAAAATTATGAAAAACTTCCACAGCTGTAGCTGCCGCCAATGCTTCTTTACAATCTACATCAAAAACTTCTGTTGCCATTAGGGTCAAAACCGGACGCATGCGTTTTCCACCCAAATGCAAAATGTATTCAATCGGTTCGTACAAATTTTTGGGTTCTTTAGCCAAAGCTAATTCGTTAAAGTAATTGGAAATTAGTTCTTGATAGTGGGCTATTGGACGCATATAAAAGATTGTAATTGCGGATTTTGTTATGCAAAGCTACACATAAATTAGTTATCCGAAGTTCAAAATTGTAGTTTCACTTTGCAAATCAAATGTTAAATTTATGTAAATACTTTGGAAACTATTTTGGTGTTAAAAGTTTCCATCTTACATTTGCATTCGAAATTACACAACCTTAAAGAAGATATTCTTTAGTAATAATAAGAATTAATGAAAGACAAAATCATCAAAAAAGCTACCGAAATGTTTTTGAAACTTGGGTTCAAGAGCGTGACTATGGATGATATTGCGTGTGAAATGTGCATTTCAAAAAAAACCATTTACAAGTATTTTCACAACAAAGAAATGCTCATTGAAGAAGGAACCGAAGTGGTTCACCAAAAAATTCACAGCATTATCGACGATATTGTAACTAAAAATTACAACGCTATTCAGGAAAACTTTGAAATCAGACGCATGTTTAAAGAAATGTTTCAAAGCTTTGATCATTCGCCAGCGTATCAACTCAAAAAACATTATCCTGAAATTTATGCCAAAATGATGGCCAACGAAATTGAGGATTGTAACACCGTTTTTTCGCAAAACATCATCAAAGGAATTGAACAAGGTTTGTACCGAAAAGAAGTAGACATTGAAGCGGCGGTACGATTTTATTACACGCTAATTTTTAGCATCAATGAAAATACCCAATTGGAAAGCGAAGCCATAAAATTGGAAAACTTAGCACTCGAATACCATACGCGAGCCATTGCTACTCCAAAAGGAATTATCGAACTCGAAAAACAATTATCAATCAACATATAAGCATCTATGAAAAACAAACTCATCCTAACCTTACTACTCTTGACCTCGCTTTTGCAGGCGCAAGACAAAAAAGAAAGTTTTTCTTTTACCCTAAAACAAGCCATTGAACATGCCGTTCAAAACAATTATTCAGCCATTAACGCCAACCGTGATGTAGAAGCGGCCAAACAAAAAAAATGGGAAACCACGACTATTGGTTTGCCACAAATCAATGGAAATGTGGGCTACCAAAACAATTTTCAAATTCAACGCTCCTTAGTTCCAGCCGAATTTTTTGGCGGACAACCGGGCGAATTTGCTGAAGTCGCCTTCGGAACCAAACACAATATGGCAGCCTCGGCAACGCTAAGTCAGTTGATTTTTGACGGTTCGTATTTGGTGGGTTTACAATCGGCGAAAACCTATTTGAAAATTTCAGAAAACGCCAAAGTAAAAACGGCCCAAGAAATCAAAGAAATTGTCATCAATTCGTATGGCAATGTATTGTTGGCCGATGAAAGTATTTTGATTCTTGAAAAAAACAAAAAAATCCTAGAAAAAACACTTTCAGATACCCGTGAAATCTACAAAAATGGATTTATTGAAGAAGAAAATGTAGAGCAACTGCAAATTACTTTGGCTAGCATCAATAGTTCGTTAGAAAACGTAAAACGCCAAAAACGGATTGCTTTAGACATGTTGAAATTGCTTTTGGGAATCAATTTAGACAATGATTTGACGTTGACCGATAAATTAGACACTTTGACACAAAGCAATGTGGATTTGAATTTGCTCAAAGAAGAATTCAACGTAAGCAACAACATTGATTATCAAATAGGGCAAAACTTATTGACGAGCAAGGAATTGCTGTTGAAATTGGAAAAAAGTCGTTCGTTGCCTTCACTTGGCGCTAATTTGAACTTTGGGTACAACGCCTTTTCTGACACGTTTACTTTTTTAAACCAAAACCAAAAATGGTTGAATTATTCGAATCTTGCGGTTGGCTTGAACATCCCAATATTTAGCAGCGGTGGCAGAAGTGCGCGCACCCAACAAGCCAAAATAGCGCTCGAACAGTCGAAAACGCAACTTACAGAAACCGAGCAAAAACTCAAACTTCAATTCGAAAAAGCCAAAAGCGATTATGAATTCAGCTTGGAGCAATTGGCCACTTCCAAAAGTAATTTGAACTTGGCCGAACGCATCGAAAACAAAAACCAAATCAAATTCAAAGAAGGTTTGTCGTCGAGTTTTGATTTGACAGAAGCACAGCGTCAATTATACGCAGCACAACAAAATTATTTACAAGCCATGCTTGATGTAATCAACAAAAAAGCGGCTTTAGAAAAATTATACAATAAAAACTAAATCAACACCAATACAATCATGAGAAAAATACTTTTCATCACTCTAGCATCGCTTTCTATCTTGTCTTGCTCCAAAAAAGAAGACGGGAAAAGTATCGAAGATTTAATTGATGCTAAAAATGTAACTGCATTACAAACTAAAAAAACAGAGTTGCAAGCCGAAATTGCTAAAATTGACGAAGCTTTAGCTACATTAAATGTAAAAAAAGACGAAGCTTTGGTAGCTGTAACAGCTGTTAAAGACACGGTTTTCAATCACTATTTAGACATTCAAGGAAATGTAGATACTAAAGAAAACATTTTAGTTCAACCCGAAATGCCTGGAACTTTGACTTCATTGACTGTAAAAGCGGGTCAACGCGTAGGAAAAGGTCAAATTTTGGGTCGTGTTGACGATGGTGGATTAAGCCAACAAGTAGCCAGTATGGAAACACAATACCAATTGGCCAAAACTACTTTTGAACGACAAAAAAACCTGTGGAATCAAAAAATTGGTTCTGAAATCCAGTTCTTACAAGCGCAAACTCAAATGATCAGCTTGCAAAAACAAGTAGCTTCCGCTCGCGCGCAATTGGCTAAAACCATCATCAGAGCGCCATTTTCTGGAACCATTGATGAAGTTTTTGTAGAACGCGGTCAAGTAGTTTCTGCTAATCCACAAGGTTTAATGCGAATTGTGAATTTAAGTCAAATGTACGTTTCTACTACGGTTCCTGAATCGTACATTGGAAAACTAAAAGTGGGAACTATGGTCGATGTTTATTTGACTTCTTTAGGAAAAACCTACAAAGGAAGAGTACGTCAAGTTGGAAATTACATCAATCCAAACAACAGAAGTTTTGGTATCGAAGTTAGCGTTCCAAATCCAGATAATTTGTTGCGTCCAAACCAAGTGGCTAAACTTAAAATCATTGACTATACTAATCCAAAAGCGATTGTAGTTCCAACCAACGTGGTACAAGAAGATGCCGACGGAAACAAATTTGTATTTGTAGTAGCCAATGCCAATGGAAAAACGGGTACAGCCAAAAAAGTGTTGGTAGAAGTAGGAAAATCGTCTGACAATGTTACTGAAATCACCAGCGGATTATCGGCCAACGACGTGATTGTTACGGAAGGTGTAAATACAATATCAGAAGGAATGAAACTGAATTTCTAATAATTAGGTTGTAGGTTATACGTTATAAGTTGGTTGGTTTACGCTAATCTCAACTCATAACTCATAACTCACAACTCATAACTAAAAAAACATGAGTCACCAAAATAAAGAATTTAGCATATCAACTTGGGCGATTAAAAACAGAGTAACTGTATACATCTTTACCTTTTTGATTGTGATTACTGGCTTGATTGCCTACGTCACCATGCCGCGAGAAGATTTCCCTGAAATCATCGAAAACAAAGTTTACATTTCATCGGTTTTCCCCGGAAACTCTGCTGAAGATGTGGAAAAACTGATCATCAAACCACTCGAAAAAGAATTCAAAAACATCAGTGGTGTGAATAAAATTACATCGAGTTCGTTCCAAGATTACGGAATGATAATAGTTGAATTTGACGACAAAGTCACCATTCAAGATGCCAAAACCAAAATCAAAGATCAGGTTGACATCGTAAAAGCCGACACTGATTGGCCGAATTTGGACAATGGAAGCAAAGTGGAACCAAATGTGTTTGAATTGAATATTTCGGAAGAAGTGCCGATTTTGAACATCAACTTAAAAGGAAATTACACCACACAACAACTCAAAAAATACGGTGAGTTACTGCAAGACGATATCGAAGAAATTCCGGAAGTCAAAAAAGTCGATATTTTAGGTGTAGATGATAAAGAAGTTGAAATTGCCGTTGATATTTTTAAAATGACGGCTGCGCAGGTTTCGTTTGACGAAATTCAAAATGCAGTAAAATACGAAAACATGACGCTTTCGGGTGGAAACTTAGTATCACAAGGTTCGCGCAACAACATCCGAATTGTAGGGGAAATCAAAGACCCGAAAGAGTTGGAAAACATCATCGTTAAACACTATGGCGGAACCGTTTATCTCAAAGACATCGCTGTAGTTTCTTTTAAAGAGAAAGAAAAAACGACTTACGCTCGCGAATCGGGCAAAGAAGTGGTGATGTTGAATGTGAAAAAGCGTTCCAACCAAAACATGATTTCGGCCATCGAACAAGTCAAAGAAAAACTCGAAAAAGCCAAAGAATCCTACTTGCCATCCAATTTGGAATTGCAATTGAGCAACGACCAATCGTCGCGCGTGGAGCACCAAGTAGATGAACTTTCCAACCATATTATTTTTGGTATCATTCTGGTAATGATTGTGTTGATGTTTACCATGGGATTGCGCAATTCGTTGTTCGTGGGTGCAGCGATTCCGTTATCAATGTTGATGGCGTTCAGTATACTTTCTGCCGCAGGATTAACGTTGAACACGATGGTACTTTTTGGTTTAGTAATGGGATTAGGAATGCTCGTTGACGACGGAATTGTGGTTGTCGACAACGTATTTGCCAACATGAAAAAAGGCATGAACCGACTCGATGCTTCACGTATTGGTATCGGAGAAATCGCTTGGCCTGTAATTTCGTCTACAGCCACTACTTTGATGGCGTTTTTACCATTCTTGTTGTGGCCTGGAACCATGGGTAAATTCATGAAGTATTTCCCAATTACACTAACGGTAACTTTAACAGCTTCGTTATTCGTGGCAATGGTGGTCAACGCAGCAATGACGGGTGGTTCGATGGATATCGAAGACAAAAATGTATCCAATAAAGCCGCCAAAAGATATACGATTATCTTAACAATTTTAGCGGTAATTTTCTTAGCCTTAGGTTATGGTGTCGATTCGAAATTGTCGCGTGCTATCGGAAACCTATCACTTATTGCGCTTGGCTTGATGTGGTTATACAAAATCAAATTGTACCAATGGACCCAAGATTTCCAACACAGCTTCTTTCCTCGTATGGAAGAAAAATACAAAACCTTCTTGGGTAAAATCCTAACGGGAAAAAAAGCTTGGTTGGCTTTAGGAGGAATTATCGGAATGTTATTTTTATCGTTTATGCTTTTGGGAGTTTTCCCTCGAAAAGTATTGTTCTTCCCTGATAATATTCCAAATCAGGTCATTGCTTATATCGAATATCCACAGGGAACTGACATCAAAAAAACCAACAAAGCAACGTTGTTTGTTGAAAAACAAGTCATTGCTATTTTGAGCAAATACGTTGATCCAGAAACCAAAAAGAATTATTTGGCCGAATCGATTGTTTCTCAAGTAGGTGTAGGTGCCGGAAATCCGAATGTCGATGCAGGTTCGGCTTCAGAAACGCCATTCAAAGGAAAGGTTACGGTGAATTTCTCCGAATTCAAATTCCGCCGTGGTGTAAACACCGCCGATATTTTAGAAGAAGTTCGAGCCAAAGTAAAAGGTATCGCTGGCGCCAAAGTTACAGTTGAAAAAGACTATAACGGTCCACCAGCTGGTTATCCAATTAGTATTCAGCTTACGGGTTCTGACTATGATCAAATGCTGAAAGAAGCCGACAAAATGATTGCCTTTATCAATACCAAAAATATTCCGGGTATCGAACGTTTGAATGTCGATGTCAATAAAGAAAGTCCAGAATTAGAAGTAAACGTAGATCGCGTTAGCGCCGGAAGTTTGGGTGTTTCAACAGGGCAACTCGGATTCAATTTGCGTCGTTCGGTATACGGTCAGGAAATTTCAACTTACAAAGAAGGTGACGACGACTACAACATCACAATGCGTATGCAAGAAGACCAACGCACCAACGAAAATGTGTTGTTCAACCAATCGCTTACCTTCCGCAATCAAGCCAACGGTCAAATGATGCAAGTGCCTATTTCGGCCGTGTCACAAACCGAAAAAACCACGACCTACAACCAAATCAAACGCAAGAATCAAAAACGAATTATGACCGTTTATTCCAACGTGTTGACTGGTTTTAATGGCGACGAAATTACCAAACAAATCGAAACCGAATTAAAAGGGTACGAATTGCCAAAAGGCGTAACATATTCGTTTTCAGGTGTTCAAGAAGAACAAGGTAAAAACCAAAACTTCTTGTTTTATGCATTGTTCTTGGCCATTGCTGGAATTACAATCATCATTGTTTTACAGTTCAACTCAGTATCAAAAACCGTCGTGATTTTATTCACTGTATTGTTGAGTTTCAGTGGTGTTTTCTATGGTTATGTCATTGCCAATATGGATTTTGTTATCCTGATGACCATGATGGGAATCATCTCGTTGGCAGGAATCGTAGTGAAAAACGGAATCGTACTAATGGACTTCTTTGTGCTACTCATGGATCAAAAAGTAGCGCAGAAAAAAGTAGAAAGCCACGACGATTTGACTTTAGACGAAATCAAAGAAGTCATCATCGAATCGGGAAAATCACGTTTGCGTCCGGTATTATTAACAGCGTTGACTGCGGTTTTAGGTTTGATTCCGCTAGCCATCGGACTGAACTTCGACTTCTTCGGATTGGTAACCGACCTCAATCCGCACTTGTTCATCGGTGGTGACAACGTAATTTTCTGGGGACCATTAGCGTGGACAATTATCTTCGGATTAACCTACGCCACAGTATTGACCTTAGTCATGGTTCCGGTAATGTTCTATTTGGTCAAACGCATCAAATATTGGTTACGCGACCGACGCAATGCTCGATTAGCATTAGAAAATGAATAACAATTATACCGAAAACGCTCTGAGAAATCAGGGCGTTTTTTTTAGGGCGAATGGCCGCGCTTTCCATTCCAAGTCCTCGTCTTTTGGCTTATTTTATACGTTATTTCGAGCTTCCGTTGGTCGCTCCAAATGCCTCTAAAATTACAGCCAAAAGCCTGCGGGCTTTCCATTGCAATCACTATCGCAATAAGTAGTTCTTACACTAATGCAGTAAAATGATTCTTTAGTTATCAAGTAGTTGAGCAAGACTGTCCACGTCAATCCCACATTTTTTTTGCAGTTCGGCAACGGTTCCATGCTCCACAAAAACATCCGGAATGCCAAGTGTTTCAATTGGTATTTGATAATTATTTTTCACTGCAAATTCAACAACGGCACTTCCAAAACCGCCTTTAATTACGCCATCTTCGATAGTGATAATGCTTTCAAATTGGGCAAAAATTTCATGCAATAGCTTTTCATCCAAAGGTTTTACAAATCCAAAATCATAATGCGCAATTCCCACAGAATTATTCATCTTTTCCAAGGCCAACGTCACGTTATTCCCAATAAAACCCGTCGATAAAACGGCTTTTTTTGAACCTTCTTTGAGTAATTCTGCTTTGCCAATTTCAACTTTCTGAAATCTGAAATCTGAAATCTGAAATCTAAAACCTGCCAAACATCCTCTTCCTCTCGGATACCGAATCGCAATTGGATGTTCCAATCCCAACGAAGCTGTGTACAATATATTTTGTAGAGCAATTTCATCTTTGGGCGCATAAATTATCATGTTTGGAATACAACGCAAATAAGCCAAATCAAAAACGCCGTGGTGTGTCGCGCCATCTTCGCCTACCAATCCCGCTCGATCCAAGCAAAAAATTACGGGTAAATTCTGTAGCGCTACATCGTGAATCACTTGGTCGTAAGCGCGTTGCAAAAATGTTGAGTAAATGTTACAAAAAACAACCATGCCTTGTGTAGCCATTCCAGCCGCTAAAGTCACCGCGTGTTGCTCGGCAATTCCCACGTCAAAAGCGCGATCGGGAAACGCTTCCATCATAAACTTCATCGAACTTCCCGAAGGCATCGCAGGCGTAATGCCTACAATTTTCGGATTATTCTTCGCCAATTCGACCAAAGTAAACCCAAAAACATCTTGAAATTTCATCGGTAAATGTTCTTCCGATTTGGCGTGAATTTTTCCCGTAATCGCATCAAATTTACCTGGCGCATGGTATTTCACTTGGTCTTCTTCTGCCAATTGCAACCCTTTGCCTTTGGTAGTAATGATATGCAGAAATTTCGGTCCTTTTACTTTTCGTAATCGCTTTAATTCTGTAATCAATAAACCAATATCATGACCGTCAATCGGACCTGAATAATCAAAGTTCAACGACTTAATCATGTTGTTTTGCTTCGGGTTTTTACCTTCTTTTACCGCTGTCAAATAGTTTTTCAAAGCGCCCACACTTGGGTCAATTCCGATTGCATTGTCGTTTAAAATGACGAGTAAATTCGCATCGGTAACTCCAGCGTGATTCAAACCTTCAAATGCCATTCCGCTCGCTATCGAAGCATCGCCAATCACCGCAATATGGCTTCTATTTTCACCTTTCAATTGAGAAGCAATCGCCATTCCCAAAGCCGCCGAAATCGACGTGGAGGAATGCCCAACACCAAATGTATCGTACACACTTTCACTTCGTTTTGGAAAACCTGAAATGCCACCTAATTGGCGATTTGTATCGAATTTTGCTCTTCTTTCCGTGAGAATTTTATGTCCGTAAGCTTGATGACCAACATCCCAAACCAACAAATCTTCTGGAGTATTGAACACATAATGCAAGGCAATGGTCAATTCAATTACACCTAAACTCGCACCTAAATGTCCTTCGCGCACCGAAACCACATCAATAATAAAATCGCGCAACTCTTTGGCCACTTGCGGCAACTGAGCCACGTCCAATTTTCGTAAATCGGTTGGATTGTTGATGTGTAAAAGTAAATTTGCTGACATAGCACAAATGTACAATTTGAAATTGTATTTTTACATCATGGAAAACATTTTCACCGACGAGTATTTTATGAAAAAAGCCTTGCAAGAAGCTGAAATGGCTTTTGAAAAAGGGGAAATTCCAGTTGGAGCCGTGATCGTTGTAGACAACAAAGTCATTGCCCGAAGTCACAATCTTACCGAAATGCTCAACGATGTGACAGCCCATGCCGAAATGCAATCGATAACAGCTGCGGCCAATTTTTTAGGTGGAAAATACCTCAAAAACTGCACTTTATATGTTACTTTAGAACCGTGTCAAATGTGTGCCGGTGCGTTGTATTGGAGTCAGATTTCAAAAGTGGTTTTTGGCGCTCGTGATGAACAACGTGGATTTCTAACTTTAGGAACACAATTGCATCCAAAAACACAAGTAATTCAAGGCATTATGGCCAATGAATGTTCCGATTTGATGAAGCGTTTTTTCACTTCCAAAAGAAAATAATTCACAAAAATTTTTACACGAAAAATTGTCCAAAAAAATATTTTACTTTTACTACAATAATTCGAATAGCTTTTCAGTTATGCCATTAATTGAAAGTGTTAAAAA
>JAEUTY010000009.1 GCA_016787805.1 Flavobacterium sp. | reverse complement strand
AACAGTAATTTTGCTTCTAATTGTTACACAAAGTTACACAGAGATTTACACAGAGTTTCACCGAGACTTAGTGCCACTTTGGGCATTCTCTGAGCAACTCTGTGCAATAACACAAACAATTACCTTATCTTTGCACTCACTTGAAACAGTTCAAGTCTTATTTTATTTATGACATTCAACGATTTAAATTTATTAAAAAACATACAAACCGCATTGACTGAAGAAGGTTACGAATCGCCAACACCTATTCAACAACAGGCCATTCCAATCATACTAGAAGGAACTGATTTAGTAGGTTGCGCCCAAACCGGAACCGGAAAAACAGCAGCTTTTGCCATTCCAATCATCAATTATTTGCACCGCATTGTAGGTTCAATGAACAAACGAAAAGTGATTCGAACTTTGGTTGTAACACCAACACGTGAACTTGCTATCCAAATTGATGAAAGTTTTAACACCTACGGAAAATACACCAACATTCGTTCGATGGTGATTTTTGGTGGCGTAAGTCAAGTGCCACAAGTTGATCAACTCAAAAAAGGCATTGACATTTTAATTGCAACTCCAGGCCGACTTTTGGATTTACACAAACAAGGATTCATCGATTTAGACCATTTGCACTTTTTAGTTTTAGACGAAGCCGATCAAATGCTCGATATGGGTTTTATCAACGATGTAAAAAAAATTGTCAAACTCACACCAGACAATCGTCAAACACTATTGTTTTCGGCTACGATGCCCATGGCCATTCGTGAATTGGCTGATACTTTTTTAACCCAACCCAAATACGTTTCGGTAACGCCTGTTTCATCAACAGCCGAAACTGTAAACCAAAAAGTGTATTTTGTAGGCAAAGAAGACAAACGCAAACTATTGTACCATATTATTCGCAATGATAAGATCGAAAATATATTGGTCTTTACACGCACCAAACACGGAGCCGATAACGTTGTAAAAGCCTTGAAGAAAAATGGCGTTTCAGCCGAAGCCATTCACGGTGACAAATCGCAATCCGCTCGTCAACGTGTTTTGGACTCATTTAAAAATAAAGAAATTTCAGTCTTGGTAGCCACAGATATTGCAGCTCGAGGCATCGATATTGAGAGTTTACCATTTGTCATCAACTTTGATATTCCGAACATTTCCGAAACGTATGTTCACCGAATTGGACGTACAGGAAGAGCTGGAAACTCTGGTTTAGCAATTTCCTTTTGCGGAAAAGACGAACTAACGTATTGGAAAGACATTGAAAAACTCATCCGAATTAAGGTGAAAGTAGTCGAAGATCATCCTTATCCTTACACTGATGAAGTTCCGAATTCGGAAGCAAAACCTGATTTACGCAATAAAAAGAAAGAGCCCAATAAGTCGAACAATTCGAGAAAATCGTATGCTTCTAAGAAAAACAAAAAACGCTGGTATTAATCAGCGTTTTCTTTTTGTATACTATTGTTTATAATTTGAATCAACTTCGAAGAATCGAATGGTTTGATGATAACATCATTCATTCCGCACGACAAGGCCTGTTCTGAAATCTCTTGTTTATCAAATGCTGTCAACGCAACAATTGGTAAGGAAAGACCTTTTTTGCGAATCAATTTGGTTGTATCAAAACCGTTGATAATTGGCATATTAATATCCATTAAAATCAAATCGTAGTGTTCTTTTTCTAATACTTCAATAGCAGCGTAACCATCATCGACTACTTTGCATTTGAAATTGTTATTTTCCAGAATTTTTTTGGTTACCACTTGGTTGATTTTATTATCTTCTACTACTAAAATTCGGTACATTTCATTGGTAGACAAATCGACTTCAATATTGTTGATGATCTCGTTGCGTTTGCTTTCATCTACTACAAAACCAATAGTAAAAGAAAACGTTGTTCCTTTACCTAACTCACTCTCTAAATGAATTTTACTATCAAAAACCTCAACTAATTTTTTAACTATAGACAATCCTAAACCAGTTCCTTGGTAATCGCCTTCTTTGCGTTCGATTTGCACAAATTTTTCAAAGATTTTGTCTTGATCTTCTTTTGCAATTCCAACGCCATTGTCTTTAATTTGGAAATTGATATAATGCTTGTTGCCTTCTATTCGCTCTTGGTTTACAATCACTTTTACTTCACCGTCTTTGGTAAATTTCAACGCATTGCTCATCAAATTGAGCACAACTTGTGACAATCGCAATTTATCACCAATTAAATATTCTGGAATATCAGTATCAATTTCGGTGCTAATTTTATTGTTGTTTTTTAACGCAATAAACTCGAGCGAATCGGCAATTGTATTGACTTCGTCACTAATATTAAAAATTAAGTTTTCGAGATTCACTCGATTTTCTTCAATCTTATTAATTTGAAGTAAATCGTTTACTAGTGATAACAAATAACGAGCTGAAAATTTGAGCGAATTCAGGTGTGGACTTTTCTCAAGTTCCTTGTGTTCGTCAATAATAATATTGGTAATTCCGACAACTCCATACAAAGGTGTTCGAAGTTCGTGACTAATGGTAGAAACGAATTGTGATTTCAATTGCGATGCTTCTTCTGCTTTTTCTTTAGCGATTTTGAGCTCTTCATTGGCTTGCAGAAGTTTTTTATTGAGTTTGCCACGCAAGATATAATTTCGATAGTAATTGTAGGTTAATAATGCAAGTGTCAATAAAATAATCAAAAACAAACCTACAATAACTTTAGATTTTCTGAGGTTATTGTATTGAATATCTTTCTCTTCTTCAATCTTGTTTATTTTGCGTTCGTATTCATCAAACTCAATTGAATTTCCTGATAATTTTGCTTTTTTAGTGCGATCATCATTGTAGATTTTTTCCACTATTTTGTCGTGCAAATCAAAGTAATATAGAGCTTTTTCAAAGTTTTTTTTCTTTTTATAAAAATCAGAAACGTCTTTATAAACATCACCCAAATACGATTCATATAAATTATCTTTATTTAAAGTTCCGTACTGAATTGCCTTGAGGTAAAATTGTTCTGCCTTATCATCTTGATTTAAATGACTATAATACGAACCATACAACGTTGCTTGTGTTATTTTGGCTTCAGTTAATGTACTTTTATCAATAAATTTTTTGGTGGATTCTAAATAAGGTAAACCATTTTTAAAGTCTTTTACACCAAAATAAGCTCCACAAATATTCAAATTTGTGAACATAATTTCGGTTGAATCATTGATTTTTTTAGCGTATTTTAAACCTTCTTTATAGTACGTGATGCACTTTTTAAGATTGTTTTCACGATACGAATAAACATTTCCTAAATTATTGTACACCCAACATTTGATACTGTCATTGGTGGATAAATTGGCATGATGAAGCGCTTTTTCGTAGTATTCAACCCCTTTTTTGATATCATAAAACTCTTCAAAATTGAGTCCAATTAAATTATAGGCTTTTGCCATCAAAACATCGTCATTGATTTGATGCGAAATATTGAGCGCCTTTTTGGATAAATTCAATGATTTATCTACCTCCAAATCAACAAAAGCGTGTCCGGCTTCTGACAAAAGAGTTTCAACTTGCTTTACTTGCTTTTCATTACCTTGGGCAAAAGCCACAAAAGTAGAAAGCAGAAAAAGTGCAATTATTTGATATGAAAATGATTTCAATCTATTTTATTTTATCCAACATTAAATATATAACGCAAAAAACGACTATTAGTTTCGAATCAGTTTTTTGTATTTGATTCGAGTTGGATTTACATCACCCAAACGTTTCTTTTTGTTTTCTTCGTATTCAGAGAAACTTCCTTCAAAGAAATACACTTGCGATTCGCCTTCAAAAGCTAAAATGTGCGTACAAATACGATCTAAAAACCATCTATCATGGGAAATTACAACGGCACAGCCCGCAAAGTTTTCCAAACCTTCTTCCAAAGCACGTAATGTGTTCACGTCCAAATCGTTAGTTGGCTCATCCAAAAGCAATACGTTTCCTTCTTCTTTCAAGGTCATCGCCAAATGCAAACGGTTGCGTTCACCACCCGAAAGCGTAGCTACTTTTTTGTTTTGATCACTTCCACCAAAGTTGAAACGCGACAAATACGCTCTTGAGTTGACTTGTCGCCCGCCCATCATAATTAATTCTTGACCATCACAGAAATTTTCCCAGATGGATTTATTCGGATCAATGTTAGAGTGCGATTGATCAACGTAAGCTATTTTTACCGTTTCACCAATTGAAAACTCACCACTGTCTGGTTGCTCTTCCTTCATAATCATTCTAAAAATAGTTGATTTACCAGCACCATTCGGACCAATAATACCAACTATTCCGGCTTGAGGAAGCGTAAAATTCAAATTATCATACAACAATTTATCACCAAACGCTTTGGCTACATTTTTGGCTTCAATGACATTTGTACCCAAACGTGGACCATTTGGAATGTAGATTTCCAATTTTTCGTCGAGTTCTTTTTGGTCCTCATTTAAGAGTTTGTCGTAGTTTTGAAGACGCGCTTTTTGTTTGGTTTGACGTCCTTTAGCTCCTTGTCGCACCCAATCCAACTCGCGTTCTAATGTTTTTCTACGCTTGGAAGCCACTTTTTCTTCTTGCTCCATACGTTTCGATTTTTGATCCAACCACGAAGAATAATTGCCTTTCCATGGAATACCTTCTCCTCTATCCAATTCTAAAATCCATCCTGCTACATTATCAAGAAAGTATCTATCGTGCGTTACAGCAATTACAGTTCCGGCGTATTGTGCCAAATGTTGTTCTAACCAAAGAACACTTTCGGCGTCCAAGTGGTTGGTTGGCTCATCTAATAATAATACATCAGGTTGTTGCAGTAACAAACGACACAATGCCACACGGCGTTTTTCTCCACCTGAAAGCACATTGATTGGCATGTCGCCTTCTGGTGTACGTAGAGCGTCCATAGCAATTTCTAATTTAGTATCCAATTCCCATGCGTTTGATGCATCAATTTTGTCTTGTAATTCCGCTTGACGATCCATCAATTTTTGCATCTTATCAGCATCTTCATAAACTTCAGGCAAACCAAACATATCGTTGATTTTGTTGAATTCATCCAAAACAGCTACGGTTTCTGCCACACCTTCGCGCACCACTTCAATTACAGTTTTGGTCTCGTCCAATTGTGGCTCTTGTTCCAAATAGCCTACGGTATAACCTGGTTGAAACACTACATCACCTTGGTAATTTTTATCTACTCCAGCTATAATTTTCAACAGTGTTGATTTTCCCGAACCATTCAAACCGAGAATACCGATTTTAGCGCCGTAGAAAAAGCTTAAGTAGATGTTTTTTAAAACTTGTTTATCACTTCCTTGGTACGATTTGCTCAAGCGTTGCATCGAGAAAATCACTTTTTTATCGTCTGACATTTTGTATTATTTTGAATTATAAATTTTGAATTATTTATTGAACCAACTTTTGACCATTTCCTTTTCAGAATGGTGCGCATTTTTGTGAGTAAACTCATTGGTTTTTCCGTTGTAAATGTAGTCGTTCGACCATTCTTTATGGTTTTTTGCTAAGTTTTTGATACTATCACAAACGTATTTTATCTCTTCCGAGGTTGTAGTTGGGTGAATTGACATCCGAATCCATCCAGGTTTTTTCATCATATCACCATTTGTCACTTGGCAAACAATATCGTGTGAATTATCTTGGTCGATATGCAATAAGTAGTGGCCATAAGTTCCTGCGCAACTACAACCGCCACGCGTTTGGATTCCGAATTTATCATTTAAAATTTTTACTCCTAAATTGTAATGCAAATCGTTTATATAAAAGGAAATAACACCTAATCTATTTTGGTGTTGGCCTGCTAAAATGTTGATGTTTTCAATATTATTAAGTTCATCAAAAACGTAATCCACAATTTCGTGTTCGCGTTTCAAAATGTTATCCACACCCATTTGCTCTTTCAATTGAATCGCCAAAGCCGTTTTGATTACTTGCAAAAAACCAGGCGTTCCGCCATCTTCTCTATCTTCAATATTGTCGATGTATTTATGTTCGCCCCAAGGGTTGGTCCAGCTCACTGTTCCTCCACCCGGACAATCAGGCACATTATTTTTGTATAAATTTTGATTAAAAACCAACACACCCGAAGTTCCAGGTCCGCCCAAAAACTTATGTGGAGAAAAGAAAATAGCATCCAAATAACGTTCGTCATCGGGATGCATATCGATAGTTACATAAGGTCCTGAGCAAGCAAAATCTACAAAACAAACACCATTGTTTTCGTGCATAATTTTGGCTACTTCGTGATAAGGCGTTTGAATTCCAGTTACATTGGAACAAGAGGTGATTGAAGCAATTTTAAAGCTTCTATCTTTGTACTTGTTGAGCGTTTTTTTGAATTCTTCCATGCAAAACAAACCTTCTTCATCACACGGAATCACCTCAACATCGGCAATAGTTTCCAACCACGAGGTTTGATTGGAATGATGTTCCATGTGCGAAATTAACACAATTGGTTTTAACGCTTTGGGAAGATCAACATATTCTTTGATGTTTTCCGGAATTTTCAAGCCTAGAATACGTTGGAATTTATTCACAACACCTGTCATTCCTGTTCCAGTATTGATTAATACGTCATTATCGTTGGCATTGACGTGCTTTTTGATAATGCGTTTGGCTTCATGATACGCCAATGTCATTGCCGTTCCCGAAATGGTGGTTTCGGTATGCGTATTGGCTACGAAAGGCCCGAATTCATTCATTAATTTTTCTTCAATTGGTCGGTACAAACGTCCGCTTGCAGTCCAATCTGTGTAAATGATTTTTTGCTTTCCAAAGGGCGAGTCAAATTCCTGGTCAATGCCAATAATATTATTTCGAAACTGTTGAAAATATTGCTCTAGTTCAGTCCTAACTTCGGTTGAAATCATAATTGAAAAATTAGTTGTCAAAGATACATTTTTTTACCAATTTGAAAATTACTAATCAACAAAGAGTTCATATTTTATTACTAACTTTGAAAAAAAGAAGTACGCGCAATGAATTTCAAGTTAAACAATAGATTTACAACTGAATTACCAACAGATCCAGAAGAAAAAAATTTCGTTCGAATCGTGTTGAAATCTTGTTTTAGCTATGTTGCACCAGTTATTCCTAAAAAACCAAAATTGATTCATGTTTCTCCAGATGTTTTAAAGCTGATTGGTTTGAATGAAGAAATTGCGCAATCGGATGAATTTTTATCGGTTTTTTCAGGAAAGAAAATCCAACCACAAACCCGACCTTTTGCAATGAATTATGCTGGACATCAATTTGGCAATTGGGCAGGCCAATTGGGTGATGGTAGAGCTATAAATTTATTTGAAATTGATCACAATAACAATCATTTTACTTTACAACTCAAAGGCGCTGGAAAAACTCCTTATTCGCGTCGAGGCGATGGATTGGCGGTTTTGCGTTCATCAATACGCGAACATTTATGCAGTGAAGCCATGCATTATTTGGGAGTACCAACTTCACGTTCACTCTCACTTGTGCTGTCTGGGGATGAAGTATTGCGTGATATGTTGTACGACGGCAATGCTGAATACGAAAAAGGAGCAATTGTGTGTCGAGTAGCTCCAACATTCATTCGTTTTGGCAGTTTTGAGCTTTTAGCGGCACAAAATGATATCGAAAACTTAAAACTATTGGCGGATTTTACTATTGAACATTATTTTCCTGAAATAACTGAAACTGGTAAAGAAAGGTATTTGCAATTCTTTCAAACCGTAGCCAAAAAAACCTGCGAAATGATTTTGCATTGGCAACGTGTAGGTTTTGTTCATGGTGTGATGAATACTGATAATATGTCGATTCACGGAATTACAATTGATTATGGTCCGTATGGTTGGCTTGAAGATTACAATTTGAATTGGACACCCAACACTACCGATAATCAATACAAACGTTATGCTTTTGGCAATCAGCCAGAAATTGCACTGTGGAATTTATACCAATTGGCCAACGCTTTATTTCCTTTGATTGAAGAAACTGTTGGTTTGGAAACTATTTTGAACACTTACGTATCAAATTACCAAACAAAATATGAAGAAATGATGCGTTCAAAAATAGGATTGCATCTAACATTAAAAGAAGACATTAAACTGATTTCAGATTTAGAAAAAACATTACAATTGTCAGAAACTGATATGACTATTTTTTATAGAGATTTGTGTAATGTAAAAAAAGAAGCTTCTGCTGGTTGTGCATTTTCAACTATTTCCAATGCTTTTTATCATTCTGATGAAGTCAATAAAAAATTTGCTAAAGATTGGGGAAAATGGTTCAAATTGTATTTGGATCGTTTGCAAAAAGAAATGCTTTCTGATGAAGAACGCAAAATCGCAATGAATAAGGTGAATCCTAAATATGTTTTACGCAATTACATGGCGCAATTGGCAATTGATGCAGCAAATAAAGACGATTATTCCATTTTAAACGAATTGTTTCAAATGCTACAAAAACCTTATGACGATCAACTCGAATACGAAAAATGGTTTGCCAAACGCCCCGATTGGGCACGCGAAAAAGTAGGTTGCTCGATGTTATCTTGTAGTTCCTAAAATTTTTATTATTTTAGTGAAGTTAAACACTTGTTAAATGAACTCTGAAATAAAGAATATTGACCAGTATATTTCTATACAACCTGACAATGTTGCTACAATTTTAAAAAAAGTTCGAGAAACCATTCGCAATATTGTTCCAGAAGCAGAAGAAACTATCAATTATGGCATTCCAACGTTTAAATTAAATGGCAATTTAGTGCATTTTGCAGGTTATAAAAATCATATTGGTTTTTATCCTGGAGCAGCTGGAATTGAAGCTTATACTAGTGAAATCAAAGCGTATAAAACTTCTAAAGGAACCATTCAATTCCAATTAAATGAACCTATTCCTTATGATCTAATTGCCAAAATTACTACTTTTCGCGTTCAACAAAACCTAGAAAAAAAGAAGAAAAAATGATCACAGTACAAACTACAGTCAAGGCTTCCTTAGAGAAAGTATGGGCGTTTTGGACACAACCCGAACATATTATGCAATGGAATAATGCGTCAGACGATTGGCATTGCCCGAAAGCAAGTAGTGATTTGAAAACAGGAGGGAAATTCAGTTACACTATGGCTGCTAAAGACGGAAGCATGAGTTTTGATTTTGAAGGAACTTATACCAATGTAACCAAATTTTCATTAATTGAATACCATATTATTGATGGAAGAAAAGTGATCATTTCATTTGAAGAAACATTAGATGGTGTAATTATTAAGGAATCGTTTGATCCTGAAAATATTCATCCAGAAGAACTTCAACAACAAGGTTGGCAAGCTATTTTAAACAATTTTAAAAAATACACCGAAAACAATTAATTAATGGCAACAAAACAAGTATGGCTCAATCTTCCTGTGAAGAACGCCTTGAAATCAAAAGAATTTTTTACGCATTTGGGATTTACCTTTTTGGAAGAACGAACTACCGAGCATTCAGCATGTATGCTTTTAGGATCAACCAATTTTGTAGTCATGTTATTTGCTGAAGAAATGTTTCAAAACTTCATCCGACACGAAATTACAGACACTAGTAAATCATCAGAAGTGTTGATTTCAATTGATGCAGAAAGTCGTGAAGAAGTCGATGAATTAGCACGAAAAGCCAAAGAAGCCGGCGGAATTGTATTTGGCGAACCAGCGGAAAATCAGGGTTGGATGTACGGTTGCGGATTTTGCGATTTGGATGGTCATCGTTGGAATGTATTGCATATGGATTTTTCGAAAATGCCACATTAATAGTTTTCAGTCTCAGTCTCAGTTAACAATAAAAAATATGAAAAGATTAGAGTTTACAATTGAAATTAACGCACCAAAAGAAAAAATTTGGCAATCACTTTGGAAAGATGCTTCATACCGCAATTGGGCTTCCGTTTTTTGCGAAGGCACCTATGCGAAAAGCAATTGGAACGAAGGCGATTCGATTTATTTCCTATCGGCTGACGGTCGCGGAATGAATAGTGTAATTGAGAAAAAAGTGGAAAATCAATACATGGCCTTCCAACACATTAGTGAAATGAAAGACTACGAACCGCAACCAGTGGATGAAGCAGCATCAGAATGGTCGGGCAGCATGGAGATCTATGAGTTAATTCCTAACGAATCATCAATTACTTTAAAAGTATTAATGGACACCTTAGAAAAATACATCGAGTATTTTGAAACTACTTTTCCGAAAGCGTTAGACCGTGTAAAAGAATTATCAGAAATCAATTAAAATCAATATTAAAAATGGCAACAGTTAATCCTTATTTAATTTTTAATGGAAATTGCGAGGCAGCATTTCTATTTTACCAATCTGTTTTTGGAGGCGAGTTTCCTTATATGGGAAGATTTGGCGAAATGCCACCTTCTGACGATCCGAATTGTCCACCACCACCAGCTGATGAGGCCAACCGAATTATGCACGTTTCGCTACCAATAAGTAAAGAAACTATTTTGATGGGAAGCGACAGTACAAGCCAAAGTGGTGAAGTAATTGTTGGAAGTAATATTTCGGTTTCTATCAATACCGAAACCCGAGCAGAAGCCGACAAATTATTCAATGGCCTTTCGGCTGGAGGCAACGTAATGATGCCAATGACCAATACTTTTTGGGGTGCTTATTTTGGTATGTTCACCGACAAATTTGGCATCAATTGGATGGTTAATTTTGATGAACCTAAATAAAAAAACAAAGCCACGAATCAATTTAATTTAAGTCGTGGCTTTACTTTTTTGTACTTCTTACTTTTTAATTTGTTCTAAAATCCAATCCATTTCAGGGTCTTTACCGTTTACTTTGTCGTCAATGGTTGGAATAATTTCCTTATCGGGAAAAATTCCTCTTCCTTTCACCTCTGTTTGATTGATAGTTCGAATATCCATTAATCCCAAGCGCAAAGCAATTTTAGAATTTGGCAAATTAACCATTGGCATTATACCAGCAACTGTTCCGTTGTAAGCTCCTCCTGTTTCTTCTCCAACGAAAGTGACATTTGGAAGACTTTTTAGAGAAGAAGAAAGGATACAAGATGCCGAGAAACTGCCGCCATTTATCAATACATAAATTTTACCCTCAAAATGTTGCGGATTATTAGGTCTTTGTTTGGAACCTGTTAATTTATACTGATAAGTTCCATCGTCATTTTTGGTGGTTCGCAAGAACGAAAATCCCATGTAAATCGGGTAAACCGACCCAACTATTGGATACGACCACTTAGGCAATTGTTTGAATACTCCTGTTTTCCATAAACTCGTTTTCGAAGTCACAATAGCAGGTTGTAAAATGGTATAGGGTTTGTTGGTTAAATACGAATACAAATTAACTACTTCGGCAACTCTTCCACCAGGATTATCTCGAATATCGATGATTAAAGTTTTAATTTTTTTACTGGCAATAGTATCAAAAACTTCTTCATAAATTCGGCCATAATTGCCTTCTGAAAAATTTCTAATTTTTAAAACCGCAACGCTTGGATTTTCTTCTACAATTCGGAAAGTTTTCGCATATTCTTTGGTCGTTTCATCGTAACCATAAATGCGTTTTTTCTTTCTTTCTGCTTTTAACTTAGCTTTATCAATTGGGGCTTTTGCAACACTTTTGATACTATCAAATGGCACTTTTGTAGTATCATTTAATTGGGAAGTTTTAGTTTTTTTATCATTCGACTTGAATCGACCAATTACTTGTGTAAAAAGGGAATCCTTTTGTTTGAATTGAAATGTCAAGCTGTCGTTGATTCCGATTTCATTCAACATTAATGTTGTGTATCTTTTGGAAAAAAACTTGCGCAAAAAAGTACTGTTAAATCCATCTGAAGTAAACGATTTCCTGTATTTGGTATAAATAGATTGTGGTGTAATTGAGTTAACCGAAACCACTTCAGCACCTATTTTGATGCTTTTGTTTTTAGATTTATTTTTAACAATAAAAAGCTTGTTATTTTGCCATTCGTACACAAATTGTGACATCGGACCATCACCTGCTTTTTTAATCCGTTTAGCTTCGCTTTTTGGCAAACGCTTTAAAGCTGGCGACATAGTCATATGTCCTTGTCGAACCGAAGCAATCAAAGGACTAATTACAAAATAAAATTCCTTACTCGTCATTGGTTTTGACACTACTATTCGTATGCTATCAAACTTAGCATCCAACTCTTTTTTGGGAATATAACCGTACAGATTGGGATAGTATTTTTCGAGTTTTTGTTGGGTAAAATTGATGTCTTTTTGGAGTTTCTCTACAGAAATCGGTTCGGATATTTTTTTATTGTAATGCTCTACTGAAGTGCAATTCACTGACAAAAAGGAGCCAATAACTAACAACAAATACTTTCTTAAAAATTTCAACATATTCTTTTTATAAAAAACCTGACAGCATGTAACCGTCAGGTTTAATTTGTTTTTAATAAATAACTAAATTTAGATTCCAGCAACAGCTTTAATTTCATCAATAATTCGCAAAGCCAATTGATCAGCAGCTGCTTGCGTTGGTGCTTCTGTATAAATTCTGATGATAGGTTCTGTATTCGATTTACGCAAATGCACCCATTCGGTTGCAAAATCAATTTTCACTCCATCAATAGTAGAAATATTTTCAGATTTATACTTTTCAGACATAGCAACCAAAATCGCATCCACATCAATTTGTGGCGTTAACTCAATTTTATTTTTACTCATATAATACTGCGGATAACTGGCTCGCAATTCGGCAACTGTCATATCCAAATTGGCCAAATGCGTTAAAAACAGCGCAACACCAACCAAACTATCTCTTCCATAATGCAATTCTGGATAAATGATACCGCCGTTTCCTTCACCACCAATAATAGCATTGGTTGCTTTCATTAATTCAACTACATTCACTTCGCCTACAGCACTCGCTTGGTAACTCCCGTTGTGCTTGTTCGTAATATCGCGCAAAGCCCGTGACGAACTCATATTGGACACTGTATTTCCAGGCGTTTGACTCAGAACATAATCGGCAACTGCTACCAATGTGTACTCTTCGCCAAACATTTCGCCATCGTTCGAAATAAACGCCAAACGATCCACATCGGGATCAACCACAATACCAAAATCGGCTTTTTCTTCCACTACCAATTTACAAATATCACCCAAATGTTCTTTTAATGGTTCGGGATTATGAGGGAAATGACCATTAGGTTCGCAGTACAATTTGACAACCTCCACGCCCATTTGTTCTAATAAATTTGGAATCACAATTCCTCCAGACGAATTTACGCCATCAACCACCACTTTGAATTTTCGCTTGGC
The DNA here is from genome assembly GCA_016787805.1 of Flavobacterium sp. Classification (GTDB taxonomy): domain Bacteria; phylum Bacteroidota; class Bacteroidia; order Flavobacteriales; family Flavobacteriaceae; genus Flavobacterium. The sequence goes on along the minus strand of JAEUTY010000009.1, from coordinate 19,665 downwards.
GACCGCTTCGGCATCTACCAAAGGTAATTCCAACACTTCATCGATGTGAATATCCATGTAAGCACTATTCATTGTAATTTCTCCTAACGAATCGACATCTACAAAATCAAAAGCTTCGGCTTCTGCAATTTCTAAAATTTTAGCACCATCGGCACCGCTTAAAAATTCACCTTTTTCGTTCAACAATTTCAATGCATTCCATTGTTTCGGATTGTGAGAAGCGGTTAAAATAATTCCACCATCTGCTTTCTCTAAAGGAACAGCAACTTCAACTGTTGGCGTAGTTGACAAACCTAAATCAATGACATCAATTCCTAAACCAATTAGTGTATTGACTACTAAATTATGAATCATTGGTCCCGAAATACGAGCATCGCGACCAATTACTACTTTTAATTTGCTGTTGACATTGTTATTGATATTGTTATTGATATTGTTATTGATATTGTTATTGATATTGTTTTTTAAAAAAGTTCCGTACGCAGAAGCAAATTTCACGGCATCAACTGGAGTAAGATTATCATCTACTTTTCCACCTATGGTTCCGCGAATTCCTGAAATTGATTTTATAAGAGTCATTTTAGTTTTTTTATATTGAAATACAAATATAAAAAAGTTGGTGAGTAACTAAGTAACTGAGAAGCTAAGTTTTTCCTATATTTACAAAAAGTAATCACAACTCAAATGAATTTTTTAGCGCACATCTATCTTTCTGGCGATAATGATTTACTCAAAATAGGCAACTTTATGGCCGACAGTGTGCGTGGAAATAGTTATTTAGATTATCCCGATGAACTTCGGAAAGGCATTTTATTGCACCGATACATTGATACTTTTACCGATGCGCATCCGATTTATCGCAAAAGTAAACATCGATTACACAACAAATATGGTCATTATTCGGGCGTGATTATGGATATTGTTTATGATCATTTTTTGGCTAAAAATTGGTCGGTTTATTCGGATGAAAAATTAGAAGATTACGCCGAAAAATTTTACAATTTACTTCGCGTGAATTATTCCATATTAACCGAGAAAACCAAAGGCATGATTCCGTATATGATTGCGCGGAATTGGTTGGTAAGTTATGCTTCGATTGCAGGTTTGGAAATGATTTTATTTCAAATGGACCATCGCACCAAAAATCGAGTCAATATGCACGAATCAATAGTAGAAATTCAGGAATTTTATACCGAATTTGAAGAAGAGTTTACTTTGTTTTTTGCTGAATTACAACAACATTGTAACGAAAAATTAGTTGAATTGAATAAAAATTAACCTATGCGTTTTATAGTTGATTTAGAAATTGATTTACGTCAAAAAGCTAACCGAGAAATAGCCATTCCGATGGAGAATTACATGAAAAATAATTTTTCATGTTTGGGAATCAAGACCGAAGAACGACGTGCCATTTTCAAATCAAATTGTGAGAAACACAAAGAAGAAATCAAATCCAATTTCAGAGCAATTGCATGGGAATTATTTAACCAAAAAGAACGTGAATTTCATCAATGTGCAATTGATTTAATTTGCAAAGAAATCAAGAAAAAATATGTTGTAGAAGACATTCAATTAATTGAAAAAATGTTGATTTCTCATTCGTGGTGGGATTCAGTTGATGTATTGGCTAAATATTTATTAGGTCATTATTTGTTGCAATTTCCTGAAAAAAAATACCAAGTAATTGAATCGTTTTCCAATTCTTCCAACATGTGGTTGAACCGAAGTGCTATTATTTTTCAACTTGATTACAAAGCCAACACCGATTTTGATTTACTAAAATCAGAATGTGAAAAACACAAACATTCCAACGAGTTTTTTATTCAAAAAGCCATTGGTTGGGCGTTGCGCGATTACAGTCGTTTCAACCCTAAAGGTGTGAAAGACTATGTAAATTCAACTCAATTAAAACCATTGAGTCAGCGTGAAGCATTACGCAATTTAAAATAAACTATATTTGCTTTTCTTAAGAATTGCTTCAAAATGCCAAATCGAGTTAGTGCAAAAATTGCTTTAGTATTCCGAAAACCTTTCCGTCGATTGGAATCGGTTTTCTTTTTGGCAAAAACGTTGCTCTCCGAACGCAATTTTATCTATCTGTCAAGTGTTGCTGTGGCTATTTCGTGTGCTTTTGCGGTTATTGTTTTAAAAAGTTTTGCTCATTACGTTTTTATTTTTGCCAATTACGCCAATCAATATTTAAAACTACCTTATGCCAACAGTATTTTTCCAATCATCGGAATTTTACTCACTGTTTTTGTAGTACGAAAATTTCTTGATGGAAGCATCGAAAAAGGAAGTTCACGAATTTTGTTTGCAGTGGCTAAAAAAGGGGGAATTCTTCCAAAAAAACAAATGTATGCGCAAATCATAACAAGCTCACTAACAGTTGGTTTAGGAGGTTCTGCCGGTTTGGAAAGTCCAATTACAATTACTGGAGCAGCATTTGGTTCCAATTATGCTCAAAAGTACAAGCTTTCGCAAAAAGACCGAATTTTACTCTTAGCATGCGGAGTTTCGGCTGGAATTGGAGCTGCGTTCAATGCACCGATTGCAGGCGTTTTGTTTGCCATTGAAGTTGTTTTAACTGACATTACCATTTCGGCTTTCATTCCAATAATTATTGCGGCGGCAACTGGCGCTTTGGTATCAAAAATTCTTTTGAGCCAAGATATTTTATTGAGTTTTGAACAAGAACAAAATTTTGACTTTCACAATACACCTTACTACATTTTATTGGGAATTCTAGCTGGATTTATCTCTGTTTTACATGCGCGAAACTTCCGAAAAGTAGAACATTTTTTCAGTCGCTTTAAAAATAACACTTATAAAAAAGCTTTATTTGGCGCAATACTTTTAGCGATTTTAATCTTCTTATTTCCAACACTTTTTGGCGAAGGTTATGAAAGTATCAAAACATTGTCAACTATACATCCTGAGAGTTTGCTTGAAAATACTTTGTTAGAAAGCCACAAAAGCAACGAATGGTTATTACTGATTTTCATCGGATTAACAACGCTTTTAAAATCATTTGCAACTGGATTAACATTAGGTTCGGGTGGCAATGGTGGCAACTTTGCTCCTTCTCTATTTGTTGGTTCGTATCTCGGTTTTTTTGTGGCAAAATTTATGCACTTAACTGGAATTAACTCTAATTTGCCAATTACCAATTTTACGATTGTTGGAATGGCCGGAATACTGAGTGGTTTGTTTCATGCGCCTTTGACTGGAATTTTTTTAATTGGAGAAATTACGGGCGGTTATGACTTGATGGTTCCGTTGATGATTGTTTCATCAATTAGCTACGCGGTTTCACGCCAATTTGAAAAACATTCCATGGATGTGAAAGCATTGGCCGATAAAGGAGAAGTTTTTACTAGTGACAAGGACAAAAATATCCTGCAAAGCATCGATCTTTTAAAGTTAGTTCATACTGATATTCAGACCATATCACTAGATAAATCACTAGAAAATGTAGTGGAACATTTATCGAATTCCAAACAAAATTTGATTCCAGTTGTTGACGACAAACAAAAATTACTCGGAATGGTAGATTTTGAAGAGATTCGCTCAATTGTTTTTAATCCGTATCGAATAAAATTTACTACTGTTGAAGAAGTGCTTTCGCAACCCAAAGAAATCATTAACCTTGATGATGGAATGGAACTTATAATGGAAAAATTTGAATCTGCTAACGAATCTACTTTACTTGTCATTAAATCAGGAAAACTCTTTGGTATACTGTACAAAGTGTCCGTTTTAGAAGCTTACAGAGAACAATTGAAAGAAATGATTATCGAATAAAGTGCTACAAATAACAAAAATATAATTACTTTTATTTTTTTAACTCTTTATTTATGAGACAGTTTCTTTTCATTGTTATGTATCTTAGTTTAACAAACTCTGCACTTTCGCAAGTTGATTCAACCCGAATAGATGCCAAAATAGACATTCCAAATTTATTAAAAGATTTATCTTCAAACGCTTGTAAATGCATCGATTCGATTTCAACTTATGACAAATCTAAAGCCGATATTTCAACCGATATTCATTCTTGTATCGATAAACAAGTTACTGTTTATCAACTTGGTAAACAGCTAACTGAGTTGAAAAATTTAACTGAGAAAGACCAAAAACTAACTATCAATATTAATGTAAATCCAAATTCAGACGATTACAAAAAATACTATTATGAATTAGAAAGAGAGTTAATGGCAACTTGTCCTGCGGTAAAAGATAAAATTTCTTCTACTGATAAAATTGGTGAAAAATCAATTTCGAACAAAGAAGAAGCTTTAAAATTTTATGATCTCGGTCTTGAGGAGTCTAAAGCAGGAAATTTTGAAAAAGCAATTACTTATTATCAAAAAGCATTGGTTTTTGATAAAGAATTTGCTTTTGCTTACGACAATATAGGTATTTGTTACCGCAGATTAAACGATTATGACAAGGCCATTGAAGCATATGAAAAATCGCTCGAAATTGACCCTAATGGAATGATGCCTTTACAAAATTTAGGGATTACGTATGTGTATAAAAAACAATACAAAAAAGCAGTTAAAGCCTACGAACGATTCGCGAAAGTTGATCCCGAGAATCCAGAAGCCTACTACGGATTAGGAAATGTTTATGCGGTTCATCTCAATGAATATGAAAAAGCATTAGATCATTTATGCATCGCTTACAACATCTATGTAAAACAAAAATCTCCCTATCGAAGTGATGCTGAAAAATTAATTCAATTTGTTTATCAAGAAATGAAAAAAGAAGGAAAAGAAAAAAAGTTTAATGAAATCTTAGAAAAAAATAACATTGCTCCCAATTAAAAATCGCAGCTATCAAAACCAATAACTGCGACTTTATATTGTAACTATGAATCAACTACTTTGTTTTTTCTCCTACAAAATAATCATTCGTACTTTTGAACAAAACATTAAATGTGGTTAAACTTCCGTAACATCTGGTGATGTATTGTTGTAATTCCACTTTTTCAGAATTATCTAAATTACTTGAATTTATTTTCTGTTCCATTACACGAAGTCGATCTCTAACCATAATTATTTTATTGAAAAAAGTATCGATGGGAACTTCTTTATTTTGAGTTGGTGTTCCGGGTTCCATTACCAATTTTCCGCCTTTCCATTTATCGGCTATCGGAACAATTTGTGAAACATCCGACCATTTTTGCAAAAGGTTTTTCAAAGTTCTTTCCACTTCATAAAAACTCACAGTATCTACCTCATCTTCAACCGCTTCAATGACTTCAAAAGTAGAATCAACATCGATGGTTTCTAATCCACTTTCAATAAATGTAACCCAATAATGCTTCGAAGTTACGTTGGTAACTACTCCTAATCCGTGCTCCGGATGTTTAATCCGTGAGCCAATACCTAAAATATTCATGTGTTATTTCAATTTTAATTTTTTCAAATATAGAAATCTTTAACAAAAAACTTCACGCTAGTCTGTATAAAATTTAAGTCTAAAATCGTACTTTTGCGATTCCGCTTTTTCGGATGTAAAATGGTTATGCAACACTCAGAAGAAACACTTGAAGTTATTGGCGCTCGCGTTCATAATTTAAAAAATATTGACGTCTCGATTCCGAGGGAAAAACTGGTCGTAATTACTGGTCTTTCGGGTTCTGGAAAATCCTCTTTGGCTTTTGACACCATTTATGCCGAAGGACAACGTCGTTACATTGAAACCTTTTCGGCTTACGCGCGACAATTCCTAGGCGGATTGGAACGCCCAGATGTGGATAAAATTGACGGACTTTCTCCCGTAATCGCTATTGAACAAAAAACAACCAGCAAATCGCCTCGTTCTACAGTAGGAACCATTACTGAAATTTACGATTTCTTGCGTTTACTATTTGCGCGTGCTGCCGATGCTTACAGTTACAATACGGGCGAAAAAATGGTTTCCTATTCTGATGAGCAAATCAAAGAATTAATCATTGCTAATTTTACGGGAAAACGAGTAAATATTCTTGCTCCAGTGATTCGAGCTCGTAAAGGTCATTATGCCGAATTGTTCCAGCAAATTGCCAAACAAGGCTTTGTAAAAGTGCGTGTCAATGGCGAAATTCAAGATATTGTTGCTGGAATGAAACTCGATCGTTACAAAACGCACGATATTGAAATTGTGATTGATCGCATGCAAATTGAGCAAAACGATGATACTGACAAACGGTTAGCCGAAAGCATCAAAACCGCTATGCATCACGGTGATGATATTATGATGGTGATTGAACATGACAGCAAAGAAGTTCGTTTTTTTAGTCGGACTTTGATGTGTCCAACTACTGGAATTTCATATCAAAACCCAGAACCGAATTTGTTTTCGTTCAACTCGCCCAAAGGCGCATGCGAACATTGTAATGGTTTAGGAACCATCAATCAAATCAACGAAAAAAAAATTATTCCCAATCCAAAATTATCGATTAAAGCTGGCGGTTTGGCTCCTTTGGGCGAATTCAAAAGCTCGTGGATGTTCAAACAACTCGAAATCATAGGCGAGAAATTTGGGTTTTCCTTGTCGGATGCTATTAAAACGATTCCTGCCGAAGCCATGGAAATGATTTTGAACGGTGGAAACGAAAAATTTTCGGTCAACTCCAAAGCAGCTGGCGTTACCAAAGAATATAAAATTGATTTTGAAGGTATTTCGCATTTCATCAAAAACCAACACGACGAAAGCGGATCTTCAACGATAAAACGCTGGGCAAAAGAATTCATGGACGAAATTGAATGTCCGGATTGCCAAGGATCGCGTTTGAAAAGAGAATCGTTGTACTTTAAAATTTTAGACAAAAATATAGCCGATTTATCCCAAATGGATGTTTCGGAATTGACAATTTGGTTCAGTGAATTAGAAAGCCAATTGACCGATAAACAGAAAGCCATCGCCTCAGAAGTTTTGAAGGAAATCAGAGCACGTTTACAATTTTTAATGGACGTTGGTTTGAATTATTTGGCCTTGAGCAGAAGTTCAAAATCACTTTCAGGCGGCGAAGCACAACGCATTCGTTTGGCTACACAAATTGGTTCGCAATTAGTTGGCGTGTTGTATATTTTGGACGAGCCGAGTATTGGCTTGCACCAACGCGATAACGAACGATTGATCAATTCACTCGAAAACTTACGCGACATTGGTAATTCGGTTTTGGTTGTAGAACACGACAAAGACATGATCGAACGTGCCGATTGGGTCATTGATATTGGTCCGAAAGCCGGACGATTTGGCGGTAAAATCATCAGCGAAGGAACGCCTAAAGAGTTGTTGAATGAACACACACTCACTGCTCAATACATCAACGGCGAAAAGCAAATTGAAGTACCAAAAAGCCGTCGAAAAGGCAATGGAAAAACCTTGAAATTGACTGGTGCCACGGGAAATAATTTGAAAAATGTTTCGGTTGAATTTCCATTAGGAAAACTGATTTGCGTCACTGGAGTTTCAGGCAGCGGAAAATCGACGTTGATTAATGAAACGCTCTACCCTATTTTGAACGAACATTTTTTCAATGCGGTTAAAAAACCACAACCGTTCAAAAAAATCGAAGGTTTGGAACACATTGACAAAGTGATTGACATTGATCAAAGTCCGATTGGTCGTACACCACGAAGTAATCCTGCAACGTATACGGATGTTTTTAGCGAAATTCGAACGCTATTTACCCAAACTCCTGAAGCGATGATTCGCGGGTACAAAGCCGGAAGATTCAGTTTTAACGTGGCTGGCGGACGATGCGAAACCTGTGAAGGTTCGGGTGTGCGTACGATTGAAATGAGTTTTTTACCAGATGTATATGTAGAATGTGAAACCTGTCAAGGAAAGCGTTTTAACCGCGAAACTTTGGAAATTCGTTACAAAGGAAAATCCATCTCCGATGTGTTGAACATGACAGTGGATGAAGCCGTTGATTTTTTTGAAAACATTCCGAAAATTTACCGAAAAATCAAGACAATACAAGACGTAGGTTTGGGTTACATTACGCTTGGGCAACAAAGCACTACGCTTTCGGGTGGCGAAGCACAACGCATCAAACTGGCCACGGAATTGTCCAAAAAAGACACGGGAAATACGTTTTACATTATGGACGAACCTACAACGGGTTTGCATTTTGAAGACATTCGCGTGTTAATGGACGTGATTCATAAATTGGTCGACAAAGGCAACACCATTGTAATCATAGAGCACAATATGGATGTCATTAAATTGGCTGATTACATCATTGACGTTGGAATGGAAGGCGGAAAAGGCGGAGGCGAAATTTTGTGCACAGGAACACCTGAAGAAATTGTAAAAAATAAGAAAAGCTACACGGCGCAGTTTTTGCGGAAAGAGCTTTGAATGTTAGATTTTTAGACTGTAATATTGTAATCAAGAACAAAAAAATATTTTATGAAAAAAATACTTTTAATCACCTTTTTTCTAACCAATTTTTATAGTTGGTCGCAAGAAAAAACACCAGAACAAATTGTACAAGAACAAGTCGAAGCCTACAACAGTCGCGATATTGAAGCGTTTTTGAGTTTTTATTCAGACGATGTGAAACTGTACACGTATCCGAATAAATTAGATTCGGATGGAAAAGCGGCGATGCGTGAAGGTTATGCTTCTTTCTTTAAAAATGCGAAGGTGTTGAATTGTAAAATCACCAAGCGAATTGTAACCAAAAACATTGTCATTGATGAAGAAGATATTCAATACAACGATACCAAATTTGGTGGTGTGGCAATATATGAAGTGGAAAATGGAAAAATTGTGAAAGTTACCTTCTTTCAGTAAACGTTTAGTAAAAAAAGTAGTACTTTAGCGCGCTTTTTCTAGCCCAGATTGAAGAGGAAATCCTGACATTGCGTACACTATAGTTTCAATTTGATTGTAGACTTCTCGCAATGGCAGATTGGAACGTAAAGCTGGAAATAGCTCCAAAAAAATTAAAAAAATAAGATTATGGCATTTGAAGATTACGAAAACGAAGACCACAGAATTCAAGACAAACTAAAGCAAAAAACGTGGAATGAAATCCGTACCAACGACTCGTGGGCGATTTTTAAAATCATGTCGGAGTTTGTAAACGGCTACGAAAGCATGGCGCGAATTGGACCTTGTGTATCGATTTTTGGCTCGGCCAGAACCAAACCTGAAGACAAATACTATTTATTGGCCGAGAGCATTGCCTACAAAATCAGTAAAGCAGGTTATGGTGTAATTACTGGCGGCGGACCCGGAATTATGGAAGCTGGAAATAAAGGTGCGCACCGAGGTGAAGGAACATCGGTAGGTTTGAACATCGAATTGCCTTTTGAGCAGCATTTTAATCCGTATATTGATAAGGATAAAAACTTAAATTTTGACTACTTTTTTGTGCGAAAAGTAATGTTTGTAAAATACTCGCAAGGTTTTGTGGTGATGCCCGGCGGATTTGGAACGTTGGACGAATTATTTGAAGCGATCACGTTGATTCAGACCAAGAAAATTGGCAAATTCCCGATTATTTTGGTTGGCACCGAATATTGGACTGGTTTATTCGATTGGATTAAAAACGTGATGATCGACAAACAGAAAAACGCGAGTCCAGAAGACTTGAACTTAATCAAAATTGTCGACACCGAAGACGAAGTGGTGGAAGCGTTGGACAATTTCTACAAAAAATACAATTTGAGTCCGAATTTTTAAGTTATTGCAGTTAGCTTTTAGCGGTTAGCTTTTAGCAGTTTTGTTAAATCCTCCAACTGCTAAAAGCTAATAGCTGACAGCTAATTTACCCATAAGATGTTCTTCAACTCGTTTCATTTCGCAGTTTTTCTTCCGATTGTTTTTGCGTTGTATTGGTTTGTGTTGAACAAGTCAAAATCAACTCAAAATGCGTTATTGATTGCAGCGAGTTATTATTTTTATTCGTGTTGGGATTGGCGGTTTTTGTTTTTACTAGTATTCTCGACGCTTTTAGATTATTTTTCGGCGATTCAAATTGAAAAAAGTACCACATCTCGAGAGCGAAAAATGTGGCTTTGGTTGTGTATTTCCATTAACTTGGGTTTTCTTGGCGTTTTTAAATACTACAACTTTTTTGCGAGTTCGTTGGCCGATTTGATGCATTCTGTCGGTTTTGAAACGCATCCTGTTTTGTTGAAGTTGATTTTACCTGTTGGAATTTCGTTTTACACGTTTCACGGATTGTCGTACATCATTGATATTTACTACAAACGCATTCAGTCGGAACGCAATTTTATTGATTATTCGTTGTTTGTGAGTTACTTTCCTTTACTAGTTGCTGGTCCAATTGAACGCGCTACGCACCTATTGCCGCAATTGAAAGTCAAGCGCGATTTTAATATTGAAAAAGCCAAAGAAGGTGTTTACCAAATTGTTTGGGGTTTGGTGAAAAAGATTGTCATTGCCGATTCGTGCGCAGTGTACGCTAATGCAATTTTTGACAATTATTCAACAATGAATTCGTTATCGTTGGTTTTAGGCGCGATTTATTTTGCCTTTCAGATTTACGGCGATTTTTCGGGTTATTCAGACATTGCGTTGGGAACGTCAAAATTATTTGGTATCGACTTACTCAAAAACTTCAACTATCCTTATTTTTCGAGAGATATAGCCGAATTTTGGCGCAAATGGCACATTTCGTTATCGTCGTGGTTCCGTGATTATTTGTATATTCCACTAGGCGGAAGTAACGGAAATACGTGGTTCAGAGTGCGCAACACCTTCATCATCTTTTTGGTCAGTGGCTTTTGGCACGGCGCCAATTGGACGTTTATCGCGTGGGGATTGATCAATGCGCTGTATTTTCTGCCCTTATTGTTGTTGAAAAGAAATCGCAAAAACGTCGATCAGTTTCGTTTATCGTTTGATTTTGAATCGGTTAAAATTGTATTGAATATCGTTATCACTTTTGCCATCACTTGTTTGGCTTGGGTGTTCTTCAGAAGTAAAACCATAGGCGATGCATTTGGTTATATCAAAAGAATGTTTAGCAATCTGAATTTTGCCGAGCAATATTTCAAAATTGAACGATACAATTACGAGTTGATTTATTTGCTACTATTTTTCATCATTGTAGAATGGAACAATCGTGAGAAAATCGAACCAATTTCGGGTAAATACAGTTCATTGAAATTGAGTTTGTGCATTGCTGCGCTATTGGCTTTAGGCGTTTTTTCGGATTACAAAGAATTTATTTATTTCCAATTCTAATGAAGCAGTTTTTAGTATTTATCGGAAAACTTATAGTGATTTTAACGATCACTGCCATTGCTTTGGATGCTTTGTACACTTTGGTTTACCATCAATCAAACACACGAAATAAGATCGATTATTTGTACAATTCAAAAGATCAAAATTACGATGTGATTTTCTTAGGTTCGTCGCGTGTGAACAATCATTTTGTACCCAAAATCTTCAACGATCAAGGTTTAAAAGCTTACAATTTTGGGTTAACGCGTTCCAGACTAGATGAATCGGCTTTGATGCTCAAATTGATGGTGGAACGCCATTACAAAATCAAAAATCTCATTCTGCAAGTCGATTTAAACATCAACACCAACGACCATTCGGAAGCGATTAGATCATTGTTTATGCCTTATCTTCATTCTTCGGCAACAATCCGCAATCATTACAAAAACATCGCCGAATATAACGAATTACTGTACATTCCGTTTTACCGTTACATGCATTACGATGCGCGCATTGGTTTCAGGGAATTTTACCAAAGTGCCATTCACAAAAAGACCAATCAATTGGACAACGACGGTTTTTATCCATTACTAAAAAACCAACGTCCGATGGTTGCTGCCGATTTATCCGAGTATTCGCCCAAGAGAAACAAAGCCTACGAAGAAATCAAAGCCATCTGTAAAAAGCACAACATCAAGCTTATTGCAATGTCAACACCAATGTGCATGAGTACCATTAATCGAGAATATTTTAAACAATTGCAGTCGGTTTACCCAGAAATTCTTAGCTTTGAGGATGCGGTTACCGACGACAAGTATTTTTCGACCTGCGGCCACTTGAATAAAGAAGGAGCAGAAGAATTTACCAAATTTGTGTTTAATCGATTATTTAAACCCCAATCAAAGCCTTGAAAAAAATTGCTATAGTATTGTTTTTGTTCAGCCAATGGGGCATTATGGCACAACATCATTCCAAATTGATCGTGAATGTTGATGCCGAAAACAAGGTATTGAATGTGTACCAAGAATTGACTTTCAACAACACGACCAACGATACCATTAGTCATATCCTTTTGAACGATTGGAACAATGCGTATTCCAACAAAAATACACCTTTGGGCAAACGTTTTTCCGACGAATTTGTGCGCAGTTTTCATTTGGCTTCCGAAAAAGAACGCGGTTCGACTAACAATGTTACGGTATTAGATGCCAAAAAATTCATGTTGAGTTGGTGTCGTTTTGACGAACATCCGGATGTGATTGAACTGCATTTGAAAGATAAAATTGCACCTGGCGAAAAGGCAATTTTTACGCTCACTTACTCGCTTAAGATTCCAAGTGATCGTTTCACTCGTTATGGCTATAACTCTGATAATGAAATGGTTTTGAAAAATTGTTTTTTAACTCCAGCTCGTTATGAAAACCGCAAATTTGTTCAATACGAAAACTTAAACATTGACGATATTGCAAATGGAATAACTAATTTGGATATCGAAATCAATGTTCCCAATGGCTTCGAATTAACTTCGGATTTGGTACTGCAAAACAAAGTCGATTCAAGTTATATTTATTCAGGAAAAAATATTTTGCAATACGCTTTCTATTTAGAGAAAAAAACAACGTTTGCTACTTACAAAAACGATATTATTTCGGTTGCATCCAACTTACAAGATTACAAGCTCAACGACATCAAAAAAGCCATTATCATTGATAAAATTGTGCATTATGTTGCTGAAAAATTAGGTAAACCTTCCATTCAAAATATCACGGTTTCTCAAGTCGATTACGAGCAAAATCCGTTTTATGGTTTGAACCAATTGCCTGCTTTTATTAGTCCGTTTCCCGATGATTTTATTTTTGAATTGAAGTTTCTCAAAACGTATTTAAACAATTACCTTAAAAACTCATTGTACCTCGATCAACGCAAAGACAATTGGGTTTTTGATGCGATTCAGATTTATTATATGATGCAATACATTGACGAAAATTATCCCGAAGCTAAAATGATGGGGAACATTTCAAAATGGAAAATATTACGCGGTTACAACTTAGTTTCACTCGATTTTAACGGTCAATACAGCTATTTCTATATGCTGATGGCACGAAAAAACCTCGACCAACCTTTGGGTGATCCGAAGAATACTTTGATTCGTTTTAACGAAAAAATAGCTTCCAAATACCGCGCCGGATTGAGTTTCAAATATTTATCTGAATTTATTGGAAGTGACAATTTAGATAAAGCCATCAACGAATTTATTGTACTTGCCAACCAACAACAAACCGACGATTTGCAATTACAAGAACTACTCAAAAAGCACACCGACAAAGACATCAATTGGTTTTTTAATATCATTATCGATTCAAGAGAAATCATTGATTATAAGTTTGATGAAGTGACCAAAACCGATGACAAAGTTTCGTTCAAACTCAAAAACCGAACCGACACGTTTGTTCCTATTCCGATTTATGGCGTTAAAAAGAAACAAGTGGTTTTCAAAGAATGGATTACTGAAGTGAAAGAAGACAGCATTTACACTTTTGGCCGAAAAGATGCGGATAAAATTGTCATCAATTACAAAAATGAAGTTCCCGAATTCAATCAACGCAACAATTGGAAGTCGTTGAAACCTTTTTCATTAACGAACAAACCTATTAAATTTATCTTTTTAAAAGACTTAGAAGATCCTTTTTATAATCAAATTATTTACGTGCCAAGTATCGAATACAACTACTATGATGGTTTGATTCCTGGCATGCGTTTTTTCAATAAAACGATACTTGATCGTCCAATTAATTATGACATCAATCCTTCTTATTCAACCAAATCCAAATCGCTGACCGGAAGTTTTGCTTTTGCAGTGAATCAATTTCGAAGAAATAGCAACTTGTTCAATATTCGCTACGGAATCAGCACCGATTACTTCCACTACGCACCTGATGCAAGTTACCACAGAATCAATACTTCAATCAATTTACGCTTACGCGAATACGATTACCGCGACAATCACAAGCAATCAATCAATTTCAGAAACATTTATGTGAATCGCGAAAAAAGTGATTTAGTTAACTCTGATTTTGAAGGCAAATACTCAGTTTTTAACGCGCGTTATGTAAATGTGAAAACCGAAATCACCAAACATTTTGCTTTTGCAGGTGATTTACAACTGGCTAGTAAATTTGGCAAATTGGCTGGTGAAATTAGTTTCCGTCGTTTGTTTGACGATAATCGTTTGTTTAGTATTCGAACGTATTTAGGAAAGTTCATATACAACAATTCCGATTCTGATTATTTTGATTTTGCACTCGATCGACCAACTGATTATTTGTTTGACTACAATTACTTAGGACGATCGGAAAGCACTGGTTTGCTCAGTCAACAATACATTATTGCAGAAGGTGGTTTCAAGTCAAAATTAAAAGATGCCTTTGCTGGAGATTGGATTGCTACAACCAACACAAGTTATACATTATGGAACTGGATTGAGGCCTATGGCGATGTAGGTTTTATTAAAGATAAAGGTTCCAAAGAGCGTTTTGTATACGATTCAGGCATTCGTTTGAACTTGGTCACTGATTACTTTGAATTGTATTTACCTGTTTATTCGAATAATGGATGGGAAATTTCGCAACCGCATTACACTGAAAAAATTCGATTCATTGCCACCGTTAGCACAAATACGGTGATTAGTTTATTTACTCGAAAATGGTTTTAATATCATTTTTCACTTGTCTTTTGTTGAATTATTATCTGTAATTCGCTTTTATAATTTCATATTTCATAATTATAATTCAAATATACACTATTTTATTGTTGAAAATTGAATTATATTTTTTCGTCAAAAAGTCAAATTGTACAACTTTTTCCTTAAATTTGTTTTTTAAAGAAATTCCGTTGCACTATGATTGAATCAGTAAATAAAGTAGAAATTACCTTTGACGATTTCAAAAAAGAAGTCTTAAACGATTATAAAATTGCTACAGTAAGTCGTGAATGTAGTTTACTTGGAAGACGCGAAGTACTGACTGGTAAAGCTAAATTTGGTATTTTCGGTGACGGAAAAGAAGTGCCGCAATTGGCTTTAGCGAAAGCTTTCAAAAATGGCGATTTCCGTTCGGGTTATTACCGCGATCAAACATTCATGATGGCAATTGGAGCCATGACAGTCGAACAATTCTTTGCAGGATTATACGGTCATACTGATTTGAATTACGATCCAATGAGCGCTGGGCGTCAAATGGGCGGACATTTTGCTACGCATTCGCTTGACGAAAATGGAAATTGGAACAATTTAACCAAACAGAAAAATTCTAGTGCCGACATCTCTCCTACTGCTGGGCAAATGCCTCGTTTATTAGGTTTGGCTCAAGCTTCAAAAATCTACAGAAATGTTTCGGGTATCAATCAAACGAATTTCTCCGAAAACGGAAATGAAATTGCTTGGGGAACTATAGGAAACGCTTCCACTTCAGAAGGTTTATTCTTTGAAACCATCAATGCGGCAGGCGTTTTACAAGTACCAATGGTGATGAGTGTTTGGGATGACGAATACGGAATTTCGGTTCACGCTCGCTACCAAACCACCAAAGAAAATATCTCTGAAATTTTAAAAGGTTTCCAACGCGATGAAGAAAATAATGGTTACGAAATTTTACGTGTCAAAGGTTGGGATTATCCAGCATTAGTAGAAACCTATCAAAGAGCTGCTGAAATTGCTCGCGAACAACACGTTCCGGTTTTAATTCACGTGCAAGAGCTAACACAACCGCAAGGACACTCAACTTCGGGTTCGCACGAACGCTATAAAAATGCCGAACGTTTGGCTTGGGAAGCCGAATTTGATTGTATTGCTCAAATGCGTAATTGGTTAATTGCAAACAATTTGGCTTCACCAGAAGAATTGGATGAAATTGAAAACGAATCGAAAAAAGAGGTTCTTGAAGGTAAAAAAAATGCATGGAACGCTTTTGTACAACCATTAAAAGAGGAACAAACAGAGTTGGTTTCTTTATTGAAAAATGCTACGGCTTCTAGTGTAAATAAAGTCTTTATTGACAAATACATCTCCGAATTAGAATCAATTAAAGAACCAATTCGCAAAGACATTATAACTACAGCTCGTAAAGTATTGCGTTTGGTGATTAACGAATCTTGTCAAAGTCAAATCAGTCAATGGATTACGAATTATATTGCTAAAATTCAACCTAAATTCAGTTCGCATTTGTTCTCTCAGTCAGACAAAAACGTATTGAATACTAAAGAAGTGGCTCCAATTTATAGTGATACTTCAGAAATCGTTGATGCTCGTTTGGTTTTACGTGATAACTTTGATGCTATTTTCTCCAAATATCCAGAAGCTTTAATTTTTGGAGAAGATTCGGGAAACATTGGTGATGTGAATCAAGGTTTGGAAGGAATGCAAGAAAAATACGGCGAATTGCGCGTAGCTGATGCTGGAATTCGTGAAGCAACAATTCTCGGACAAGGAATCGGAATGGCAATGCGCGGATTGCGTCCAATTGCCGAAATTCAGTATTTGGATTACCTTTTATACGCTATACAAATCATGAGCGATGATTTGGCAACTTTACAATACCGCACGCACGGTCGCCAAAAAGCACCATTAATTATAAGAACTCGCGGTCACCGTTTGGAAGGCGTTTGGCATTCGGGTTCACCAATGGGAATGATCATCAATGCTGTGAGAGGAATTCACGTTTTGGTTCCTAGAAACATGACCAAAGCCGCTGGTTTTTACAATACATTATTAGCATCTGACGAACCTGCTTTAATTGTAGAATGTTTGAATGGTTATCGTTTGAAAGAAAAAATGCCTACCAACTTAGGTGAATTCAAAACACCAATTGGTGTTGTAGAAACCATCAAAGAAGGAAACGATATCACTTTAGTTTCGTACGGATCAACTTTACGCTTGGTAGAACAAGCAGCAAAAGAATTAGCAGAAATTGGAATTGATTGTGAAATTATCGATGTTCAATCGCTTTTACCTTTTGATATTCATCACGACATCGCGAAAAGCATTGCCAAAACCAATCGTTTGTTAGTGATTGATGAAGACGTTCCTGGAGGAGCAAGCGCATTCATTTTACAGCAAATCATCGACGAACAAAACGGTTATCACTATCTAGACAGTAAACCAGAAACCTTGGCTTCACAATCGCATCGCCCAGCCTATGGAACAGATGGTGATTATTTTTCAAAACCTTCGGTAGAAGATATTTTTGAAAAAATATATGCTATTATGAGTGAGGTTAATCCTGCAAAATACCCTAACTTGTACTAAATCATTGATTTAAAATTAGGTTTTCTGGAATTATTCATATATTTGTAATGAGCCTTTACTACTGAAGGCTCATTATTATTTTTTTATTATGGATGAACAATCAATACAGTGTCCTATTTGCCAAAACAAAATAACATTTGATGTAAGACAATTGCTTATGGGTGAAAAATTTACTTGTGAAAATTGCCAGGGTCAAATTGGCTTAGCAGTTGAAAATAAACCAATTATTGAAGAAACTCTTAAGAAACTTGAGGAAGTTAAATTACCAGTTAAAAAAAGTAAATTAACATAATTCCACAAAACTTTTTCATTTCATTTGTTTGGGTTGATTAATTTTTTTTACTAAATTAGCGTATCATTTATACGCCTATGTCTATTAGTATCAAGAAATTATGGCACCGAGAAGCCTTTGTTATCGGGATTTTTTTTAAGTACAATGTTGAAGTTGCCACAACATTAAAAGAAATTGGAGCAAAATACAGTGCTACTCACAAATGTTGGTATATTAGTTACGATGTTCAATCTTACCAACAACTAAAAGAGCGATTTTCAACTATTATTATAGAAAATCCCGTTCATTCAGAGAATAATGAATCGCAACAGATGGCCGGCAATCAAAGCCGTGACCTTCCATCCATAGCCAAAAGCGAATTTCAGTTAGGCCCAGTATTGAGCAACCCTGAACATAAATCGGAACTTTCTCCGCTTGATTCCAAATTGCGATTACAATTAGAAAACAGTATTGGAAAATATTGGGTTTTTAAGATGAATTATAATGAAATCATCGTAAAAAAATTATTAGCCATAAAAGGCGTTCATTGGAATAGTAGTTACAAATGTTATATGGCAACTCGAATTCCTAAAGTAAAAGAACAAGTAGAAGCCGCATTACAAAAACCCAACTTCTTTGGTGATGACTTCATTAGTAAAGATGAAACATTTCGAGGGGCAAAAATCACCATTCTTCCTCACAAAGAAAATGAAGCTTGGATGCAAATTCATGTTCCTAAAGTTGTGGCCATTCATGAAAAAATCAAGCGTTTTGCCATGTCAAAATATAGCACCATCAACAATTGCTATCTTTTGCCAGCAGCACCTTTAGTATATGAAAATATTCAGTTGCATATGGAATCGTTAGAAGTCATAATTGAAAATAGTCTTCCAAAAGATTACTTACAGAGAAAACATTTGCCTAATCGAAAACAAATTGAAATCACAAAAGCCAAAGATTCCATTTTGAGTCAAATTCCAGAAGTAGCACGCGAGTACATGACAGATCTTGTCGATACACTTTTGGCATTAAATTACAGTACATCAACTTTGCGAACTTATTGTGGAGCATTTGCACAATTCTTGCGCCATTTTGAATACAAAAATCCAGAAGGTATTTCCAATAAAGAAGTCAAAAAATACCTTGCTTCATTAATGGAACGTGGCCTTTCGGCAAATTCGGGTCATTGCATGGTCAATGCCATTTTATTTTACTACAAACAAGTTTTAGCCAACAAGGAATTTGAAATTCGACTTCCACGTCCAAAGAAAGAGAAAAAATTACCAAGTGTTTTGACCATGGAAGAATGTTTAAGTATTTTTAAGGCAGTAGATAATCCGAAGCACAAACTGTTATTATTAATAGGTTACGGCGCTGGATTACGAGTAAGTGAAATTGTACAATTAAAGTGGAATGACATTTTATTTTCAGAATACAAAATACACATCAAAAACGCCAAAGGAAAGAAAGATCGTATGGTCATGCTACCTTTTTCTATCATTCAATCATTGGAAATCTACCGTCAATTGTACAATGGCAAGCACTATGTTTTTGAAGGACAATTTGCGGGAGAACCTTATAGCACAACTAGTGTTCAGCAAGTCATGCGAGATGCATTAAAGAAATCTGGTTTAATGAAAAAAGCCTCCGTTCACACGTTGCGACATAGTTTTGCCACCCATTTATTAGAAAACGGAACGGATATTCGTTACATCCAACAATTTTTAGGTCACTCGAGTATTAAAACCACCACCATCTACACTCACTTAACAAAGTCTGCCGTTGATAAAATCCAGAGCCCATTAGATCGCTTAGTAGATCTAAACAAGACTAAAAAGCTCGAAGAATAAAAAAAACAAAAAAGTTATATATATTTGGTGATATTTACTAGTTA
>JAEUTY010000006.1 GCA_016787805.1 Flavobacterium sp. | reverse complement strand
ATTTATTTTGATTATAACTTCCCGATTGTAACCAACACCGCCACCACAACCGTTGCGGCTTTAGGAAACAATGAATTTGAAAACACTTCAGTTTCTTTTTCACCAAATCCTGTGAAAAGCAATTTGACTATAACATCCAACGACACAATCACATCAGTTCAGGTTTTTGATGTTCAAGGACGATTGATTGCAACGCAATTAAACAACAATTCTTCTGCAACTTTGGATATGAGCATGCAAAATTCAGGTGTGTATTTTGTAAAAGTAATTACTGAAAATGCTGTGAAAGTCGAGAAAATAATGAAAGAATAACCCTTTTTGTTATTTCTGAAAAATGAAGAAATTTATATTATTAGTACTCTTTTCTTTTTTAAGCTTGTTATGTGTTGGGCAAACAATAACTAAAAAAGTATTATTTTTAGGAAATAGTTACACCTATTCAAATGATCTACCGCAATTGATTGCCAATGCTGCGCAATCAACCAATGATGTTTTGCTTTTTGACAGCAATACACCTGGCGGTTATCGTTTACAAGACCATAATTCCAATAGTACTTCATTGAGTAAAATAGCGCAAGGAAACTGGGATTTTGTTGTGTTGCAAGAACAAAGTCAGTTGCCTTCGTTTCCCATCAACCAAGTGAACACGCAAGTATTTCCGTATGCAACTAGCCTTAACAATCTAATTATTTCTCAAAATCCTTGTGCGGAAACTGTTTTCTTTATGACTTGGGGAAGACAAAATGGCGACAGTCAGAATTGCGCCGTATTTCCTTCGGTTTGTACTTATGAAGGCATGGACGATTTATTACGTGAGCGCTATATGACAATGACCATCAATAATCAAGCTATTGTTTCTCCTGTTGGAGCCGTTTGGCGGTATTTAAGAACCCATTCGCCAGAATTAAATTTGTACGTTTCCGATGGCAGTCATCCGTCTTTATTAGGTTCGTATGCTGCTGCTTGTACCTTTTACACCACACTTTTCAGAAAAGATCCGACATTGATTTCTTTCAATTCATCTTTAACTGAAACCGATGCCAACACTATAAAAGCAGCTGTCAAAGCAGTTGTTTTTGATCATTTAACTGATTGGCAAATTGGAAATTACGATCCAAATTCAAATTTTAGTTACTCCAATTCAACTACGACTACGGTTCAATTTTATAACAGTTCAACTAATGCTACGAGCTTCTTATGGAATTTTGGTGATACTACTACTTCTACAGAAGCTAATCCTGTTCATTCGTATACTTCCGCAGGAGAATATTTCGTAACATTGACCGCTACAAAATGTGATACAACTTCAGTATCTCAACAAACCATCAACACCTCGATTTTGGATGCACATACAGTTGGTTTTGAAGAACTTACCTTGAGGCTATATCCCAATCCGGTGGGAGACAAATTGTTTGTAGAATGTACTGAAAAAATACTTCGTCTAGAGCTTTATGATGTTTTGGGTCGATTGTTGAAAATCAATACAAATGAAACCACTACAATGGATTTGAGTGCGCAAAAAACTGACGTTTATTTTGTAAAAGTGATTACTGAAAATGGTGTGAAAGTGGAGAAAGTTATAAAAAATTAAATTCAAAAAAACTTTGGCGTCTTTGTGCCTTAGTGGTAAAAAAATGAAAAAATACTTGATACAAAAATCGCCGTTTGTGGTTCCGACTACCGATGGCAAATTGATTGAAGAACATCATGGGATTCCGACTACTGGAAATAAAGGCATTTCGATTGCGCACATGATTGCGCCACCGCTTTGGAGTGAACCGTTTCAAACACCAGAATTTGACGAGTACACCTATATTATTTCGGGTAAAAAGCAGTTTATTATTGAAGACGAAACTGTGATACTGGAGAAAGGACAATCGATTCGAATTGAACGAAATACGCGTGTTCAATATTCGAATCCGTTTGACGAGCCCTGTGAATATATTGCGATATGTACGCCTGCGTTTGATTTTAACAAAGTACATCGGGAAGAGTAAATTCCAAAAAGCAAATGGCAAAATTCAAATAAATTCCAAAGAAAAGTAAAATTCAAATTTCAAACTAAAACCCTAGCCCAGATTGAAATGAAAAGCTTTTAACTAAAGAACGCTATTTTTTGTTGGTGTAAAAAAGCGACCAACGGAAGCTGTTTTATGCCTTACAAAAAAAGCGTTGTTGGTAAAAACTTGTAATGCAAAGCTGGAAATAGCTTCTGATGAAAGTTCGCAGTCACAGTCGCAGTTTTCAGAACTAATTTTTTAAAAGTTCAATGATCTTATTTTCGACTGCTTCGCTGTTCCAATTTTGTTCGATGTTGGGCATTTGAAGCACTTCTTCCATGATTTTGTTTTGGAAATCGCCTATGGCCAACGCTTCTGAATACGGTTGCAAGCTGAACGTAACGCGGCTGTACAAAGGCAACCATTTATCGGGATGTTTGTCGGAGAACCATTTTTCGATTTTCTTTTGGAGTAAAAATTTAGGATCGGCCGTTTTGGTACTCATTTCCATGAAATTTCTTCGGGAAAGTTCGGCAATTGCATCGGCGTTGGGTTTACGTGATTTTTGGTATTCGGAGAACACCATTTTCCAGTTGTCTCCGTACTTTAAAATTAATTCATTTAGAATAGTTATATCTTCAAATCCAGCGTTCATTCCGTGACCATAAAAAGGTACAATGGCATGCGCTGAATCGCCAATAAGAGCTACTTTGTCTTCGAATGTCCACGGATAGCATTTCATAATCGCCAAATAACTCGTTGGATTTTTGAAGAAATCGCGCACCAAATCGGGAATTACTTCTTTGGTGTCGGGAAAATGATGTGCAAAAAAGTCGACCAAACTGGCTTCGTCTTTGAGTTGTTCGAACGAATTTTCACCTTCAAAAGGCATAAATAATGTACACGTAAAAGTTCCGTCTAAATTGGCCAAAGCCATAAGCATAAAGTGGCCACGAGGCCAAATGTGCAGTGAGTTTTTATCGATTTTATGTGTCCCGTCGGGATTGGCTGGAATATGTAATTCTTTGTAGCCGAGCTTCATGAACTCTTGCGAATAGTCGAACATACTTTGACGCTGCATACGATGGCGAATACGAGAAAAAGCACCGTCGGCTCCGAACACTTTATCGTAAGGCAAGTCGGTCCACGCGCCTCTTTCGGTTTCACCAATATGAAGCGTAGCATCGGCCAAGGTGATGTCCCAAATGCGGTGTTCGAAGAAAAATTCTACTCCGGCGTCTTCGGCTAAATCGATCATGCGACGGTTTAAAACGCCACGCGAAAGTGAGAAAATAGCCTCGCCTTCTTTGCCGTAATACTGGTAATTGAGTTGTCCGTCTTTGAGGTGAATGGCGCGTTTGTCCACAGGAATTCCGATTTTACGGATTTCGTCTTCGAGACCTACATCTTGCATGGCCTTCCATCCACGATTGGACATGACTAAATTGATCGAACGGCCTGAAAATTCTACAGTTCTGATATCGGCGCTACGGTCGTAAACATGTACTGTATGACCTAATTTTTTGAGGTAAATTGCCAATAAAGTTCCGACTAAACCCGAACCTACTACGGCAATTTTTTGAGGCGTTTGCATTGGATTATTATAAACGGTTTTGCAAATTTATTTAAATTTCTTCATCATTGTCATTCTGACGAAGGAAGAATCTAAAAAACTATTCAAATAAATAATTTAAAAACTCTAAATCTGGATTTAATGACTTTATTAACTCTATTTTCTTTTCTCTTTTCCAACCTTTCAACTCTTTTTCTCTGGCAATTGCAAGTTGTATCCATGTAAATTTTTCATAATACAACAAAAAACAAACGTTATATTTAGCAGTAAATGAATTTAAATTCAACTTTTCTTTATGCTACTGTAATCGTAAGTTCAAATTATTTGTCACTCCAATTTACAAAACAGTTTTGGCTTTATTGGTTATAATATAAATGCAACAGGCATTAAAACCTTCTTGAAATTCAATCATTTTGGCGTTTATTTAATTGAGATTCTTCGTTCCTCAGAATGACAACTTTGTCTATAGTATGGATAGTAAAATAAGATGTTTGATTAAAATTGAATTTCTAATGTTATCTCGGTTTGAAAACCAACCTAGTAGAAGTTGCAATAATTTCTTTTTTATTCATTTTCATCTTTCTAAATTTTCCTTGTGCATACATTTCGGCTTGATCGTCGTAATGCGGGCTTGTTGGAACTCCAGATTGCCCAGTTGGCAGAATACTCACGCTGTTTTCAACATCTGAAAAATCGATGATTCTTCGTGTAGAAGGCCCAGCGGTAACTTTGTAAATCCCGTCGCCTGACATCGGGAAAATTAAATTATTAATCACTTCATTAGCGCCATCGACTTCAAAAGGACCTACATTGAAATAACCGCGCAAAGCGTCCACTTTGCCCAATGGATGTTGGTGTTCAAGTGTGTGCACTTTATTCCATGTCCAAGTAGCAACATCGGTTCCGAGTTGGGTTTCTAAAGCAGTAATTGCGTCTTTAAATGATTGGTTTAAAATAATTGAACGCGATTCTATTTGTTCTTTCGTATGGATGTTATCCCACCAAGGAGAAGCTTCATTTTGACTTTGGCTGGCAATAGTTTGTTTCATGGTGTGTGTCCCGAGAAAAGCGTTGAAATTGTCTTTTCCTAATTCGTCTTCAAAAGCGTTTTGCAAATAACAGTACAACCATTTATTATAAATTGTTGGTGCAACTTCGGAAGTTTTATTAGAGCCTGTCCATTTTTTAAGTACTTCAAGTGCTGATTTTTGATTGGCATTTAATGATTTTTCATTGATTACTTGCATCCAACTACTTACCGTTGATGGCGAGACAGCCGAAGTATTATCGAGTATCATTTTTTGTGCATCCGATGAAGTCCAATTGTTTTTGGGTGCTAACAAACTGTTGATTCGTTTGGCTCGATCTTCGGGCAAATAATAACCAGGATACAAATAACCATTTACTGCTTCAGGCTGATTATTGGATGAATACACATAATTCCATGGCGGATTAATAGCTGAAGGATTTTGGGAAAAAGGAAGAAACTCTTTTTTATCGTCGATTCCGTTGCTTCCATTTAAAATAAAATTGGGATTCACATTGGTCGGCATTTTATACAACTTCCCAGAAGTAATCCAAGCGATATTATTTTTGGCATCGCCGTACATTACGTTTAACCCTGGCGCATGAATGAGTTCGACATTTTTATAAAAATCGTTCAAATCTTTGGCATGACACAATGAATAAACCGCGTTTAAAATTTGGTTTTTTTCTTGTGTATAAATCCACGACATCGCAATAGGTTTTTGAGTTGTGAGTGTCGATAAAATATCATTTACAATTGGACCATGAATGGATTCTTTTACATTTAAAGTTACCGAAGCACTGTCTTTGACTTTGATGATTTTTTTTCGAACAGAAAAATCTTTATAGCCATCGATGGTTTTGTATTGATTAGGGTTTTGTGGATTCTCTTCTTCTTGAAATAAATCTAAATCGTCATTTTCAAACATAGTCAATCCATAAGCATAGTTGCGATTGTGACCTAGCAGAGGAAAAGGTGTTCCAGCCAAATAATAGCCGTACATTTCATAATCGGGCGTTACGATGTGTGCCTCGTACCATGTACACGGTTGCGCAAAACCAATGTGCGGATCATTGGCAAAAATTACTTTTCCGTTTTTGGTTTTTTGAGCACCAATTACCCAGCTATTACTACCAATAAATGGCGGAATTGGTGATGCATCTAACAAACTTGCAACTGATTTTGAAATAGCAGAATAGTCCGACGACTTGCCTTTGTAGTTTTTGAGTTGGGTTTTGCCCAATGAGCCGTCGATACCAAAATCTTTTAAATACTCCATTCCGTATTTATCGCGAATATCGCTCAATAAAGGATCCGTTTTTTGCGCCATAGCAAAACTGAACGACATGAATCCGAAGATATTGTAGACGTCTTTGAGTGTGTATTTTTCTTTTTCAACTCCAACGAGTTCAAATTCGAGAGGCGTTTTTCCGCTTTCAATGAATTGATTTACACCATTTAAATAAGCCGTCGCCAATTGATAAGCTTCTGAGTTTTTATCGAGTTCAGCGATTGCTTTTTCGGAGTTTTCGTCGATTCCAATTCCAGCAAAAAACAAGTCGTTTTTTAATGCTTTGGTTCCGAAAAGTTCAGACAATCTTCCTGGAGCAATTCGTCGCATGAGTTCCATTTGCCACAAACGATCTTGCGCGTGAACGTAGCCTAAAACTGTCATCGCATCCTTTTGCGAATTGGCATAAATATGCGGAATTCCGTATTCATCAAAATAAACTGTGGTTTCTTCACTTATATTTTGAATAGCAACTTCACCATCATAAATTGGTTTTTTATATTTAGTGTAAACGAAAATTCCTAGTGCTGTAAGAACAATTAGTGACAATAGAATCAGGAATATTTTTTTGAGTTTTTTCATTGGGAACAAATTGAATATCAAATATAAAAAAAGGCCAACGAAATCGCTTGCCTTTTTGTGTAAACTTTAAGATTGATTATTTCGGAAAATTTATTTTTGTTCCCGTGTTTAAACCATTGTTTTTGGCCAAAACTCCACACATGTGAAAGAGCATTCTAGCTCCAACATTTCCATCCCAATCGTCATTTTCGCCTGGCGCTACTTCAACCAAATCGAAACCAATGATTTCCTTTCCGCTTTCGGCTAGTTTGTTGAACAAATACGTGGCTTGTTCAAATGAAAATCCACCTGGCACTGGAGTTCCAGTATTTGGGCAATACCAAGGATACATTCCGTCAATATCAAAACTAATACATACTTTTTGTGGTAATGAAGCTATGATGGTATCGCATTGTTGTTGCCATGTTTTACCTTCAAACGTTTCTTTTTTCAAATCAGAATCAGTGTGTACCAAAACTCTTCCGTTTTGTGATTGCACAACCTCAACTTCTTGTTCACAGAAATCGCGAATTCCGACTTGAACAATTTTTGAAATTTGCGGAATTTGAAGCGCGTTGTACATGATAGAAGCATGTGAATACGTGAATCCTTCGTACGCGATTCGTAAATCCATGTGAGCATCCAAGTGTAGGATTCCGAAACTATCTTGTTGGGTTGCCAAAGCTTCATAATAACCCAGTGGAGTAGAATGGTCGCCACCAATTAATACTACTTTTTTACCTTGGCTCATCCAATGCAAAACGGTTTGTTTTACTTCGGTATGCAAATCGCGACATACTGTATTGATGGCTTCTAAATCAGCTTGCAAAGCCGGAATTTTTGACACATCCAAACCGTCTTCTAAGGCTTCAATTATTGGTTGAGCTAACGCTTTGTACTTGTCTGAATTGGTTTTCCAAGTATCTGGAATTTCAGCTAAATACATTCCGAGTTTCCATAATTCAGGAAAATCTTGGTGGTTCAAATCGACTTGAAATGAAGCGTCTAAAATGGTATCTGGCCCTTCAGAAGCACCTGCTCCGTAACTAACTGTAACTTCCCAAGGCACCGGAATAACAATAATTTCTGATTGTTCGGCAGAAAAAGGCAATCCAAAAATGGTTGCGTCGGCTAAACCTGGTTGTGAGGGATCAAATGAATTGATGATTTCTTGTTTTGTCATGACTATTGTAAAGCTGTACTTGCTTATTATTTTTTTAACGAATTAATTCCTTCTTTTAAGATTTGCCCGAATTCGTACATATCTTCATACGAACAATAAAAAGGAGCTGGCGCCAAACGAATAACGTTAGGTTCGCGCCAATCAGTAATTACACCATTTGCCATTAGGTAATCAAAAAGATTTCGGCCTTGACCGTGGAGAAAAACAGACAACTGACAGGCTCTTTCGGATGGATTAGAAGGTGTAATAATTTCGAATTCGGTACCAGGAATTTCGGCATCGATTTCGTGTAAGATGAATTCTAGATAGGCAGTTAATTGATTGCGTTTGGTGATTAATTTATCCATTCCAACTTCAGCAAATTGCTCTACCGAAGCCAAATAAGGTGCAAGTGATAAAATCGGTAAATTACTTACTTGCCAACCATCAGCACCATGAACAGGCTCAAAATTGGGTTCCATTTTAAAGCGACGTTCTTTGTTGTGTCCCCACCAACCGGCAAATCTTGGTAAATTACTGTGATGGTGTTTTTCGTGAACAAAGCAACCTGAAGCATTTCCTGGTCCAGAGTTCATGTATTTGTATGAACACCAAGCCGCAAAATCGACATTCCAATCGTGTAATTCGAGTTTGATATTTCCAGCAGCGTGAGCGAGGTCGAAACCAACATAAGCGCCCACTTTATGTCCAGCTTCTGTAATGGTTTTCATGTCAAAAACTTGGCCAGTGTAATAGTTTACACCACCAAATAATACCAAAGCCAACTCATCGCCTACTTCTTCAATTTTAGATAAAATATCTTCGAGGCGAATATTGTGTTCACCATCGCGGCGTTTGATTTCTACGATTGCATCTTCAGGTTTTAAACCGTGAGCGATGACTTGCGACTGAAACATGTATTGATCCGAAGGGAACGCTTTTTCTTCACAAATGATTTTGTACCGTTTTTCGGTTGGACGATAAAACGACACCATTAGCAAGTGCAAATTGACTGTTAGCGTGTTCATTACCGTCACTTCTGAAGGCAAAGCGCCCACAATTTTGCTTAAGGGTTGTGCGAAGCGTTCGTGGTAATCCCACCATGGTTTTTCGGCAAAGAAATGACCTTCTACTGCCATGTTTGCCCAATCGTTCATTACATCATTGACGTATTTTTGGGTGCGTTTAGGTTGTAAACCTAGGGAATTTCCGGTGAAATAAATTACATTTTTGCCGTTGTGTTGTGGAAAAATAAATTCATTTCTGTAGTTTTTTAATTCGTCTTGAGCGTCTAATTGTTGTGCGAATTTGCGCGTATTTTGGAATGTCATTGTTCGTTTGTTTCTGGTGTAAATTTAGAAAAAAGAGAATAGAAAAAAGAGAATAGAGAAAAGAAAATAGAAAAGAAACAAGAGATAATTTTGTTAGAAATTTTGATTTGGTGTACGACGATTATTCTCTAGCCCTGATCGTAGGGGAAATAAAAAATGCTTTCAGTGTTTGAAAGCATTTTTTATTGTATCGAAGAGCAGGAATACGGATGGCAAGAAAGCCCAAGCCATTCGCTCCTAATTATAATATCAACATCGCGTCGCCGTACGAATAGAAACGGTATTTTTCTTTGATGGCTTCGTCGTAGGCTTTGCGCATTAAATCGTGACCACAGAAGGCCGAAATCATCATCAATAAGGTTGATTTTGGTGTGTGGAAGTTGGTTACCATACAATCAGCGATGCTGAAATCGTAAGGTGGAAAGATGAATTTGTTGGTCCAACCGTCGTATGGATTTAGGGTTTTGGCTGATGAAACCGAGCTTTCTATGGCGCGCATAGAAGTTGTTCCGATGCAGCAAACACGTTTTTTATTTTCTTTGGCTTTGTTGACAATATCGCAAGCTTCTTGTGAAATTTTTAGTTCTTCCGAATCCATTTTATGCTTCGATAAATCTTCAACCTCAACTGGATTGAAGGTTCCTAAACCCACGTGAAGCGTCACTTCGGCAAAATTTACACCTTTGATTTCCAAACGTTTTAAAAGGTGTTTTGAAAAGTGTAAACCAGCCGTTGGAGCGGCTACAGCGCCTTCTTCTTTGGCATAGATGGTTTGGTAACGCTCAGCATCATCTTCATTCACCTCGCGGTTGATGTATTTTGGGATTGGCGTTTCACCTAATTCGGTCAATTTTCTGCGGAATTCGTCGTACGAACCGTCGTACAAGAAGCGTAACGTTCTACCACGAGAAGTTGTATTATCGATTACTTCAGCTACCAACGAATCGTCATCGCCGAAATACAATTTATTTCCAATTCTGATTTTACGCGCTGGATCGACCAAAACGTCCCAAAGGCGTTGTTCTGCGTTCAATTCGCGCAACAAAAACACTTCGATACGAGCACCTGTTTTTTCTTTATTTCCGTACATTCGAGCTGGAAAAACTTTGGTGTTGTTGAGGATCATCACATCGCCATCGTCAAAATAATTGATGATGTCTTTGAATAATTTGTGTTCGATGGTTCCTTTTTTGCGATCAACTACCATAAGACGTGATTCGTCGCGGTTTTCGGTTGGATGTTCGGCCAATAATTCGTTAGGAAGATTGAATTGAAAATGTGATAATTTCATTTGAAAAATGTTATAAGTTGACACTTCGACAGGCTCAGTGTGACAATATTACTATTAATTGCGTGCAAATATACGATTGCGAGATAGGAGTTGTCAAGTGTTTTGGTGTTTATTTTCGTTCTTGCCATCTCGTTCCTTTTAAAACGAGACCAAGTCGCGAAGTTTTTAATTGTTTCTGGCAAAGACACAAAGTAACAAAGCCTTACAGTTGATTAATTTGAAAACCAATACTTTTTAAATCGTCCCAAAACGTAGGATAGGATTTGGAAACTACTTCCGCTTCTTCGATAATTAAAGAAGTTTTTAGTGCTAAAGGAGCGAACGCCATGGCCATTCGGTGGTCTTGGTAGGTTGTGATTGCTTTGTCCCTCGCAATGACAAAATCAGGAGAAGAGGATTTCAAAGTTAGACTGTCATTTGTTACTGAAATAGCCGCTCCTAATTTTGACAATTCATTTTTGAGTGCTTCCAAACGATCGGTTTCTTTGATTTTTAGAGTATGTAAACCGGTTAAATGGCAAGCGATTCCCAGTCCGAAACACGTAACTGCGATGGTTTGTGCGATGTCGGGAGAATTGTTCAATTGACAATTAATAGTGGATAATGTACAATGATTGGTTTTAGTGATTGTGATTGAGTTATTCTGATTAAAAGTTGTTTCAACGCCAAAACCCTTATAGATTTCAGATAAAACAGAGTCGCCTTGCAGACTGTTTGCTTTATAGCTTGAAAGTGTGATTTGGGTTCCAATTTCGGATAGCGCAACTATAGAATAATAGTAAGAAGCTGATGACCAATCGCTTTCAATTGCTAATTGACAATTGACAATTGAAAATTTTGGTTTAACTAGTGCAACATTATTCAAGAAAGAAGTTTCAACACCAATTTCGTTGAGTAAAGCCAAGGTCATTTGTATGTAAGGCAAAGATGTGATTTCGCCTTCGAGCGTTAGTTGTAAACCATTCTCGAGTTTTGGAGCAATGAGTAAAAGCGCCGAAATATATTGACTGCTCACATTGGCAGGTAATGTGACTTTTCTTTGGGTGATTTTTTTTCCTTTTATTTTTATTGGAGGAAAGCCTTCGTTTTCGACATATGCAATGTCAGCACCTAATTGTTGTAATGCTTCTACTAAGATTTTAATGGGTCGTTCTTTCATTCGAGAAGAGCCTGTAAGCGTGACTTCTTTCCCTTCTTGTATGGCAAAAAAAGCGGTGAGAAAACGCATGGCAGTTCCGGCGTGGTGAATGTCTATTAGTTGTGAGTTGTAAGTTGTAGGTTGTAAGTTATGTAATGCTTTTGTCATCACATCCGAGTCATCGGAGTTAGAAGTATTTTTGAGTTCCAAATTAGGAAACAAAGCTTGCAGTAGCAACAATCGATTGGTTTCTGATTTGGAACCAGTTATTTTTATGATTGCGTTTTGGTTGACCAAAGATGGATTTAGAAGTAAGTTCATTTTTTGAGTTTTTATTCCGCTGCGCTCCATACAGTTTGGCTTCACCTCGGGTCAGTCTCAGTCTCAGTTTACAGACCAATTACTTCAATTTATCATTATTGTGATGACGATCGTGATCACGATTGGTTTTTAAATCCATTTTTTTATCGAATGAAGCTTGCAAATCGATTCCGGTTTGGTTGGCAAGGCACAATACTACAAAAACTACATCGGCAAGTTCTTCGCCTAAGTCTTTGTTTTTGTCGCTTTCTTTTTCGGATTGTTCGCCATAGCGACGCGCTATGATTCGGGCTACTTCACCTACTTCTTCGGTGAGTTGCGCCATATTGGTAAGTTCGTTAAAGTAACGAACACCGTGATTTTTAATCCAAGTATCAACTTCTAATTGAGCGTTTTTCAGGTTCATCAAATTCTATTTACAATGACATTTTGCCTCAAAGTTATGCAAATTTTTTATGTTTGTCTTGGAGATTTACGGAACTCCGCCAAGAAAGAGGAGTTCGTATAATGGATTCCTTTTTTGATTTATATTTTTTTGAGTACGATTTTTTCGTTTTCTTTTTTTACAATATCGTTAAAAATCGACTTCAATTCTTGGTAATAATCTGGTGAGACAATAGCGCTGTTGATAGATAAAAACATTGTTAACTGAATTGTATTGTTTTTTGCATTTACCTGATAATCAACAGTCACTAAGTTATCTTTCATGTTTAGTTGATTATTTGTTGGTAATGATTCTATTACAAAACCTTGTGGGATAGTTATATTAATTTTGTATTCATCACTGTTAGGAAATATAAAATCTACTGGAAACTCTCGTGTTTCACTTTTAAAAGGATTTTCATTTTGAACATAAAAAAGTAATGGTGAAAAGAACATTTTGTTACCAATTATTTCTACAGCATTAGTATTTTTAAAAGAATAAGTTTCAACAATTGGTTTTCCAATTTCATTGGTTCCAACAACTGAAAAATCACTTATTTCTGTATTTTTTTTATTTTTTTCAAGAATTTCAAGATAACTCTCTGTCGCCATTTTTCCGTACCTCTCACGATAATATAAAGCGTTATAATCGTTGTATTGTTCCGTTACAGTTCCTTCAATAATTCCATCGGGTTTTACCGTTGCATTAAGTTTTATATTTTGAGTCGAAATAAATTCTGGCATAAGATAGACTTCTGATGAAGTACCATCGCCATTGATCATTCTTCCATACCAATTTAGAGCTCTTATTGGCAAAATATTTAAAGTACTGTTTTTGTTTGTGGCGTCTAATAATATGGTTTTTTTATCCAATACAACAGCAGTTATTAGGTAATTAAATTTTGTTCTATTAGGAAAAAGCACTAACCCATTTTCACGAGTGCTAATCAGAACTGGTTTAGCGTCCAATCCTGCTAATCGAAGCATTGCTGTAAGCATTAGATTGATTTCGGCTACGTTTCCTGTTTTTTCTTTGAACGCTACTTCTACCCCTTTTCGAGTCATGTAGCCATTTTTACCATCCCAATTCATGGAACCTTTGATGTAGTTAAATACTTTCTTTATTTTGACTTCATCTGTATCAGTTTGTTCTACTATTTTGTCAATGGTAGTAGAAAAATAAGCGTTTTTATTTAACTCCTTGCCGAAATTAGAATCATTGTAAATTGATTTTGTAACACTTTCCCAATCAGTAGCAATTTTTTTAGGCTGTTCATTTGGCATTCTAATAATTTGCAATTCATGTTCAATTTTACCACAATAATTATCTGAATTTACAAAATCTTCCTTTTGAAAAGAAGGCACATCTTTCATAGAATATGTAGACACTATTTGTCGAAACGAAATTGTTCTTGACTGTTTAGCTAAACCAACTCTTTCATTAAAATTGGCAGAGGTTTCTTCCATTTTTTCTTTGAATTGAATATCTAAATTTCCAGTAACCATAGGCTTATATATGTAAAACTCAGGAATCTTGGTAATGTATTCCATAAAATTTACAGGAATATCATATTGAAATTTAAATTCGGGTAACGTAGTCAAATACCCTGATTTAATAGTGTATTTCAATTCAATTATGGATCCTTCTTTAACATTAGGAAATGTGATTAATTTGGTTTTCCATAATTCATTTAATTTTTCAACGTATTTTCCTTCGCTTGTAACTTTTGTTTTTTCAATTTTACCGTCAACTAAGTTATAGGTAAATGCTTTAGAAACAGTCACCATTTCATCATTTACCTCATCAAAACCAACGTAAAATGGTATTTCAAAGTTTGCCCAATCCAACCCTTGTTTTTTGTAAATTTTTATTTTTATTAAAAATTCGGTATTGCAAAAAAATCCATCTTCATCCGATAAGGTAAAAGTTGTTTTTGCTTTTTTGAATAAAATAGCTGCAACAGCAGATGTATCGGCTGGATGCTTCTTTTCAAGTAACTCCTCTTTTGTTACCTCTCCTAATTCATATTTTTGAGCATAAAAATGATTTGCAAAAACCAATAAGATAACAATAATAAATTTTTTCATTTGGGCTTAAATTTTCTTGATTACAATTTTTTCATTTTCTTTTTTCACCAATTCATTAAAGACAGCTTTTAACTCATCATAATATTCAGGAGAAATAATTGAAGCCTTGATTTCTTTAATGTAAGACACTTGAATTCTATTTCCTTCTCCAGATAGTAAAAACTTGGCGTTGATTAGATCATCACTCATTGGAACTGAAATAGATGTTGGCATTGACTCAATAGAATAACCATCAGGCAATGTAATATTTATCATAAAACGATCTTGAGTTGGGAAGATAAAATCTATGGGATATTCTCTTACATCTTGTTTGAATGGATTTTCAGACATTACAAAGAAAAGAAGTGGTGAGAAGTACATTTTATCTCCAATAGTTTCTACTAAATTACTACTTTTAATAGAATAATTCTCTACAATGGGTTGGCTCAAGTCAGATTTTCCTGACACCTCATATTCAATTACTTCACAATTATTGTTTCTTTTTTCTAAATATTCTAAATAAGCATCTTTTGACAATTCGCCATATCTATTGCGAAAAAAGTAGGCGTTATAATCAAAATGTTGTTGTCTTATTTTACCTTCAAAAACACCATCTTTTGACAATGTTACCATCATATTAGTGACATTATTGGATACCGTTTTTGACATTAAATCAACTTCGGCAGAAGAACCATTTTTTCGGATAATTCGCCCCATCCAGTTAAGATCACGAATCGGAAGAATATTGGGTAATGCATTCTTATCTGTAGCATCTAAGAGTATTAATTCATTTTGATTTTCCACAGCAGCTATCACATAATTGAAGGCTGTACGATTAGGAAAAACATTTATTCCATTCGACCTAGTACTTACCAAAACTGGATTCGCTTCAACTCCTGCAAAACGAAGCATTGCGGTCAACATAAGATTGATTTCTGCCGAATTTCCAATCATGTCTTTATAAGCTCTTTTTACACCTCCGTCGCATTGGTAACTATTAAATTCGTTCCATTTAACTTTTGCTTTTACAAAATTGAAAATAATTGCTATTTTCTCATGTTGGTCATTTACATCTTTCAGAAGCAAATTGAGATCGTCTTCAAAATAGCCCGTTTTGTTAAGTTCTAACCCAAAATCTGGATCATCGTAAATGGTTTTTGTAACGGCTTCCCAAGTTGTTGAAAGCGATTTTACAGGCTCATTGGGATAACGAATAACTGACAATTCAAATTCTACAGAAGAAGTATAATTATTGATGTTATTTACGTAGCTTTCATCTTTGAGTGCAGGAACATTTTGCAATTTAAAGACTGTTTTTAGTTCTTGGTATTCAAATTTTTCTTGTGAGAAATCAGTACTTACCCTTGTTGATGTTTGATTTCTTTCTTTAGAAGTGAATGTATTGGTTTTTAAGACTTTCTCGCTTTCAACTTTAGGAAAAATATACCCTTTTTGGCTTACATTGTATTCATAAAACTCAGGAATATACGTTTTGTATTCACAAAAATTAATCGGTATACTGGTTTGGAAATCCCAACGATCAATTGCTCCTATTTGTTTTGATCTTGTAATATATTCGTATTCAACAATAGAACCTTCTTTTACATTCGGCATCGTGATTTTTTTTCTGTCCCAGTATTTATTGACCTTTTCAACAAATTCACCTTCGCTTTTAAGTTTTGTTTTTTCAATTTTACCATCCACCAAATTATATGTTATTGCATTTTTATAACTTACTGTTTCCTTTGTATTTCCACCAACATATACCTTCATAGAATGATTTGCCCATTCGTAACCTTCTTTTTTATATATTTTAATTTTCATTTTTACAACCGTGACCATTTCAAATCCTTCCTCTGGGGAAAATTCAAAACGCACTTCACCAATCTTAAAAAGAATTGCCGCAACTGCACTTGAATCGATTGGATGATTTTTTTGACTCAATTCTTCTAATGTTACCTTACCTAATTCGTTTTTTTGTGAAAAAAGAGGAATAGTGAATAGGGTAAAAAATAGTAGGATAAAAGATGTTTTTTTCATTTTTTTCATTCTTTTTTGGTTAACATTATTTTCGAATTATCTGCTTTGGCAATTTGCTCCATAAATTTTCGATAGTTTTCGTATTCCGATTTATCGTAAAACCCTTTGTTTATCAAAAATTTTCTTTTGTAAACTAATTTGGTAGAGCTAACAGACACAACTTCTGTTTTGTATTCTCCAAATTTGTCTTTAATATCATAATTAGTTGGCTTTGCTTCAATAGTATAGTTTTCTGGAATAACAATTTCAATTTCATCTTCGTCATAAAAACCTCTTTCAATTTCAAAAGGGTAGTTTCGTGAGCGATAACGTTGAGGAATTTGCGAATACTTGTTGAAAGCATTGATTGGAAACATCATATTATTTCCAGTTAAAGAGCCGTAGGCTGTAGAATGTAATTCAGCATCGATTATGAATGAAATTTTTTGCTTATTATTATTAATTTTTAAACTTTCAATTTTTAAATCGTTTATATTATCCCAATACTCCTTAAAGTAGGCTTCTCTTTCATTTGGAGGCATTTTTTCAACTTTTACTTTACTAGCATATTGAGTGCCTTCTGAAATAATCGTTATTTTTCCTGAAAAATCTCCTTTTTCATCCAATTTATAGCTTCCTTTTGAGATTTGTTTGTTATCGGCGTCTTCATAATTTTTCGTTTTAACCACCTCCCCGCCTTCTGGTTTTATAAGAACAGCTTGACGATCATCTGTAAAATTGGCTTGAAAGCCAAAAGGATTATCTTGGCTAGTACATTCTAAAAAAACATATTGGTTGTCTTTAGGAATTGCCAAAATAACATGATTTCCTTGAACGGAGAAGAAATCGGGTTCAATACTCATTTTATTTGAACTTCCATAGAGTTCTGTATAATACGATTCAACACCAACTGCTGCTAATAATGCTCTTGTATAATTCGATAACGCTTTACAATCTCCGTAACCCAGGCGATCAACATCTTTAGCTAGCATAGGTTTAAATCCACCAATTCCAACTTGAACACTCACATATCTTACCTTCTCTTGTACATAGTTATAGACAATTTTTGCTTTTGCTATTTTATCGGACTCATTTCCGACAAGCGTCTTTATTTTTGCAACTGTTTCATCTGATAACTCATCAGTTCCTTTCAAAAGATTTTCATAATACCACTTACCATATTCCTGCCAGTTTTTTGCTACTCCATCAACACCTTCCAAATTAAACTTATCAACTCCAAATATTACCTTTGGAAAAAAGTCTAGAAAATAGGGACTATTGGCTTCTTTTTTTTTCGCTACAATGTTTGAAACTTGATAAGATAACTGACTTTGTGATTCTGTTGTTTTTTCAATTTTAAACTTAGAAAAGTTGATTTCCTTTTTACGAAAACCCAAATCTGGTGAAAAATACAGATTCAAGACCTTCTTTTCAACACTTATAAAATAATCTTCAATAGGTAACCAAAAAGGGATAAAAGCAGTATTAGAAGTTGTTTTTTCGCTTTCATACACCACCGTAAAAGGGTACTCTGTTGGAGTATAATCTAAAAAAATCACACGATTATCAGAAAACATTGTACCATCACCTGAAGCAGATACGTCTTTAAAATCACTTCGTTTAATTTTTTTTATTTCTTTTCCAAAGGAATTGTAAACTATTGCATCCATACTGTTGATGGTTGATACTTTTTCGTAGTACTCAACAGCTCCAATAGCATCCAAACCCATTTCATTAAAAACAGTCACAACTCGTTTAGTTGATATCTTCATTTTTTTTTGAGAAGATACTATTATATCTTTTTGATTGAACCTAATAACTGCGTTGGCATTCGTTTTTAAACTATCTGGAATTGATAATATCGAATATTCTAATTTTTGAGAAAAAGAAGAAGCAGAAATAATAAATAGAAATAATACAAATATTTTTTTGCGCATTGAAATCAAATTTGACCAAATATAAAAGAATAATTTATTACTTATTGAATTACTCTTTATTTTTTGTGTCAATAATTATAGTTACTGGACCATCATTTAATAAACTGACTTTCATATCGGCTCCAAACTTACCTTGTTGAACTTGCTTTTCGAGTTCTAATTCCATTTGTTTGATAAAAGATTCGTATAATGGAATGGCAATATCAGGTTTAGCTGCCCTAATATAAGAAGGCCTATTTCCTTTTTTGGTCGAAGCATGAAGGGTAAATTGACTTACCACTATCATATCACCTTTGATGTCTTTGAGTGAAAGATTCATCACATCGTTTTCGTCGCCAAATATGCGAAGATTAGCAATTTTAGACGTTAACCAAACGATATCTTCTTGTGTGTCGGCTTCTTCAATTCCAATCAAAACTAACAAACCTTTTTGAATGTTGGCTACTATTTCTCCTTCAATGGTTACTGAAGCTTGTGTGACTCTTTGGATTACGGCTTTCATTTTTGAAATTAGAAATCAGAAGTTAGAATTATTTTCTTGTTTCGTCGCTGGCAATGCGGTCGTCGTTGTAAATATCGGTTCGGTAATGTTCATCATCACCTTCTAAAATTTTTAAATAACTATTGTACCGCGACCAAGCTATTTTGTCTTCTTCTAATGCTTTTTTGATGGCGCAATGCGGTTCGTCTTTGTGCAAACAATTGTTGAATTTGCATTGGTTTTTCAATTTGAAAAACTCAGGAAAAAACCCACTGATTTCTTCCTTTTCCATGTCCACAATTCCGAAACCTTTGATTCCAGGTGTGTCGATAATTTTGGCAGCAAACGACAAATCATACATTTCCGCAAAAGTCGTTGTATGCTGACCTTGCTTGCTTTGTTCCGAAATGGTTTTGGTTTTTAATTGTAAGGAAGGTTCTAATGCGTTGACCAAGGTCGATTTTCCAACACCTGAATGCCCAGAAAACATCGACACTTTTTCCTTCATCATCTCTTTTAACTGCTCAATTCCTTTGCCTTCCTGAGCGGAAACTCTAATGCATTTGTAGCCTATTTGCGAATAAATATACTGTAAGTACAATTGTTCGTCTTGCATGGCTTGGTCGTAAGTGTCAATTTTATTAAAAATCAAAACGGCTTCGATTCCGTAAGCTTCGGCAGTGACCAAAAAACGATCAATAAAACTCGTAGTTGTTGGCGGATTATTAATCGTAATCAACAAAAAAACCACATCAATATTGGCTGCAATAATGTGGGTTTGTTTGGAAAGATTGACTGATTTTCGAACAATGTAATTTTTTCTATCGTGAATGTGGTGAATTTGTCCAATTTCTTCATCGGTTGTATTATCCAACTCAAAATCGACGATATCACCTACTGCAATTGGATTGGTACTTTTGATTCCTTTGATGCGAAACTTGCCTTTAATACGACATTCATAAACCTGATTTTCTTCAGTTTTTACAGTGTAATAACTTCCTGTCGATTTATAAACTATTCCTGTCATATTCAATTACAATTTCAAAATTACGAATTGCGAAAAGCAAAATTACAACTAATTTACAATACACCATTCGTAATTTGAAATTCATAATCAATTATTGATTAAATATTTTCTCCTGATGTGCAATACTTTCTTGGTGAATGGCCTTGAAAAACTGAATAATAAATTCTTCACTCAATCCTTTTTGGCTTCCGTCACTAATCATTTTATCCAAAATTTCGTTCCAACGTTTGTTTTGTAGAACGGCAACATTTTTTTCTTTCTTCAACGCACCAATATTTTCAGAAACTTTCATTCGTTTGCCAATTACATCCAACAATTTGGCATCAAACTCATCGATTTTGGTACGCAATTTATTCAATCGTTGTTGGTAATCATCGGCATCATCGGTTGCTTTACGAATGGTCAAATCGAAGATGATTTTTTTCAAACGCTCAGGCGTTACTTGCTGTGCTGCGTCGCTCCAAGCGTTATCAGGATCAATGTGTGTTTCGATAATCATTCCATCGTAATTCAAATCGAGTGCTTCTTGCGTGACTTGAAAAATCATTTCGCGATTACCTGTAATGTGCGATGGATCAATAATGAGCGGAATATCCGGAAAACGATTTTGAAAATCAATTGCAATTTGCCACTCAGGATTGTTACGGTATTTGGTTTTTTCGTAGGTTGAAAATCCACGATGAATGACACCTAATTTTTTGATATTGGCATTGTACAACCTTTCTACACCACCAATCCACAAAGCCAAATCAGGGTTGACTGGATTTTTGACCAATACAATTTTATCGGTGTTTTGCAAAGCATCTGCAATTTCTTGCACAGCAAAAGGATTAACTGTTGTTCGCGCTCCAATCCACAACACATCAATATCGTGTTCCAAAGCCAATTTGACGTGAGCAGCAGTTGCTACTTCAATTGCCATCAACAAACCAGTTTCGGCTTTAGCTTTTTGCAACCATTTGAGTCCGATTTCGCCCACACCTTCAAATCCGCCCGGACGCGTACGCGGTTTCCAAATTCCAGCTCTAAAAATCGACACTTTTGAATCTTTCAATTCGCGCGCAATTTGCATTACTTGTTCTTCTGTTTCAGCACTGCATGGCCCAGCAATTACCAACGGATGCGGTAAATTGAACTCGTTGAGCCATGTTCTCATTTCTTTGTTGTTTTCCATATTTTTAGCTTTTAGCTTTTAGCCTTTAGCTTTTAGCTTTAATATTACTGCTAAAAGCTGATTGCTGATTGCTATTTTAATATCTCTTTAATTCGATTCGTATTTTGCATTTCATTGTACACTTCTTCGTAATTATCATTTTCAATTAATTCTTTGAAATGCGTTAAATTCAATATGTATTCTTCCAATGATTTGACGACTTGTTTTTTGTTTTGCTTGAAAATTGGTGTCCACATTTCGGGCGAACTCTTGGCCAAACGCACTGTGCTTTCAAATCCTGAACCCGCCATATCGAAAATATCTTGTTCATCTTTTTCTTTTTCAATGACTGTTTTTCCCAGCATAAACGAACTAATGTGCGATAAATGCGATACATAAGCAATGTGTTTGTCGTGTGATTTCGGGTTCATATACCGAATGCGCATGCCCAACTTTCGAAACAAATCCATTCCTTTTTCTTGCAATTTGAACGTGGTTTTTTCTACTTCACAAATGATATTGGTTTTGCCTTCAAACAAACCTTTCACCGCCGCTTTTGGACCAGAAAATTCGGTTCCTGCAATGGGATGACAAGCCATAAAATTGCGTCGATTTGGATGATTTTCAACCACTTCACAAATCGGTAATTTGGTTGAACCTACGTCAAAAACCAAGGTTTCTTCTCCAATAGCATCCAAAATCTCTGGCAAAATTACTAAAGCAATGTCAACTGGCACAGCCAAAATAACAAAATCAGCATTGATTAAGTCGTTTATACTTGCTTTTTGATGAATAATACCGAGTTGCAAGGCTTGATCCAAATGATTTTGGTTGGAATCGATGCCAAATAAAACGGCGTTATCATATAGGGACTGAATGTCTAAAGCCATTGATCCGCCAATTAATCCGGTTCCGATGATGAATATATTCATGATGTTAAATTTCTATATTTAAGTCGATGGTTAATCTTTTTTCTGCATTACAACGGCGAATCGCTTCCTTAATTTGATCTTCTTTCACGCACAACGAAAACCGAATATAACCTTCGCCATTGCTTCCAAAAATAGTGCCTGGCGCGACAAACAAATCTTTATTGTACAATAAATCGTCAATCATTTCTTCTGAAGAAATTCCGGTTGATAATTTTGCCCAAACAAACAATCCAACTGCTTTTTTGTCGACTGTACAACCCAAACTTTCAGCCAATTCTACGAGCAAATCGCGCCTTTTTTGGTATACTTTGTTTTGACTTTCAAACCAATCATTTCCTAATTTTAAAGCTGCAATTGCTCCTTTTTGAATACCATAAAACATACCGCTATCCATATTGCTTTTTACTTTCAGAATGGCGTCGATGAATTCATTTTTGCCAGAAACCATTCCAACACGCCAACCAGCCATATTGTAAGTTTTGCTCAACGAATTGAGTTCAATCGCTATTTCTTTGGCATCAGCAACTTGTAAAATTGAAAGCGGATGATTGTTTAAAACAAAACTATACGGATTATCATTGACAATTAAAATATTATGTTTTTTCCCAAAGCCAATTAATTGCTCGTACAACTCAAGCGTAGCATTCGCGCCCGAAGGCATGTGCGGATAATTGACCCACATCAATTTAACTTTCGACAAATCGAGTTGCTCTAATTGATCAAAATCAGGAAGCCAATTGTTGGTTTCGTTCAAATCGTAAAAAACAGGTTTCGCTTGCACTAATTCGGTTACTGAAGCATAAGTTGGATAACCCGGATTTGGGATAAGCACATGATCGCCTTCGTTTAAAAAAGCCATGGCAATGTGCATGATTCCTTCTTTGGAACCCATGAGCGGTAAAATTTCAGAATTCCAATCCAAATTTACACCAAAATGATTTTGATAAAAAGATGCAAAACCTTGGCGCAACTCGGGAATACCTTGATAACTTTGATATTCGTGCGCTTTGGTATCAAACATGGCGTTCTGAATCGCTACAATTACAGAAGAATGAGGAGCCAAATCTGGGCTTCCAATTCCCATATTGATAATCGGTTTTCCTTTTGCAATCAACTGATTGACTTCGCGTAATTTTTTAGAAAAGTAGTATTCTTGAACACTATCTAATCGTTGGGCTGTTGTAATCATTTATGTGTCAATTTGGAAATTAGTCAATTTGCAATCGGTTATTGTATTCGCCTAAAACCTTGAAATGGCTAGTCATTAGCTCTAAAATTTTAACCGCCTTTTCGTAATGCTTGTATTTTTCAAAAACGACATCCACAAAAAAGGAATATTGAAAAGGCGTTTCGATAATTGGCATGGATTGGATTTTAGTCAGATTCAATTTGCAATTCGTCATTACATTCAATACAGCAGCCAAACTTCCTGGTGTATCTTCCAATTCAAATTTTAATGAGGCTTTATTGATAAGCTCTTTGGCAAGTAAATTGGGTTGTTGGCTAATAATAAAAAAACGCGTTTTGTTGTTGTTTACGGTTTGAATTTCGGGAGCAACAATTGACAAATCATAGAGTTTGGCGGCGACTTTGCTTCCAATTGCGGCGATTCCTTTCAACTGATTTTGATGAATGCGTCGCGCGGTTTCAGCAGTATCCTTGTCCTCTACCAATTTGATGTGCGATTGCTTTTTCAAAAAATCCATGCATTGCAAAAGCGCCATTGGATGCGAATGTACTTCATGAATTTCGTCTAACTTTTGACCGTTGAGTACCATTAAATTCTGTATAATATCCAAATAGTATTCGCCAATAATGTGCAAATTATTTTTATCTATCAAAGCGTAATTCGGAATGATCGAACCTGCGATAGAGTTTTCGATTGCCATAACTGCGAATTGCGATTGGTTGTTGAGCAAACTATCGACTACTGCTTCAAACGACAAACATTCATCAATAGCAATATTTTCTTGGAAATACTCCAAGGCAACTTGATGGTGAAATGAACCTTTGATTCCTTGTATGGCGACTTTTTCTTTCATTATAATCAAAAAAAAATCCCGATTGGCATCGGGATTAAGTTTTTATAGTTGTTTCAAATTTACTTTTTGACATATACCAAAACCAATCCCTTTTTCTGTCCGAAGAAGAAATAAAAGAAATAGTTGTAATATGTTGCGAAATTTGAATTCATTATCGTTTTTCTGTTTTGCTAAAATAGGAAAAAATGTTAAACTTCTACAAAAAAAGCAAAAAAAGTTACGAAGTCGTTTTCGTG
Organism: Flavobacterium sp.; assembly: GCA_016787805.1. Classification (GTDB taxonomy): domain Bacteria; phylum Bacteroidota; class Bacteroidia; order Flavobacteriales; family Flavobacteriaceae; genus Flavobacterium. The sequence goes on along the minus strand of JAEUTY010000006.1, from coordinate 59,778 downwards.
AAATCATAAAAACTATGATTCATCGTTGTATTGTTTCGCAATTTTAGATTTCCTAGATTAATTAGTACATTTGCTCTAAATATCAAATTATGTCAATAGAAGTTCAGAATATTTCCAAAAGTTATGGCGCACAAAAAGCGTTAGACAAGGTTTCGTTTTCGGTAAAAAAAGGAGAAATTGTAGGTTTTTTGGGTCCAAATGGCGCTGGAAAATCGACTTTGATGAAAATTTTGACCACTTATATCACTGCCGATGAAGGAACCGCTTCTGTAAATGGCAATGATGTAAACAACAATCCGAAGGCAGTTCAACTTTCGGTTGGTTATTTGGCTGAGCACAATCCGTTGTATTTGGATTTGTACGTGAGAGAATATTTAGAATTCAATGCCGATGTGTACAAGGTTGCAGCCTCGCGTATTGATGAAGTAATTGAATTGACAGGATTGACTCCAGAAAAACACAAAAAAATTGGTCAACTTTCGAAAGGTTACCGTCAAAGAGTTGGATTGGCAACTGCTTTATTACACAATCCGGATGTATTGATTTTGGATGAACCAACCACAGGTTTGGATCCGAATCAGTTGGTGGAAATTCGCAATGTGATTAAAAATGTAGGGAAAAACAAAACGGTTTTTTTGTCGACACACATTATGCAAGAAGTCGAAGCGATTTGCGATCGTGTAATCATTATTGACCACGGGAAAATTGTGACCGACAAGAAATTGGACAAATTGGTTTCGGATGTTACCACTCAAGTAATTGAAGTTGAATTTGACCAATCAGTAACCGAAGCATTAATTGGTACACTTTCGGATTTGACTTCCTATAAAAATACCCGCGACAATGTTTGGGAATTGACTTTTGAAACTGAAACCGACATGCGTTCGGCGTTGTTTGATTTTGCGCAAGAAAACGGTTTAAAAACACTACAACTAACTTTGAAAAGCAAAAACCTCGAAGAAATTTTCAGAGAAAAAACGGCTAATAAATAGTTTTCAGTCGCAGTCACAGTCACAGTCGCAGTCGCAGTCACAGTCACAGTCGCAGTCACAGTCGCAGTTTTCAGTTTGTTTTCTTAGCACTACTGACCTAGCCCTGATAGTAGAGGAAAGCTTTTTTGTAAGGAAAGCCAATTTTTGTTGCGTAAAAAAGCGACCGAATGGAAGCTCTTTTTGCGTTTACAAAAATGGTTTGAGTGCAAAAAACTTGTAACGGATAGCAGGAAATAGCTTCTAATTAAAAATCACTTGACCTTGGTAATACGTTGTTATATTAGGCGGCGTTACAGGATAATTTTTACAAATTAAATTTCCTGTGCTGTACAAATTTCCTGTGATACTTTGCACCGGAAAAACCGTCATATCGTTGGTTCCGCGATGGAACACATGAATTTTTTGTGCGATTAAATTTTCGGCTTCGATGCGGCTATCACCTGCGTAGAAATTGAAAGTTGCTAAGTTGGAAATGGTTCCTGACAAGTAAAAACGCGACACATTGTTGCTGTTTATTTCTAAATTGGCGCTATTGAATTGCATGATAAAATCGCCTGTTCCTGCGCCTTCCAAACCGTCGGCATTGGAATCGAAGGAAACAATTTTTAAGTCGAAAGTCAAGGCACCGTTTGTACTAATTGTGCGTTCGGTTTTCGAATAAATTTCGTCTAAATTGGGCGCTGTGATGTAGACTGTTGTTTGTCCGAATTCGCGCACCCAATTACAGGTTGTGTTATCGCGCAAAATTAAATTGGTTCCTTCTTGTCGCACCTCGATGTTTTCCATGAGATTTTCGCCCGTTTGAATTTGCACTTTGTACTCTGTTCCTTCGGTGATTACAACTGCAATTCCGGGATGAACTTCCAATCGATTGAAAGCTGTAACTTCGACTTCTTTGACAAAAATATCGCCCGTAGATTCAACACAATCGCTTGGTTTTTCACACGAAATAAAAACCAATAAAACCACTAAAACAATCCCAATTTTTTTCATAATCTAATTTTATAAACGTACACCAACACCAAACTCGAGTGCTTCGGCCAAAAACAAATGCGTTTTTATTGTAAATCCTGCAAATATTTTCTTAGAAATATAGTACTTCAAACCCACGCGATCGTAGATTGAAATTTCATTTTTAAATGGATCATAAATGTAATAACCCAATTGCGCTTCGATTGAAAAGCGGTTGACAAACAATTCGTGACCTACAAACAAACCTACACGTTTGTAATCGGTGTTGGGATCAATATTGAGTTCAGGATAAGCATTGGCTTTATAGCGAATAAAGTCTTTGAAACTTTGGGTTAAGAATAATTCGGTTCCGAATTGGAGAGCGCTTTTTCGTCCAAAACGTTTATCAGCGTAAAAACCGATGTGGTAAAAAGGATATTGTCCGCTATTGATGATTGGGCTTTCATTAACACCACTTCGCACCACAAAATTGTATCGAATTGGTTCTCGGAACAGTTTTTTATCTACAATAGAGTCTTTGTTTTGGCTTTTTCCATCAAAATCGTAATTGACACCTAAATTCAACAAATATGTGTTGATTCCACTATTGGGCGACTTGGTTCTTCCGTTAGAATAATGGCAAAACATGATTCCAGCATTGAGTCCGAAACCTTTAATAATATTGCTTTTATTGTACGTTAAACCAATATTAGTGTTGTCTAAAATTGAAGTTCCAAAAGCTTTGTTTTTGCTGTTTTCAACTTTATCATACGGATTGGTAACATAGGCAAAACCTTGCGATAGTTTGAGTTGAATGTTGCGATTGAGAAAGTAAAAATTATAGTGCATTCCTATTGCATAGGCTTCACCTAATGCCGGAAGATTAAAGTTTTGGTATAAAAAATAACCTCCGTAATCCGGAAAATTATAGGCCGAATGCCATTCTTTGGTTCCGTGCGTTTGGCGCGAAAAACTCAGCATCAAGGCGTCGGGATGCGATTGCAAATGATACATATCGGGCGTGTGCGGCAACACATTACCAGACATTAAATTGACCTCAATAGCATTGGTGTCTTTGTAATCTTGTGCGAAAAGTGAAGTTGCAACCAACCCAAATAACAAGTAAATTTTCCTCATTCTTAATTTTTATGTCCACAAATATAACAGAATATCTTTAGGATTTATAAAAAGGATTTGGAGCGAATGGTTTAGGCTTTCTTGTTATGGTCTTTCCCGCTTTCCGTTACAATAAAAAATGCTTTCAAACTCTGAAAGCATTTTTTATTTTCTCTACAATCGGGGCTAGATGGGTTTTGTCTTTTGTAAAATTAAAAGTACATTTGAAAAAAAAGAATGGAAAACCTAAACAAAAATATTGTTATTGTTCTTATTGTAGAACTACTAACATTATGGTTTATTCCTTTTCCGCTTTGGACCTATTCAGCTACCGTTATTAATCTAATTGCTATCTTTTTTTTGCTAAAGTACAAACCCAAAAATTACATCTATTCATCCATAGGTTTGTTTATCTTATTTGTTCTCCCGTTAATTTCTGTACTGTATCTATTGAGTAAAATACAATGCTAGAACACTTCTTTAGCAATCGCTTTAATGTTTTCTGCTTTCCCCATCGAGTAGTAATGAATTACTGGAATTCCTGCTGCGACTAACTCTTTACTTTGGGCAATACACCATTCAATTCCGATTTGTTTTACCGCTTCGTTATCTTTGGCTTTGACTACTTCCATAATCAAATCGTCGGGCAATTCTAAACTAAATCGATGCGGAATCAAATTGAGTTGCTTCTTAGTAGCAATCGGTTTTAACCCAGGAATAATTGGCACAGTGATGCCAGCTGCTCGTACTTTGGCTACATAATCGAAGAACTTTTTATTGTCAAAAAACATTTGTGTAACGATATAATCGGCGCCATTTTTGATTTTTTGCTTTAAAAAATGAATATCACTATCCAAACTTGGGGCTTCCATGTGTTTTTCAGGATAACCAGCAACTCCAATACAAAAATTGGTAGAAGCGGTATTTTGCAAATCTTCATCCAAATAGATGCCGTTGTTTAGGTTATTAATCTGCAACACCAAATCAGAAGCGTACTCGTTGCCCTCTTTTTCAGGCTTAAAGTAGGTTTCGTTTTTCAAAGCGTCACCACGCAATGCCACCACATTATCAATTCCTAGAAAATCCAAGTCGATTAATAAATTCTCTGTGTCTTCTTTGGTAAAACCGCCACACAAAATATGTGGAATCGCGTCAACATTGTATTTGTTTTGGATTCCAGCACAAATTCCAACCGTTCCTGGTCGTTTTTTGACGATTTTCTTTTGCAACAACCCATTGGGTAATTCTTTGAATTCGTACTCCTCACGATGGTACGTTACATCAATAAAAGGCGGTTCAAACTCCATTAACGGATCAATACTATCAAAAATCGATTGTATGTTTTGCCCTTTTAATGGTGGTAAAATTTCAAATGAAAAAAGTGATTTTCCGTTGGCTTTTTCTATGTGTTGGGTTACTTTCATTTTTTAAGTCTTAAAGTTTGAAAGTCTAAAGTTTGAAAGTCCAATCAAAATTCCTTTACAACTTTTGACTTTCGACTTTCGGCTTTCGACTAATTAATCTGCTTTATTCGGTGACAACCATTTATTGGCTGCTTCTGTACTTATTCCTCTTCGTTTGGCGTAATCGATGATTTGATCTTCTTTTATTTTTCCTAAACCAAAATATTTACTTTCGGGATGTGCAAAATAATACCCCGAAACGGACGAAGCAGGCCACATTGCCCTACTTTCGGTTAATTTCACTCCGATTTCTTGTTCGACATTGAGTAGTTTCCAAATGGTAGATTTTTCTAAATGGTCAGGACAAGCAGGATAACCTGGCGCTGGGCGAATGCCTTTATATTCTTCGTTAATTAAATCTTGGTTGGTCAATTTTTCATCAGAAGCATAACCCCAAATTTCTTTACGCACTTTGAGGTGTAAATATTCGGCAAAGGCTTCGGCCAAACGATCGCCCAATGCTTTTATCATAATTGAATTGTAATCGTCGTGTTGTTTTTCAAATTCGGTTGCTTTTTCATCCAAACCAAAACCAGTAGACACACAAAAACAACCTATGTAATCTTGCTTTCCTGAATTTTTAGGTGCAATGAAATCGGCCAAAGCAATATTGGGAGCACCAGCGGTTTTTTGTGATTGCTGGCGTAGGGTTAAAAAAGTTGTAGGTTGTCGGACTTCGACAAGCTCAGTCTGACAATTCAATTCAATATCGTCATCATTAACCGTATTGGCTGGGAAAATTCCGACGATTCCTTTAGCAGTCAACCACTTTTCAGTGACAATTTGTTGAAGCATTTTTTGGGCATCTTCAAATAAATGTGTGGCTTGCTCGCCTACAACCTCATCGGTTAAAATCGCAGGGTATTTTCCGTACAATTCCCACGAACTGAAAAATGGTGTCCAGTCAATAAAATCAACTAATACAGACAATTCAACTTCAATAGTCTTGGTTCCAATAAAGTTCGGTTTTACTGGATGATAGTCGTTCCAATTGAGTTGGAGTTTATTTTTTCTAGCTTCTTCAATCGACAAATAATTTTTATCACGACTTCGACTCAAATAACCTTCACGCAATTGATTATATTCGTCGCGAACGGTTTTGGCATAAGCAACTTTTGTTTCTGCTTGAAGCAAATTACTAGCAACGGTTACCGCACGTGAAGCGTCGTTTACATGAACAACGGTTTCTTTGTATTCGGGCGCAATTTTTACTGCTGTGTGGGCACGCGAAGTAGTTGCACCACCAATCATTATAGGAATTTTGATGTTGAGTTTGTCAAGTTCCTTAGCTAAATATACCATTTCGTCAAGCGATGGCGTTATCAAACCGCTCAAACCAATAATATCTACATTGTGTTTTATAGCTTCTTTTATTATTTTTTCAGGTGTTACCATTACACCTAAATCAATGATTTCGAAATTGTTGCAACCTAAAACTACAGATACGATGTTTTTACCAATATCGTGAACGTCGCCTTTTACGGTTGCCATTAGTACTTTTCCTGCTGAAGATGATCTTCCGTCTTTTTGCGCTTCGATAAACGGCAACAAATAAGCCACGGCTTTCTTCATCACTCGTGCCGATTTGACTACTTGAGGCAAGAACATTTTTCCACTTCCGAATAAATCGCCTACTACGTTCATTCCGTTCATTAAATAGATTTCGATGACTTCAATCGGTTTGGATGCTAGTTGTCGGGCTTCTTCTACGTCGATTTCGATGAATTCGTCAATTCCTTTGACTAGAGAATATGTCAATCGTTCTTGAACCGAACCATTTCTCCACTCTTGAATTGCTTTTTCATTGGTTTTAAAATCACCTTTGAAACTCTCAGCTAAATCGAGTAATCGTTCCGTTGCATCGTCTCGTCTATTGAGCAAAACATCTTCCACATGTTCGAGTAAAATCGGATCAATTTCGTCGTAAATTTCTAGCATTTCTGGATTTACAATTCCCATTGTCATTCCGTTTTTGATGGCATGGTATAAAAATGCCGAATGCATTGCCTCGCGTACTTTATCGTTTCCTCTGAATGAAAATGAAACATTACTCACGCCTCCGGAGACATGAGCATACGGAAGATTTTCACGGATCCATTTGGTTGCTCTAAAGAAATCTAAAGCATTTAGTTTGTGTTCTTCCATGCCAGTGGCGACAGGAAAAATATTGGGGTCAAAAATGATGTCTTCCGCAGGAAAATGTACTTCATCCACCAAAATATCATAACTTCTTTTGCAGATTTCAATGCGTCGTTCGTAGGTATCAGCTTGACCATCTTCGTCGAAAGCCATTACGATTACGGCTGCTCCGTATCTTTTAATTAATTTGGCATGATGTACAAAAGCTTCTTTTCCTTCTTTTAGAGAAATAGAATTCACAACCCCTTTTCCTTGAATGACTTTCAAACCTGCTTCGATGATTTCCCACTTTGAACTGTCAATCATTACAGGAACACGCGCAATATCAGGTTCGGCTGCGATTAAATTGAGAAATTTAGTCATTGCATGAACACCATCGAGCATTCCTTCGTCCATATTGACATCGATGATTTGTGCGCCGCCTTCTACTTGAGCACGAGCAATATCAAGTGCTTCATCGTATTTTTCTTCTTTGATTAAACGAAGAAATTTTCGAGAGCCTGTAACATTGGTACGTTCACCTACGTTGACAAAGTTGGTTTCAGGAGTTATAATTAAAGGTTCTAGACCGGATAATTTTAAGTATTTTGTTTCTGACATTTTATTTTATTTACCACAAAAGGCACAAAGTTTTAGCCACAGATTAAACAGATTGTTACGGATTTTTAATTCGATTCAACAAGTACATTTCGAGGTTTGAACTCACGAGCCACTTCTGCAATCGCTTTAATGTGTTCTGGAGTGGTTCCACAACAACCTCCTATGATATTGACTAAATTGTCTTTTAAATATTCTCTGATCAATGCTTGCATTTCTATCGGTGTTTGATCGTATTGACCAAAAGCATTGGGTAAGCCAGCGTTTGGATGCGCTGAAATATTGAGTTGCGTATTCATAGCCAAACGTTTTAAATACGGTTTTAACTGATCCGCGCCTAATGCACAATTGAAACCAATACTCAACAACGGAATATGTGAAATCGAGATCAAAAAAGCTTCTACTGTTTGACCCGATAAAGTTCTTCCAGAAGCATCTGTGATTGTTCCGGAAACCATAACTGGAATGTTCAAATTGCGATCTTCTTTGACTTCTTCAATGGCAAAAAGAGCTGCTTTGGCGTTCAATGTGTCAAAAATAGTTTCTACCAAAAGTACGTCGCAACCGCCGTCGATAAGGGCTTCTACTTGCTGCTTGTAAGCTATTTTTAAATCATCGAATGTTACGGCGCGATAGCCTGGATCATTGACATCTGGACTCATAGAAGCCGTGCGATTGGTTGGACCTATGGAACCAGCTACAAAACGAGGTCGATCAGTGAATTCGTCGGCTACTTGGCGGGCAATTTTAGCTGATTGAAAGTTGAGTTCGTAAACTAAATCTTCCATGTGGTAATCGGCCATCCCAATGGTTGTTCCTGAGAATGTGTTGGTTTCGACAATATCAGCGCCTGCTTGAAAATACAAACGATGTACTTCCATCACTGCTTGGGGTTGCGTGATGGAAAGTAAATCGTTGTTCCCTTTTAGTGGAAAAGGAAAATCTTTGAAACGTTCACCACGAAAATCTTCTTCGGAAAAATTGTTGCGTTGTAACATGGTTCCCATGGCTCCGTCGAGGACAAGGATGCGTTCTTTAATGGCTTGTTGAATTTTTGACATTTTTATCTTTTTTAACCGCAAAGTCGCAAAGTCCTTCGACAAGCTCAGGATGACATTGCAAGGTTCGCAAAGGTTTATTACTTCTATTTTACTAATCATTTTCTTCTGAAATCGGATGCCCTAGCCCTGATGGAAGCGGCATCCTGTCATTGCGAGGAACGCAACAATCCTATAAAAGATTGCTTCGCTCTGCTCGCAATGACAGATACAGCGTACAGCAGGAAATAGCTTCTAAAAAATCAGAAAGCAATTCTTAAATTATACTACATTATCATGAAAAGTGTGAGAGAATTCTCGTGGTTATCTGCTTCCGATTAAAATCGGAATAGAATGTAGCACCTTCTACAGTGTAGGGTTGCTAAGCTTTCGTTGGGTCTATTCCCTCCAGCTTTCGTGATAACAAGCAATATGTGTATGAACGGTGCAAAGTAATAACATAGAAATGGATTTTGCAACAGTTTGTACAAATAAAAATGCGACAACGATGTAGTGATAGTTTCAAAAAATAGTAAAGAAAAATTTGGTATTCAATTTCATTTCATACATTTGCACTCGGAAATAAAAAGAGGAAAAATTTGAACTGATTGCAACCTCGTAAAAAAATGCTAAAGCAGAACTTCTTCTTTAGCCATTCGAGCAGTTTTCCTTTTTAATTTGAATTTAGTAATAAACTTAAAATAAAGTTATGGCTTATTTATTTACGTCGGAGTCGGTTAGTGAAGGACATCCTGACAAGGTAGCAGACCAAATTAGCGATGCGTTGATTGACCACTTTTTAGCGTTTGACGCAGAATCAAAAGTGGCTTGTGAAACCTTGGTTACTACTGGACAAGTTATTTTGGCTGGTGAAGTAAAATCAGACACCTATTTGGATGTTCAACAAATTGCAAGAGATGTAATCAAAAAAATTGGTTACACTAAAAGTGAATACATGTTTGAAGCCAATTCGTGTGGTGTTTTGTCGGCCATTCACGAGCAATCGGCTGATATTAATCAGGGAGTAGATAGAGCAAGTAAAGAAGAGCAAGGAGCTGGTGACCAAGGAATGATGTTTGGTTACGCTACCAATGAGACTGAAAACTATATGCCATTAGCATTGGACATTGCACACGCTTTGTTGATTGAATTGGCCAACATAAGAAGAGAAAACACAGAAATTAAATACTTACGCCCAGATGCTAAATCGCAAGTGACTTTAGAGTATTCTGACGATAACAAACCGCAACGAATTGATGCGATTGTAATTTCGACTCAGCACGATGATTTTGCTGCTGAAGCTGAAATGTTGGTTAAGATTAAAAGTGATTTGATTGGAATTTTGATTCCGAGAATGAAGGCAAAATACCCACAATACGCGCACTTCTTCAACGATGATATTACGTACCACATTAACCCAACTGGAAAATTTGTAATTGGAGGACCGCACGGAGATACAGGTTTAACGGGAAGAAAAATTATCGTTGATACTTACGGTGGAAAAGGCGCTCACGGTGGTGGAGCATTTTCTGGAAAAGATCCAAGTAAAGTTGACCGTTCGGCTGCTTATGCTACTCGTCATATCGCTAAAAACCTAGTAGCTGCTGGCTTGTGTGACGAAGTATTGGTTCAGGTTTCGTATGCAATTGGAGTGGCAAAACCTACTTCAATTAACGTAAACACCTACGGAACATCGAAAGTAAACATGACCGACGGTGAAATTAGTAAAGTAGTGGAAACTATTTTTGATATGCGACCTTACTTTATTGAGCAACGTTTGAAATTGAGAAATCCTATTTATAGTGAAACGGCAGCTTACGGTCATATGGGAAGAACACCAGAAACGGTAACTAAAACTTTTTCTGCTCCAGGCGGAAATAGCAAAACCGTTACGGTTGAATTATTCACTTGGGAGAAATTAGACTTTGTAGACAAAGTAAAAGCGGCTTTTAGTTTATAAAAATTCCTTTTTTGAATATAAAAAACCCGACTGAATTAGTCGGGTTTTTTAGTATTAGTAAGTTCCGTTTTTCATTTTTTCGAGAACGGTTCTGTAATCTTCGAGTGTGCTTGAGTCGGATGAAACTAAAGCCGCATCAATGGCTTTTTGTTCGTATTGAATGCCTTTTTGTTTATCGCCATTTAAATAGTATAATTGCGCTAAAGTGTCAAGGTAATAATGGTTATTTTTTTCAATAACCAAGCTGGTTTCTGACCAAGTAATAGCTTTGTTCAAGATACTTGTATTGGTGTTTTTTAGTTTTTCAACTACAAACCAAGCCGCATCGTTGGCATCGTTGGCAAAAGCACTTTTAAATTCGATCCAACTCATTTCTTGACCCAAACCATAAGCGTTATCTAGTTGTTCGACAATGTTGGTTGGATTGGGCAAAACCGAGTTAAAATAAGACTCGTAAGCCGATAAATATTCTACTGGAGTTCCGTTGGTTTTTAATGCAAAAATCAAATTACGCAGTACTTTAGGATTGTTGTTGGTTACTTTGGCCAATTTGCTGTAATACTCTGAAATTTTTGGTAATTGAGTAGCATTTGATTCGCGGCTCAATGCAACAATTACAGTATTAATCAAATATTCGTTAGAATAATTAACCGAATAATCGTCGGGTTGGAATTTCGGAATTTCGTTAAAGAATTTAAGTAAATAATCAATAGATTGGAAGTCGCTGACGGACAATTTTTCGGCAGCTTTATTGAATAATTTATGACTGAACCCTGAGTAATAATCAAGTTCAGCGAGGATGATTTGAACCAAATCCGTGTTTACTGTTGCATCTTTCAAATGCGCATCGAGTAGTTGTTTGTATTTTTGATTGACAACATCTTGTGTAGTTTTGAATTGGTAGACATTCTGTTTTTCTTTGAACATACTATAATTGTATGGTTCTATAACCGCTACGGCAGTATCTACAGTTTCGTAATCCACTTCTTTGGTAGTCTCGAATTCAACTTTTGGTGGCGCTGGTGGTGGAATTACAGTATCAATGACTTCACTGACAAAACTTTTTTCACTTTGAGTTATGGCTAAGAATACTTTTTCAACAGTATCGACAGTAGTTTTTTTGTTGGAAAATGCCGCATCCGTTTTGGCCAATGCATCGATGGCTTTGAGTTCTTTGATTAAATAGGTTAATCCATATTCTGAAAAATCGTAATCGGTCATTTTTCCTTTACAATGGTACAACTTGGTTCCATCCGAATTGAGAAAAACGATGGAACTTGCCTCATTTACACCCATTTTTTTCAAAGCGTTTTTGTCGGCTTCAGTGGCGAGGTAAAAGTTAACATTGTCGTATTCGGGATTGTACTTTTCATACATTAAGTAACCCACATTTGTTTCGTAATTTTCGATGTATTTTTTAAAATCGGCTTCGGCAGTTTTACTCGTATCGTAAAAAATAGCCAACAATTTAGTCGGTGATTTCTGCGCTACTTTTAATGCATCGTAAAGTGATTTTTCAGTTTGCAATTTGAAAACATAATGCGGTTTATCGTAGGTATAATCGTAATCAACTGTTGTGGAATCAGAAGATGGAAAATAAACATCATCAGCTGGTTTACCTGGATAAGTCCAATTTTTTTTGGATAACGATTCGATAGGTTTAATAAAAGCATATTCTCCGTTAGAGTTATTTGTTTTAGTAAATGCTATCGGTTTATTACCTTCTGAAACAATAAATTCTTTGGTTTTTGGATTGAGATAGCCTATTAATTTAAGTTTGCCAAAAATAGAATTCTTCTTTGCGATTTTGACTTCAACTACATTTTCTGGCACTTCATATTTTTCGACGATCGTTTCTTTATCGAATTCTTCTGTTACTAAGTAAATGAATGCGGCGCGATCAATTTCGAAACTATATTCTTTTTCGTCGTAATCAAAATTGTTGTTGCTAATATTTAAACGCGATTCAAGAGTTTGATAGTCAATTTCGGTTTCATTAATTTTTTGGGTCCCAAAATACACATTATAAAATGACAAAAAAGTACGAGTTCCGAAGTTGATTTTTATCTTGTTTGTTTTGGCTGTAGATGTAACATATTCAAGTTGAAATTGCGGATCGTTTTCGCCTTGCGGATGAAAATAAATCGAGTCGTTGACTTGCTCGTAGGTTCCTGAGATAACGGAAATATGGAATTTTTGGTCTTTTTCGAGAATGAGTTTGATTCCTTCAGTTGATGGACTAGTGGAGGAATAAAGACCAGTTTCTATTTTATTTTCTTGTGCGATGACCGAAAAACCAACCAAAAACAACAGAGAAGCAATGATTTTTTTCATGGAAATTGAAGTTGAAATTAACACTATAAATGTAAAATTTATAATGATACTATAACGTGATTTTTATCAGAATATTTTTAAGGACTACTACCTAGCCCAGATTGTAGTGGAAAGCCCGGAACCCGAAAAGTATAAGTTGCTTGGTGTACCACAGCGACCAAAGGAAGCTCGTTGTACACCTTTAGCAACTTTGCTTTTTGGGTGAGGACTTGTAGCGTAAAGCTGGAGATTGCTTCTAATTACAAATTGTATTTTAGGCTAAAAATAATGTAGCGCGGTTGCACGATGTACTGTGACGTACGCGTTGAAAATTGGTTAAAACTATCGTCATTGAGCGTAGTGGTGTTGAGCAAATTGGTGGCCGCGATTTTGTATTCCCAATGGCTGTCTTTGGTTTTTTGGTAAATCAAACTTGCCGAAAGAAAATCGTATTCGTTTTGCGTGGATTTGTCTTTGTTGTGATAATTGTAAAACTCGTATTCCGACACGAACGAGAAGCTTTTTAGGAAATAATAATCGAGACGAGCGAATGGTTTTTCGGTATAAAAAGTGCTTCCTGCGTAGTCGTTTACGGTGTAATCAAATCCGATTTCGAGGTTGGGTAAGTTTTTGTAATTGGTAGACGCTTTGAGGCTGTAGTTTTGCGTAAAACTTTCATCGGTAATCAATGTTTGTTCGCCTGTGCCTGGCGTTTCGCGAATGTTATTGAATTTTCCCCAATTGATGCGAACGTTGAGCGATGCTTTGTAACGCTTAAGAAACGAGCGACCGTAACCAGCAACTCCCGAAATATTTTCGTCGGGATAAGGCGAATTGAAAGCTCTGGTTTCTTGGTTTACACCAGCAAATTTAGAAATGGATTTAACGGCATCTTGCGTACGAGAGTAATTAAGATTGGCAAAAATATTTTCGAAATTGAACATATTGTATTTAAAATACGACAAGTTGTGGGTTTGCGAAATGGAATTTTCGAGTGTTCTATTACCATACGACAAACTACTGTAACCGTTTAAAACGCGACCTTCAACCAACTTATTGATATCAGTGAAATTGTTGGTATACGCAAAACGATACGTTAGCGATTCGGATTTTTTGATTTGATACAGCACAAACAAATCGGGTAAAACTTGGGTTAAATTTTGTTTGTAATTTGTTCCGAGTTGCTCATTATTGAGTGAGTAATTGTGCAAACTTACACCTGGTGTTACGGTGAATTTTTTGTATAATAATTTGTAGTGCAATCCTAGAAAAGCATCGTTGAAGTTGTATTTAACGTCGTTGGTATTTCCAGCAGCCGTTAAGTTATTGGTTGTTCCGTTGTCAAGAATTTGGAAAATACTTGAATTGAACGTTTGGTACGAATATGTATTTCCTAAAGTAATATTGATGTTGCTTTTGGCATTAAGCACGTAATAATAATCGAGTTTGGCATCGAGTTTATTGGTTTTCACAAAACGATTCTGATTCAAATTGGTTCGTGTTTCGTCGTAATCATAGCCCAAAACATTGTACAAAGGCGCCGAATTAGGAAGCAAACCTGGAATAAAAAATGGTCGCGAACCCAAGTCAGCGTTGTAAAACGGATCTTCTTCTTGGTACAAATGTTGCATTTCGAGTGCCAAGATATTTTTTTCGTTAATGGTATTGTAGAAGCTTAAATTTTGGTTGACCGAAATTGGATTTTGGTCTTTAAAAGTGGTTACATTTTCAACGTTTGTTCCTGAATTATCGATGGTTTGACGCAAGAGGGAGTTGTTTTCGTCTTGTTTCGAATATTTGGTTAAGATATCGTAATCGAGTTGAAAATCGGCGTTGGGTTTGAAGACCGTACTCAACTTAAACAAGCCTAAATTGCTATTTTGATGTGCTAATTCTTCGCGGTTTTCAGTTGAATTTTCGCGTAAAAAATTGACTGACGATTTGGTTTCAAGATCCGTAATTGAGGTTGAAAGAATACCAAAACCACTTATTGACCATGATTTAGCTGGATTATAAGCAAAATTAGTTGCGCCAAATTGCGTTTCGATTTCTTTCGCTCTGTTGTTGCGCAGTAGCGAAATTCCTAAATCGTTGGTTGAAACATTGAAGTTCGAACCGCCTTTTGACATCATATTTCGGAATCCGCCAGTGAATTTAAAATAATCGTTGATGGTAAGCGGAAGTTCACCAATATTATTGAAATTACCAATCAAATTGATGCTGTATTTTGGACTGTAATAAAACAATTTTGGATTAATGATGTAGCGTTCGTCTTTATGTCCAACACCAATTCCGGCAGAAGCATCACCAAACCAGAAGTTTTTCTTACCTTCTTTGAGTTTGATGTTCATCGCCAAATTGTCTTGGTTGTTTTCAACGCCTTTTAAGATGGAATTTTCATTGTAATTGCGTAGCACTTGTACTTTATCAATGGCGTCAGCAGGAATATTTTTTACACCCAATTTGGTGTCGCCATCGAAGAAGTCTTTTCCTTCTACCATTAATTTAGACACTTTTTTACCTTCTACTTCCACTTCACCGTCGGCATTTACCTCAACTCCTGGGAGTTTCTTTAACACATCTTCCAACTTGCGTTCGGTTCCCGATTTAAAAGAATCAGCATTATAAACAATTGTATCACCTTTGATAGAAACAGGCATTTCGCGAACAATTTCAACATTGTCTAGTTCTATTCCGCCTGGTTCTAAAGTAATATTTTCAGAAATATTTTCGGTTTTGGTGGCTACCGTAATCTCTTTATTTTTCATTCCGAGGTACGAAAACTTGATGGTATAAGCAGAGTTCGTTTTTAAATTCAACACAAACTTCCCTTTATCGTTGGTAATTGCGTAGGCATCTACAGCTTTGTTTGCTTGGTTGACTGCCATTACGTTGGCCATTTCCAAAGGAGCTTTCTTGTCGTCGAGTACATTACCTTCAAAGCGAATGGTTTGAGCGAAAGAAAAATTGGATAAGAATAAAAAGAGATACAGTACTTTGTTCATATTTTGGCTTTACGATTCAATTCAACTAATAATGATTATCTTCCCATTCTAATTTGCATTCCGCCGCGACCTTGTCCTTGATTCATTTCCATCATTTCTTCCATTTTTTTGGTAACGGTTTCGTCGTATTCGGCTTGTGAAACTTCTTTGCCGTTGGTTGGTGCTTTGATTTCTGCTTTTTCTTTAGCGTTTAAAACTATTTTAGAACAAAGAATGGTTGTTTTACCATCGTTGACTTCTAAAATTAAACCTGGCAAACCCCAATAGCCTTCAGGCCCTTGATTGATTGGGATTTCTGGTGAATACCATGCCGTGATGGTGATTTCTTTTGGTAAATCAATTTCGTCTAAAAAGCTGGTTTTTTTCTCTTTATTTTCTTCCGATTTGGTTTCGTCTTTTTTATCATTTTCTTTTTTTGCACGGAAATTTCTAAAATCGGTTTTACTTGCTGGAATTACAGTTGTAGCTTTGTAACACATATAACCTCCAATTTCTTTGGTTTCAGCTTCCATTTTCCAGTTGTAGGTTTTCAAGGAATCTTTGACTAGAAATTCTTTTCCCATGAATTCTTTGTCAACCGTATACGATTTGTCTTTCACATTTTTGTAATACGTTCCGCCACCGCCCATAAACGATGTCATCATTCGCATTCCGCCGCCTTGTTGACCTGGAGTTTCTAATTTTTCTTCTTCCTTATAGATGGAAGCCGATTTGTCGAAGTTGAGAATGAATGTTTTTTCAAACATTTTTTTCATGCGTTCTTCGATCATTTTTTGCATTTCAGGCGTAATGTCTTTGTTGCCTTCCATACGTGCTTTAAAATCAGAAGTACTAGTTTTAGATTCGTAAACCGCCATTCCTTGGAAATCTTTTTGCGCATTAGTTGTTATAAAAGCGAACAAAACGGAAACTGTGAAAATTATTTTTTTCATAAAGCCAATTAGTTTTAGATAGAACATAGCAAATATGACGATTCTACCTTTTTTTTGTTACCAAAGTTTTGTTAAAATAATTGAGCAGAGATGATTAAATATAAATGGATTAATGTAAATTAGCGCTCCATGAAAAAAGTACTCTTTTTATTAATGCTGATTGCCTTTCAATTTTCAATAAGTCAATCGGTCAAAGTTGTGGCTACAAAAACAGACCAGATGATTTTTGAAGCAGATGATTTTATTGGCTTTGATGGCTTTGGAAGTTGTTTTTACAGCAAGAATAATACTGTTTTTAAAAAAGTAGATTCAACCGTTTTACAATACCAAAATCTTTCGCTAGGAAAAGTAACTAAAGTTGATATTTTAAATCCGTTGAAAATAATTTTGTTTTACAAAGAATTCAATTCGATTGTGGTGTTGGACAACCAAATGAATGAAATTCAACGCGTTGATTTTTCAAAGTTAGACAACACTGTTATTGCTTCTGCCGTAGGCATTTCGGGTCAAAATAAAGTTTGGGTATTTAATTCGATGAATCAACAAATTGGTTTGTATGATTTAACCAATAATTCCTATCAAAATTTAGGTGTTCCCATAAAAGATGAAATGCAGCACTACCAAAGTGATTTTAATTATTTTCATTGGATTGATAGTCAGCAGCAATGGAATACTTGTACTATTTTTGGCCGGTTTTTTTCAAATGGAAAATTAGACGAGGTAAATGAAATTCAACTTTTAGACATTAACAAAGTTTTACTTGCAAAAAACAATAGAATCTATGTAAATGACATCAAACAAAATAAACTGTACGAAATAGAAATTGTTGAGAAATCGTTTAAAAAATTCTATTACAAAGACCAAATTTTATCTATTTTTACCGACAAAGGAATTACAAATTATAAAATCACAATACCATAATGCATATAGCTGTAGCAGGAAATATTGGCGCGGGAAAAACAACATTAACCCGATTTTTAGCAAAACATTTTAAGTGGGAACCGCATTTTGAAGACGTTGTAGACAATCCGTATTTGGATGATTTTTACCATCAGATGGAACGTTGGTCGTTCAACTTGCAGATTTACTTTTTGAATAGTCGTTTCAGACAAGTCTTACAAATTAGAGAAAGTGGGAAAAAAATCATTCAAGACCGAACCATTTATGAAGACGCCCATATTTTTGCTCCCAATTTGCATGCTATGGGATTAATGACCAATCGCGATTTTGAGAATTATTCTTCGCTTTTTGAATTAATGGAAAGTTTGGTAGAAGCTCCCGATTTATTGATTTATTTGAGAAGTTCTATTCCTAATTTGGTAAAGCAAATTCACATGCGAGGAAGAGACTATGAAAATACCATTTCCATTGACTATTTAAGTCGATTGAATGAGCGTTATGAAGCATGGATTACAAATTACGACAAAGGAAAATTATTGATCATTGACGTAGATAATATAGATTTCGTCAATAACCCTGAAGATCTAGGAGGCATCATCAACAGAATTGACGCCGAGATTAATGGCCTTTTTTAAAAAGTTTATTCTTTACTTGCTCTGTTTCACAGAGCATTTTTTTTTAAAACAAGTATAAACACTGATAAAAAAAGGAATTTTAAAAACTACTTTTGTTAAACTATTTTGAAGTCATCAAACACAATTGCACAGCAAAACAGTCTATTTATACATTTAAGTATTTTATTTTCACTAATTTTATTTATATTTATACCTTAATTTAATTCAACAAACCCTTTTAAAACACAATTTATGAAAAAAAATTACGCATTTATCAAACAAGTTGCGTTGGTTTTATTGCTGGTGTTTACTGTTCACTTGGGCAGTTACGCACAAACAAGATCTAAATCACACAACACTGCCAAACAACCTTTAGGGAAAAACATCTCAAATGTTTACACTAGAGGCGCGGTTCCGCCCGCAGAAGTTGTAACTTCTTGTGGACCTTACACTTGGCCACTTAACGGTCAAACCTATTCTTCTACTGGTATTTATACTTCAAATGGTATTACACAAGGTTTCACTAACCAAACAACGTGGAACAATTCTGTAAACAGTTTTAACACTATCGTTGCTACTAACAGTTTGGGTGGGCTTCCCAACACAAACCCTATTAATTTGACAGTTGGTTCAACAGCAGTCTCTATGGGAGCGCCAAACGGAATGTATACAACAGGAGTTTTTGTTGGAACAAACACGGCTACGGATGTATTAACAATCACTTTAGGTCCTGGAGTTTATGGTTTTGCTGCTAATATTTATGCTACCGACATTAATGATGCTGTTACTACTGGAGACATTACTGTTACTTATTCTACTGGTTTTGTTGATGCTAGAACAGTATCTTCAGCTAGTGAATTCTTTGGATATACATCAACTACTCCAATTACTTCTGTTACGATTGCTTGTGCAAATACCGTAGCACCTTTCAAATGGCCTACAATCAATAATTTAGCTTTAGCTACAAACCCTATAGCTACACTTGATTTAACTGTTCAAGCAGCACCAGTAACTGGCAACTATTCTGTTTGTCAAGGTCAAACGGTTTCGGGAGGCTTAACTTCTGATTTAGGCGGAGCAATGACTCCAACACCACTTCCAAATTACACTGGAGATAATACTGGAGGACCAACATACAATCGCCCAACAACTATGAATCAAGGTGGCACTTGTGCTAATTCGGGTGTGGGTACTGCGGTACAATATGTAGCACATACTTTTGTAGCTCCAACATCAGGAGATTATATTTTTAGTACTTGTGGTGGTGCAACTTTTGATACCTTCTTATCTTTATACCAATCTCCGTTTAACCCAGCGGGCTTATGTGCTGGAAATACACTTATTGAATCGAGTGATGATGCTTGTGGTGCGCAATCAGAAGTAACAGCAACATTAGTTGGCGGAACAACTTATGTTTTAGTAGTTTCTGGATTTGCTAATACTGACGTTGGAGCTTATACCGTAACCTCAACTACACCTTCAACGCCAGTTCCAGGAGTAGAATGGTATACTGCTGCAACAGGCGGAACTGCTATTGGAACAGGTTCTCCATTCAACCCAGTAGGTGTTGCAGGAAGTGGTTTAACAGATACTAATACCGTTGGAACAACTACTTTCTATGCTCAATTCCCAGGTGAATCTTGTAGATCAGCAGCCGATTTTATTGTAACTCCTGCTACAAACCCGACTTTTACAGCAGTTGCTCCAGTTTGTAATGGTGAAACTTTAACTGCTTTACCAACAACATCAAATAATGGTATTACTGGAACTTGGTCTCCTGCTTTAAACAATACAACTACAACCACCTACACATTTACTCCAGACGCTGGTCAATGTGGTACAACTACAACGTTAACGATTACAGTTAATGATTTACCAACAATTACTTGTCCAGGTAACATTTCAGCTTGTGAAGGCGCTACTGTAAATTATACAGTAACTACTAATGCAACTTCTTTACTTACCTTAACTCAAAATACGAGTAGTGTAGCTGCTGCAAACGCTGGTATTGCATGCAATCCAGGTGGAGATAATGCTTTTTATAGAGTTTATGATTTAGCGGCTTTAGGTTACACTACTGATATGACATTAGCCAACATCAAATTTAGTGTTCAATCTTCTGCCGTTGATCGTTTAGTAACAGTAAGTGCTTATACTTTGTCTGGAGCTTTAACTAATGAAAACTTAACTCTTCTAGGAAGCACTTCGCTAACAGCAATTGCTTCTACTTCAATTATTGATTACACTGCTCCTATGGGAGGTTTAACAATTCCTGGGGGTTCAACTTTGGTAATTTCCTACGCTGTAGCTTCTAGCCTAAACAATGGTTTCATCCCAGGAGCTAATGCCGCTGGCCAATCATCACCAGTGTATCTCAAATCTGTTGACTGTGGCGTACCTCAACCAACTAATCTTGCATCATTATCTTTCCCAAATGTACATATCATCTTGAATGCAGAATTCACTCAAAATAGTACACCAACTTTAGTTACTGGTTTGCCATCAGGTAGTGTTTTCCCTTTAGGAACTACAACTGTAACTTATGAGGTAACTAATGGCAATGGTTGTTCGTCAACTTGTAGTTTTGATGTAATTGTGAATGCTCCTTCTGCACCTGCATTTACTCAAGTTGCTCCAATTTGTGTAGGAGGTACTTTATCAGCATTGCCAACAACATCAAATGATGGTGTAACTGGGACTTGGTCTCCTGCAATAGATGCAACAACTACAACTACCTACACGTTTACACCAGATGCTGGCCAATGTGCTACTCCAACAACAATGACTATTGTAGTAAATCCACTTCCTGCGGTAGCTTTTACGGCTAATCCATTACCAGTTTGTGCTGGAACAAGCACAGTTTTATCTGCAAACGTAACTAATGCAACTCCAACCGTTAGCAATGGAGCACAAACATTCAACATGAATACTGCGGCTTTTGGTGTTCCTGTAACTGCTCCATTAACTGCTATTTTAGCTAATGCTCCATCAAATGGATGTGCTGCTTTTGCACCAGGTTTATTCGCTGGTAAAATAGCTCTTATACAACGTGGCACTTGTGCTTTTACAGTAAAAGCTAAAAATGCACAAGACGCAGGTGCAATCGGAGTTATTCTTTATAACAATGTTGCTGGAGCCATTATTCCAGCTGGTGTTGACCCAACAATCACAATTCCTGTTTATAGTGTTACTCTAGCAGACGGGCAAGCTTTGATAGCATCAATGACTGCGAATGAAGTAAGTGTTACACTTAATCCTGCACCACCTTTAACTTATTTGTGGGGTAATGGTGATACTACTCAAACAACAAACACAGGAGTTTTAAATGTTGACACCGATTTCACTGTTACAGTTACTAATACAGTTACTGGTTGTTCAAACACTGTTACTGTTACTGTTCCAGTTACAGCAAATATAATTCCAACATTTACACAAATAGCAGATATCTGTTCGGGTGGTACTTTCACTCTTCCAACTACTTCAGACAATGGAGTTGCTGGAACATGGTCTCCTGCAATAGACAACACTGCTACTACAACTTATACATTTACACCAACACCAGTTGCCGGTCAATGTTTAGGTACAACTACTATGACCGTAACTGTAAATACTTCAGCTACGCCAACTGGAGATGCTGTGCAAACAGTTTCAGTGTCTAATCCAAATGATGCCACTTTGGCTAACTTAGTAGTAACACCTTCTACTGTGACTTGGTATGCTACTTTAGCCGATGCTCAAGCAGGAACTAATCCTTTGCCAAACTCTACTGTATTAACAAGTGGTTCTACTTATTATGCAGTAAACGTAACTGGTGCATGTTCAAGTGAGCCTTTTGGAGTTACTGTAACTGTTACCTTAGGAAACGATCAGTTTGACAATGTAAGTTTTGCTTATTGGCCAAACCCAACTTCGTCGATTTTAAACATTTCTTACTCAAAAGTGATTACTCAATTAAGTGTAACTAACCTTTTAGGACAACAAGTGATGTCAAAAGAAACGAATTCAACTGAAGTTCAGATTGATTTATCAGGATTAGCAGAAGCTACTTATTTTATAAAAGTAACTGCTGATGGAGTTGAGAAAACAATTAAAGTAGTTAAGAAAAATTAATATTTTTCAATAAGAATAAAAAAGGCTGTTCGAAAGAACGGCCTTTTTGTTTTAAAAGAATTGACAGTAAATATTAAGAGGAAGTTTCTTGGTCTTTAAATAAAATAGGTTTCAAGTTTTTAAGTTTGATTACTCTAGTTGATTATTGAGCAATCCGAATATTTGCATTATTCTATTTTTAAAATATATATAGTTATTTTAAGGTAAGACATCATGATAAAACATTAACTAAGCACAGCTTTTAATGACGACTAACAAAATCCAAACTATTTTTAATAAAAAACTAATTCAAGTATTAAATGGCTACCTGAATTAGTTCTATTAAATTATTGCATTCCTTTTCTTATCGCCTGAATGTAAGATAATAAGGAAGCACTGTTCCATCAGCATTGTGTGTATAACCAGCACTAACCCACCTTTGCTGATTTGAACCCGAACGTCTTGCGGTATGATAATGACCATAATTATTTTGACTCATTTCGCTCAGTCTTGGGTAATAGACAACAAAATCACCCCAAACACCTACTCCACTACTTGCATTAAATGATCCGCCACCAAAGGCAGTTATCAACCCTAGTTCGCCTTCACTATTGGTTTCAAAATATGGATAGGCAAATGCAAAATCAGGATTCCATATTTGCATTTGATTTTCAAGTGCAAATGTACTCGAATTGAGTTCGACTATTTGAACATGCGGCTGTGGAAAACCATCTCCATTGGAGGCATTCCAAGCAAAATAAATCTTACCTCGCTTTGTTGCGGCAGCTCTCACATAGGTTTTCCAACTTGCATCTGAAAGCCAATCGGTTCCATTTGCTGCTATTGAACTCATTGGGCTGTTCGGCCAAGAATTAATTGGCACTTCTCGCCAACTGTAAAATCCATCACCATCCATCATGCTAAAAACTCTTAAAGTACTGTTGTCTTTATGTCCGGCCCAATATACTCCATTGGTTCCATTTTGTGTAACGTGCGACCAAAAAGCATCGGTGCTTCCAGTATATTGAAAATTCACAGTGCTTCTAGCCTGTAATTCTTTTAAAGGTACTCTTACCACATATCGTCCTCCATTAACACTGCTTGTCCAATACAAAAAATCGTTTCCAAAACTCATGTCGTTGTAATCAAGAGCTCCTGTTGCATCAAAAAAGTTATTGGTAAAATCCCAATAAGTCCAAGATGTACCATTACTATTTCTTACTTCAGCAGTATTTTGAACTGCAATTCGAATAGCATTTACTCCACCACTTGAACCATATTGAAGCAACCAAACAAATAAATCGTATTGAGGAATATACTGTAGCACTTGATCACAACAAAATCCACCATAATCCTGTGGGAAAATAGTAGTTGGGTTTAAGGTACTAAAATTAACGCCTGCGTCTTGCGATAATGACATCCAAAAATTTCCTGTTGTCATTACTGTTTGCCCATTTTCAGCTACACTTGGTTCAGGATTTAATGTATGCGCTATTGGTGTTGCATCACCATTTTCATCTAAAACATCAAAATACAATGGTGCTTGTGAAGCCTGATTATTTAATTTTAATTCTTTAACCTTAAAAGCTTTGTTATTTGGTTTCAACTTCCCTCGTTTTGGTCCTTTTGGAACAAAAACAGGTTTTTCAGTTTCATTCAGTTTTTGATCAAGATTGGGTTTTACACTAGGGAATTTACCACCTTCAACTCGTTTGGGTTGAACTTGTCCTGTTTTTAAATCCACTCTTTCTTCCTTTTTATTTGGAGTATCTTCTTTACCTCTGTTCCAAAATACTGCAAATAAAATTACCGCTATAACTGCCGTAAGTAACACAATTAATCTGTAGTTTGTTTTCATAATTTTATGTTTTACTATTTATACTATTTTACAATCAAAATTAAGTATAACTAATTCATTAACAATAAGGTAAAACACTGAGAATAAAGAGAGAAAACACCTTTTTTTATAAAACTTCAAATAATGATTTTGCATTAATTTGATTGGTTGGTTTAGAAAGCTTAATTTCAATTTTCTGATTTGGCAACACATCAAAATAATTATCGCTAAAGAAAACCTCTTCATCAGAAGACAGAAAAACATTTTTGGCCAAAACATCCGAAGTTATTTCAATAGTCACATCATCTATTCTGGTAATTTGAAAAGTTGGTTTAGTTAATTTTAACTCTTTTGGTTTTTCAAAAAAATAGGTGGATTGCCAATGTTTAAGGTTTGACGCAAACTTCATTTTTAAACAAACAGAGTCTAATTTCATTCCCGTTAAGTCTCCTGTTGTTAATACCAAAGCAGTTGAATTTGAATTGGCTTCGGATTTGAAGGTTATTTTTTTATTCCACAAAACAGCTCCTTTGAAATTCACTAGTTCAACTTCAATCACTCCATCGTGAGCTACAATATCATCATTGATAAGCTGTATCTTGTAGGTTTCATTTCCTTTATGAACGGACAAAAGCACTTTTTCATAGCTTCTTTTCACTTGATAGTGAACGGCTTTCCATCTACCAAAATAATCAACTGAACTCCAAGAAGTAACAGGCCAACAGTCGTTCAATTGCCAGTATAATGTTCCCATGCAATAAGGTTTGGCTCTTCGATGTGCTTCGATTGCGGTTTTCATTCCGTCTGCTTGAAGCAATTGTGAAACGTAAACATAATCTTGAAAACGCGTTGGAATATTGTAATCGCGAGCCATATACTCATTGATGGTCTCATAACCCGTAGGATGCTTTTGATGGTTTTTGACCGCCTCTGATTTCAAATCTAAATCCGATGTAAAAGATTGAAAAGTCATTAAATCGGGCATACCTTGAAAACCGTATTCACTCATAAAACGACCAATTTTTCTTTCGTAGACTTCAAAAGGTTCTTTTCCCCACCAAACGCCCCAATAATGGGAATCGCCTTGTAATAAACTCTCTTTTTTTCCCCAACCAATCGAAGGTGATGACGGCCAATATCTATTTTCATTTGCAGGAAGCAAATTATCCAGTGTTGTTGGAATAACATCGTGAAACAACTTCTTATAATTGTTCCAAACTTGGGTAGAATCGGCTTTTGAATACATGTATTGTTTCTGCCAACCCCAATTGTGCCAACCTTCATCACTTTCATTATTTCCACACCAAAGTGCAATAGACGGATGATTTTGCAATCTTTTAACGTTATCAATTACTTCTTCTTTTACATTGTTTACATAAGCATCATCACCTGGATACATTGCGCAAGCAAACATAAAATCTTGCCAAACCAAGATGCCTTTTTCATCACATTCTTCATAAAAAGCATCATCGACATAGACTCCACCACCCCAAACGCGAAGCATATTCATATTAGCCTCTACAGCATTTTGAACTACACTTTTATAGGTTGAAGTAGGAACTCTTGGCAGAAAACTATTCGTTGGTATGTAATTGGCACCTTTCATAAAAACAGGAACACCATTTAATTTGAAGAAGAAACTAGTTCCGATTTTGTCTTTTTCTTGAACTAATTCAATCGTGCGCAACCCAACTTTCATTTCTTTCTCGTCGAGTTTTTTATTGTTTTTTTCCAACGAAAAACGAAATTGATATTGATGTGGTACACCCAAACCATTGCACCACCATAATATAGGGTTTTTAATTTCAATTGGAACATTGACCACATTAATTCCTTTTTTAAGCTGAAAATGGAAAGGCATTTTGTCCATTTTTACGACATAATCTCCGGTTTTTTGGGTAATAATGGTGAATTTAAAATTTAGTTTGGCAAGATCACTATTAAGTTCTTGTTGTTCAAAACGTACATTTGTAATTTGAGCCTCGTTCCAATACAAAAGTTTTACAGGTTTCCAAATTCCAGCAGTGACAAACCTTGGACCCCAATCCCAACCAAATTGATATTGTGCTTTTCGAACGAATACTTTTTCGTCGCCTGGCAAAGTGTAAGGCAATTTCTTAGCTTCTTCTTTGGCTTTATTGACCGATGAAGTAAACACAATTTTCAATTCATTTTGGCCCACTTTCAGCAGCTTTTTAACATCGATTTTCCAGGTTCGAAACATGTTGTTGGCTTCTAACAATAGTGCATTATTCAGATAAACCTTTGCATACGTGTCTAAACCATCGAATTGCAGTAAGCAGTTGGCATTGTTTTTTTCTTTTTGCGTGATTGCAAAAGAGGTTTTGTATTCCCAATTTTCGTTTTCAATCCATTGCAATTGTTTTTCGTTGGTTCCATAAAAAGGATCTGGAATGAGTTTGTTGAGCAATAAATCAGTATGAATTGTACCTGGAACTTGAGCTCGATTCCAATTGGTTTGGCCTTGCTTGGCGAAGAACCATTTTTCATTTGACAAATTGCGTTCAGAAGTTTGACTGTAACTTACCACAGTCATCCAAACCAAGAGAAATAATAACTTGGAATTTATCTTCTGAAAAAACAACACTATCATTTGAGTTTTGATTTTAATTCTTGTATTTCAAAAGGATTGGGCACTTCGCCTTCTGAAGTTATGGCTGAGGAATGATAAAAAACCGCTTGAGTTAGTTGTTGAATATGTTCAATATTGGACGATCGCAAACCTCCGCCTGGCATAATTGTAATTCGATTATTGGCTATTTTGACCAATTCTTGTAGTTGATTAACACCATCCATTACATTGGGTTTTTGACCTGAGGTTAAAATGGTTTGAAAACCGCACTCAATGATTTCTTCAAGTGATTGGAAAGCATCTGTTACTTCATCGAAAGCGCGATGAAAAGTACACGGAATTGGATGTGCTAATTGGACTAATTCTTGATTTTGAACCATATTTACTGAATGATCTTCGTTTAAAATTCCGAAAACAAAACCATCAACTGGAATCTTTTTGAAAGCTAAGATGTCGGATTTCATTTGTTGAAACTCACTTTCAGAATACACAAAATTACCTCCACGTGGGCGAATCATCACATACAAATCGATTTGCAAAGAGGCTTTTGCTAATTCTGTTTCGGCGCTATCGGGCGTGATTCCACCCACCAAAATTCCATCGCAAAATTCCACTCTATCAGCTCCATTTTTTTGAGCAATAAGCGTCGCTGCTAAATTAAAACAAGCTATTTCTAATTTTGCTTTTTGCACCATACATCCATTTTAAACCTCATTAGTTATTTTAAAAAATAATCCGAATCGATCAATTTGTTGCCCGAATTATCATTTACTGCATAATTGAATCCGCCTTGAATACAATACGCACCATATTCTCCTTTTTTGCTTAAAGCGATAAATCCGACTTGAATATCTTTTAGGCTTTTATTTCGATTTTGCGTTAGTTTAACAATTCTAGAGACAGCTTCTTCACAGGCTTTTTGAGGCGATTTTCCTTGTCGCATCAGCTCTACAACCAAATGACAACCTGCAATTCGGATGACCTCTTCACCATGACCTGTTGCTGTCGCAGCACCAATTTCGTTATCCACATACAAACCAGCGCCGATAATAGGTGAATCACCTACACGACCGTGCATTTTGAACGCCATTCCGCTGGTGGTACACGCACCTGAAAGATTTCCAGCACTGTCCAACGCAATCATTCCTATAGTATCATGGTTTTCGATGTTGGCTTTGGGAGAATATTCGCTGTTTTTTAGCCATTCTTTCCACTCTTTTTCAGAGTCTTCCACCAATAAATTTTCTTTGACAAAACCTTGAGAAAGCGCAAATTGCAGTGCGCCGTCGCCTACCAACATCACGTGTGGTGTTTTTTCCATCACTGCTCTAGCTACTGAAATGGGATGTTTGATGTGTTCCAAACAAGCTACTGAGCCGATATTAGAAAACTCATCCATAATGCAAGCATCGAGAGTCACTCTTCCATCTCGATCGGGTCGTCCGCCATAACCTACGCTTCTTTCATTGGGATCGCCTTCTGGAATTTTTACTCCAGCTTCAACCGCATCTAAAGCGCGACCATTATTTTTGAGAATTTCCCAAGCTGCACCATTGGCTTGTACACCAAAATTCCATGTAGACAATACAATAGGTTTATTTATTTTTCCTATTTCTTCTAAAGTTGTTTCTTCAGAAGATTGGAATTTGTTCAATGCTAATGCAATAGAACCTACTGCTGCAGTTTTGATAAAATTTCTACGATTGTCCATAATTACGATGCTGTTCCATTTTTAATCCACACTTATTTCATCTACAAAAAGCCAAGCATTGGAACCTGCTCCCGGCATTCCATCAGCAATTTTTCCAGCATTTTTGGCAATGACTTTTACAAATTGAGCTTCTGTTGCTTTGAAATTGACCGACAAAATTCCTTTTGCCTTTTTTATATCTTCTAACGAAAGTTTTTTAATCGATTTAAAATTCTTTCCGTCTTTTGACACTAAAAACTCCACTTCATTAGGATAGTAAATCCAGCTTCCTTCATTGGATAAAACGCCAACTGCTATTTGACTGACTTTTTCTTTTTTCCCTAAATCAATGATTGCTACTAAATCTTTCCCCCAGAAACCCAACCAATCGCGACCGAATTTGGTAGGATTGCCTTTCATTCCGTTGATTAAAGCAAATGAACCACCTAAGCTGTAATTTTCGTGTGGTGGGTTAAGTAATTGGATGTTTTTTCCTGTTGATTTACTAACAATAAAATCTTGAGTAATCGTAGCACTTTTTTGATTTTGGCCTTCAAAAAAAGCCGCTTTTACAGTTGTATTTTGAGTAATTGAAATCGGATTGGTATAACTCAAAGAAGTTGCTTTTGGTTCGGTTCTGTCGGTTGTAAAACGAATACCGTTGCTGTTTTTAGCTGATTTTAGTTGGAACTCAACACCATTTCCACTCTTGGAAGGATTTACAGTTGATATAACTTCAAAAATGGCTTTGCTATAATTGATTCCGAGTTGATCCAATGTTTGAAATTGCCCTATCACTCGATCTTGAAACTGATTAAAATCGGTTGGATTGGCCGTTCCCCAAAGCACTTCTGCCAACGCCATCATTCGCGGAAAAATCATGTATTCCACTTTTTTTTCATCGGTGATGTATTCAGTCCAAACGTTGCCTTGTGCGCCTAAAATGTAGTTCGATTCTTCTGTTGTCAAAACTTGGGGAATTGGATTAAACGAGTACACTTTTTCTAGATTAGTGTAGCCGCCAATTGCTAATGGTTCGTTTTTAGGATCACCTTGGTAATGATCAAAATAACAATGTGAACCTGGAGTCATCACAACATAATGCTTAAGTTTGGCTGCTTCGATTCCGCCTTCGGTTCCACGCCAACTCATTACAGCAGCATTGGGAGCTAAACCCCCTTCTAGGATTTCGTCCCAGCCGATGATTTTTTTGCCTTTACTATTGACAAATTTTTCAATTCGTTGAATAAAATAACTTTGCAATTCGTGCTCGTCTTTGAGTCCTTTTGTTTTGATTAAGTTTTGACAATTTGGGCAATTTTTCCAACGTGTTTTAGGACATTCATCGCCGCCAACATGGATATATTCAGAAGGGAAAAGCGATATCACTTCGGCTAAAATATTTTCTAAGAAAGTAAATGTTTGCTCTTTTGGGCAAAAAACATCGTCTAAAACGCCCCATTGTTTGGCTACTTCAAATGGGCCGCCAGTACACGAATATTCAGGGTAAGAAGCTAAAGCTGCTAAAGCGTGACCTGGCATTTCAATTTCGGGAACTATTGTTACATGACGTTGTTGCGCATACGCGACGATTTCCTTGATATCATCTTGAGTGTAAAATCCGCCGTGTAGTTCGTTATCGTAGGTGTTTTCGTTGTAATGCCCTACCATTGAACCTTTTCGCCAAGCCCCAACTTCGGTCAGTTTTGGGTATTTTTTGATTTCAATTCGCCAACCTTGATCGTCGGTCAAATGCCAATGGAACGTATTCATTTTGTACGTAGCCAAATAATCAATGTACTTTTTTATAAAATCCTTTGAAAAGAAATGCCGACACACGTCGAGGTGTAATCCGCGCCATTTGAATTTGGGTTGATCAACGATTTCGGTTGTGGAGAGTTTTATTTCTGATCTTTTTTCGAAAGGAATGAGTTGGATAAGTGATTGGATTCCGTAAAACAAACCTTGATTGCTTGCGGCTTGAATTTGAATATAACTATTAGTAATGGAAACAGTATGTAATTCTTTATTAAAATCGGCATTGGAAGGCACTAGTAAACTAAGGTTGATTATCGATTCTGACTTTGGATTAGCTTCAATTTTCAATTCGAATCCGGTTCGTTGCAAGATGGCTTTTTGCAAAAAAAGAGCTTCAAAAGAATCATTTTGTGCTTGAATTACGGTTTGATTGGAAAGCAAAAAAACTCCATCTTCTACTTTGAAAATTTTTGGTTTTGGAATGATTGGAAGTTGTTGTAGTTGTGAAAAACTTAAATTAAAAAGTAATCCCAACAAAAAAAAGCATTTTGTCTGCATGAATAAAAATTTACAATGGCTAAATTTACATAAAAAGCAATAAAAAAGCCCCACAAATTTGTAGAGCTTTTCAGGAGATTCATGAAAGAATCTATTTACTATTACGATTTAATAAGTTTTTCCTTTTTGTCTTTAGACGACAATCCTTTTTTAATGCCTCCATTAGGTTGTAAATCATCTAAAACTTTTATGGCTTCTTCAACATAAATATCGTTAGACAATGTTTTGAACCAATCTTCTCTTTTCTCTTTTAATGTAGTATTGTTTTTAAGCAATTCTTTTTCATAATCTAACGTTGCAAAAGGCAATTGATTGGTATAATCTTTTAATGATTTGAACTTTTTGTTAGCCTCGTCCAATTTTCTTTGCTCTTCTCTAAATTTTTGAAGTTGCAAACTGTATACATTTATATCCCTACGGCTATCGCTCCATTTTGCATATTCATCAATTAATTTGAACTGCGGATTGTTTTCGATACGGATTTTACTATTAGCTACCGCATTTTCAAAGTTATCCAGCTTATTCCATTTTTGGTAATTCGCAGGATCTATCTTGTCCCAAGGCATCGCATTTTCAACATCTCTTTCGCCCATTTTCAAATAACTGTACTGATCTGGCATTACAATATCACTGCTAACACCCTCTAGCTGTGTTGATCCTCCGTTTATTCTATAAAATTTTTGAGTAGTTGTTTTTAATGCTCCCAAATCGCCATATTCACTACCACGTACAAACTGATTTAAATCGATTACATTTTGAACCGTTCCTTTTCCATAAGACTGTTTGCTACCAATAATTATGGCTCTTTTATAATCTTGCATTGCAGCTGCTAAGATTTCGGAAGCAGAGGCAGAGAAACTATTTTGCATAATTACTAATGGTCCGTCCCATTGAATTTTTGGATCGCGGTCTGACAATACTTCTTTTTTTCCTGCTGCTGATTGCACTTGCACAATTGGTCCTTGCTCTATGAATAACCCAGCAATATCAACCACTGTTTTCAAAGAACCTCCACCATTGTCTCTCACATCCATGATGATGCCTTGAACGCCTTCTTTTTTCAAACGTTCTACTTCAATAGCTACATCTTTTCCAGCATCACGGCTGTCTTTATTTTCAAAATCAATGTAAAATTTTGGCAAGTAAATGATTCCGTATTTTACACCATCTCTATTGATGATACACGATTTAGCATACGTTTCTTCAATTTCTACCTCATCTCTAATGATAGAAATTACTTTGATTGTTCCATCGGTTTTTTTCACTGTCAAACGAACTTCAGTTCCTTTTGGTCCTTTGATTTTTTTCACTACATCATCCAAACGCATTCCAACCACTTCAATGGGTTCGCCATCAGCTTGTGCCACTTTTAGAACGATATCTCCAGCCTCTAATTCTTTTCCTCTCCATGCTGGTCCGCCTAAGATTAACTCTGTAATTTCAGTATAATCGTTTTTCTTTTGCAAACGAGCGCCAATTCCTTCCAATTTTCCGCTCATACTTACATCGAAACGTTCTTTTTCGTCAGGAGCAAAATAAGAAGTATGAGGATCAAAACGTGCTGTTAAAGCATTGATGTAAACAGAAAACCAATCTTTACGCTCTAAATCTTTAATGAAACCAAAATACTCGTTTAGTGATTTTAAGTTACTTTCACGTGCTTCTTTTTCAAGTTGTTCGTAGGTTTTGTCTTTTATATCCTCAAGAGATTTGTCGGTTTTTTTCTTTTTATCATCTAAAGCAACTCCGCTTTTAAGATCTTCTTGCATCTTAAGTTTATCCGCCAAAGTTGACAGTGTTGTTAATTTGAGTTGTTTTCTCCAACGCTCTTTTAACTCTTTTTCGTTTTTGGCATACGGTAACTTTTCATAATCCGTATTGATTTCTTCTGCGACTGTAAAATCAAATGGTTCATCTAAAATATCCTCATAAATTGATTTGCTTTCTTTCATTCGTTGCAACAATCGATTGTAAGTCAAATCAAAAAAAGTCAAATCTTTATTCAAAATCTGATCGTCAATTTTCAATTCATACTTGGCAAATTCATCAATATCAGCTTGCAAAAAATAACGTTTGGAAGGATCCAATGCTTCAATATAATCTTTATAAACACCTTTTGATAAATTATCGTCAAATGCTTTAGGATGGTAATGCCCTTTTTCCAGCACGTAAGTCAAAAGCTCAATTAACAATTTATCTTTTTCTGGATCTTCTACATTTGTTTTGGGAATAAAACTCCACAAGCCAACAGATATGGCTAATACAGCCAAAAGCACTTTATAATTCCTTTTCATAAATTGAAGTATTGTATTCATTAAATTTTTCAACTAAATTATATAAAAAACTATGCCAAAATAAATTGAAACGTATAATTTTTTGTTAAACTATAGCGCTAAAATCAACAGTTAGTTAATCATTAGTCAAAGTTATTAAAAATGTGTAGCAATAAGTACTAATTTAAGTATTTTTGTTACAGCTATAAATGTTAACAATTGCAATAAATGCCAAACAAACCTTTAATTTTAATCACGAATGACGACGGAATTAATGCCCCGGGAATTCGGGTGTTAATTGATGTCATGAGCCAATTAGGAAAAGTAGTTGTGGTTGCGCCAGATAGCCCACAAAGCGCCATGGGACATGCCATCACTATCAACAACACACTTTATATCAATAAAATCTCGAAAGAAAATGCTACTGTTGAAGAATACAGTTGTTCAGGAACTCCTGTTGATTGTGTGAAAATTGCCGTAAACGAAATTTTGAAACAAAAACCTGATTTGTGTGTTTCGGGCATCAATCATGGTTCTAATTCATCGATTAATGTGATTTATTCTGGTACTATGAGTGCAGCTGTTGAAGGTGGAATTGAAGGCATTCCATCCATAGGTTTTTCACTTTTGGATTACAATTGGAATGCCGATTTTGAGCCTGTTAAAAACGCTGTTCACAAAATTGCTCAAGAAGTACTAAACAATAAATTACCAGAAGGTGTTGTTTTGAATGTCAATTTCCCGAAGCTTAAAGAAGGAGAATTTAAAGGAACAAAAGTTTGTCGACAAGCCAAAGCCATTTGGCAAGAACGTTTTGACAAACGACAAACTCCAGTTGGAAAAGATTATTATTGGCTAACTGGCGAATTTATTAATTTAGACAAAGGCGAAGATACAGATGAATGGGCGCTGGCTAATGGTTATATTTCGATTGTTCCGATTCAATTTGACTTGACCGCACATCATGCTATTCAAACACTAAATACTTGGGATTTATGATTACTAAAGAGCTCATTTTTGGATTTATTTTAGGCTTAGTTCTAGCCTTTATCGGAACGTATTTATATGTAGTTGCTTTCACAGAATTCAATCTGTTGAGGGATTTCGCTATTTTAAATGGGAATGGATTAGTTGGAAAAGTAATAACACTTGGCTCACTATTGACGGTGGCACTTTTTCTTTATTTATTTTACAACAAAAAAGACGATTGGGCCAAAGGTGTTTTGGCTTCCATTATAGTATTATTGATTCTTACTTTTTTTATCTAAATGAAATACTACATCATAGCAGGAGAAGCCTCGGGCGATTTACACGGTTCGAATTTGATGAAAGCTTTGTACGAAGAAGATCCACAGGCTGATATTCGGTTTTGGGGTGGAGATTTAATGCAAAGTGTAGGCGGAACTTTGGTGAAGCATTACCGCGAATTGGCTTTTATGGGTTTTGCTGAAGTAGTACTAAATTTAAAAACAATTCTGAGCAACATCACGTTTTGCAAGCAAGATATTGAGCAATTTCAGCCCGATGTACTTGTCTTTATTGATTATCCTGGATTCAATATGCGTATTGCAAAATGGGCGAAAGAAAAAGGAATCCGCACGCATTATTATATTTCTCCACAAATTTGGGCATGGAAAGAAAACCGCATCAAAGCAGTCAAACGCGATTTTGATCAATTGTATGTGATTCTTCCTTTTGAAAAAGATTTTTACGAGAAAAAACATCACTTTCCAGTTGAGTTCGTCGGTCATCCGCTGATTGACGCTATTTCGAATCGAAAAAAGACAACGTTGGACGATTTTTGTAACGAATTCAAATTAGATAACCAAAAACCAATTATTGCGGTTTTACCTGGAAGTCGCAAGCAAGAAATAACTAAAATGCTCTCGGTAATGTTGAGTATTGTTGATGATTTTCCTGATTATCAATTTGTTGTTGCGGGCGCACCAAGTCAAGAAGCTTCCTTTTATCATTCGATAATTGGAGACAAAAAAGTTACTCTTATCCAAAATCAAACCTACAAATTACTCGATGTGGCACATGCTGCACTTGTTACTTCGGGAACTGCAACTTTAGAAACCGCACTGTTCAAAGTGCCCGAAGTGGTTTGTTACAAAGGAAGTTGGGTTTCGTATCAAATTGCCAAACGCATTATTACGTTGAAATACATTTCGTTGGTAAATTTGATTATGGATGAAGAAATTGTCACCGAACTCATTCAAGATGATTGCTCTAAAAAAAGAGTCAAAGAAGAATTAACCAAACTTTTGGATGAAAATTACCGTTCCAATTTGATTCAGAAATACCATTTGTTGGAGCAAAAATTAGGCGGAATTGGAGCTAGCAAAAAAACTGCTCAACTTATTGTGAAAAATAAGTAATTCGATATAAAATAAATTTTTACCTTTATCAAAGTCAATTTCACTGTTGACATTATCATTATAAGCCATTTAATTTAGTATCTGCCACGTTATGAAAGTAATGCAATTTCCGTTAGCGAAAATTTCTATCGCGTTTTGTTTGGGTTTAACTTACACTCATTTTCTGCCCATCTCACTTTTTTTGTCCACTTTATTTCTTTCTATTTCTATTGCGCTTTTGATTGTTTTTCAATTCGTAATCAAAAAATCGAGAGGATTTGCTTTTGCTGTTATTACCACTTCAATTGCCTTGGGTTTTTGGATTACTTCAATTCACTTCGAACCCAACCAATCCAATCATTTTCTTCATCTAACAAAGGAAGATAGTTTATTTGTCAGCGAAATTCAACTGGGTGAACGAATGAAAAGTTCAACAAAAAACTCGCGCTATATTGGCCATATTCTATCAATTAATGAAAAAGAAAGTTGCGGCAAAGTCATTGTTAATTTTGCAAAAGACAAAACCAATGAAAAATTGGAAAACGGAACTGTTATTGGTTTAAAGACGGAGTTCTATTTGAACCGAAATCCAATCAATCCGAATCAGTTTGATTATGGTAAATACTTGGAAAACCAACAAATTTATGCGCAAGTTTACACTGATTATAAATCGATTTATATCAGCTCGAAATCTTCAAAAGGAATTCAGTATTATGGTTCCAAAATCAGAAATACTATTATCCGCAACCTCGAAAAAAGACATTTTAAAAAGGAAGAGTTAAGTATTGTTATTGCTTTGATTTTAGGCCAACAACAAGACATATCCAAAGAAGTTTTGCTCGATTATCAATATGCTGGAGCGATTCACATTTTGTCGGTTTCAGGATTGCATGTGGGTTTTATTCTTTTATTCATCGTCACTTTACTAAAACCAATTTCCAACAATAAAAGAGGATTAATTTTCAAATTGACAATCACTTTACTTGCATTGTGGTCTTTCGGTATTATTGCGGGTTTAGCTCCTTCCGTTGTTCGTTCTGTAACGATGTTTAGTTTTGTCGCGATTGGACTATTTTTAAAACGAAGCGTCAATATTTACCATTCGCTGCTAGTTTCTATGTTTTTAATTTTACTCTTTCGTCCATCTTTCCTATTCGATGTCGGATTTCAATTGAGTTATTTAGCATTGTTTTTTATTGTTTGGTTGCAACCTTTATTTGCTTCCGTTTGGACTCCAAAATACAAAATCGTCAATTATTTTTGGGAAATTATCACGGTTTCCTTTGCCGCACAAATCGGTACTTTACCACTAAGCATTTACTATTTTCATCAATTTCCGGGATTATTTTTTGTAACCAATCTTATTATTCTTCCAATGTTAAGTATCATTTTGGCCATCGCTTTAGTGGTTGTGATTTTGGCTGGATTGGATTACGTTCCATTATTTTTGACACAACTTTTGGAAAAAAGCATACAATTATTGAATTCGATTATTAGTTGGGTGGCTTCATTTGAAGGTTTTATTTTTAAAGATATTCCAATGGATTCACTAATGATGTCAACCAGTTATTTGATGATTATCTCTATCTTTATTTGGATGAAGAAACCGAATTATCGCAATTTGGTCGTTGCTTTAATTAGTGTGCTAATTTTTCAGTTGGGAAGTCTTTATTCAAAATATGGCGTTCAAACCGAAGAAGAATTCATTGTTTTCAACCAAAAGAACCAAAGTCTAATTACCGAAAGAAATGCTTCTGAAGTAATTGTTTTTACCAGTGAAAAAGATCTAAAACTTCATAACAATTGGTCATTACAATCGTATTTAGTTGGCAATTTTTGTGAAGTAGAAAAAATCAATTTAGTATCTAATTTGTATCATTTTAAAGGCAAAAAAATTGCCCTTATTGATAGTTCTGGAATCTATTTAAAACTAATCAAGCCCGATGTTTTAATCTTGACCCAATCGCCAAAAGTGAATTTGAAAAGAGTAATTGAACAATGCCAACCAAAGCAAATTGTAGTTGATGCTTCAAACTATAGTAGTTATAAAAAACTTTGGAAAGCCACTTGTGAAAAAGAAAAAATCCCTTTTCACGATACGTCAGAAAAGGGATTTTATAAGTTATGATTTTTTTGATTTCTTCTTTTTGGTTTCTTTTTTCTCCACTTTTTTAGGAGCTTGTGCTGGATAAGGAGTAAATCGTTCTACCATTGGTTTTGCAACAGCTAGCCAAGCGCTTGGTCCACCAGCTACATAACCTGTAGAACCCAATTGCTCAAAATTGATTTTACCATTCAAATCTCCTGCTTTGACAAAATGAACTGTTGGATAACCTCGAACAGCAAACACTTGTTGTAATTCGGCATTTTGACGTTTTTCTTCTTCAGGTTGCGCCGATTTTCTTGGGAAATCCAACTCTACTAAAACAACACTTTTACTTGCCCATTCGACAAATTCAGGTGTTTTGAACACTTCTTTTTGCAAACGAATACACCAACCGCACCAATCACTTCCCGTGAAGAATAAGAACAAAGGTTTATTTTCTTTTTTAGAAACTTCAATCGCTTTAGTCATGTCTTTGTGCCAAACCAAATCTTGCGCCTGAATTGACATTGAGCCCAAAACGAATAAAAGTGCAATGAATATTTTTTTCATGATTTTTAAAATTTATTTTACAAATATAAACAAAAACAGTACCAAGATTTGTCAGTTACTTTACTTCTTGCATCAATTTTTTGATTAATGGTGAAATCGCAATCAATACTAAACCAGCAATTAAAGCATAAATCGCTAACTGATTGTAACCGTCAGTGTATGCTATTAACTTTTCCGTTTTGGATGCATTTTCATCTGCACTGGCCATTCCAGCTCCTAAAATTCCAGCTACATACTGACCGTAAGCGCTAGCCAAGAACCACATTCCCATCATTACGGCTTGCAATTTGGCTGGTGCTAATTTGGTCATAATGGAAAGGCCAATTGGAGACAAACACAATTCGCCAAATGTAATAATAAAATACGCCAAGGTAAATATTTCCAGCGAAGTCAATCCTTCAGCATTGGCAAAAAAACGAGTGGTGTAAAATGTGTAAAATGCTAAGGCTAAAAACAAAAAGCCTAGACCAAATTTAACTACAGTGTTCGGTTCTGATTTTCGGTTGCTCATCCAAATCCAAACAATTCCTAAAATGGGAGCGAAAATGATTACAAATAATGAATTGGCTGCATTATTAACCCCATTTGGATCTAATTTCAAACCTAAAATATCATTATTTAAATTGTTGGCAGCAAACAAACTCAACGAACCACCACTTTGTTCAAAAAATGCCCAAAACAAAATGGAAAACACTATAAAAACCATAGCGGCTATAAGTTTCTTGTTTTCATTAATGGAAAAATTGCGCATTTCATAAGCTAAATACAACAAAGTTATTGGCCCGATTGTATACATAAAATAGTCGGTATATTCAGGGTTGGAAACCATTGCCATAATAAGAGGAATTGCAACTATTGTTCCGACATAAGTGGCATATTCGTATAATTTTCGTTTAGAAGCATCGAGTTTCAGCAAAGGCGAAACACCAATATCAGCCATGCTTTTTTGTGTAAAAACAAACGTCAACAAACTAATAGTCATGACGATACCAGCCAAACCAAAAGCCAAATTCCAGGAATAATTTTTTCCTAAATAAATACACGCATATCCGCCTAAAAGTGCACCAATATTGATTCCGGAATAAAACAACGAGAATCCAGCGTCTCTTCGGCTGTCGCTGGCTTTGTATAGTGTTCCAACCATGGTAGAAATATTGGGTTTAAAGAAACCAGTTCCAATAACCGTAAATGAAATTCCGAGGAAGAAGAATTGTTGTGGATTGATTGCTAAAATTATACTTCCTACAATCATCATGATTCCTCCCCAAAAGAGTGATTTTCGGTAACCCAAAATTTTATCAGCAAATAAGCCACCAATAAAAGTGAAAGCGTATACAAACGCCTGAGTGGCACCGTATTGTAAATTCGCTACTTTTTCGTTCATCAATAATTGATCAACCATGAAAAAAGTAAGCATACCTCGCATTCCGTAGAAGCAAAAACGTTCCCAAATTTCACTGAAAAACAAATACCACAATTGTTTTGGATATTTACCTTCAAAATTTTGAATCTGTTCGATGGTTAGATTTTTTTCCATAGTAATTAATTAATTCCTTTTTCTTTCATTACTGCATTTAATTTTTTCAATATTGACAATCCTAATAAGGTTGCTATTAGTAAAAGGACAATATTTACGATGAAGAAATTGGCTTTATTTTCGTAATCGTACCACATGCTTGCTAAAACGCCCGATAGTTTATTTCCGATTGAAATGGATAGGAAAAACCCACCCATCATTAAAGCTGTTAAACGTGGCGGGCTTAATTTTGATACAATTGAAAGTCCCATCGGCGAAAGGCATAATTCACCAATGGTGACTACGCCATAAGTTCCTACCAACCACCAAGGAGAAACTTTTACTGTTCCATTTTGACTGGCATAAACTGCTGCAACCATTACCAAACATGACAAAGCTGAAATAAATAATCCCAATACGATTTTTGAAGGAGTTGTTGGTTCCTTTCCTTTTCTACGCATAAACGCAAAAAAGAAAACAATCAAAGGTGTCAAAATTATTACCCAACCCGGATTTACCGATTGAAAAAGTTCAGTATTAATTAAACTCACTTTTTTATTTGAACTAGTTTCTAGTATTGCTTTTTGTTCAGGAGTAATATTTTTAAAATAAACTTCTTTTCCCATTTCTTTTACTGGCTCACCATTGTCATCTTTTACAGCTTGAAATTGATTGTCATAGGCTTGTACTTCTTTATCAACATACTCTTTCTGATCTAGCAAATAAATTGCATTCAACGCATTTTCTGTAGTCCCTGTAACTTGACGATCTGTGTAATAATTAGCCCAACGAGTCAATGCTGTCCCATTTTGTTTGAAAACCGCCCAAAACATCATCCCTACAGCAAAAATGGCCAACAAAGCACCCAGTGGTCTTTTGTCTTCAGAATTGGCTCTAATGTATAATGAAACGTAAAATATTATTACTGGAATACAAGCAAAAATAAAAGCATCAGTTGTATCGCTTTTGAAAATATTCCCTGGAATCAACCAACCAATCGCACCAGCGATAATTGCAGGAACAAAAACCATGGTAATCACTTTAATAATTCCCACATCGCCTTCTTGCTTTGGTTTTATAACATTCGCTTCAGCTAAATGCTTTCTTCCAAAATAAAAGATAATCAGCCCTAAAAACATTCCAATTCCTGCGGTGATAAAAGCGGCTCCCCAACCGTATTGATTGCGCATAAAGGCTGCGATAATATTACAAATGAATGCTCCAATGTTGATTCCCATGTAGAAAATATTGTAACCAGCATCTTTATTGGCTTTGTACTCTTCATTTGAATATAAATTCCCTACTAAAGTAGAAATACTTGGTTTAAAAAACCCATTTCCAATAATAATTAGCGCCATCGAAAAGTAGAACGCTGTAAGATTGGAAATACTCAATCCTATGTAACCCAATCCCATTAAAAATCCACCCAAATAGATGGCTTTAAAATAACCCAATACTCTATCGGCTAAAAATCCCCCTAAAAAAGGAGTCAGATAGGTTAAAGCAATATAGGTTCCAAAAATATCATCCGCATTCTTGTCGGTAAATGCTAATCCGCCAGTTGCTTTTGGATCTATCATATACAAAACAAAAATTCCTAAAATTAAGTAGTAACCAAAGCGTTCCCACATTTCGGTAAAAAACAAAAACGGCAATCCTTTAGGGTGTTTTTTCAGCATAATAAAAAATGATTAAAAAAAACCTCCAGAAAATCTGAAGGTTTTCAAATATAATAAAATATTTAATAATTTGTTGTAATTACTCTGTTACACCTTCAACATGGTCGTTGTGCATTCTTTTTTCTAACCAAGAACTTAGTAAGAAAAGAATTGCTGCAGCTACTCCTGACATGATGATGAACAACACGAAAAACTCATATAAGTTGGTAATTTGGAATCCTAAAAATGATGTTGCTCCACCGGTTCCATCTTCTCCACCAGGAATCAAAGCACTTAATGTTCCTGCAAATTTATTCGCAGCAGCATTAGCTAAGAACCACGTTCCCATCATTAACGATGACAAACGCAATGGAGCCAATTTTGAAACCATTGACAATCCGATTGGTGATAAACATAATTCTCCAATAGTGTGGATGATGTACAAACCAATTAACCACCACATTGATACTTTTTCACCTAAGCCTAAACCTTTTACCGCAATTGCAATTACAACATATCCTAAAGCTACTAATCCTAAACCAATAGCCATTTTTTTAGGCGAAGATGGTTCCAATTTTCGAGCATACAAAAAGCCCCAAACTATCGTCATAATTGGCGCCAATGCAATAACTGCAAGCGGATTTACCGATTGAAAGTACGAAGCAGGCATTTCCCAACCAAAAAGAGTTCTTTCAGTTTGTCTATCGGCAAATAATGTTAACGAAGCTCCCGCTTGCTCGAATGCTCCCCAAAAGAAGATTACGAAAAACGCCAATATAAAAATCACGGTGATTCTTTGTGTTTCAATTTTAGATAAACTTTTATCACTAAAAATCAAAATCGGCATTGCAATCATGGCTCCATAGATGAAATAACTGATGATGTCTATATCACTTTTGAACATTTGTTTGAAGTTCAACATGAAAAAGATAATAGCTATTGAACCAACAATCATTGCGATACTTTTGACATCTAATTTTTTTACTGGCAAACCAATGTGTTTTCCTTCTTCCGAAATTAGGTACTGTTTTTGCCCGAAAACAAAAGCTACTAATCCGATTAACATTCCGACACAAGCTGCTAAGAATCCCCATTTGAAATCCATTGAACCACAAACTAATGGAGAGAAGAAAGCACCTAAGTTGATTCCCATATAGAAAATCGTGAATGCACTGTCAATTCTTCTGTCATTCGCTGGATACAATTGTCCAACCATGGTTGAAATATTGGGTTTGAAGAAACCATTCCCAATAATGATTGCAGTAAGCCCAATCCACATTAAAGAAACTCCACCATCGGCCCCAGCTGATGCGCTTAAGAACATAAAAAATTGTCCTAAGGCCATCAATAAACCACCAATTACGATACTTCTTCTGTTGCCTAAAAATTTATCACACAAATAACCTCCTAAAAGCGGCGTTAGATACACTAACCCTGTGTAACTTCCGTAGATTTCAGACGCATCGGCATCTTTCATCAATAAAATT
Organism: Flavobacterium sp.; assembly: GCA_016787805.1. GTDB lineage: Bacteria > Bacteroidota > Bacteroidia > Flavobacteriales > Flavobacteriaceae > Flavobacterium. The sequence continues at coordinate 17,284 of JAEUTY010000006.1, read as the reverse complement.
TTGGTCATAAATAGAATGAAGATGGCCCTCATTCCGTAATAACTGAATCGTTCCCACATTTCGGTGAAGAAAAGGAAGTAGAGTCCTTTTGGGTGTCCTGTTTTTACTGTTTCACTCATTTTTTCTGGTTTTAGTTTATATTTAGTTAATTATTATTCTATTTTTCCCAATGACCAAATTAAGGCTTTTTCTTTAGTTGCCCTAAAAATAGTGTTATGTTTTTCTTTTGGTTCATCGGAATAAGTCCATTTTACATTTTTCGGATTTACATCAATCAATATTTTCGAGAGTTGATTGGTATAGATTGAAATATCTTTAGCGCTCGAACCTGCAAACCAAAACTTCTTTTCGCTTGATGGTAAATTATTCAAATGTTCCTTAGCTGTTTGAACTAAATAATGATTATTCCACCATAGCGAAGGATCGAATGCAATATAAATGTCGAACATTTCGGGTTTTAGGAAAAATGTCTCCACCACAAAAAGGCCCGATAGCGATTCACCAAGAATTCCTTTTTTATCAGAAGTTCTATACCTTTTATTAATCTCTGGAAAGAGTTCGTCTTTGATAAAATCCCTAAATGATTCAGAACCTCCAACGATTGGAGCAATTTCTTTGTCTTTTTTAACTTCAGTCGGCCCTGTTAAATCTCTTCGCCTTTGTGTATTTTCAATTCCAACCAAAATCATTGGCGGTATTTTTTTATCTTTAATCAATTGAGCAAATGTATTGGCTATGTGTGGAAAATCTTCTTTAATTCCGCCATCTGCCATATACATAACGGGAAGTGAATCGGTCGTTGTGTTGTATTCTTCTGGAAGCCAAACATTGATAGTTCTTGTCTCACCTACTTTTTTTGACTCTATTGTAAAACTATCGTGAACTGGAATTGGATCATCCATTTGGGTAGAATTACTACATCCCAAAAGCAAAATACAGAGTAATAAATTGTAATAAAAAAACTTCATGTTTTAATTGTTCCTAATAATTGATTATCATTTTCCAGTGCAAAGTACAAACTATTGCAAACAAACAATAATCGAAAATTAAGAATTCATTAAAAATAAGCTTTTGTGAGTAATTGTGACTGAAACGAATTTATTTTTTACACAAACTCTTTGTATTGACCATTATCAATATTACTTGTGAATTCAAGCAATAGCGCGTTGTTTATCTCAATATATTCGGGTAAAAAACGAAGTCGGTATTTGGCTTGACCGATAAAAGTAAAAAAGTCATTTCGGGTGATTTTCATGTCGTCTTCAAGCGCTAAAATGGCATTTATGTTGTCAATAATTCTACTCAAATAGGTTTGGCTGAGTATTTCGCCGCCATTATACACTTCGATGCACATGTTTTCTTCGGAAGCAAATTTCCGTCTGATGGCAAACTTTAATAAATTATTGAATTGAGTAGTTTTATTGCCGAAGTTGATGGTTTGATTTACTATGTTTTTAGATGGAATTGAAAGTTCAACTACATTCCAATTCACAAAATTAATTTTCATGGTCGTGGCTTCAGGTAGTTGGGATAATTCCAACACCCAACTCGTTCCCAACACTAAAAATATGAAGATGAGTGTTGTTTTGGCAATGAGTTTGGCCAAATCGATGCTGAACGAGTAATTTTCAAAATTGAACACATAAGGCACTTGCGTGATAAACAAAACAACAATGCTCAATACTGCAATAATTGCTACACTTTTCATATTACGATTGTAAAATGTACGGTAAAGCGATAGTATTAAAAACCAAGTTAATGTGGCTGATAGCAGTAAATCTGGAATAGTGTTAAATCGAATACCATAAGTAGTGATGGTTTCACCCACAGTGAGAGCAATGAGTAGGGAAAGTAACGAAAGCCCAACAAAGAAAATTAAAATTCTGGTGGTGCTTTTTTTATTATTGTACAAATATTGTGGTGAATTATCAAAATAGTACAACGCCAGTATCAAAAACAACGAATTCAAAATTGAAAACATGTTTTGGCTGATTAAGATAATCCAATTGCTAGTGTTGAATTGCGTGAAAATCAAAATCAGCAACGAAGAAAACGACCAAACAAAAACGGAAAAGCTAATGAATAGCAAGCCTTTGTCAAATCGTTTTACGGAAATTTCGGAAGTTAGTTTTTGTTTGAATTTATTTTGAATAACCAACCAAATCGAAAGCAATAAAAATCCACCTATCAAAGAAATTAACAATTCTGTTATTAAATAAAATTGGTGTTGGTTCATCTTTTACAACTTCTTTTGATAAAAAATAAGTAAATCTAGTTTTTGTAACCAATTTTAGCTCTTTCGTTTTTTGCCTCAATTTCTTTATTCTCAATCATCAAAAACTGAATAGCATCGTAGATATCCTCAAATTGACTATCATATTTTGCTTCGAGTTGAAGAATTTGCTCTTGTAGATACTCAATGTTTAAAACCATTTTACGCAATGAAATAAAAGCTCTTACGATTGCAATATTCACTTTTCTTGCTTTAGAACTTCTCAAAACACTAGCTAACATTGTAACTCCATGTTCAGTAAAAACATAAGGCAAAGCTGTTTTAGGTCTTTTTGATGTCATCACAAGTTGTGATGACATCATCACAACTTGTGATGATAAGCTATTCCATTCTTCAACTGTCAACCGAAACATAAAATCCTCAGGAAAACTTTCGGCATTCCTTTTTATGGCTTGATTAAGAACACGAGTTTCAACTTCATATAGTGCGGCTAAATCATAATCTAACATCACTTTTATTCCTCTCACTTCATATATTTTATTTTGGATTGTATTTTCATTCATTTTGGCGCTTAAAAAAAGTTTTTATTTACAGTTTCTCTTTGATGAAATTGGTCATTTTGTTGTACAATTGAATTCTAGTTTTTCCTCCAAAAATACCGTGGTTTTTATCAGGATAAATCGCCCAGTCAAATTGTTTATTGGCTTGTACTAAGGCTTCAATCATTTGCATACTATTTTGTACGTGAACGTTATCGTCGGCTGTACCATGAATTAAAAGAAAATTACCTTTCAATTTACTCACATGATTAATCGGCGAATTTTCGTCGTAACCTGATGGATTTTCCTGCGGTGTTTGCATGTATCTTTCGGTGTAAATACTGTCGTAAAAACGCCAATTGGTCACAGGAGCCACCGCAATGGCCATTTTGAATACATCTGCACCTTTGAACAAACAGTTGCTCGACATGAATCCGCCATACGACCAACCAAAAATTCCAATTCTACTTTTATCCACGTATGCATAATTCCCGATTACTTTGGCAGCATCAATTTGATCCTCTACTTCGTATTTCCCTAGTTCTTTTTGCGTGCATTTTTTGAATTCAGCGCCTTTAAAACCCGTTCCTCTTCCGTCTACACAAACCGTAATATAACCTTCTTGCGAAAGCATCATAAACCAATAATCATTCGTATTCAACCATTGATTGGCTACTTGTTGCGAACCTGGACCCGAATATTGGTACATAAAAACAGGGTATTTTTTGGTAGCGTCAAAATTCTTTGGCTTGATCATCCAAGCGTTGAGTTTGTGTCCTTTTTCGGTGGTTAATTCAAAAAACTCTTTGGTCGGTAAATCGTATTTTTCCAATTTATCAGCCAACGCTACATTGTCTACGATTGCTTTTACTTGTTTACCATCTTTCGAGCTATTCAAAGTGTATGTAGTTGGCACAGTTGCCGATGAAAACGAATTGATAAAATAGGTAAAATCCGGACTGAAAGTCGCCGCATTAGTTCCGATTTGTTGTGAAAGTTTTGCTTTCTTTTTTCCGTCAAGCGAGATTTTATACACGTCTCTGATGGTCGAACCGTTTTCCACCGATTGATAGAAAACTGTTTTGGTCTTTTCATCAAAACCGTAATAAGCGGTTACTTCCCAATTGCCTTTAGTAATTTGATTTTTTAACTTTCCTGTTTTGTCGTACAAGTAAATATGGTTAAAACCGTCTTTTTCGGAAGTCCAAATGAAACTATTGTCTTTTAAAAATGTCAAATTATCAGTTACATCCACATAAGCTTTGTCTTTCTCATTCAACACTACTTTGGCCGCTCCTGTTGTTCCATCTACAAAAATCAAATCCAAGTTATCTTGATGACGATTCAACACTTGCGCGCACAATACATTAGCATCGTTGGTCCATTTCATTCGAGCAATGTAAAAATCATTGTAATTTCCTAGATTGATGGTTTTTGATGATTTTCCGTTTACATCATATACATGCAATGAAACTAAAGCGTTCTTTTCGCCTGCTTTTGGATATTTAAAAGTATCCGCCGTTGGATACAAATCTTTTTTGTACAAATCCATTGAAAACTGTGGCACTTGCGATTCATCAAAACGAATGTAAGCTAGTTTTTTGCTATCCGCACTCCAATCAAAAGCTCGAACAAAAGCAAATTCTTCTTCGTAAACCCAATCCGTAATTCCGTTGATAATGGCGTTTTTTGTTCCATCAGTAGTTACTTGTGTTGTAGCCTTTGAAGCAATATCATAGATATATAAATTGTTTGCTTTAGCGAAACCAATTTTAGTTCCATCAGGCGAAAATGTGGGTTCTTGTACTTGCTCTAAAATTTTGGAAAGCGATTTAGAAGCCAAATTGTAAAGGTAAAAATCGGCCGTAAACGAATGACGAAAAATAGGCGCTGAGTTATTGGCAATTAAAATTTGCTTTTCGTCGTTACTAAAAGTATAACTATCAATTCCATCCGCTAATTCTTTGTGATTTTTGGTGTCAATCAGCGTAGACACTTTCTGCAAAGTAGCAAAATCATACAAATCTATTTGTTGGCTTTTGGTAGCTCGATCGGAGTTCAACACCGTGTATTGATTGGTGTTTTTCATCGATTGTAACTCGTCCATTCCTTTGGCTCTGAAAGCGCCTGTATAGATTTCTTCAACTGTTAGTTTTTGTTGCGCTACAATGGCAAAACTGCTCAAAAGAAATACTATAATTATCGAAAAGTGTCTCATCTTGATGATTGATTATAAAATGACTCCAATTTTAGTAAAAAAAAAGGAAACAACTTCCTATTATTTTGTTAAATACACCATTTTACAGCTTTAGAATTATAAAAATCCTACTCCATCAATACAATCTAAAGTTTATCTTTGCAGAAATTATCTCATTAATCATTTGAAAATGAATAACGCTGTTGCTGGATTTTCGAAATTATCGAAAGAAGAAAAGATCAATTGGATTGCCAACACTTATTTTTCCAATCCTAAAGAAGCTATTACTACTATCAAACAATATTGGAATAACGATTCAAAACTTCAACAATTACACGACGAATTCATCGAAAACACCATAACCAATTTCTATTTACCGCTGGGAATTGCGCCTAATTTCCTTATCAACGGCAACTATTATTCGGTTCCGATGGTGATTGAAGAAAGTTCGGTGATCGCAGCTGCAGCCAAATCGGCCAAATTTTGGAGTACACGTGGTGGATTCAAAGCCACAGTTTTGAGTTCGGAAAAAATTGGACAAGTGCATTTTCTTTACACAGGAAATCCTGAAAAACTAACTGCATTTTTTCAAAAAAATAAAGAAAAATTCTTTTCCAACACCGAAAGCATCACCAAAAACATGCAAAAACGCGGTGGTGGAATTTTGGATATCGAATTGCGCAACAAAACCAACGAACTCCAAAATTACTACCAACTCCACGCCACTTTTGAAACCAAAGACAGCATGGGCGCTAATTTTATCAATTCGTGTTTGGAACAATTTGCCAAAACGTTGAAAGAAGAAGCGGCTCAATACGCTGATTTTTCAGAAGAAGAAAAAAACATTCAAGTGGTGATGAGTATTTTGTCGAATTACGTTCCGAATTGCATTGTTCGCGCTGAAGTTTCGTGCAAAGTCGAAGAATTAGCCGACAAGAAAATCGAGAATCCACAGGAATTTGCTGAAAAATTGGTGCAAGCTGTTAGAATTGCTGAAATCGAACCTTTCCGAGCTGTAACGCATAACAAAGGCATTATGAATGGTATTGATGCCATAATTTTGGCTACTGGAAACGACTTCAGAGCCGTAGAAGCTGGTGTTCACGCATATGCTTCGCGCAATGGAAAATATTCGAGTTTATCGCACGCGAAAATTGAAAATGGTATTTTCACCTTTTGGACGGAAATTCCATTGGCGTTGGGAACTGTTGGCGGTTTAACCTCCTTGCATCCGTTGGTAAAAATGGCGCTTCAAATTTTAAAACAACCTTCTGCGCACGAATTAATGCAGATTGTGGCAGTTACTGGTTTGGCACAAAATTTTGCGGCCTTGCGCTCGCTCACCACTACAGGAATTCAGGAAGGTCACATGAAAATGCACATCAACAATATTTTGAATCAATACCAAGCCACAACCGAAGAACGAAAGTTGATTGCCCAACACTTTGAAAACAACACTATTTCACATTCGGCAGTGGTTGATTTTATTCAGAAAATGCGAAATTAATTTTAGAAGCTATTCCCGCTATTCGTTGCAATCTTTTCCTTTCTAAAGAAGAAAGAAAAAGGATTTCCACTGCTATCGGGGCTAAAAACGACTATTTTGAAACAGACATTTTACAGTAACGGAAAACTGCTCATTACAGGAGAATATGTGGTTCTTGACGGCGCCAAGGCATTTGCGTTGCCTACAAAATTTGGTCAAAACTTAATCATTGAAGAAGCCAACCACCAAATCATTCACTGGAAAAGTCACGATCACGATGGCAGCATTTGGTTTGAAGCCGAAATTCCGTTTGAATCCGTTATTCGAAAAGAACGCTTTGATGCCTCGCACAACATCAAAAACACCTTGATTGAAATTTTGCACGAAGCCTACCAAATGAACGCTGCTTTTATTACACAAGCAAAAGGTTATCGAATCACAACCGAATTGACTTTTCCTAAATTTTGGGGTTTAGGAACCTCTTCAACCTTAATCAACAACATTGCACAATGGTTGCAAATTGATGCTTTTGAATTGCTTAGAAAAAGTTTTGGTGGAAGCGGATACGATTTGGCTTGTGCGCAAAACAACTCACCTATTTTGTATCGATTGGTTAATGAAAAACCAGTTGTAGAAACTATTGCCTTTCAACCCGATTTTTTAGATAAAATTTATTTTGTTTACCTTAATAAAAAACAAAGTAGTAAAAGCGCCATTACTTCGTATTTGAATCAGCGAGGAAATATTGATCAAACCATCCAAAAAATTGACAAAATTACGGATTTGGTGATTCAGTCTACTGCGCCAAAAGAATTTGCTTTAGCGTTGCAACAACACGAAATTGAAATGAGTGCTGTTTTAGAGCTACAAACAGTTCAAGAAGTTTTATTCTATGATTTTAAAGGAATTGTAAAAAGTTTGGGCGCTTGGGGCGGCGATTTTGTTTTGGCCATTTCAAAAGAAAATCCGACTTCCTATTTTAAAGAAAAAGGATACGAAATAGTAATTCCTTACACTGATATGATTTTATAAAAATGAAAATCCCGATTACTTTCGCAACCGGGATTCTTTTTATTAAATAACCTTTATCTATTAATAAAAATCAACTCTGTTATCTTCAATTTTTGCATTTGCTTTTAATGCTGGTAAAATTCTACCCGCTCCTTGTTGCGCCATTGGTTTTAACTTATTTACATAAGCATCATGCTTAGGCAATTTTGGTGCTTTGGTAACCGATTTTGTTTTGATTACATAAACACCCATATTTCCGTCAATTGGAGCTGAAAGTTTATTTGCTGCAGTTCCAAAAGCTGTTCCAACTACTTTTTGCTCCATTCCAACATTAGGAATCATAGCGTTTTCTATAGTCAAATCAGTTGCTTGTTGAACCGTTACATTATTTGCTTTTGCAATTGCATCTAATGAACTACCTTTCATCTTATCTTTAATTTTTTCCGCTTTTTTCTCGTTTTTAATGATGTATTCAATCATTGGTTTAGCTTCTTCAACCGTCATTAAACCTTTTTCGTTTACTTTGGTCAATTTTGCAATCACGTGACCTACATTAACAACTTCAAATCGTTTAACATCACCAACATTTGTATCATCACTGTAAGCCCATTTGATGATTTGTCTTTGGTTTCCTACAGATCCAAAAGCTTCATCCATTGGTTTTGCTTTTATGGCTGGGTTTACAGTTAACTTAGCGGCTTTTGCAGCAGCGGCAAAGTCTTTACCATTAGCATCCATTTCAAATTTAGTTGCTTTGGTGTAAACTTCATTAGTTGTTTTTTCAGATGGATCAATACGTTGACCTACAGTTGCAAGAAGAACAGCGTCTTGTTTGTCTGTAACATTAATTACGTGGAAACCGAATTCAGATTCAACTAGACCAATTTTTCCAACTGGGTTATTGAAAACGAAATCATTGAAAGGTTTTACCATTTGGTTTGGGGCAAAATAACCCAAATCACCACCTTGTTGAGCAGAAGAATCATCTGAATTAGTCAAAGCCAACATCATGAAGTTTCCAGGATTTGCTTGTGCTTGCGCTAATAAACTTTGTGCTTTTGCTTGCGCTTGTTCTTTGGTTCTTTTTTCTTTTTTCTGAACTCTATCAATACCTTCCCAGCTGATCAAAATATGGCTTGCTTTTGCTTTTGCATTAGGTTTTCTTCCCATTGCTTTAGAAATGCAATAATATTTTCCATTCATATAAGGTCCATAAATTTGACCTGTTGGTAAATTAAACAATTGTTCTGCAGCTTCTGCTGGTAATTCTTGTTTAGTTTTATAAATAGAATCGTATGGAATATCCGAATTTTGACTAACGTATTCTGGAATGTTAGTTGCCGAAGCAAAACCAGAGATTGTATCGTTTTTGCCTGTTTCTTTGTTGTAAACAACGCTTCCCGATAATAAGGCATTTACTCTGTCTTTTACTTCTTTTTCATCTTCTGCAGATGGTTTGTCATCCACTACAACATATTCAATTTCACGAGTTCCTTCCGATTTGAATCTTTTTTCGTGTTTTTTCATGTAGTTCAAATAGTCTTCATCCGTAACTTTGATGTCACTATCTTTAATCGAAGAAAAAGGAACAGCAACAAAATCGAAACTTACTTTATTCGTTTCTAACTCGTATTTGAATTTTCCTTCGGCATCTGTAGTATACATTCCGCCTCTTACTAAAGAAGTATAGATTTGGTATTTAGAGTTTAATACTGCATCTTTTTCTCTGTCTTTTAAAACTTTTGCTTGCTCTGGATTTGATTTAAAAAACTCTTGAAATTTCTTAATATCAAATTTGCCTGCTTCGTTTTGAAAAGTTGGGTTTTGACCAATATTAGGATCATTTTTGAAATTTTCAAGGATGTGTTTTTCTCCCGCTCTGATGCCTAATTTCTCGAATTCTTCTGTTAAAAGAGCGATAGATGTTTCTTGTTCCCAAACTTGATTTGCAGCTTGAATAGTCGTCATTGGTTGACCTTGTTGACCATTTTTTTCAAGATTTGCTACTTTCATTCTAAACTCTTCAAAAGCTATATCTTTTCCGTTAATACTTCCTACATCATTTGACGAAGTTGAATATTTGTTTGAAAAGAAATCTTGCACAACAAATGCAAGTAATGCAAAACCTATAGCTAGCAAAAGTAATCCTGAACGATTTCTAATTTTTTGTAAAACTGCCATTTTTATTTTTGTTAATTTTTATTTCAGTTTGCGAAAATACGATTATCTATTAAATAATAATAAAACAATAGGTTTTTTTATCTATAAAATTTGTTTTTTATCGATTTTTAATTGTTAAGCGTCATTTTGACCAATTCTATTTTATGATTTGAGGCTTCTTCGATAAAAAAGTGAAAATTATTAATCGTGATTTGGTCTCCTTTTTGTGGAATTTCTTTAGAAAAATTCATAATAAATCCCCCCAAAGTTCCATAAGAATCGCTTTCTGGAATTTGAAAATTGTATTCTTCATTCAAATAGGCCACATCATGACGCGTAGAAAGAATATAATTGTATTCGTCTAATTTGGTTTCTATTAATTGCTCATCCTCGTCGTGTTCGTCTTCAATTTCACCAAAAAGTTCTTCTACAATATCTTCTACAGTTATAATTCCAGATGTTCCGCCGTATTCATCAAGAACTATGGCCACACTTTTTCTTTTTTTAGTCAGCAAATTCAATACATCTTTAATCAAAATAGTTTCAGGAATAAATTCTACTGGGATCATACTATTTTTGATACTTCTTGGCTTTTTGAATAACTCAAACGAATGCACATAACCCAAAATATTATCGAGTGTGTTTTGGTAAATTAAAATTTTCGAATAACCCGTTTGAATGAATTTTTCTCTTAGTTGAGTTACCGAATGGTGAATTTCAACTGCCACCAACTCTGTTCGAGGCGTCATTATGTCGCGGGCTTTAACTCCAGAAAACTCTAGTGCGTTTTGAAAAATTTGAATTTCAGAATCAACTTCTTCCTGTTTGTCAAAAGTACTGATTTGCTCATTGATATAATTCTCGAGTTCAATTTTACTAAAAAGAGAATGTTGTGAGTTGGCAGAAGAATGGAAGAATTTAGTTAAAATGGTATCAGAAATCCAGATGATAAAGGACGAAAAATAATTTAAACATTTATAAAACAAATAGGCTGGAAAAGACAAATATTTTATTAAAGTATTAGCATAAATTTGAAAAAATACTTTGACCACAAATTCGTTAGTAATCACCACTAATGAAGCGGCAACTATAATTTGAACAAAAAAGAATTGAATGCTATTTAAATTCAATTGTTGCATCCAAATAGACTTTCCAATAATGGTACACATACAAACACTATACATCACCAGTGAAATGGTTTTTCCTAGCAACATTGTGGCCAAGAATTTGGAAGGATGTAACGTGAGTTTTGCGATTAAACTTGAAAAAAAGTTATTCTGTTTTTTTTCAATTTCGAGGTAAATTTTGTTCGAGGAAATATAGGCGATTTCCATTCCTGAGAAGAACGCAATTAGTAATAAACATAGTATTACTATTGTTAAGCCCATTTATTTTTGAGGATTATTGTTTTGTTCTTTTTTTTGAGCTTCAAATTTTTTAGCGAAACTGTTTCTGAAGAAAAACGTAAAAAAGGCTGCAATTGCAAGCATTATGCTCAACCAAGGTTTGTTTTCTTGATTCCAGTTAGTGATAGCATCATAAGCCATAATAAAACCAACTAAAAGGTAAATGTATTTTGTAATATTAAGATAATTCATAATTAGGGATTTTGGTACACTTCGCCAGAAATTTTCTGAGAGTTTATGATTTTAAAATCTTTACTGAAATCAACGCCTTCGCCAAAAGAAACACCTTTGGGATCTGTAAATTTATATCTTTTTTCGGTATAAAACCATTCGTTTTTCTGATCGTAAAACATTTGTTCTGTTTCGAGCAGTTGACCATTTTCATTTTTAATTTTCACGTTGCCCTGTAAATCAATTATATCAGTATTTTTATAACTAATAGCGTAGTTAGACGTCACAAATGTTCTTTTGCCATTGTTGTCGTAAATGGTCAAACTAATGCCTTTTGGAAATTCAGTAAAAGGAAAATCTACAGTAGCAAAATCGAGCATTTTAGGACTAACTAAAACGGCTTGAATTTTTCCAGAATCAGTGTATTTCAAGTTGATAGAATCGGCTTCACCGCTAGGCGTAAATTCAGAGAATGTTGAACGTTGTACTTCTCTAAAATTACTTTCGCAGGAAAATAATGTCATCAAAAAAAGTAAAGGGAAAACAATTGTATTTTGTTTGATTTTATTCATTTTAAAACTGAACCGTTTCATTTATCCAGCACTCAATAGTCACTTTATTGTCCATTTTTTTGAGTTGCTCTAATTCTTTAGCTGTAAAATCGTGTTTTTTGTATTCATCAGACAGAGCTGCTGAAGTACTTTTTAGTGATGGTTGCACTTCTGAAGCCTTCTTTGCCATTTTATTTGCCAAAAAGTAAACTGTTTTTTTCTCAATTGGAGTAGTAGCACATTCTTGAACTGCGCTTGCATACAAATTGGATAAAAATATGTAATACTCACCGTTTGAAGAGTCGTTTTGAGTGGCTAAAACAGCATTTTCTTTGGCTAGCTTTTTATCAAATCCAAATAGTATCGAAGCATTTGTAGAGTAGATTTTAGCTTTTTGAAGTTTATCTGTTGCTAAATCAGCTGCTTCTTTTAGGTAAGCAACCGCTTTTTCTCTATTATTGTTTTTAAGATTAAAAGCTCCTAATGCAAAAGCTGATTTTGAAGAAGGTTGAATGGCGTGTAAACGAAGAGCTACAGAACCAAAAATTCCTTTATCAGAACATTTTTCCATCATTAAATCGATTGTAGCACTTAACCATTCTACGTTAGATTCATTTGCTTTCAGATTACGTTCTGCATAATCTGTTAAATTTTCAACAGTGAGGTAATTTTTGACAACTGAAGAAGTGCTAATTTTTACATTTTCAAATTCAATTTCGCTTTCTTTTGAAATAGATTTATTTTTATCAATCACGGCCAAAACCTGACTGTATTTGTTTAGTATTTGATCAACCGTACCATCTGTTGTGCTTTTATAATTTTCATTGTACAATCGAAAGTAAGCGTTTAAGGCCAGCGGATTTACAAATTGGAATTTATCTTTAGTAAAAGCTTTATCAAAAACTTTGAATGTTTCTTCTTCTGAAGCTAGATTGTAATCATAATACAACATGGCTTTGTTGATGGCATTGTTGCTTTTGTTATTTGGAAAGTTTTTATCGTGCTTGTCATACAAAGCAACCATTTCTTTGGCTGCATTTTCTTTGTCATCGTTGCTCAATAAATCGATTTTATTTTGAATCACCTTAGCTCCAAGCAAGTATAAATTTTCATTAACATCCGAACACTTTGACAACAATGCTTTTAACTTAACTTCAGCATCTTTATAGTTTTGATTCTCTACTAATTTTGAAAACTCTTCTTGAGTAGAAGCACAATTAATTTCTTGAGACTGAACAAATCCACAGCATAAAATTGCTAAAAATAAAATCAATTTTGTTTTCATAGTGTTAGTATTAATCGTATTTTCTTTTTTGGAACCATCTATCATTAAACGAGAAAGCAAAGCTAATATTGCTGTAATTTTCTTCAATTAAACCAGCGTTGGTTGTTCCTCTTTTACCAAATTCAAATCCTATATTAATATTTGAAAAAGTCCCGCTTAATGGCAAACCAAAACCAAGAGTTACAGCTCTGTCTAGTATAGACAAATTATTAATTACAATTCCAGTATTTTCATATCTAAATCCAGCTCTGTAAGTAACTTTGTTCAAATAATTTGTGAAAGAAGTGTATTTAGGTATATAATATCCACCAACACTAAATTTTAAAGCATTTTCAAATGAAACATTGGAAATATTTTCATTTCGATTGGTAAAATTACTCATGTTATTGGCAGTGATTTGAGTACCAACCATCCATTTCTTTTGCTGTCCAACGCTAGTTCCAATTGAAACCTTCATTGGTAAAACCATTTTTGAATCAGGTACTGCTACATCTTTGTCATCAAAAACTACTTCTTGCCCACTTGCATTAAGTTGAATTACAGCTATATTCCTTGAATTAGACAAACTTAATTTTGATTCTGGTTGAATGGTTAGCCCACTGAAAATAGATAACTTATTAGTTAATTTTGCTTGATGTGCTAAACCAAAGTTAAAATTAACTCCAGCAAGGGTTGAAGTATTTTGCTCTCTGGTTAAAGTTTCAATTGTTGTGGTTGATGTATTAGTAGTTTCAATCTTACCAAAATTATATTGCAATTCACCACCAATACTAAACTGTTTATTAATTCTATAACTAATAGCTAAATAAGCTTTATTAACTCCTCCACTACCATTAAAAGTATAAGCATAATCGGTAACAGAATTATTCACAATATTATAACCTACCGAAGAATAAGGCAACAAACCTAAACCAATAGCAAAGTTCTTAGCAGGCATAGCAATTGAAATATAATCAAGAGAAGTTCGTTGGGCTTTTTCCTTTTGTGTATTTGTTTTAAGCACAACAGGCGAAAAAGTTCCAGCTGCAGAAAATGTAGTCAACTTTATATTTGACAACATTGCAGGATTGCTCAGGTTAATATGAATACTGTCTGGAATTACACTAACCTCACCCATTGAACGAGTATCAATGCTTCCTCTGAATTTAACATCTCCCAATCCAAAAAAAGAATAAGGCGAAGAAGTTCCCTCTTGGGCGTAACTGAACAGTGTAGTTATAAATAAAAGGCTAATAAAAAAATTTTTAATCATGTTGATTGTATTGAAATAGTTGGTTCAAACTCTCTAATAAGAAATTAGGATTGGCAAAGATGGTATTTTTTAATCGTTTAGCCAAAAATTCTGCATCTCCTCCCGTTAAAATTATTATAAAGTTTTTATATTCTTCGGAATATCTGTTAATAAAACTATCAATTTCACCACAAACACCATTTAAAACACCTGAGTGGATTGATGTAACTGTTGAACTACCAATAAGTTCGTCATAGTCATCTTTTTCTAAAAGAGGCAATTTTGCGGTATAATTATGTAACGCTTCATATCGCAATCGGATGCCAGGAGAAATTGCTCCTCCGTGATAATTATCTAATTCATCAATAAAATCATAAGTAATGCAAGTTCCCGCATCAATTACCAGTCTATTCACTTTAGGATAAGTCAAAACTGCTCCAGCCGCCAAAACCACTCTATCTATACCTAATGTCTTGGGTGTTTCATACAAATTCTTGAAAGGAAACTTACCGCTTACCGATATGAAAAAGAGTTTAGAATATCGATTAATAAATGAAAGATCATCATTTGAAACGTTTGAAACATTTGAAACTACAACATTGGAGATGTTTTCATTTTTTTTTAAAATATTTTCAATTTTATTTTTCCAATCACCATAACCATAAACCTCTCTTAAAATCAATGTATCATTCTCAAAAACAGCAACTTTAATTTTAGAATTTCCTAAATCAACTATTAAATTCATCTTTTTCTTTTTGATAGACAAAGTTACGAATAGATTTTTTTTAATATTTGTTTTGGATAAATTAAAAATCATTCTATATTTGCACCCTCATAAGCAAGGTACCTTAGCTCAGTTGGTAGAGCAACGGACTGAAAATCCGTGTGTCCCTGGTTCGATTCCTGGAGGTACCACATAAAACCGTTTCATTCTTTTTTGAAGCGGTTTTTTTATTTCTAGATTTCTCAAAAAAAAAGACCCTCAATTTCTTGAAGGTCTTTTATTATTTACTTAAAAAGAATTATCTTTTTACAACTCGAAGTGTTTTGATTTCGTTTCCTTGAGAAACAATCACATTGTACACACCAGCAGGGAATCTTGATCCAACTTCAATAGAATTGATAGAATTAACCTCTACATTTCTGTCTTCCACAAGTTTTCCTAACATATCGTAAACTCTTACTTGAATGTTTTGATCTGTAGCTGCTTTCACATCTAACATAAAACTTTCAGCAAATGGGTTTGGATAAGCAACAGCGTTAAAGCTAACAGTGTTTACATCACCTCTAGTTTGAGCGCCAGGAGTTGTAATATTACAAGCAGCTCCATAAGGCATATAAGTTCCATCAGTATTTTTAACAGCTACTTCCACTGAATAAGTTGCTCCTACAGCAGGAGTAAATCCAGCAATAGCAGTTAAAACAACTAAACGTGTTGGTCTGTCAGCAATAGTTACGTTTGATGAAGAATCAGTAATTCTAAATCTGTAACCTGCAGCATAAGGAACGTTATCAGCCAAAATAGATTGGTTCATAGCAGTTAAAGTACTACCACATTGAGACGCTTGAACTTGAGTGATAGCTACTGGAGTAGTTACGTTACATGGTGAACCATAAGCTTGCCATACACCACCAATTAATACAGCTACTTCAACAGAATAAGTTGTGTTGAAAGCATAGCTTGGTAAGTTAGTCAAGTAGAATGTACGTAAGATTGAAACATATACTTGTTGATTCATTGTTGTTAAATCAGTTACTCTGAATCTGTACGAAGTTGCACCAGGAACTAAACCAGCCACAATTTTAGTGTTGATTGTTGGTAATGTTGAACCACATTGAGTTGGGTTAATTTCTGTAGTTGGACCTGTAGCTATGATTAAATTCAACGTTTGAGTATCAGTACATCCAGCAGCATTTGTTCCTACAAAAGTGTAAGTTCCAGACACAGTATACGTTTGACCATTTGCAGCCCAAGTATAAGGTGTAGATGAAGTAACATTCATTGTAGATGAAGTACTGTTGTTGATAGTCAATACTAAAGTAGCGGTATCAGGACATCCAGCAGCATTGGTAGTTACGTTAGTGTAAGTTCCAGATGCTGTGTACGTTGTTCCATTAGCAGCCCAAGTATAGCTATCACAAGCTGTTTCAGTCGTTGTAGATGAAGTACTGTTGTTGATGGTAAGTACTAAAGTAGCAGTATCAGGACATCCAGCAGCATTGGTAGTTACGTGAGTGTAAGTTCCAGACGCAGTGTAAGTTGTTCCGTTTGCAGCCCAAGTATAGCTATCACAAGCTGTTTCAGTTGTTGTAGATGAAGTACTGTTGTTGATTGTAAGTACTAATTGTTCAGTTACACAGTTGGTTGTTGAACCAGTGTAAGTTCCAGAAGTAGTATAAGTAAGACCAGTGTCAGCCCAAGTATACGAATCACATGCTGTGATGGTTGTAGTATTGGTTGATGGCGCAGTCATATTGATAACTATTTCAGAAGTTGTTGTACAACCATTAGCATCTGTTACAGTTACACCATAAGTGATAGCACCAGTAGTAAAGTTAGAAACTCCAATTGGGTTAGCTGTTCCAAAGAAAGCACCATTTTGTGTCCAAACTGTTGAAACAGCACCTACTACTTCTAAAGCAGTAAAACTGTTTTCACAATCTAATGTAGTACCAGCACTTGAACTAATAGTTACTGGAGCAGCAGTATTGATTGTCAATACTAAAGTAGCTGTATCAGGACAACCAGCAGCATTGGTAGTTACATGAGTGTAAGTTCCAGATGCAGTGTAAGTTGTTCCGTTTGCAGCCCAAGTATAGCTATCACAAGCTGTAGCCTCATCAGTTGTAGTAGTACTGTTGTTGATGGTAAGTACTAAAGTAGCTGTATCAGGACATCCAGCAGCATTGGTAGTTACATGAGTGTAAGTTCCAGACGCAGTGTAAGTTGTTCCGTTTGCAGCCCAAGTATAGCTATCACAAGCTGTTTCAGTTGTTGTTGATGAAGTACTGTT
>JAEUTY010000041.1 GCA_016787805.1 Flavobacterium sp. | reverse complement strand
TTCTTTTTTTCATCCGGACTCAAATCTTTTTGTGTGGATTTGGCCAATAATTGCATCAATTCTTTGCTTTCCGTGATTTCTTTGATCAATCTTTTTTTATTGCGTTTGATCAAAACCTGAACGCCAGTTGTCGTTTGATCGTAAAAATGTTTAACTGGATTGGTGTAATTGAAATACTGAATTTCTTCTTTGTAAGTAGTAATAAACTGATGTGTATCTTTTACACTTTCATTGACAAAATCGTCTGAAACACCAATTTTTTCGGCTAATTTGTGTAAAAAGTACAACTCTTCATTCTCAATTTTGTTGTCGTTCCACAAAGTCAATCCAGCCAGATCAAGCAAGTAAAATTTCTCTAAATCGTGCGCTAAATTTTCAAATGTAAGTGAGTCTAGTACTTTGTTTTTCGACTTCTCAATATCTACCGAAAACTTACTGTAACGCACCGAAGACTCAAATAATTTAATCAACAAATCGTCGTGTTGCGATTTTTTGGTCTTAACTTTCAATGCCAACGTTACTACACTCAAAATCGTTTCTTCACTATTTTTGATGTATTTGTTGGAGATTTTTCCCTTCAATAAAAATTCGCGAAACGCCAAAACATCTACAAATAATAAGGCATTGGTTACAATGTGTGAAAAATTTTTACTGATAATATCTTTGTTGGTTTGGATGCGATCTTTGATAATGTCTTCCAATTTTGAGGCATTGGATTGCGACAGAATTTTATCGAAAATAGCAAAACCTTTGGGATTCAATTGGTTGTAAAACGCAATGGTTTTTTCTATAAATGACGCAACATCAGTCGTGGGACTGACATGTAAATACATGCAATACAATTGATTAATTAAAGCAACTTTCGATATTTCATCTGATTTCCACTGCGAAATATCAATGTTCAATTGCGGATTAATCGTTACAACGTGACCGTAAATAAACCCAGATTGACGAACGTTTTTGTAAAACGCCAAATCATCGGTAAAACTATTGCCAAATAGCTTTCCTTGCTCTTGAAAAAACTTTTCAATCCAGCCATTTGCTGATGGATTAATCATAGTGCCGATTTAGGTTACAAAACTATGTATTTTTATGAAAATGAATTCGATTTGAAGTTTAAGTTTTGGTAATTTTTTGTCAAAATTTATTGACGCGACTTGATATTCTTAGCACACAAATCGATGATTTCAGCAATTCGGTTTTGTCGAGTTTCCTCGCGTTTGGCTTGATTCAACCAATACAAATAACTTTTTCGGTACGTCTTGCTGAAATTATTATAGTTCTCAAAAGCTATTGTATTATTATCAAATGCTTTTTGTAAGTCGGCTGGAATTTCCAAATTTTCTACAGCATCCAACGATTCCCATGAACCATTTTGTTTGGCAATTTGAATCTTCTTCAAACCGCTTTCGTGCATCAAATTCTCCCGAATCAGTTCGTCAATATACGTTTTGTTGAGTTTGCTCCAAACGCTCTTGTCTTTGCGCGGTGTAAATAGTTGTTTCCGACGCTCATCGTCCAATCGTTTTACAGTCGAATCAATCCAACCATAGCAAATCGCCACTTTTACGGCTTCTTCCCAACGCATACTTTCAAATTCGCTGTCTACACGGTAAAAAATCAAATAAACACAATCGTGTGAATGATGATTTTCATGCAACCATTCGCGCCATTCTTGAGCGTTTTTGAAGTATAAATGTGGTTTTTCAGACATAACTACTCCTTGATGATTAATTCGTATTTATCCAACAATCCTTTGATGTTATGAGTTGAAAAAATGGCTCGTTTCAATTTGTTCTTCTCAGGATCGATAGAGAAGTTGTAACTGGTATATAAATCGGCTTTGTTCATAATGGTTTCACTAAAAACCGCCAAACGCAAATTGCAATTGTCAAACAACGATTCACTCAAATCGCTCGCCATAAAATCAACCGAAACCATACTGCAATTGATGAACTGAATTTTTTTTAACTTCAACTTATAAAACTGCGCATAATCCAATAAACAATCTTTAAAATGGAATTCGTAAATCACTTGATCGGTCATCGCAAAATTAACACTGGTAAAATTGCATTTTGTAAACCAAACGCCACGCAACGAAACGTGATTGATTTTGGTATTCTGAAAGTTGCAATCCATAAAATTACAATCCGAAAACGTCACTGCCTGAAAGAAACACGCTCTAAAATCACATTCGATAAAAGTGCAATTCTCAAACTCAGTTTCTCTGATTTCTTCCGATGTAAATGTCTGGTTTTTGTATTCTTTGTCGTAAATAAAATGCAATCCCATGGTTTCAAAATTTGGTTCAAAAATAGTGATTAATTGAGTAGTTTAATGTTAATAAAAAGGTACTTTCTTTTAATAACTAAATGTGCAATTTTTGCATTAAAACTCTAATTTTGATAAACAAAAGGATAGGAATTATGAGAATAGAAACCGACTTAAAATTAGGATTTAAAGATGTAATGATTCGCCCAAAACGCTCTACCTTGAGTAGTCGTTCGCAAGTGTCTTTGGAACGCGATTTTAAATTTTTGCACAGCACAGTCGAATGGAACGGAATTCCAATTATGGCAGCCAATATGGATACTGTTGGAACGTTTGAAATGGCTAAAGCTTTGGCTGAAAAGAAATTATTTACCGCCATTCACAAGCATTACTCACTTGAAGATTGGAGAAATAACGTATCGGATGTTTCAGCTGATTTTTTCAAATACATTGCAGTAAGCACAGGAACTGGCAAAAACGATCAAGAACATTTAAGTCTGATTTTGGACGCTTTTCCGCAAATCGATTTTATTTGTATCGATGTGGCCAACGGTTATTCGGAACATTTTGTAAAATTTGTGAGTCAAACACGCAAAAATTTCCCGAATAAAGTCATTATAGCTGGTAATGTAGTTACAGGCGAAATGGTCGAAGAATTACTCATTTCAGGCGCCGATATTATCAAAGTCGGAATTGGTCCAGGTTCGGTTTGTACTACTCGCGTCAAAACAGGCGTTGGTTATCCGCAATTGTCGGCGATTATTGAATGTGCCGATGCCGCTCATGGTTTGGGCGGACAAATTATCAGCGATGGTGGTTGCGCAACTCCTGGCGATGTAGCCAAAGCTTTTGGTGCTGGAGCCGATTTTGTAATGTTGGGCGGAATGTTGGCTGGACACGTCGAAAGCGGTGGCGAATTGGTCGAAGTCAATGGTGAAATGTACAAACAATTCTATGGTATGAGTTCGGAAACGGCCATGAAAAAACATGTTGGTGGCGTTGCTAATTACCGTGCGAGCGAAGGTAAAACCGTTCGAATTCCGTTAAAAGGAAGTGTCGAATTTACCATTCAAGATATTTTGGGTGGAATTCGAAGTACATGTACTTACGTTGGCGCTTCTCGCTTGAAAGAGTTAACCAAGCGTACTACTTTTATTCGTGTAGCCGAACAAGAAAACCAAGTCTACACCAAATAATGACCGATTTTTCAACTTCTTTTTTTAGATTTTGCCCCAATTGTCAATCCCAAAATTTTGACTTTGAAAACTGCGTGAAATTCCATTGTAATGACTGCGGATTTGTGTATTATCACAACATAGCAGCCGCAGTTGCAGTGATTTTAAAGTTTGAAGATAAAATACTTTTTGCTGTTCGAAACGTTGATCCTGATAAAGGGAAATGGGATTTGCCTGGCGGATTCATCGACCCAAATGAAAACGCACAAGAAGCCGCTTGCCGCGAAATCAAAGAAGAATTGGGTTTGGATTTGCAACCTTCCGATTTGGTTTTTCTAACTACTTCACCCAACAATTACTTGTACAAAAATGTGCCTTATCGTACGATGGATTTGTTTTTTCAATGTGAATTGCCTTCCGATAAAATAACCATTACAGACAAAAACGAAATCAAAGAACTACTTTGGGTAAAAACGTCCAAAATTGATTTGAATAAAATTGGTTTTGTATCGATTCGAAAGGTGATAGGAGCGATGTATTGTTCCTGATTTTTGGAGCGATCTCGTCTTTTGGGACGAGAGGGCTTTCTTGTAATCGTCTTTCCCTAGCCCCGATCCCGTTGTTCACAACGGGATCGGGGCTAGGGAAGGAGCGTCTTTTGTGAAATGACCATTTAGCAACACCAATCTGATTGTGATTTAATTCTAAAAAGCTATTTTTGAAGAATTAAATGTTTTGCTATGTCATCTAATTCCAATAAAATTACTTCCATTTTTCAATTAATCAAACAAGCGCTCAAAGGCGAAGAACACGATTATACCAAAGGAAATGTAAAAATTGCCATTCTATTACTTTCAGTTCCGATGATTTTGGAATTGAGCTTAGAATCGGTTTTTGCTGTAGTTGACATCTACTTTGTGGGTCATTTGCCTAATGCGAATGTAGCTGTAGCTACCGTAGGTTTGACAGAAGCTGTTATTTCATTAATTTATACACTCGGAATTGGTTTAAGTACCGGAGCAACCGCTATTGTAGCTCGACGTGTAGGTGAAAAAGATTTTGTAGAAGCTTCAAAATCGGGTGCGCAAGCCATTACTGTTTCGTTTTTAATTTCTTTAGTTGTTGCATTTTTAGGAGTTTATTTCGCCTCTAATATTTTAGCTTTAATGGGTGCACAACCCGAAGTAATTAATGAAGGAACGATTTTCGCACAAATTATTTTTGCTAGTAGTCCTGCGATTATTTTACTTTTCCTGATCAACGGAATTTTCAGAGGCGCTGGTGACGCAGCCATGGCGATGCGAAGTTTGTGGATTGCGAGTTTAATCAATATTTTTTTTTGCCCACTACTGATTTATGGTTATGGTCCGTTTCCAGAACTCGGACTCATGGGCGCGGCGATAGCAACTGCCACAGGAAGAACAATCGGAGTGGTTTATCAATGTTACCATTTGTTTGCTAAAAGCAGAACCATAAAGATTTACAACCACTATTTTAAGCCTAATTTTGAAATCATTAAGTCGTTGTTGAACATTTCAATGCCAGCAATGTTACAGTTTTTTATTCAAAGTGGTAGTTGGATTATTTTGACTTATTTGGTTTCAATTACAGGAAGTACTGATGCTAGTGCAGGGTATCAAATTGCAATTAGAAATTTAGTGTTTTTTATACTTCCAGCATGGGGATTGAGTAATGCGGCGGCTACCTTGGTTGGGCAAAATCTCGGAGCCAAACAACCCGATAGAGCAGAAGAAAGTGTGTTATTAACTACTAAATACAATGTTATTTTTATGGGTTTTGTAACCGTTTTGTTTGTGTTTTTTTCAGAGTTTATCATAAGTCTTTATACCGATAATGCTATAATAGCCAACTACGGTAGTCAAGCGCTAAGAATTATGGGGTTTGGTTTTATTTTTTACGGCATTGGTATGGTAATGATTCAATCGTTAAATGGAGCTGGAGACACTAAAACGCCTACGTGGATTAATGTTTTTTGTTTTTGGATTATTCAAGTTCCGTTAGCTTGGTTGTTAGCCGTTTATTTTAAATTGGGTCCAATAGGTGCTTTTATTGCTATTCCTGTTGCTGAATCAGTACTAGCATTGTTGGCGTTTTACTTTTTTAAGAAAGGAAAGTGGAAGCTGGTTGAGGTATAGTTGGCTTGTTTTCACGACAGGATTTTGCTTTGCAACTTCCTTCAAAGCTCCGCTTTGATAATACTATTAAAAAGAAAAAACGCTCAAGCGAGCTTGGTGATTGTTTAGTTTCACGAATAGGATTTTGCTTTGCGACTTCCTTCAAAGCTCCGCTTTGATAATACTATTAA